>DATAON010000015.1:0-40238 GCA_036265715.1 Solirubrobacterales bacterium | reverse complement strand
CGGCCTCTGGGCGAATGTTGCCCGAAGGGCGCGATATGCAATCTGATTCCTGCCCGCCATAGGCGGGTAGCATCACCGCGGAGCAGGTCCCGAAGGGACGCGACTCAATTCGCCCAGAGGACGACCGGACCTCTCCTCCGCCCCGCCCAGTCCCGGGCCGTCAGCCCGAGGCCACGAGATCGCGCCGCGGCTCGATGCCCCAGCGCTCGCCGACGGCGACGAGATCGTCGCTGAGGCCCCAGCGGTCGGGCTGCTCGGCGCCGTCGTATTCGGCGCTGGCGCCCTTGAGGACCATTGAGCCGGTGTTGTCGCCAATCGCGCGGATCGCCTCGCGCTCGGCCTCGCCGATCCGCTGCTCGGCCGGCAGCGCCGCCAGCTCGGCCCGCTTCTGCTCGATCGGGCGGGCGCCCTCGCCAACCTCTTGGATCAGGGTCGGGGCCACGCACTCGACCGCGGGGTGGGCGAGGTTCCATTGGCAGGCGAGCTGGATCGTGGTCAGGTCGGTCTGCTCGGCGAACGGGCGCAGCCGCTCCAGCTTCTCGATCCCGGCCTCGATCCAGCCGGCCGGCCGGAAGGAGCGGTGGTCGCTGCGACCCAGTTCCATGCCGGGACGCAGGTCGCCCCAGAAGAGGCCGCCGTAGTCGACCACCCTGGTCAGGACCTTGACCTCGTGGCGCTCGGCGGCGTCGAGGCAGAGCTCACCGGGCCAGGGCTCGAGCGGGTTGAGGATGACCATCGCCCAGTCGATGCGATCGCCGAAGCGCTCCAGGCAGGAGAGGATGTCGAGGGTGAAGCCGTTGGCCGGCCCAGGCGCGACCCCGATCCGCGCCGCCAGCCCCGCCTCGCGCAGCGCCGCCATCCCGTCCCAGACGGCCTCGGAGCTGTAGCCAGTGCGGTCGGGGTTGTGCAGCAGCAGCACGTCAAAGCTGTCGACGCCGAGCCGCTCGAGACTGGCCTCGGTGGCCATCCGCAGGTAGGAGGCGTACTGGTCGGGCTTGCGCAGGGCCGGGTCGGTGAAGCGCGGGAAGCCCTTGGGTCCGTTGCGCTCGCCCTCGTAGAAGTCGTGGCCGACCGCCCCGACGAGGCTGTAGCTCTCGCGCGCCACGCCGGTGAGCGCCTGGCCGAGCACGCGGTCGGCCTCACCCTGCCCGTAAGCGTCCGCCGTCAGCAGGGTCTCGATGCCGCCGCCGGGGCGCAGCAGCGAGACCAGGCGCTCCTCCTCGATCGCTTCCCCGAAGTGGAGGAAGCGGCCGCCACTCCAGGTGCCGATCGCGCTGCGGCCCAGCTCGCCCGTCATCGCGCCGCCCGGGGTCAGGACTCGGGCGAGTCGCCGCTGGGAGCGGAGTCGCTCTCGTCGCCGTGCTCGCCGTCGTCGCCGTGCTTGGCGCCGACCCCGACCTTCTCGGGCTCGGGCTTCTTCGGCTTCGCCGGCGGCTTCTTCGGGGCGATGATCTCCAGCTTCAGCGGCCTGTCTTCCTCGTCGCCGGAGGGATCGCGGCTGACCAGCACCGTCGAGCCGGGCTCCATCTCGCCCTGGCGCAGGACTTCGTCGGCCAGCGGATCCTCGATGTAGCGCTGGATCGCCCTGCGCAACGGTCGTGCCCCCATCGACGGGTCCCAGCCTTTGTCGACGAGGATGTCCTTCGCGTCCTCGGCCAGCTCCAGCTGCAGTTCGTGCTCGGCGACCTGGACGCGGACGCGGGCGATCATCAGATCGATGATGTGCTTGACCTCGTCCTTGGCGAGCTTGTGGAAGACGATGACCTCGTCGATCCGGTTGAGGAACTCGGGCCGGAAGACTTTTTTGAGGTCGCTCATGATCCGGTTCTTCATGTCGCCGTAGGACATGCCGGTCTCGTCGGAGACGGTGAACCCGATCGAGGTGTTCTTCGATATCTCCGCAGCGCCGATGTTCGAGGTCATGATCACGATCGCGTTGCGGAAGTCCACGGTGCGACCCTGGGCGTCGGTGAGGCGCCCGTCCTCGAGGATCTGCAGGAGGATGTTGAAGACGTCGGGGTGCGCCTTCTCGATCTCGTCGAGCAGCAGCACCGAGTACGGCTTGCGGCGCACGGCCTCGGTCAGCTGACCGCCCTCGTCGTAGCCGATGTAGCCAGGAGGCGAGCCGACCAGGCGACTGACGGCGTGCTTCTCCATGTACTCGGACATGTCGATCCGGATCATCGCCTCCTCGTCGCCGAACAAGAAGTCGGCGAGGGTGCGGGCGAGCTCGGTCTTGCCGACCCCGGAGGGGCCGAGGAAGATGAACGAGCCGGCCGGGCGCTTGGGGTCCTTGATTCCGGCCCGCGAGCGGCGGATCGCTTTCGAGACGGCCGTGATCGCGACCTCCTGGCCGATCACCCGCTTGTGGAGTTCCTCCTCCATGCGGATCAGTTTCTTGGTCTCGGCCTCGGTCAGTTTGAAGACGGGGATGCCGGTCCACATCGAGACGATGTCAGCGATCTCCTCTTCGCCGACGACCGGGCGTTCGCCGTTCTCGCCCTCGGCCCACTCGTCTTCGAGCTGGCGCTTTTTCGTCGTCAGCTGACGCTCGGTGTCGCGCAGGTTGGCGGCCTTTTCGAACTCCTGGGCCTCGATCGCGGCCTCCTTCTCGCGCCGCGTCGTCTCGATCTCCTCCTCGAGGTCGCGGTAGACCGGCGGCGTGCTCATCGACTTGATGCGCATCCGCGAGCCCGCCTCGTCGATCAGGTCGATCGCCTTGTCGGGCAGGAAGCGGTCGGAGATGTAGCGGTCGGCGAGCTCGGCGGCAGCGGCCAGGGCCTCGTCGTTGATCGTGACTTTGTGGTGCTGTTCGTAGCGCTCGCGCAGGCCCTCGAGGATCCGGACCGTGTCCTCGGGCGAGGGCTGGTCGACCTTGATCTGGGCGAAGCGGCGCTCCAGCGCCGAGTCGCGCTCGAGGTACTTGCGGTACTCGTCGAGCGTGGTCGCGCCGATCGTCTGCAGCTCGCCGCGGGCCAGGGCCGGCTTCAGGATCGAGGCCGCGTCGATCGCGCCCTCGGCGGCGCCGGCGCCGACCAGGTTGTGAAGCTCATCGATGAAAAGAATGATGTCGCCGCGCTGGGTGATCTCTTTCATCACCTTCTTGAGGCGCTCCTCGAACTCGCCGCGGTACTTCGAGCCGGCGACGAGCGCGGCCAGATCGAGCGTGTAGATCTGTTTGTTCTTCAGCAGCTCCGGGACCTCGCCTTTGTTGATGCGGGCGGCCAGCCCCTCGACCACGGCGGTCTTGCCGACGCCGGGCTCGCCCAGCAGCACCGGGTTGTTCTTGGTGCGGCGGGAGAGGATCTGCATGATCCGCTCGATCTCGGTCTCGCGACCGATCACCGGGTCGAGCTTGCCCTCCTCGGCGAGGCGGGTGAGGTTGCGACCGAACTGGTCGAGCAGTTTCGAAGACTTTTTGCCCTCGCCCTGACCGCCGCCGCCACCGCTGCCCTGTCGACGGCCACCGGGGCCCGAGAGCATGCGGATGACCTCGTTGCGGATCTTGTCCGAGTCGGCGTCGAAGTCGAGCAGGATGCGGGCGGCCACGCCCTCGTTCTCACGCACGAGACCGAGCAGGATGTGCTCGGTGCCGATGTAGTTGTGGCCGAGGGAGAGCGCCTCGCGCAGAGCGAGCTCAAGCACCTTCTTGGCGCGCGGGGTGAACGGGATCTGGCCGGAGGTGACCTCCTCGCCGGAGCCGACGATGCGAACCACCTGCGAGCGGACCCGTTCGACGGTGATGTCGAGGGACTCGAGGACGCGAGCAGCCAGACCCTCCTCCTCGCGGAGCAGGCCGAGCAGGATGTGCTCGGTGCCGATGTAATTGTGCTTGAGAGTCCGGGCCTCCTCCTGCGCTAGGACGACGACCTGACGAGCTCGCTCAGTGAATCGCTCGAACAAATGAAAACCTCTTCTTGGTCGAAACCCGGTTGGCCCGAGTCGGTACCGCAGACACCCTTCGTTATCGGTAGGCGCCCTTGTGTCCCTTAACTCTACCGAGAGCGTCAGTCCGGCTCGGTGCGCCGGCTCTGCGCTAAGAGCGGGGTTTCAGCGCTAAGCGGGCACACATTGGCGCCGATGCGGGCGCAATCTGGCCGTAGATCGCTCCGCGACTCAGGTTTTCATCGCCGGGAACAGCAGCACTTCGCGGATGTTGGCTGCCCCGGTGAGCATCATCACCAGGCGATCGATGCCGAGGCCGACGCCGCCGGTCGGCGGCATCCCCTGTTCGAGCGCTTCGACGAAAAGCTCGTCGTAGGGCTGCGCCTCGTCGTCGCCGCGGGCGATCTCGGCCCCCTGCTGCTCAAAGCGCCGCCTCTGCTCATCCGGGTCGTTGAGCTCGCTGAACGAGTTGGCGATCTCAACGCCGCCGGCGAAGGCCTCCCAGCGCTCGACCAGGCCCGGCTCGGAGCGGTGCGCCTTGGCGAAGGGCGAGAGCTCGGTCGGGTAATCGAAGATGAAGGTCGGCGCGATCAGGCCGGGCTCGACGTCGCGTGAGAGCAGCCCGTCGACCAGCTTGCCCCAGCCCTCCTTCGGGTCGACATTGCCGCCGATCGCCTTGGCCAGCGCCTCGCGGCTGGGGTGCTGAGAGATGTCGATTCCGGAGCGCTCGAGGATCGCCTCGCGCAGGGTGATCCGCCGCCACGGCGGCGCGAAGTCGATCTCGACCTCGCCGCGCTTGACCACCGTCGTGCCCAGCACCCGCTCGGCGGTCTCGGCGACCAGCAGCTCGAGGTCGTGCGCGGTCTTCTCGTAGTCGGCGTAGGCCTCGTACCACTCGAGCATCGTGAACTCGGGGTTGTGCTTGTGGGAGACGCCCTCGTTGCGGAAGTCCTTGCCGAGCTCGTAGACGCGGTCGATGCCGCCGACGATCAGGCGCTTGAGGTAGAGCTCGGTGGCGATCCGCAGGTAGAGGTCGCGGTCGAGGGTGTTGTGGTGGGTGACGAAGGGCCGCGCCAGGGCGCCGCCGTAGAGCGGCTGCAGGACCGGGGTCTCGACCTCGACGTAGCCGTGTTCGTCGAGCCAGCGGCGGATCTCGGTGATCGTGCGGGCGCGGAGGCGGAAGACGCGGCGGCTCTCCTCGTTGGCAATCAGGTCAAGCTCACGGCGGCGGAAGCGGGTCTCGGTGTTCTCGAGGCCGTGGAACTTGTCAGGCGGCGGCCGCAGGCTCTTGGCGAGCAGGCGCCAGCGGTCGATCGCCAGCGAGAGCTCGCCGCCGCGCCGGGTCGCCATCGCCGTGCCCTCGACGCCGACGATGTCGCCGAGGTCGAGGTCGACCAGCATCGCGTAGGCCTCGGGGCCGAGCAGGTCCTCGCGCGCGTGCAGCTGGATCTCGCCGCTGCCGTCGCGGAGGTCGAGGAAGCAGGCCTTGCCGTGGCCGCGGCGAGCGGTCAGCCGGCCGGCCACCCGGTGGCGCGACTCGGTCTCGATTCCCGGCGCCAGACCCTCGTGGGCCGCCCGCACCTCCGCCACGTCCTCGCGCCTGGAGAACTCGTGGGGGAACGGCTCGACCCCCGCCTCGCGTATCCGCCCCAGCTTCTCCCGACGGTCGCGAAGAACGTCAGAGAGCTCGTCGCTCAAGCGGTCTCGATTTTCGTGATTTTGAATTTCTTCTTCGGGCCGCGCGGCGGCTCGACGGTGACGATGTCGTTGCGCTTTTTGCCGACCAGGGCTTTGCCGATCGGCGACTCGTTGGAGAGCTTGTGCTCGACCGGGTTGGCCTCGGTCGAGCCGACGATCTGAAATTTCTGCGAGTCGCCGGTCTTCTGGTCTTTGACGTGGACGACCGAGCCGAACCCGACCTCGTCGGTGCTGAGCGATTTCTCGTCGATAACCATCGCCCGCCGCAGCCGCTCTTCGAGCTGGGCAATGCGACCCTCGAGCAGCGCCTGTTCGTTCTTGGCGTCGTCGTATTCGGCGTTCTCGGAGATGTCGCCGAATTCGCGCGCCTCCTTGATCCGAGCCGCCACCTCACGGCGTTTCGTGGTCGAGAGATGCTCGATCTCCTCTTTCAGTTTCTCGAGACCCTCGGGGGTGATGACCGCCTGGCGACTCACTGTGCACTACCTCGCTTTTGGGTTGGTGGGAGCCCTGAATCAGGTAACCCCCGGACCGAAAAAAACGCCCCGATGCGGCCGTCCAAATAGCCGCACCTGGGCTCAGAGTCGCGGGATTATAGCGAGGGTGGTAAGCCGGCAATCAAACCGTTCTCAGCACCTCGCCGGGCTCCGCCAGGGAGCCAATTAATTCTCTTGCGCGGTCGAGGTCGGCGCTGCGCTGGAGCTCGTCGACCAGCGCCGGTGGCGCCTGCAGGCTTTCGCTGTACCAGGGGTAGAACTTGCGCAGGTAACGCTCGGCCCGCTCGCGCCCGAGGTGCTCCTCGGCGCGGTCGACGACCCAGAGCAGCTCGGCGACGATCTCCGCGCGCGCCGGCGGCTCGCTGCGGCGGCCGGTCAACTCCTCGAAGACCCAGGGGTTGCCGAGCGAGCCGCGGGCGATCATCACCGCGTCGGCGCCCGACTCCTCGTACGCGGTGCGGGCGGCCTCGGCGCTGCTGAGGCCGCCGGAGACGATCACCGGCACCCCGACCCGCCCGACCAGCTCCCGCGTCAGCGCGTAGTCGGGCTTGCCCTTGTGGCCCTTGGTCGCCGCCCGCGGGTGGAAGGCGATCGCCGCCACCCCGGCCTCCTCGGCAAGCCGGATCGCCAGCTCGAAGCCGGAGCGGTCGCCGGCCTCGATCCCCGAGCGCAGCTTCACCGTCACCGGCAGGCCACTGCCCTCGGCGGCGGCGCGGGCCAGCGCCAGGGCCAGCTCGGGATCGCGCAGCAGCTGAGCGCCGGCGCCCGTCCGGCGCACCTTCGGCACCGGGCAACCCATGTTGATGTCGATCAGGTCGGCGCCGGCCTTGGCGGCGATCTCCGCCCCCGAGCGCATCACCTCGGCGTCGTGGCCGAAGAGCTGGACCGAGACGGGATGCTCGTCGGGGTGGATCCGCATCAGGTCGCGCAGGGTGCGCTCGTTGCGGTAGTGCAGGGCGAAGCTGGAGACCATCTCCGAGACCGCCAGCCCGGCCCCGTGGCGTTTGGCCTGCAGGCGCACGAACCAGTTGCCGATCCCCGCCAGCGGCGCCAGCAGGACACGGTTGGCGATCTCGATGCCGCCGATCTCGAAGGGCTCCGTCAGGTCCGGCCGCGGAGCGCCGCTGTCACCGATTGCGCTCATGGATCAACCGCAGTCCCTTCAAGGTAAGAAGATCGTCGACTTCGGTGATCGTCTCGGTGAAGGGAACCACGGTCGAGGCGTAGCCGCCGGTGGCGAGCAGGCGCGGGTTCGGCAGTTCTTTTTCGACCCGGCGGACGATGCCGTCGATCAGGCCGGCGAAGCCGAAGATGAAGCCGGAGTTGATCGCCGCCCGGGTCGAGCGGCCGATCGCTTCCTGCGGCTCTTCGAGGTCGATCCGACTGATCCGCGCGGCGCGGTCGATCAGGGCGGTGAGCGAGGGCGCGAGGCCGGGTCCGATCGCGCCGCCGAGGTACTCGCCCTCGGCGGAGACGGCGTCGATGTTGATCCCGGTGCCGAAGTCGACGGAGACGCAGGCCTCGCCGAAGCGGTCGTAGGCGGCGATCGCGTTGACCAGCCGGTCGGCCCCCACCTCCAGCGGGTTCTCGATCCGGATCGGCATCCCCGTCTTCACCCCGGGGCCGATCGTCAGGCAATCTGCTTCCAGGTAGCGCTCGCTGAGCTGTTCGAACTGGGCCCCGAGTGGCGGCACGACGGAGGAGACGCAGACCGCGTCGACCGCGGTGAACGACATCTCACAGAGCGAGAAGAGGCCGTCGATGCGCTCGGCCAGCTCGTCCCCGGTGGCTCCCGAGCGGGTCTGGAAGCGCCAGTGCTCGATCAGCTCCTCGCCTTCGAAGACGCCGAGGTGGGTCTGGGTATTGCCGATGTCGACCGCGAGCAGCACGGGCGGGATTATGACCGGGGCAAAACTGGCTGGGTAGCCAAAGCGCTGCGCATATGCATAAGATCGCGTCGAATGAGCGCCCGCCTTTTCATCATCCCCGCCTCGCACCCGAGCATCACCGTCGAGTTGATGCTCGAGCACAAGGGCCTCGCGTACAAGCGCACCGACCTGCTGCCGGTCATCTCCAAGGGCGTTCTGCGAGCCGCCGGCTTCCCCGGCGTCACCGTGCCGGCGCTGAAGATCGACGGCGCCAAGGTCCAGGGCTCGCGCCAGATCGCCCGCGAGCTGGAGCGCCTGCAGCCCGAGCCACCCCTCTTCCCCGCCGACCCCGCCCAGCGCGCCGCCGTCGAGGAGGCCGAGCGCTTCGGCGACGAGGAGCTCCAGCACCCGATCCGCCAGATCCTCTGGTGGGGGATGAAGCGCGACCACGCGCCGCTGCGCAGCTACTCGGAGGGCGCCAAGATCGGGATGCCGATCGGGCTGGCGGTGAAGACCGCGGCGCCGATCGTCGCCCTCTCCGCCCGCTTCAACGAAGCCGACGACGACCACGCCCGCAAGGCGCTGGCCGCGCTCCCGGCCCTGCTGGCAAAGGTCGACGACCTGATCGCCGCCGGCACCATCAACGGCGAGCAGCTGAACGCGGCCGACTTCCAGATCGCCACCAGCCTCGGCCTGGCGATGACCCTGGATGACCTTCGTCCCGCGATCGAGAACCGGCCCGCTGGGGCCCTGGCCAAGCGCGTGGTCCCGAACTACCCCGGGCGGATGCCCGCGATCCTTCCCCCCGCCTGGCTCGAGCCGCTGCGCGGCGAGCCGGCAACCGCCTAGGAGGGATTGAGCGAGCCGCGGCGCTCGACCCGCTGCTCGTCCTCGGGCAGCGCCGCGAGAGCGTCGGCGAGGCGGGTGCCGTCGGGCAGGGCCAGTCCAGGGTCGAGCTCCAGCAGTGGCGCCAGCACGAACCGGCGCGTGGTCACCTCGCGGTGCGGCAAGGTCAGGCGCTCGCTCTTCAGCTCGATCTCGCCCAGCAGCAAGAGGTCGACGTCGAGCGGGCGCGGACTGTGACGGGGCAGGTCGAAGGCGCGGCCGCGCTCGGCCTCGACCGCCTTGCAGACGTCGAGCAGCTGCTCGGGTGAGAGATCGGCCTCGATGCGAACGGCGGCGTTGAGGAAGTCGGGCTGGTCGAGGATCTCCCCGACCGGCTCGGTCACGTAGAGCGAGGAGACGGCCTCGACCTCCACCCCACGCGCGCCCAGCAACGCGACCGCCGCCCGCAGGTGGCCGGCGGAGTCGCCGACGTTGGAGCCGAGGCCGAGGTAGCCGCGCACTGAACCGCCTAACGCTCGGGCGACTCGGGGTCCTCGTCGGCGGCGCGTTCCTGGGTCACCTCGACCGCCACCTCCTGGATCGCCAGCGGCAGCGGCGGCTCCGGCTTCGAGGCCCGCACCCGCACCGATTCGCATCCGTAGCGCTCCATCAGGCGCTCGCCGATCACCTGCGAGAGCCGCTCCAGGGTCTTGTAGCTGCGCTCGGTCGCGGCGAGAGCGACGATGTCGCAGACCTGGGCGTAGTCGACCGTGTCCTCGAGGCGGTCGGTCAGGACCGCGTCGCAGTCGGGGACGTCGAAGGAGATGTCGAACTCGAGCCGCTGGCCGACCTCCTGCTCGGCTTCGGAGACGCCGTGGTGGGTGTAGATCGAGAGCCCACGCAGCTCGACTTCGGCGCTCGACTCGATCCCTGCCTCGTGGTCGTGTCCCTCCATCCCGCTCAACCTACCTATCCGTGGACCGCGCCGGCCACGGCCAGCGCCTGGCCGACCTCGGCGACGTCGTGGACGCGGAGCACGTCGGCGCCGCTGGCGGCGGCGAGCACGGCGGTGGCGATCGTGCCGCCGAGCCGGTCGCCGGCGGGCGAGCCGTCGAACTTGCCAAGGAAGCTCTTGCGCGAGGTCCCGATCACCAGCGGCTGGCCGAGCGCGGCCAACTCCGGCAGCCGCCGCAGCAGCTCGAGGTTGTGCTCGGCGGTCTTGCCGAAGCCGATCCCGGGGTCGAGCCAGATCCGCTCCCTGGCGATGCCGGCGCCGACCGCGATCGCCGTGCGGGCGGAGAGGAAGTCCTTGATCTCGGCGACGACGTCCTCGTAGGCGGGAGCGTCCTGCATCGTCCGCGGGTCGCCGCGCATGTGCATCAGGACCACGGTCGCGTCGCGCTCTGCGCAGAGCGCCGCCATCCCCGGGTCGCGCAGGGCGGTGACGTCGTTGACGATCGTGGCACCAGCCTCCAGAGCCGCCGCGGCGACGGCGCTCTTGGAGGTGTCTATCGAGACCGTCGCCCCGTCCCCGGCGAGCGCCTCGACAACCGGCAGCACCCGCGCCAGCTCTTCGGCCTCCGGCACTGGCTGGGACCCGGGCCGCGTCGATTCGCCGCCGACGTCGAGGATCGCCGCCCCCTGCGCAGCCAGCTCCCGCCCGTGCGCGATCGCCGCTTCGGGGTCGAGGAAGAGCCCGCCGTCGGAGAACGAGTCGGGGGTCACGTTGACGACCCCCATCAGCCGCGGAGTCATCGGCAAGACGGCGGTCGAGCTAGCTGGCGTCGCCGCCCGCGAAGCCCGGACGGGGCCGCGGGTTGGTGCGAGCGGGATCGCGCTGGGGACGCTCTTCGGCTTCGGGCTCGGTCTCGCTCGGCTCCGGCTCCTCCTCGTCGACGAACACTTCGTCCTCGGATTTGCCTTCGAGCAGAGCCACGAACTGATCGGCGTCGATCGTCTCCCGCGTCAGCAGCAGTTTCGAGATCCGGTCGAGGTCGTCGTGGTTTTCGTTCAGCAGTTTGCGCGCGGTCTGGTGGGCGCTCTCGACGATGCGGCGGATCTCGTCGTCGATCTCGCGGGCGATCTCATCGGAGTAGTCGGGTTCGGAGGAGAACTCGCGGCCGAGGAAAGGCTGGCCGCGATCGTGGCCGAAGACGCGGGGGCCGAGGCGCTCGGACATGCCAAATCGCATCACCATCTGCTTCGCCGTCTCGGTCACCTTTTCGAGGTCGTTGGAGGCGCCGGTGGTGATCTCGCCGAAGATGATCTCCTCGGCGGCGCGGCCGCCGAGGGTCATCGCCATCGTGTCGGTCAGCTCGGCGCGGGTGGTGAGGAACTTGTCCTCGGTCGGCAGGCTGATCGTGTAGCCGAGCGCCTGCCCGCGGCTGATGATCGAGATCTTGTGGACCGGGTCGGTGTTCTCCAGCAGGTGGCCGACGATCGCGTGGCCCATCTCGTGGTAGGCCGTGATCAGCCGCTCCTTCTCGCTCATCACGCGGGTTTTCTTCTCGGGGCCGGCGATCACGCGCATGATCCCCTCCTCGAGCTCTTTCATCGTGATCTCGCGGCTGCCGGTGCGGGCGGTCAGCAGCGCCGCCTCGTTGATCAGGTTGGCGAGGTCGGCACCGGTGAAGCCGGGGGTCTGGCCGGCGAGGGTGTCGAGGTCGATCGCCCGGCCCAGCGGCTTGCCACGGGTGTGGACCTCGAGGATCCGTTTGCGGCCTTTGCGGTCGGGCCGGTCGACGACCACCTGGCGGTCGAAGCGGCCGGGCCGCAGCAGCGCCGGGTCGAGGATGTCCGGCCGGTTGGTGGCGGCGATCAAGATGATGTTGTCCTTCATCTCGAAGCCGTCCATCTCGACCAGCAGCTGGTTCAGGGTCTGCTCGCGCTCGTCGTGCCCGCCGCCCATGCCAGCGCCGCGGTGGCGACCGACGGCGTCGATCTCGTCCATGAAGATGATGCAGGGCGAGTTCTGCTTGGCCTGCTCGAAGAGGTCGCGGACGCGGCTGGCGCCGACGCCGACGAACATCTCGACGAAGTCCGAGCCGGAGATCGAGAAGAAGGGGACGCCCGCCTCGCCGGCGACGGCGCGGGCGAGCAGGGTCTTACCGGTGCCGGGGGGGCCGTAGAGCAGGACGCCCTTGGGGATGCGGGCGCCGAGCGCCTGGAATTTCTTCGGGTTCTCGAGGAATTCCTTGATCTCCCCCAGCTCCTGCACCGCCTCGTCAACGCCGGCGACGTCGCGGAAGGTGATTTTCGGCGCGTCGACCGACATCCGCTTCGCTTTCGATTTGCCGAAGTTCATCACCCGCGATCCGCCGCCCTGCATCTGGTTCATCAGGAAGATCCAGAAGCCGAGGAAGAGGACGAACGGGAGGATGTAGGTGAGCAGCGAGAGCAGGCCCGAGCCGCCGGTCCCGTGCACCTTCGTCTTCACGTCGTTTTTTTCCAGCTGGGCGATCAGCGTCGCTTCGGCGTCGGGTGGATAGCCGGTCGAGAAGCTTTCGCCGTTGACCTTCTTGACGTCGAGGGTTTTGTCCTTGACGTTGACCGAGACTTCGTCGATCCGGCCCGCGTCGATCAGGCCCGACTGAGCCTGAATCAGTTCGTTGTACGGCGGCGCCTCAGGGCCGGAGTCCTGCGTGATCACGCGCTGCGCGATGAACGCCAAGATGACGACGAGCAGGATCGGGAAAGCCGCGCTTTTGAAAAACCGCCTCAAGGGTAAAAATCAGCGTACCAGGGCGGTTTTGCCGCCTAGTCCCCCAGCGCAGCGACGTAATCGAGGTTGCGGTAGTGCTGCGCGTGGTCCAAGCCGTAGCCGATCGCGAACCGGTTAGGGATCTCGAAGCCGATGTACCGGGGCGAGAGGTCGACCCGCAGCCGCTCCGGCTTGGTCAGCAGCGAGCAGACCTCGAGCGAGGCCGGGTTGCGCGCCCGCAGGTTCCGCATCAGGTAGTGAAGGGTCAACCCGGAGTCGATGATGTCCTCGACGATCAGCACGTGGCGGCCTTCGATCGGGGCGTCGAGGTCCTTGAGGATCCTGACCACGCCCGAGGAGTCGGTCTGCGAGCCGTAGCTGGAGACCGCCATGAAGTCGATCTCGCAGGGGACGTCGATGTGGCGCATCAGGTCGGCGAGGAAGAGGACCGCGCCCTTGAGGACGCCGACCATGAAGAGCTCGCGACCGGCGTAGTCACGGCTCACCTCGGCGCCCAGCTCGACGACCCGCCGCTGCAGATCCTCCCTGGTCACCAGCGTCTCGCCGATCCCGCGCTCGCTCACCGGCGGCAGTCTAGATATATGGACCCTCAGCCGCGCTCGGCACGCAGCAGGCCGCGCTCGACGACGGCGCGAACGCCGCCGCCGAGGTCGAGCATCGCGGTCCCGGTGCGGCGCAGAGCGGCCACCTCCTCGGCGTGGCGGGCGGCGCCGGCGACCGGCCGCCCGGCGGCGCCGTCGGCGAGCCGCTGCACGACCAGGCGCCGCAGCGCCGGCGGCAGCTGGCCCAGTCGCTCCAGCGTGATCGTGCGCCGCGGCGAGTCGGCGGAGCCGCCAAGCTCGGCCTCGACGAGGGCGTCCAGGACCTCGGCCTCGTCGCGCAGCAGCGCCGCCGTGCGCAGCACGTTGGCGGCCGCCGCCGGGTGCACCTGCTCCAGCTCCGGCAGCAGGCCGTGGCGGATGCGGTTGCGGGCGAAGGCGGTGTCGGCGTTGCTGGCGTCCTCGCGCCAGACGAGGCCGCGCCCCTCGCAATAGGCGGTGACCTCAACCCTGGTCGTTCCCAGCAACGGCCGCGCCAGGCGGCCGTCGTGAGGCTTCATCCCCAGCAGCGCGCGCCGGCTCGGCGAGGAGGCGAGCCGGTAGAGGATCGTCTCGACCTGGTCGTCGGCGGTGTGACCGGTGACGATCGTCGCCCCCTGCGCCTCGGCCAGCCGCGCCGCCGCCGCGTAGCGGTTGTCGCGGGCCCAGGCCTGCAGGTTGCCGGGGCCCTCGGGCCGGCGGGGGCGCTCGACCTCCAGCCCGACCCCGAGCCGCTCGCAGAGCTCGGCGCAGTGGCGCTCGTCCGCCTCCGAGCTCTCACGCAGCCCGTAGTTGACGTGCACAGCCGTGAGCGCCTCGGTGCCGCGGGCGCGGACGGCGAGGTCGAGCATGCAGACCGAGTCGCGGCCGCCCGAGAGCATCGCCACCACCGGCGCCGGCGGCGCGATCAGCCCGCCCGCGACGACCCGCCCGAGGAGTTCGTCGGCGTCCACGGAATGAGTCTAGGAGCGCTCAGTCGCTCCGGGCGGCGCGAACGACGAAGAGGTCGGTCGGCACCGGGAAGCCCTTGAGGCTGACCTGCCCGATCGGCTCCAGCTCCAGCTGGTCGCGCTCGGCGATCGCGTCGGCGACCCGGTCGGTGACCAGGACCTCGCCGGCAAGGGCGCGGTTGACGACCCGGTGCGCGAGGTTGACCTGGCTGCCGAAGTAGTCGCCGTCGCGGTAGACCGCGTCGCCGCTGTGGATGCCGACGCGCGGCTGCGGCCGTCGCGAGAAGCGCCCGAGGAACTCGACCGCCCACTCGGTCAGCGAGGCCGCATCCGGGGAGACGACCATCACCTCGTCGCCGATCGTCTTCACGATCGTCGCCTCGCGCGGCAGCGTTTCCTCGACCGTGGCGACGAAGTTCTCGATCACGTCGAGCGCCTCGATGTCGCCCTCCTCCTCGGTGTAGCGGGTGAAGCCGGTGAGGTCGATGAAGCAGAGGGTGACGTTGACCTGGCCGAGCTCGATTTCGGCCGTGTCGACGCCGGGTTCGGACTCCATGTGGCCGACCACGTCCTGCTCGATGAAGAAGCGCAGGTAGCGGTTGTGCAGGTACTCGGTCAGTGGCGCCGCCAGGGGCAGGATGTCGGCCGCGAGGTCCCCCATCTCCTCCGCCATCTCCAGCTCGGGGACGCCGTCGCGGATCAGCGGTTCGTGCACGTAGAGGTGGAAGAGGCGGACCTCGGCGTCGGCGATCCGCCGCATCGACTGGGCGTAGACGCGGACCAGCTGCAGGAAGGCGACCAGCGGCAGGCCGGCGGCGAGGACGCGGGCGCAGTGGCGCATCGCCACCGCGTCCTCGGGCGTGAGGTGGGTCTGGCGCCCTTTCGGGGTGCCGAGGATCGCCAGGATGCGCTCGATCAGCTCCGGCTCGAGGCCGGTGTCGCGGGCGATCATCGCGACCGTCACCTCGCCCTCGCCCTCGGAGAAGAGCTCCTCGGCGAAGGCGAAGGCGAGTTTGCCCTCGCGGCCGGCGCTCTTGAGGTCCTCCAGCGAGTAGCCGCGCTCGCGCATCCGTGCCACCACCCGCGCCTGGGCCGCGGCGGTGGCGGTCCAGCGGCCGCGGCGGACCGGCACGATCCGCTCCTGCGCCCAGCGTTTGAGGGTCGACGCGGGAACCCCCGAACGCCGTGCCGCCTCGCTCAGCGATATGCGCTCGTCGGCCATCGCGGACGAGGCTAGCCGGAGGGGTGGATAAACGAAGAGCGGGGCGGCCGTGGGCCGCCCCGCTCGTCGAAGCACTAGCTGTCGTGAACGCGCCTCAGGAGGGCGATTCCGAGTCCTCGTGCAGCTGCAGGACCTCCATGCCGTCCTCGCCGGTGCGAATGCGAATCGCCTCCTCGACCGGGATGACGAAGATCTTGCCGTCGCCGACCTCGCCCGTGCGGGCGTGTTTGAGGATCGTTTCGACGACAACACCCTTGTCTTTGTCCTCGACGACGACCTCCAGCTTGATCTTCGGCCGGACGTTGACGGTGAGGGTCGAGCCGCGATACCGCTCGACGATGCCTTTCTGACGCCCCGAGCCCTTGGCCTCGAGGATCGACAGGGACGGGAACCCCTTGTCGAGCAACTCGGCCCGGATCGGCTCGAACGCCTCGTGGCGGATGAACGCCTCTATCTTTTTCATGCGTCCAGGCCCTCCTAGGACTCGGTCGTGGACATCGGGCTGACAGGAGCAGCGGGAGTCGGCGACGGTGGCAGTCCGCTACCGAACGCCAGTCCCGTCGAGTACTCGGGCTGCGGAATGAACTGCTCCGGGTATCCATACATCCCGTGCTCGGAGATGTCGAGACCGGCGTCCTCCTCCTCGGCGGTGACACGAATTCCGATCGTGTGCTTGAGGAGAGCGAAGATCGCGTAGGAGACGATGAACACGCATCCGAACGCGACTCCAACACCCAGCGCCTGAGCGCCGAGCTGGTGCAGCGAGCCGCTGTACCAGAGGCCCGGGTCACCGACTTCGTTGAATTCGGCCAGGCGGGGAGAGGTGAAGATCCCGCATGACAGGGTCCCCCAGATGCCGGCGAGGCCGTGAGCCGAGGTGGCGCCGACCGGGTCGTCGATGATCTTCTCGATCGCGATGACGCCGAGGACGACGATCACACCGGCGATCGCCCCAATGATCGGAGCGGCCCAGTACTCGACGTAACCGGAGGGAGCGGTGATCGCCACCAGGCCCGCGATCGCGCCGTTGCCTGCCATGCCGATGTCGATCGTTTTCGAGAGCAGCCACATCACCGCGACTGCGGCGATCACGCCGGCGGCGGCGGCGAGGTTCGTGACGACCACGACTTCGGCGAAACGACCGCCGATCGCACCCAGGGTGGAACCCGGGTTGAACCCGAACCAGCCGAGCCACAGAATCAGGACACCGAGACCGACCAGCGGCATCGAGTGGCCTGGAATCGCCCGTGGTTTTCCGTCTTTCGTGTACTTGCCGATACGCGGGCCGAGCAGCAGCAGGGCCGCGAAGGCACCGGTCGCGCCGATCAGGTGGACCACCGTCGATCCGGCGAAGTCCTGCATCCCGACGTTCACCTGCAGCCAGCCGCCACCGAAGATCCAGTGGGACAGGATTGGGTACAGCACGGCGCTGAAGATGACCGCGTAGATGATGTAGGCGCTGAACTTGATCCGCTCCAGCGTGGCGCCCCAGACGATCGCCAGCGAGACGGCGCAGAACACGAACTGGAAGAACATGAACGCGGCCGGGCTGATCGAGTACGTGGCCACGAACGGGATGCTTTCCCCTGCCTGTTCGATCGACGAGCCGACGTTCAGGAAGAACCCGTGTTCCCCGATGAATTCGCCGCTGCCCCCGAAGGCGAAGGCAAATCCGCATGCCCAGTAACAGAGCGAGGCGATCGAGAAGTTCATCAGGATCTTCGCGACTCCGGCACCAGCGTTCTTGGCCCGGGAGAACCCGACCTCCAAGAGCAGGAAGCCCGCCTGCATGAACATGACCAGGCAGGCCGCGACGATGACCCACATCGCGTTGATGCTCGCTTCCGGCGTGTCCAATATCGGTTCCGCTTCGGCGCCTAGGGCAAGCCCTGGCAACACAAGCGAGGCGATCACGGCCGCCGGGGCTGCGATCAAGAGCCTCTTTTTCATTGATTTCCTCCTATGCCCGACGCAGCGCACGCTGAGCCGGTCGCGGGTTTGGCGATTCGATTGCCACCGTAAATTCGGCTCGGCAAGCTGTGTTTAGACGGCTGGAGGAAATACGCCGAGCCGGGTTGTCCCGAGTGGAGACGGCGCGCCTGAGGCAATCCCGACTCGGAGGATCGGATTCCTTTAGGGTTGCCTAACCCAAGGAACTTAGGGAGCCCTCAGTAGGCTCCCCTAATCAGGAGGCACGCGACTCGATGAAGCTCAGAGCAAACCTGGCGGTGATCCTCGCCCTGGCGCTGGCCGCGGCGATCGTCGCCGGCTGCGGCGGCAGCGACAGCAGCGAGGAGACCGGCGCCGAGGCGGGCAAGGCCGACCTGGCGCCGGTGAAGACCTACCTCACCGACCACTCCGCCGACCTCGAAGAGCAGGTCGGGCTGCTGAAGGAGAAGTCGGACGAGTACTACGGGCTCGCCAAGTCCGTGGACTTCGACTACGACCGCCTGCTCAAGGAGCACGGGGACGAAGTCGCGGAAGTCCTCGCCGACTCCAAGGACATCTTCGTCGTCGCCAACCCGGCCTACGAGCAGATGGAGGGAATCGTCGCGGGCGTGCCGCGGCTGGCCCACTACGACGTCGACATCGACGCCGGCTCGGATGCCTCGACCCCCGAAGACGCCGTCTCCTTCAACCTGGAGACGCCCGACGGCAAGACCCTCAAACAGCCGGGCAACCTCTTCTTCCTGACCGAGACCGCGCTCTACGGCACCAACCCCGACCTGCTCGCCAAGGGCGTCGAAGGCGACGTCGACGGCAGCGGCAAGGTCGAGTTCGGCGAGGGCCTGCCCGACGCCAACATCTACAAGGCGACGCTCGACGAGTTCGACAAGCAGGCGAAGGAACTGAACGAAGACGCGCAGGAGTTCGAGCCGACGTCGTCGGACGCGCTGACCTCGATCGTGATCATGACCCCGACCATGAGCGAGTACTTCGAAGCGTGGAAAAACTCCCGCTTCATCGCCGGCGAAGGCGCCTCGGAACAGGGCTTCGTCGCCACCTCGCGCCTCTCCGACATCGCCGACATCCTCGGCGGCATCCTCGTCACCTATAACGGGATGGAGCCGGAGATCGCCAGCGCCAACAAACAGCAGGCGACCCAGACCAAGAAAGAGCTGGAAAGCCTGGTCGCGTTCGCGGCCGACCTCCGCGACCGCGAGGTCGACGGGGAGAAATTCACCGCCAAGCAGGCCGACGCGCTCGGTGCCCAGGCACAGTCACAGGCCGAGGCGATCGCCGGCCAGGTGACTCAGGCGGCAAACGAACTCGGCGTCGAACTGCAGGAAGGCTAGGGAGGGGGCGGTCCAGACGGCAGCGCTACCGAACCGCCGGACCGGCCACTGGGCCGCCGTCGCGATCTTCTTCGCGGCGGTGGCCTTCGCCTTTTCCGCAGCCCCGGCCAGCGCCGCGGGGGCGCCGCCCTGGCAGGCCGCCGACCAGATCCGCGCCGAGCTCTTCGAAGCGCAGACCCAGCTGCTCTTCGGCGAACGCGACGACGGCGCGGTCGACCGCGCCGAAGCCCAGCTCAGTGGCGAGCTGCGTCGCGGTCTGGCCGCCAGCGCCCCGGCCGATCTGAAGGAGATCGAAGCGTCGCTTGGCCAGGCCCGGGCGGCGATGAGCCAGCTCGACGAAGTCGAGCTGGCCAGTGCCCGCGGTGAGATCGTCGCCGCCCTGCGCCGCGGCGCCCTCGCGGTCGCGGTCGACGCCGCCGCGGCCGGGAACGCGGCCGAAGCGCGCGCCTGGATGCAGATCCGCGACTACCGCAAGACCACCCGCTTCACCCGGCCAGGGATCGCCGGAACCGTCGCCCTCGAAGAACTCGCGGCCGGGGAAGTCACCCCGCACGAGGCTGCGCTGCAGGTCAAAAAGGATCTCTTCGACACCTACCAGGCACGACTGCTGACCAACCTCGACGAAGCCCAGCAGGCGGCCGAACGCGACTTCGACGGGCGCTTCGCCGAAGCGGCGGCGGTCGCGCGCGGCTATTGGCAGACGATCGCCCCCGAGTACGGCGAGCAACGCGGCAGCGCCGAACGGCGCGCCACCGACCGCGACTTCGCCCGCCTCGCCGCCGCCGGCGCCAATTCCGACGCGGTCGCCTACGAAGCCGCCCGGGCCAGCGTCGAGGCGGACCTCGAGGGCTTCACCGCCGCCCCGCTCACCCCCGACGAGCAGATCAACCGGGCCAGCCAGCTGGAAAGCTTCGAAGCGCTGGTCCCGAAAGAGTTCGACAAGGGCACCAGCGACGGCCGCGTGACGATCCCCTTCGAGGTCCAAGAGGCGGTCGCCTTCATGGACGGCGTCGAAGCCGCCTTCTCCGACCTCGAGCCGTTCCTGCTGGAGATCGACCCGGCCGCGGTGGCGCGGATCAAAGCCGCCCACGCGGAGATGCGCGCCGACGTCGACAACGCCCAGCAGGGCAAATCGGTCGCCTCGCAGGAGAGCCTCGAAGCTGCCCAGGAAAAAGCCAGCGCCGAAGTCGAGCGGATCTCCCCCGAGCAGTGGAGCGAGGGCGGCGACGAAGCCGACTACGAACTCGTCGCGATCTCCCTCGACCAGCTGGAAGCGGCGGTCGGCGCGGGCCGCTACCAGGAGGCCGAGCAGGCGCGGCTCGCCGCCTACGGCTTCTTCGAGTTCGGCCCGGAGCTGAAGCTGCGCGCCTTCGACACCCAGCTGGCGCTCGAAATCGAGGGGTTGATCTGGTACGGCGCCAACGGCGACAAGGGCCTCGCCAACCTGATCGCCGACAACGCGTCGCTGAGCGAGATCCGCGAAACCCGCGTCGACCTCGATCAGAAGCTGAACGACGCGCGGGCGATCACCGGCGACGGCGCCAGCACCCTGACCACGATCACCAACTCCGCCCTGATCGTCTTCCGCGAGGGCCTTGAGGCGATCCTGATCCTCGCCGCGATCACCGCCAGCATGCTCGGCCCGCGCGAACGGCTGCGGCGCCCGATCTTCCGCGGCGCCCTGCTCGCGATCCCGGCCAGCTTCGCGATGTTCGGGGTCGCGATCCTGCTGCTCGACTCGCTCTCCAAATACGGGGAGAAGCTCGAGGCGGTGGTCGGCGTGGTCGCGATCGGGGTGCTGTTACTGGTGATGAACTGGTTCTTCCACAAGGTCTACTGGACCGAGTGGATCAAGGGCCACCGCGACCGCGGCAAGGTGCTGACCGGCGCCGCGCTGGCCGCCGGCGCGGGAGCCGCCACCGTCGCCGGCCTCTACACGCTCGGCTTCACCAGCGTCTTCCGCGAGGGCTTCGAGACGGTCCTCTTCCTGCAGGCGCTGCAGCTCAGCTCCGGCACCGGCGTCGTCCTCGCCGGCGTCAGCCTGGGGCTGGTCCTGACCGGGATCGTCGGCGCCGTCACCTTCGCACTAGAGCGCAAGCTCCCCTATAAGAAAATGCTGATCGTCACCGGCGTCCTCATCGCCCTCGTCCTCGTCGTCCTGGTCGGCAACACGGCGCGGACGATGCAGGGGGTCGGCTGGCTCTCGATTCACCCGATCGAAATTGAGATCCCGCTCTGGATGGGAACCTGGCTCGGCATCTACCCGACGGTCGAGACGCTCGGCCTGCAGGTGCTGGCATTCGTCTTCGTGATCGGCAGCTACTTCGCCGCCGAGTGGATGCGCAAGCGCGAACTGCGCAAGGCGGTCGCGGCCTACGAGGCCTCACAGGCCGCGGAGGCCGAGCCGGTGCCCGCCAACGGCAATGGCTCCAACGGCCATGGCGACGTAGAGTCGGCCGACGATGCCGTCCCGCCTGCGCCCAGTAGCCTCAGTCGCCACTGAGGCGATCCTCGTCGGCGATCCCGGTCGCTCGCTGCTGCTGGCGCAGGCGCTGCTCGAGCAGCCGAAGATGAGCAACCACGCGCGTGGCCTCTGGGGCTACCACGGCCGGACCGCGGCCGGGCGCGAGCTGACCGTGCAGGCGACCGGGATGGGCGGGCCCAGCGCCGCGCTCGTGCTCGCCGACCTGGCCGAGCTTGGGGTGCGGCGGGCGGTGCGAGTCGGCAGCGCCACGTCGCTGCGCCCGCAGCTCGCCCTCGGCGACCTGATCGCGGTCGAGGAGGCGCACGCCTGGGGCGGCGGCGGTGCCGGCGCGGCGGTCCTGCCCGACCCGGAGCTGGCCGCGGCGCTGCGCGGTCGCCTCGGCGCCGAGGCGAGACCGGGATCGGTCGCCAGTCTCGACACCCTGCACCGCGACCTCCCCGACAACGCGGCGGCCGAGCTCGCGGCCGATCTCGCCGACATGCAGACGGCGGCGTTGCTGGCGCGCGGCAAACAGCTTGGCCTCGCGATCGCGGCGGTCCTGATCGTCACCGAGACGAGTGCCGGTGAACTGCTCGGCGACGCGGAGATCGAAGCGGCGGCAAAACTTGCCGGCAGTGCCGCCGCAGCCGTACTCTAACCTTCAACTCGAAGGTTAGGCTTTGGCTTTTTTCTCTTTTTTCTCGTCCTTTTTCACGAGTTGACGGCGGACGGCGCCGATCTCGCGGCTGAGGTCGTCGATCTGCTCCTCGACCTCCTCCAGGCGCTGCGAAAACGAGCGCAGGCGGCGCTCGACCCGTTCAAGATCGCCGGCGGAGGGGATGTCGAGCGCGCTCATCGCCGCCCGCTGAGCCTCGATTGCCTTCTCACGGGCACCGAAGGCGGCCGAGATCGCGTTGTGCAGGGTCGGGTTGTCGATCAACGCCTGCGCGAGCTCCCCGATCGCCTGCTCCGAGCGTGCCCGCAACCCATCTTGCTCGTATTGTTGACTATCCTGATCGTGAAACTCGTCCATCAACGCCCCGCCTCCCATTTGCATCTCATTTACGCCAGCTTAACGAGCCCATCCGATTCGGCTGAAACGCTGCCCTTGCAGGCATGACGCGGCAACTGATTAAGGGCATGTTGGGGGGCGGCCAGAGCCGTTGCGCGCCCCTGGGCAAGTGGGTAGCGTGGCCTTGCCTGCTGTGCGGGGAGGGGACTGTCGCCGCTGCGACGTTCCGCAACGGCCGGCACGGGCAATGAGGCGCACTGGGATGAGAAACAAGATCGCACTGATGGTCGCGCTCGCCAGCTTCCTGGCGACTACCGCGCTGGGCGCTTCGATCGCCGGCGCCGACCCGCTCGGCGACAGCACCGCGGTGACGCCTTCGGCGGCCGCTCCGGCGTTGCCCTCGCCGCTTGCTCCCGCCTGTGACAACCGCGTCGACGACGACGGCGACCTACTCGTCGACGCCGAAGACCCCGACTGCACCGACCCCAGCGACAGCGACGAGGCGCCAGCCCCTGGCTCGGCCGGCCCGACCAGCTCCGCACCGGAAAAGCAGAAGGGCAACGATGTGGAGCAGGGGTCCGACCTCAACGCCGCCGAGGCCGAAGACGTTCGCGGCGGCGTCACCCACAACGGCGACCTCGGCGACAGCAGCGGCGGCGGCGCTGCCGACGGCGGCGTCAAGGCGCCCGGCGCGACCGGCGGCGGCGACCAGCCACTCGACCAGGGCGAAGGCGACGGCGGCGCTCCCTTCGGCGGCGGCGGCGCACCCACCCTCGGCAACCCGACGACGACGATCGCCCCATTCGGCCCGGCCCCGATCGGCGTCCCCAACTTCATCATCGACTCATTCGAAATCCCCCCCTTCCTGCTGCCGATCTACCAGGCCTGCGGAACCGAATACGGGATCCCCTGGGAGGTGCTCGCCTCGATCAACAAGATCGAGACCGGGTTCGGCACCAACCTCAACGTCTCCACCGCCGGCGCGATGGGCTGGATGCAGTTCCTGCCCTCGAGCTGGGAGGCGTTCGGAGTTGACGCCAACGGCGACGGCAAGAAAGACCCCTACAACCCGGTCGACGCGATCTGCGCTGCCGCCAGCTACCTGAAGCTCGCCGGCGGCCAGAAGAACCTCTACGACGCGATCTTCGCCTACAACCACGCCGACTGGTACGTGCAGGAGGTTCTGCTCTACGCCCGCGCCTACGGCCGCCTGCCCTCCGACCTGGTCGGCTCGCTGACCGGGCTCACCGAGGGCGCCCACTTCCCGATCGCCGCCGACGCCCGCTACGCCGACGACATCTCGGCGCGGACGACGATGAAGGCCGCCGAGCCGGGCGAGTACGAGTCCTACGGCAACGCCGCCGAAGTGATCTCCTCCTCCCCCACCCCGCGCGGGATCAACATCTTCAGCGCCGCCGAGGCCCCGGTGGTCGCCGTCAACGACGGCGTCATCCGCAAGATGGGCCACTCCGAGAAGCTCGGCAACTTCGTCGTCCTCGAAGACAACTACGGCAACCGCTACACCTACGCCACCCTCGGCGACCTGGTCCGCGAGAAGCGCCTGGTCGTGATGCCCAGCGGCGAAGAGAAGCGACTGCCGGTCGAAAGCGAGAACCTGCGGCCGCGGCTGCGGGCGCTGCCGGAGCGGGTCGAGGACGACGGCAAGGACAAGGCCAACCCGCAGGCGCCGACCGAGGCGCCGCAGACGAGCGAAAGCGACGGCCGCCTCAAGGTCGGCGCCAAAGTGATCGCGGGCACCGTGCTTGCCCGGGTCGGCGAGTCCGAGGACGGGATCGACCCCCACATCAACTTCTCGATCCGCCCCGCCGGTAAGGGCGCGCCGCGGATCGACCCGAAGCCGATCCTCGACGGCTGGAAGCTGCTCGAGGCGACGGCGATCTACCGCGCCAAGGGCAAGAACCCGTTCACCGCCCGCCTCAGCGGCGCCGGTGTGCTGCTGCTCTCCAAGGAGGCGCTGATCAAACGGGTGCTCGCCGACGACGGCCTCGCGATCTACGAATGCGGCCAGGACGACATCGCCAGCGGCCAGATCGACCGTCGCGTCCTGGCGATGCTCGAGTACCTGCGCTCGAAGGGCTATGAGCTGACCGTCACCTCGCTCAAGTGCGGCCACGGCTTCCTCACCACCTCCGGCAACGTTTCCGAGCACTCCTCCGGCGACGCGGTCGACATCGCCGCGATCAACGGCGTGCCGGTGCTGGGCAACCAGGGCCCGGGCACCCTCACCGACGACGTCATCCACGAGCTGCTGCGCCTGCAGGGGACGATGGCGCCGCACCAGGTGATCTCGCTCGAGGATCTGCCGGGGCCGATCAGCTTCCCGCTCTCCGACCACGCCGACCACATCCACGTCGGCTACCACGCGATCGGCGACAACCCGCTCGAATCGCGCTTCTCGCCGCTGCTCAAACCCGACCAGTGGCAGCGCCTGATCGACCGCCTCGGCGAGATCGAAAACCCGGAAGTGGCGATCAAGCCCTCCCCCTTCTCGCTGCCCGACGACACGGCCAAGAGCAGCGGCGACGGCGGCACCGGCTCCAGCGCCGACTAGAACCGCCGCGAGCAGGGAGAATCCCGGCCTCTGGCCAAGCTATTCGGATTCGCGCAGTTCGATTTCGCCGGCCCGCTGCCGCTTGCGGACGGCCGCTACCTGGCCCGTGACCAGCTCGAGGACGGCGCCGAGAGCGTCCTCGTCGTACAGACGCTCGGCGCTCCGCCGCCCCCCGCCCGGCGACGCCGGCGAGCGCGAGCTGCCGATGCCGGCGCCGAGCCGAAACCGCTGCCGCTCTCCCGCGCCACCGCGATCCGCGCCTTCGCGCCCTTCGCGGCGGTCGAGGAGGCCGAGGCCTGGCTCGACGCCGCGACCGAGGCCGAGGACACCGCCGACGTCCTCGTCGCCGACGGCATCTCCCTGCTCAACCGCGCCCTGCACGCGCAGGCGGTCGCGGCCGCCGATCCGCACGCGCACGAGCTGACGCCGGAGCGCGCGGTGGCGGTGCGAATCGGCTTTGGCAGCGGCGAGGAGACCGCCGACGGCAACTTCACCTCCGCCCGCGAGGTCGACGTCTGGGCCAGCGGCGCCTCGCGCCGGCGCCGGCGCCAGGAAGACCTGAGCCCGCAGGAACGGGTAGCGGCGGTGCTGGGCGGCCGCGAGCAGATCGAGCTCTGCGAGACCCTGTTGCTGCGCGCCCGCGCCGACCTCGACGCCGGCCGCAGCCGCGAGGCGACCCTGCAGCTGCGGATCGGACTGGAGGCGCTGCTGGCCGAGATGGCGGGCGCGGTCGACGACCCCGGCCACGAGCAGGACCTCGGCACCCTGCAGGAGCGCCGCCACGAGGCGGGCGAGGCCGCCAACCAGGCCCTGCGGGGCGAGCTCGACGCCGAGCGCGCGACCGCCGTCGGCGAACTGCTGGCGATCAGCGAGCGCGTCCTCCGCCGCCGCCGCGTCCTTCGCGGCTAGCGCCGACCGCTTTCAATATCTAACCTTCAAGTTGAGGGTTAGAGTATGAGCCGATTGGCGACGATCGTGTCCTCGAGCGAGGCGGCGAGGTGGTGGGCTTCGTCCAGGGCCACGCCCTCGACCGAAGGGATGCCGATTACGGTGAGGCCGGCGGCAACCGCGGCAGCGACGCCGGTCGGCGAGTCCTCAAGGGCGACGACGTTCGGCCCGGGCTCGACGCCGAGGCGGCGGCAGGCCTCCAGGTAGGGATCGGGCGCCGGCTTCGGCAGCGCCACTTCGTGGGCGCTGAGGACGACGTCGAAGTGGTCGTGGAAGCCGACGATTTCCAGCGAGCGGCGGACGAAGATCAACGGCGAGTTGGAGACCAGCCCGATCGGGGTGCCGCGCTCGACCAGGGCGTGCAGGAGGTCGCGGGCGCCGATCATCGCCTCCACCCCATGCTCGAGCTCGGCCACCACCAGCTCGTTCAGCTCCTCGATCAGCTCGCCGGCGCGGCCCGGCTCACCGAGGCGCCGTTCGAGGATGCCGCCGGCGATCTCGGCCGAGGTGCCGACCAACTCCAGCTTGTCGGCGGGTGTGAAGGCCGTCTCGCGGCGGCGGAAGAGATCCTGCTCAGCACGGGTCCAGACCGACTCGGTGTCGAGCAGCAGCCCGTCGTTGTCGAAGAGGATCGCCTCGGGTGCCGCGAGCGCCTCGGCGCCGGCGCTCACCGGTCGAGCTCCGCGACCAGCGCCACCAGCTCGGCGTCGACCTCGCCCGCGAGCTTCAGCTCGGCGTCGTCGTCATAGGGCGTCGGGCCCTTGGTCACGATCGCCAAAACGCCGCCGCGCTCGAGCGTCAGCTGCGGCAGGCCCGCCACCGGGTAGACCGCCAGCGAGGAGCCGACGCAGAGCATCAACTCGGCCCGCTCGGCCATTTCCTGAGCCCGCGCCATCGCGCTCTCGGGCAGCAGCTCCCCGAAGAGGACGACGTCGGGTTTGACCGCGCCGCCGCACTGCGAGCAGATCGCCACGCCGGCCTCGTCGAAGAGGTCTTCCACCTGCTCCAGCTCAAACCGCGCGGCGCAGCGGCGGCAGCTGGAGGTCTCGATCGTCCCGTGCACCTCGACCACGTTCTCAGAGCCGGCGAGCCGGTGCAGGCGGTCGATGTTCTGGGTGACGACACCCTCGACCAGCCCTCGCCGCTCCAGCTCGGCCAGCGCCTCGTGGGCACGGTTGGGCCGCTTGTCGCCGAGCGTTTGGAAGCGCGGCCGGTAGTAGGACCAGAAGCGCGCCGGGTCGCGCTCGAAGACGTCGATGTGGGCGACCTCCATCGGGTCGACGTTCTCCCAGAGCCCGGTCCCGGGGGTGCGGAAGTCGGGAATCCCCGAGGGCACGGACACCCCGGCTCCGGTGAGGACGACGGTGCTGCGCGACCGGCGGATCAGATCCGCCAGTCGCGCCAACTGCGAGGCGGCCTCTACTTGCCGCTCCACTTGGGGCTGCGCTTGCCGAGGAAGGCGCTGATTCCCTCCTTGGCGTCCTCGCTCTGGAAGGCCTTGGCGAAGCCCTCCTTCTCGGCCTCGATGCCGTCGTCGATGTCGCCCTGGTGGGAGACGCTCTTGATCAGGCCGACAGCCACCGGCGCCTGTGCGGCCAGCTTGCGGCCCCACATCAGCGCCGTCTCGAACAGCTCGTGGTCGGGAACGACGCGGTTGACGAGGCCGAGTTCGAGCGCCTCCTCGGAGAGCACGGCGTCGCCGACCAGGTTCATCTCCAGTGCCTTGTTGGGGCCGACCAGGCGCGGCAAGCGCTGGGTGCCGCCGAAGCCGGGGATGATTCCCAGCTTGATCTCCGGCTGGCCGAAGACGGCCGCCTCGGCGGCGATCCGCACGTCGCAGGCCATCGCCAGCTCGCAGCCGCCGCCGAAGGCGATCGAGTTGACGGCGGCGATAGTCGCCACCGGCGCCTCGCCGAGGTCGCGCATCAACGCGTGCCCGGCGTGGATCAGCTCCGCCCCGCTGGCTTCGTCCATCGAGGTGAAGGCCTTGATGTCGGCGCCGGCCGAGAAGACGACCGGGACAGAGGAGGCGATCACCATCGCGTGCACGCCCTCGGCCGCCTTGACCCGCTCCCAGACGCTGCTGAGGTCGCGAATCACGTCGGGCGAGACCGCGTTCATCGGCAGGTTCGCGAGCCAGGCCACCGCGACCTCGCCGCGGGTCTCCAGCTTCACCGTCTCCGCCTGCTCGCCCTCGTCGGGCTGCGGGTAGGCGTAGAAGCCCTGGCCACTGGCGAGGCCGAGCCGGCCCTGGGCGACAAGTCGCTGCAGGGTCACCGGCGGCGCGAAGCGCTCGCCGTGGCGCTCGTGCAGCCGCTCGATCGTCTCCAGTGCCTTGTCGAGGCCCTCGACGTCAGCCTTCCAGAACGGCGGCAGCAATCCGCGGCGCGGGTCGAGGCCGGCACCGGCCATCATCCCGAGGTCGATGTCGCGGACCGAGGCGATCCCCTCCTCGACCAGCTGGCAGCACTCGATCAGGGCGCGGCTGGTGAACATCGCCACCAGCTCCTCGGCGTCCGGGGCGGCGTCGCCCGGGATCGTCTGCTCGCCGTCCTTGAAGAAGCCCTCGCCGCCGCTCTTGGCGCCGAGCTTGCCCTCGGCGACCAGGCCCTGGAGGCCCTTGTGGACGTAGAAGTCCTCGCCGTAGGAGTCGTTGAGGTGCTCGGCGACGTGGGCGACGGTGTCGAGCCCGAGCAGGTCGGTGAGGAAGAACGGGCCCATCGGCGCCAGTTTGGCGCCGGCGATCGCCTCGTCGATGCCCTTCAGCGAGAGCCCCTGCTCCTCCTGGGCACGCCAGATCTCCCCCATCGTCGCCATCAGCACACGGTTGACGACGAAGCCGGGGACCTCACCGCAGACGATCGGCTGCTTCTTGATCGCCTGGGCGAAGTTGTAGGCGGCGGTGGCGGTCTCCTGCGAGGTGTCCTCACCGACGATCACCTCGACCAGCGGCATCACCGAGGCCGGGTAGAAGAAGTGGAAGCCGACCACCTTGTCGGCGCGCAGAGTCGTTTCGCCCATCTCGGTGATCGAGAGCGAGGAGGTGTTCGAGGAGAGGATCGCGTGTCCGGGCGTGGCGGCGTCGATCTCGCGGAAGACCGCCTGCTTGATCGCCATCTTCTCCGGCACCGCCTCGATCACGAAGTCGACGTCTCCGAACTCCTCGTAGGAAGTGGTGCCGGTGATCTGACCCATCACCTCGGCGAGGCGGGCGTCGGCCTGCTCCTGGGTGATCCGCTCCTTCTTGACCTGGCCGCCGAGCTGTCCCTCGGTCACCGCGCGGGCCTTCTCGAGCGCGGCATCGACGAACCTCTGGTCGATGTCCTTGACGACAACTGGGATGTCGGCGGCGGCGATCGCCTGCGCGATCTCGCCCCCCATCGTGCCTCCACCGACGACGGCGGCCTTGGATACGAACATTGCGGGTGAATCCCTCCCGGAAATTGGCTTGGCTATGCGGCCAGGGAGGCTATCCGTTTGAGTGGGGGAACCGCAGGCTAGACAGCCCGCGGCTCCCGCTCCTCGGCCGCCTCCGCGGCCTCCCGTTCTGCCTCCTGCGGCTTGAACCGCTGGTAGGCGAAGGCGCCCGCCAGCAGCAGCAGGCCCAGAGCGACGAAGGACATTGCCCGCGCCAGCTCTTCGAGCTCGGCCAGGTCGTAGGTCCAGACCTTGGCAATCGCCACCATCAGCAGCGCCAGACCACCGAGGCGGGCTTTCGGGGACTTCCGCGCCATGCCCCAGATGACCGCGCCGAACCCGCTCGCCGCCCAGAACGCGGAGAGCCAGGCCTGGCCGATCTCACGAGCTTCGCCGCTGTCGTCGGCGCCGATCACGTCGACGATCGAGACCGAGCCAAGGTAGACGAGCCCGATGGCGCTGACGAACCCCGCCACGGTCGCGGACTGCGGCTCGATCTCCCGGCCCCAGTGCCAGCAGGCGAGCGCCGCGCCGGCACAGCAGAGGATCGCCACCAGGGAGCTGCCGAGATCGTCGACCCCCTCGGCGATCGCATAGGGAGGAGCCTCGACGACCAGCATGTGGACGATCGCCAGGACGAGGAACCCGTATGCCCCCAGCAGCAGTCGCTGCGCATCGGAGAGCACCAGCGAGTGCCCGCGGTCCACGCGCGTCGCCATGTACGCCAGCGCCGCGGCCATCGCCGACCAGACGGCCACCAGAGTGGGACCGTCGAAGGCGTTGGCCAGGGCGATGCTGCCGAGCGCGATCCCTCCCGCGATCAGAAGCGAACCGATTTCGCGATGGACCCCGAAGCGGATGGCGGCGACGCCAAGCAGGAGATGAACGGCGGCAAAGCCGAAGATCCAGCTGTTCAGGGCGAGCGTCGAATCGACGCCGATGACGACGGCGCCGGCGTAGACCACGAGCACGCTGCTGCAGAGAAGCAGTAGCCAGGAGGAGACCGGGAGCTTCGCTTCACCGCGGGCTCGCAGCTCGAAGCCGAACGCCGCGGCGGCGTAGAGGACCCAGAAGCCGGCCAGGACCGCGAGCACGAGCAGGACGGGTTCGCTGGGAGTGGCGGGCCCCTCGAAGGTGACGAAGCCGTTGTCGGCGATCCAGAAGACAAGCTGCGGCGCCGAGACGGCGAAGGCAGCGAGCGCCAACCAGTTCCAGCGCTGCCAGAGGAGGACGCCGACGCTGGCGGCAAGCGCCAAGGCGACGAAGGCGATAGAGCCGCCTTCGCCCGCCGTGCCGACGAGCATCGGCGACGCCAGGGCACCGAGTATCCCGACGCTCCCGACCAGCATCGAGGACCAGCGCACCGCGATCGCCACCGCGATGACGCCGATCAGCGCCCCCGCCTCCAGCCCGATGACCGGTGAGATCAGGTCGTAGGTCTGGGTGGCGACGACCGTCGTCGCGTACAGGCCCGGGATCGCGACGGCGACCGCCACGCGGGCTGCCTCGAGGTGCCCTTTCCGTTCGTGCAGCCAGACGCCGAGCACGAGCAGCGCCAAGGAGCCGAGCGCTGCCAGCACGGTGCGGATCTCCTCCGTGAACCAGCTGCTGTCGACCGCGCTGCGCATGAAGAAGACGACGCCGAGGAGGACCGCGAGACCGCCGATCCAGGCGATCGCGCGCCCGAACCAGCGCTCGAACTCGATTCTGGAGAGCGGGTCCCAGAGCGGCGGCGGGGCCGCCGGCGAAGGATTGCTCGGAGCCGTTCGCTCCCCGTCTTGATGCCGCATCTCGTCACTCATCAGTCCCCTCCAATGGTGTGCTTGTTGACCGTCGGTCGATAACCGTAACAGAGTTGTCGACCATCGGTCAATAAGCGCGGTAGAATGGGCACCATGAGCGGACCCTCCTACAAGCGGCTCGGGGTCGACGAGCGGCGCCAGCAACTCCTGGAACGGGGCGCCGAGCTGTTCACCAGCCATCCCTACGACGAGCTGTCGATGAACAAGATCGCCGCCGAAGTCGGGATCTCGAAGGCGCTGCTCTACCACTACTTCCCCAGCAAGCGGGCCTTCTTCGAGGAGACCCTGAGCGTCTGGGCGCAGCAGCTGCGAGAGCGGACCGAACCGGACCCGGACCTGCCGCCGGCCGAGCAGCTGCAGCAGAGCCTCGGTGCCTTCCTCTCGATGGTCGAGGAGAACAAGGTCGCCTACCGCAACCTGATGGACAGCGCCACCGGTGTCCCCGAGATCCGCGACCTGGTCGACGAGGTGAGGCGGGCGACCGCGCAACGGATCCTCGAGGCTCTCTACCCCGACGGCGCCCCGCCGAAGGCGCGGACCGCGATCAGCGGCTGGCTCTGGTTCATGGACGGGGCCTGCCTGAACTGGATCGAGCACGGTGACATCGAGCGCGAGGAGCTGCGCGACCTCCTGCTCGGGGTCCTGATGGGTGCGCTGGTCGCCGCCGGCGCCCTCCCAGAGACCACCTCCTGATGGGCGACCCGGGGCTGAGCCGCCGCCTGCTCGAGTTCGAAATCGGGCTCGATCGCCGCACCTGCGACCGCGTCGTCGAGCAGGACTGGGGAGCGGCGTTCCTCAGCCCCAGCCTGCCGTTGATCTGGGACGCCAACTGGCTCGCGATCGAGCGCACGGGGCTTTCGGCCGAGGAACTGGTCGCGCTCGGCGACGAGGCGCTGGGCGGTGCCGGGTTCTCGCACCGCACCCTCGCGCTCTGCGACGAAGCCGACGGCGCCCGGCTGGCGCCCGAGTTCGAAGCGCTGCCGGGCTGGGAGGTCGAGCGCAACCGCCACATGGTCTGGCGCCCGCAGCAGGGCGGACAGCCGTCGGCGCCGACGGCGGAGATGACGATGGAGGCGATCCAGCCGCTGCGGCGCGAGCTAATCCGGGAGTCGATGCCGGCCGGCGCCGACCTCCTGGAGCAGACCGTGGACCAGTTGCTGGAGCTGGAGGACCGCTTCGGCGTCGCCGGCGGCGACCGCTGGTTCGTCGCCCCGCCCGAGGACCCGACCTCCGCCTGCCGGCTGCTGAGCGGCGGCGGGATCGCCCAGGTCGAGGACGTCGGCACCCTGGAGGCGGCGCGCGGGCGCGGCCTCGCGCAGTCGGTGGTGCGGGCCGCGCTGGACGCCGCCCAGGCGCTCGCGCCCGAGCTGACCTTCCTCTGCGCCGACGCCGACGACTGGCCGCAGCTGTTCTACGCCAAGCTCGGCTTCGAAGCCGTCGGCGACGTCCACATCCTGCGCCGGAAACCGTGATCCTCAGGATTGAAGGCGCTCGGCTGACACTTGGGATAACCCCGGCCGGGCAAGCCTGTACGTCCGTATAAAGGCGTCTCCGGCGCTGCGCCGATACCCTTTTTTGGCTCTTAGATAGGGGGTGAGACCCACAAAGTTCGCGCTCGGGAAGCCGGGCGCGCCGCCAAGCGAGGGAATAACCAAGCGATGACTCGTATCCGCCAGCAGAACGTGACCGCAGCGCAGTGGAGCTCCAACGGGGAGTCTCTGGGCGCGCTCGATCTGACCCTTCCCGAGAACGAAGCGTTCGGCGAAAACGTCTTCGACACCGACGAGCAGCGGGAGCGCCTCTCCGCGGACGCCTTCAACAAGCTGCAGGCGACGCTGAAGGACGGCGAACCACTCGACCCGAGCCTTGCCGACGAGGTCGCCGAGGCGATGATGGCGTGGGCGCTGGAGAACGGCGCCACCCACTACACCCACATGTTCCAGCCGCTGACCGGCTCCACCGCGGAGAAGCACGACTCCTTCTTCGAGCCCGCCGGCGACGGCAAATTCCTCGCCGGCTTCTCCGGCAAAGAGCTGATCCAGGGTGAGCCCGACGCCTCCTCGTTCCCGACCGGCGGCCTGCGCGCCACCTTCGAGGCCCGCGGTTACACCGCCTGGGACCCGAGCAGCCCGGCCTTCCTGCTGGAGAACCCGAACGGGACCCTGCTCTGCATCCCGACCGCTTTCGCTTCCTGGTCGGGCGAGGCGCTCGACGGCAAGATCCCGCTGCTGCGCTCGATGGACGCGCTCTCGCGCTCGGCGATCAAGGCGCTGCGCCTGCTCGGCGACGAGGAGTCCCAGCATGTCTTCACCACCGTCGGCCCCGAGCAGGAGTACTTCCTGATCGACGAGCAGTACTTTTACGAGCGGCCCGACCTGATCTCCTCCGGCCGCACCCTGTTCGGCGCCAAGCCGCCGAAGGGCCACGAGCTTGACGACCACTACTTCGGCTCGATCCCGGAGCGCGTGCTCGCCTTCATGATGGAGTCCGAACTGGAGATGCGGAAACTCGGCATCCCGGTCAAGACCCGCCACAACGAGGTGGCGCCCGCGCAGTACGAGATCGCGCCGATGTTCGAGAACTCGAACGTCGGCTCCGACCACCAGCAGCTGCTGATGCAGACGCTGGAAAACGTCGCCCGCCGCTACGGCCTCGTCTGCCTCCTGCACGAGAAGCCGTTCGCCGGGGTCAACGGGTCCGGCAAGCACAACAACTGGTCGATGGGAACCGACGGGGGCACCAACCTCCTGAAGCCGGGTGACACTCCAGCCGACAACATCCACTTCCTGTTCTTCTGCACGGCGGTGATTCAGGCGGTGAACAAGCACCAGGGCCTGCTGCGGGCCTCGGTCGCCAACATCGGCCAGGACCACCGGCTGGGGGCCAACGAGGCACCGCCGGCGATCATCTCGATCTTCCTCGGCGGCGAACTGGAAAAGGTGTTCGAGGCGATCTCGACCGGCGAGGGCGACCCCAACACGCCGGCCTCCTACCTCGACCTCGGCGCCACCGTGCTGCCGCAGCTGCCGCTCGACGGCGGCGACCGCAACCGCACCTCGCCGTTCGCCTTCACCGGCAACAAATTCGAGTTCCGGGCGCTCGGGTCGAGCATGTCGCTCGCCTTCCCGAACACGGTCCTGAACACGATCGCGGCCGAGGCGATCGACGAGCTCGCCGGCACACTGGAGGCGAAGCTGAGCGCTGGCTCGGAGATGCCGGCGGCAGTGATGGAGATCGTCAAAGAGTCGTACACCGCCAACAAAGCGATCTGCTTCGGCGGCGACAACTACACCGAGGAGTGGCACGAGGAGGCCGAGCGGCGCGGTCTCAAGAACCTCAAAACCACGCCTGACGCGCTGCCCGAGGTGGTCGCCCCCGACACGGTCGCGGCGTTCGAGAAGTACAAGGTGTTGAGCGAGCGCGAGCTCGAGTCTCGCTACGAGGTCTGGGTCGAGCAGTACGCGATGCGGGCCAACATCGAGTCCGAGACCGCGCACACGATCGCGAAGACGATGATCCTGCCGGCGGCGCTGCGCTATCTGGCGCTGATCAGCGAGTCCGGTGTCGCCGAGGGCGTTGCCGGCGAGGTCCGCGAGCACCTCGACGCGATGGGCAAGGCGCTGCTGGCGCTTGAGCAGGCGAACGCCTACCCAGACGGGCTCGAGGGCCTGGAGCTGGCGATCCACGCGCGCGACAAGCAGCTGGCGGCGATGGGTGATGTCCGCGAGGCGGCGGACAAGCTCGAGCGGATCGTGGCTGACGACATGTGGCCGCTGCCGAAGTACGAGGAGATGCTCTTCATCAAGTAGGGCTGATTTGGTCGGGCGGATCGACGAGGGGTCCGGTAGGGGTTCCGCTTAACTTTTTCGAGATCGGATGCGGCCGTCCGAGTTTCACCGTCGCGAAAAAGTGCAAGACGCTTCACCCCTACCGGACCCCTCGTCCACCGGCCGGGGAAGTCGCTCTACTTGCCACGAGCAGTGAGTTAGCTGTTCTTGGTCGGTTGCCCAAGGAAGTTGTGGTTCCTTAGCGGTCTATTTGGTCGTTAAGGAACCACGCGATGGCGGGGCCGCTCGTTTTTCGTAATTCACCCCCGCCCAGCCGGGCCATCCCGCACACCTACCTGCCTTGGCGGTGTGCGGGGTGGCCCGGCTGGTTCCGCTGACCCCGGTTAGGGCGACGGAAGTCCGGGGCCGTTGTTGCGGGGGTTGAGGTCGGCGAGGAGCTCTAGGAGCTGGGGCGCGGGGGCGTCGGTGTCGATCAGGATTGCGGTGCCGGGCCAGGCGTAGCGGAGGTAGCGGGAGTAGGCCTGACGGGAGCCGAGCTCGGGCTCGTAGATCCAGGAGCCGGTGTTCCAGTAGCGGGTGCTGGTGCCGGTCGCGGAGCGGACGTCGGCGAGCGGCTGGTGCGTGTGAGCGAAGACGATCTTGTCGGTCTCCGCGTCCCAGCCGAGGTTTGCGACGACCTTGGCGAAGGCCTCGAGCGCGTGCTCGGAGGCGTCGCTGCGCGAGATCACGGTCGGCTCTGGATAGAGCGGCACCGACCAGGCGGGGCCGCGCAGCGGCTGCTCGCGCGCCTGGCGCGCGGCCTCGTCGCGGACGACGGCGTCGAAGTGCGCCTCGCTTGGCAAGTCGGGATCGGCCGCGGCGCCACCGCCATCGCGCAGCTTCGCCTCCAGGCGCTTGACCCCGCGCGCCGGCGCGCCCAGTGCGTTGGCGACGCGGCCGGCTTTCTGAGCGGCGCGGAAGACGTTCTGCTGGGCGTGGGTGCCGTGCGGCATCTGCGCGGCGGTGTAGAGCCACTCGGTCAGCAGCGTCGTCACCGACTCGTAGTCCTCGACGCAGGTCGGCTGCTCGGGGCCGCCGGCGGCGATCGCCCACAGCGTCCGCGTCAACAGCCGGTCGGCGCGCGAGCCACTGAGCCTGGCGTGCGGGTCGAGGTAATGGCCGTGGGTGCAGAGCACGTCGCCGAACATGTAGGTCGGGTAGGCGATCTCGACCTCGACGCCCGGCAGCTTGCGCTCGAGGAAGGCATGGAAGAAGCTCGGGCCGGCGCCGTTGCGCGGCGGCTCCGAGCCGCTCGCCAGCTTCGCCTCCAGCCGGTCCTCCTCGTCACGGTGGACGAGGTGGTGGTCGTGGTTGCCGGCGAGGAAGACCAGCCGCTTGCCGGCCATCCGCGCGGCGATCAGATTCAGCAGCCCGTCGGCCGCGTCGACCGCCTCCTCGACCCCGCCAAAGAGGAAGTCGAAGAGGTCGCCGAGGAAGATCAGCTCGTCGATCCCCTCCAGCGCCGGGGCCAGCCGCTCCAGTGCGAACTCCTCGCGGAGGATGTCGCGCCCGGTCCAGGCGCCGAAGTGGGTGTCGGAGATGACCAGTGCCCGCATCGGGGCATCATCGCGAATGGCCAGGCCGGAGCCCGGCTGCTGCTAGCCGAGCAGCAGCCGGGCGATCACAGCCAGCACACCCGCCGGGGCCAGGACGAGGGCGATCGCGAGTCCCCGCGTCGCCTTCGCGATTTCGATGATCGCCTCGGCGAGGCCGGTGAGCAGTCCGATCGCTTCGCGGAAGCTGCCGATCAGCTCGCGCCGGATCGACGCGCGCTTGGTCGGATCGACCTCGTCGAGGCCGAGTTCACGCCGGATCATCTCGCGCCGGGCGCTGTGCCGGGCCTGGCGGCGCTGGCGACGCTCGCGCACCGTCTTGCGGCGGTTGGCCCGCAGCATGGTCAGGCGGAAGTGGAGGGAGTCACGCAAGCGGCTGCGTCGCGGCGGCCAGCCGAGCAGCTTGGCGATCAACAGGCGATTGCCGAGCCGCAAGCGCGGCAGCCGCGTGATCCGCCCCGTCGCGATCGGCTCCGAGCTGACCGCTCCGAGCCGTTTCGTCAAGTGGTCGAACGGCACCTTGAACACGATCGCGCGGGCGGCGAGGCCGAGTCCCTCCGGGTCGCCGCCGACGATCGCGATTGCCGCAAACTCGCTGCGGACCGTTTCGCGCAGCTTTTCCCAGGAGAGACAAACCCCCTGCCGATCACGGCCATCGCGGCGGATCTGCGGCTCGCCACCGGAAGCGGACCCCTCTTCCTGGAGCCAGGCGATCCGCACCCCTCCAAGCTCGATCCGCTCGACCCGCCAGCGCCTGATGAGCTGCAACCAGAGCGCTCTGCGCGGGATATCCGGGCTTGCGCTCAGCAATTCGCTCCAGGCCGCGCGGTAGAGATCGGCTGGATTGTTGGCGACCAGCGCCGAACAGGCCTGGAAGGGACAGGGGTTCTTATCGATCGGATATCCGGCCGGGTAAGAGTGGTACGGGCAGGAACCGATGCCGAGTCGTTCGTCCTGCCACCACTCCTCAGGCGCGTCAGCCGGCACCAACGCGAACATAGCGGCCATCTCCACCGTGACCGGGGGAGGGTCGTCCATGCGACCGGCCCCGAGGTCGACTAACCAAGGGGGCGGGCCATCGCCGAGGAAGGCGGCGGGATTCTCGTCGATCGACTCCCGGACCTCCTGCCTCTCCTCCCGCTCCCTCTCGAATTCGCGCTTCTGCCAGTCCCCGGTCCCTGCTTCTTCCCCTGGCATGTCACCGCCCTTTCTTAGAAACTATGAAGGCCGCATATCGGAACCCCTACATATACAGCGACTAACATAGCAGACCTACTTGGCCTTCACTTTGGCATCTCCCTTGCGGTCATCATTACTAGAACATTTGCCGTTGGATTAGGGTTTTGACCGATGACGCCTGCTATATTTCCCCGGTTCGCCCGCACAATCAAAGGAGCGGCAGATGCCGGTGGCTGAGCTATAACGTGCAAATCAAACGCCAAGTGAAGGGAGGAAATCATGGCAATTCTGAGCAACAGCGAACGGGCAAGTGGACAGCCCGAGGAAGAAACCGAGAACGAGTCGGCTGAAGATCTGATTCTTCGAGAGATCGGGCCGACGAGCCCGCGGCCGGATCAGATTCGTGTGATGCAGGACGTCGTGGGTCTGAAGCTGAAGGAGATCGCCTACGCGACCGGGGTCTCAAGGGAGAGCGTGCGTCTGTGGAAGCGCGCCGACAACGGCGACAGGCCCGAGCGCTACGAGGATCTGCGCGCGGTCACCGAACGCCTATTGCGCGGAGGGTCCCTGGACCCGATCCTGGTCGGCGCCTGGTTTCGCTCGCGGAACCGCGGCCTCGGCTATCGCCGGCCACTGGAGGCGATCAGAGCGGGGGCATTCGAGAAGGTGAGCCACGCCGCGGAAAGCTTTCTCGCCCTGTCGGCGGCGGCATCGGAGCACGTTCGGAGCGGCGAACCGACCGAGGTCCTGGAACGACACGACGTGGTCGAGGCCGTAACTGGTTCGGTTCCCTAGCGCCCCCGGGCGCCGATCCGCATCCGCAGCCCGCCCTTGGGCGAGAGCGTCGGCATCTGGCGGATCGTCATCGTGCGGCCCGGGAGGGCGTCGAGGCGCAGCTGCTGGAGCAGCATCGTCGCCACCAGCTTCACCTCGGTCTGGCCGAAGCGCTTGCCGATGCAGATCCGCTGGCCGCCGCCGAAGGGCACGTAAGCGCCGCGCGGAAGCGCCGCCTTGCGCTCGCGGGCGAAGCGCTCGGGGATGAAGGCCTCGGGGTCGGGAAAGACCTCGGGCAGGCGGTGGCTGGCCCAGGAGCAGTAGTTGACGTAGGCGCCGCGGGGGACGCTGCAGCCGCCCCACTCGAAGTCCTGGACCGCGCGACGGGGCCCGATCCAGGCCGGCGGGTAGAGGCGCAGGACCTCGTCCAGCACCATGTCGAGGTAGGGCATCTCGCGTTCGAGCTGGTCCATCGTCGGCGTCTGCCCACCGAGGACGCGGTCCTGCTCCTCGCAGAGCTTGGCGAGGACGTCGGGGTGGCGGGCGAGCTCGTGGAGCATGAAGGTGACGGTCGAGGTCGAGGTGTCGTGGCCGGCGAACATCAGGGTCATCACCTGGTCGCGGATCTCGCGGTCGCTGAAGGCCTCGCCGCCCTCGCCGCGGACGCTGACGAGCAGGCCGAGGATGTCGCGCCGGCCGGAGTCGGGCTCGGCGCGGGCGCGGGCGACCTCGGCGAAGACGATCCGGTCGAGGACCTGCCGCGAGGCGAGCAGCTTGCGCCAGGGGGAGCCGGGCCCCCGCAGCAGTCGCAGCCCGTAGTCGATCCCGTAGTAGGCGAGGGCGCGCTCGAAGTGCTGAGCCGCGGCGGCGCCCTTGCCGGCCTCATCGGGATCGAGGCCGAGCAGCGCCCGCATCGCGATCCGCATCGCCAGGTTGCGCATCCAGTCGTAGACGTCGACGACCCCGCCGAGCGGCAGACCCGCAATCGCCACCTCGGCCTCGGCCGTCATCGCCGCCGTCATCGCCGCCAGCTGTTCGCGGTGGAAGGCCGGCATCATGATCGCCCGGGCGCGATCGTGGAACTCGTCGTCGACGGTCAGCAGGCCGTCGCCGAGCAGCGGGATCAGGTCCCCGAAGCTCGACTCGCGCCAGTGGAAGTTCTCCGGGTGGCCGACGGTGATGAAGTGGTTGGCCTCGGGGCCGAGCATGAAGATGACCCGCGTGTGCAGCAGGCGCATGCTGAAGATCGGCCCGTGCTCTTCGTAGGCGCCGAGCAGCAGCGGCAGCGGGTCGTGGGCGATCTGATGGGTGCGGACGAAGCTGAAGTCCCCCGGCCCCGGCGGAAAGCTGCCCCTCCCCCGCCACTCGGCGGCGAGGTCTTCGCCGACGCGGCGGACCGGGTTGGCTGACATCTGCTTGGGACGCCGCAGCGGCGCCGAGGTGTCGACCGTGGCCATGCGGAGATCCTAACTGGCTGTGCAGCCAGTTTTGTGATTCAGGCGGAGGCGCTGGCTGCCAGCTGGCCGCAGGCGGCGTCGATGTCGCGGCCACGGGTGAGGCGGACGGTGGCGCCGAGGCGGTGCTCGGCGAGGATCGCCCGGAAGGCCTCGATCCGCTCCGGCGAGGAGCCGTCGTAGGAGCCGGTCGGGTTGTAGGGGATCAGGTTGACCTTGTAGACGCGGCGGTCGAGCAGGGCGGCGAGTTCGCGCGCGTGCTGGGGGTGGTCGTTGACGCCGTCGAGCATCACGTACTCGACGAAGACTTTGCGGCGGCGGGCGGCGCGGTAGCGCTCGCAGGCGGCAAGCACCTCGGCCAGCGGGTAGCGCTCGTTGACCGGCATCAGCTGCGAGCGCAGGGCGTCGTTGGGGGCGTGCAGGGAGAGCGCCAGGCTGAGCGGCATCTCGCACTCGGCCAGGCGGTCGATGCCCGGCACCCAGCCGACCGTGGAGATCGCGGTGCGGCGGTGGGTGACGCCGAGGTCGGGCAGCAGCTCGCAGGCGGCGAGGACGTTGTCGACGTTCATCGTCGGCTCCCCCATCCCCATAAAGACGACGTGGTCGATGTCTTCGGTGCGGCGGAAGTGGAGCGCCTGATCGAGGATCTCGTCGGCGCTGAGGTTGCGGCCGAACGCCATCTGCCCGGTGGCGCAG
>DATAON010000014.1:0-24684 GCA_036265715.1 Solirubrobacterales bacterium | reverse complement strand
TCGCCCCCCGAGGGCGTTGGGGGTCAGTCCCTGAGCGCCAACGGAGCGCTCTCCGTCGGCGGTCACGAGGGGGACAGACCCCGCGCCGACCGCGCGCTCTCCGCCGGCCGTACGAGGGGGACAGACCCTGCGCCGGCGGAGCGCGCCCGTGCGGCGACGACGGGCATGCCGAGCGTCTCGGCGATCGTGACGGCGTCCTTCAGCAACTCGCCGGCGCGCGCCTTGTCGCCGCGCCGGCGACGGGCGAGGAGCATCTCTGCGTAGGCGACCTGCGTGCGCGCGACCCAGGGGCGCGCGCCCATGCGCTCGTGCATCGCCAGCGCGCTGATGAAGTGGCCCTCGGCGAGCTCCCAGGCCCGCATCGCGGCCGCAAGGACGCCGAGCAGCCGCGACGCCGCGCCGTTGCACGTCGCCGCACGTCCGACCACGACGTTGCGGCCCGCGTACGGCTCGAGCAGCGCGTACAGGCTCTCGGCGCGGCTGCCGTCGCCCAGGGCGCCGCACACCTCCGCGAGCAACGTCACGGCGATCAGCCAGTTCGCGTCGCGGGGCAGCTCCTCGGCGCGCACGCGCGCGAACTCGGCCCGCGCCTCGTCGTGACGATCAAGCTCGACGAGCAGCAGGGCGAGGCCGGCGCGCCAGGCGACGAGCATCGGGTAGAGCTCGATGAATCGCCGCACCGCGGGCTCGACCTCGGCGAGGCGACCCTGCTCGCGGCGGATGTTGAACATGGCCTGCGCGTACGCGTTGACGGCGTTCTCCGCCTGTCCGCGGCGCCCGATCTCGAGCGTCTCCTCGGCGAGCCGCTCGGCCTCCTCGAACCGGCCGGCGAGTTGCGCGCGCGTGCAGCGCAGCAGCGACGTCCACCACAGCCAGATCGGCCGCTGGAGCGCCTCGGCGAGCTTGGACGCGGCGGCGATCTGGACGTCGGCACCCTGCACGTCGCCGAGCTCGAGCAGGTCGACGACCGTCCAGCCCGCGCCCTCGAGCTCGAGCTCGGGGTCGCCGGTCTCCTGCGCCACGCCGCGCAGCTCGGCCGCCACGTCCAGGCGCTCGTGGACGTTCTCGGGCCGCCACAACGCATAGTGGCGGGCGTCGAGGCAGACGGCCAGCGTGCGGGCGTCGCCGAGGCGGCGCGCCAGCGCGACCGCCTGCTCCGACAGCGCGAGCCGACGCTCCGGATCCCCGGAGTAGTAGAGCTCCAGAGCGAGCCGGGCGAGCAGCCGCGCGCGCAGCGCGCTGTCCTCGCCGCTGAGGCGCTCGCGCGCCTCCTCCAGGAGCGCGAGACGACTCGCGTCGACCCGCCCGAGGATCGACCACTGGCCGGCGAAGCCGAGCGCCGCCCGGCCGAGCAGCGAGCCGTCGCCGACCGCCCGCGCCGTCGCCGCCGGCTGCCAGTACATGTCCCAGAAGCGGGTGGTGCCGCTGCGGACCATCTCCGCGCAGGCGAGCCGGGCTCCCCAGTAGACGTCCTCGTCGCTCAGCTTCGCCTCGACCGGCCAGATTCGCTCCTGTAGCCAAGGCATCAGCGGCAGGTCGCCGCCGCTGCCGCGGAACAGCGTCATCGCCGCGTGCGTGTGGCCGTTCAGCAGCGGCGCCACCAGCTGCGCGCCGCCGGCCTCCAGCGTCTCGTCGCCCGGCGCCGCGGCAACATCCACCCCGATCGCCTCAATAACTCCGTCGACGCAGCGCACCCCGACCGTCTCCCCGTCCAGCCGCGCCCCCACAACCGTCATCCCCATCTCGTGGTTCCTTTCGGTCCCCCTGGGTTAAAAAGGAACCACGACTTCACCGGCCGACCGCCCCGAGCCGCGGCAGCACCGCGGCCAGTCCCTCGCGCAGCGTGGTCGCGTTGGCGAGACGGTCGGCTTCCATCTCGGGGACGCTGAGCTTGCCGTCGCCGAGCCCGTTGGCGAGGTTGTCGACCATGCAGAGCGCCGCGTAGTCGAGGCCGAGCTCGCCGGCGACTATGCACTCGGAGGCGACGGTCATCCCGACCACGTCGGCATGTGGGGCGATCATGCGAATCTCGGCGGCGGTCTCGAAGCGCGGCCCGATCGCCTGCCAGTAGACGCCGCCGTTGTGCGGCGCCGCTCCGTCCGCGCCCCAGGCCTCCAGCACTTCCGCCCGCCAGCGCGCGTCGAAGGCGGGCGCCGTGTGGGCGCGCTGGTCGGCGAAGATCGAGACGCCCAGGTGGAGGGCGATGAAGTCGTCGGGGCAGACCAGGCTGCCGACCGGCAGCTCCGCTTTCAGCGAGCCGACCGAGGCGATTGCCAGCACCCGGTCGCAGCCCTGCTCGACCAGCGCCCGCAGGTTGGCCGCGTGGTCGATCTGGTGCGGCAACACGTATTCGGCGGAGCTGTCGTGGCGCTGCACGATCGCCGCCCCTTGCTCGGCCGCGGCCGCCGCGATCTCACCGCCCCCCGGCCCCAAAGCGTTGCTGCCCAGGATCACCGCCAGCCTGCCCATCGCGAGATCCTACGCGCCGCGGTGGGCCTTGAAGGCGGCAGCGGCCTCGTCGTGGTCGACGATCGGGGCCGGGTAGCCGCGGCGCTCGCGCGCCGGCAGCAGCCAGGGGCGATGCACCGCCTTGCCGTCGATCGCCGCCAGCTCCGGCAGGTACCGGCGCACGTACTCGCCGTCGGGGTCGAAGCGCTCGGCCTGGCGCAGCGGGTTGAGGACGCGGTTGGGGCGGGAGTCGTTGCCGGTCCCCGCCACCCACTGCCAGTTGCCCGTGTTGTTGGCGATCTCGCCGTCGGCGAGCAGGTCCCAGAAGTGCCAGGCGCCCCGCCGCCAGTCGATGTAGAGGTCCTTGGTGAGGAAGGAGGCGACCGTCATCCGCGCCCGGTTGTGCATGAATCCCTCGGCCGCCAGCTGCCGCATCGCCGCGTCAACCAGGGGATACCCCGTCAGCCCCTCGCGCCAGGCCTCGAGCGCCCGCCGCGAGCGCGACCAGCGATCCCCGCGTGGCCGGTAGTCGCGGCGCGGCAGCGTCGGCACCGCGGCCAGCACCTGGTGGTGGAAGTCGCGCCAGCAGAGCTGGCGCACGTAGGGGCCGCCGCCGCGCCGCTCGCTCGCCTCCCGCATCAGCTCCAGCGGCGAGACGCAGCCCCAGCGCAGGTGGGCGCTGAGGCGCGAGGTGGCGTCGCCTGGGAGGTCGTCGTGGCGCTCGTCGTAGCGGCCGATCCCGTCGCGGAGGAAGGCGCGCATCAGCCGCCGGCCCTCGCGCTCGCCCCCCGGCGCCCGTCCCGGCGAGGGCGAGCCCGCCATCAGCTTCGCCAGCGCCGGCAGCCGCCCGGCAGCGAGCCCGCTCGGGACCCGCAGCTTGCGCGGCGCCCCGTGCCCCTGTCGCAGCGGCGCCTCGCTCCAGGCCCGGTGGTAGGGGGTGAAGACCTTGAAATGGTCACCGCCGGTCGGCGTCACCGTCCCCGGATCGACGATCGTCACCCCGGGGTGGGCGCGGAACTCGACCCGCTCCTCCTCGCATGCCCGCGCCAGCCGCCGCTCCCGCTCCCGCGCGTAGGCGCTCCAGTCGGCGCTCACGTGCAGCTCGGTGGCGCCGCACTCGCGGGCCAGCGCCAGCGCCTCCCGCACCGGGTCGCCGCGGCGCATGAACAGGCGCCCGCCGGCCCGCTTCAGCGACTCGTCGAGGTCGGCCAGCGCCTCGCGCATGAAGGCGACCCGGTTCGGCGCCGCGAAGCGCGAGCGCAGCAGCGCCTCGTCGAGGACGAACAGCGGCACCACGCGGTCCGCCTGCGCCGCCGCGGCCAGCGCCGGGTGATCGTTGAGACGAAGATCGCGATTGAAAAGGACGATTGCGGTTACCACTGGCCGTATGGTGACGGGATGAACGAGCGGCCCTCGGGAAGGGACGAGAGCGAGGAGGAACGCCTCGACCGCAACCTCGGCGAGCTTCTGCAGGAGCTACGGGTGGCCCTGCCCGGGGTCCAGGTCCTCTTCGCCTTCCTGCTGGCGGTCCCGTTCCAGCAGGAATTCACGAAAATCACCGACTTCCAGAAGGGCGTCTACTTCGCGACGCTGCTGCTGACCGCGCTGACCGCGGCCCTGCTGATCGCCCCAACGGCCTACCACCGGTTGACCTTCCGCTACCAGCAGAAGCACCGCCTCGTCTTCATCGCCAACCGGCTGGCGATCGCCGGCCTCGCCACCCTGGCGCTGGCGATGATCTGCGCGATCATGCTGATCACCGACGTCCTCTTCGGGACCAAGACGACGCTGCTCACCACCGGCGTCACCCTCGCCGTGTTCCTCCTGCTCTGGGTGGCGCTGCCGCTGCGGCGCCGGCTCAAGTACCGGAGCGAGGGCCTGCCGCTGCTCGATCCGCCCGAAAAAGGCTGAGCCCAGACTCCAGCTCGTCGAGGAAGGGCAGCTCCGGCGCGCGTGCCCGCAGCATCTCCAGGTCCGCCTGCCAGGCGTCGATCTTGTATTCGAGCGGCACCTTCAACTCCTCGGCGACCGCCTCGCCCTGCTCGGCGTAGGCGTCGCGCAGAGCTTTCACGTTGGTCAGCTTGTCGGCGGCGTAAATCGCCAGCGCCTCCTCGCCGCCCTCCCCGACCCGGCCGCGGTGCTCGGCCTTGCGCTCTGTCCAGTCGGAGATCGATTCGTCGTCGCTGAGCGCCTCGACCAGGCCGGCGATCGGATCGCCGAACTGCTGGCGCAGCTCGGCCACGTCCTTATCGCTGTCCTCGACGACGTCGTGCAATAGCGCCGCCGCCAGCACCTCGTCGGTCCAGCCGTGCGCGGCCAGCAGCTCCGCGACCGCGATCGGGTGCTGGATGTAGGGAATGCCACCGGCGCCGTTGCGGATCTGTCCGGCATGGGCCTCGGTGGCCGTGGCCAGCGCGGCGCGCACCTGTGGCGAGGGGGGTAGCCCGGGCACGGCGGGCAGGGTATCGCTCAGGCGAGGGCGGCCGGCGCCTCTGCCTTGACCGGCAACTCGTACTGCGCCCCCTCGACCCCGAGCTCGACCGCGCCGGCGGCGCCACCCAGCTCCGCCCAGCGCGCCCGCGCCTGCGCGCCGAGCCCGTCGAGGAACTCGTCGGAGTGCATCGGGTCGTGGTGGAACAGCACCGTCCGCTTGGCGCCGGTGCGGTTGGCGAAGGCGAGCGCGTGGCCGACCGCCGAGTGGCCCCAGCCGACGTGCTCGGGGTACTCGGCGTCGGTGTACTGCCCGTCGTGGATCAGCAGCGAGGTGTCCTGGGCGAGGTCGAAGCCGGAGATCCAGTCCTCCTCCAGCGCTTCGAGGTCGGTGCCCAGCGCCGGCTCGTGGTCGGGGATGTAGGTGAGGGCCGAGTCGCCCTCCTCGATCCGGTAGCCGAGCGTCGGCCCGCGGTGGGAGACCGGGGCGCAGCGGATCCGCGCCGGGCCGATCTCCCACTCGGAGTCGGGGCAGTGGCGGAAGGAGAAGTCGCAGGGCAGCTCGCGGACCTCGATCGGCGAGAGCGGGGCGGAGATGTAGCGGGCGATGCGGTCACGCAGCGAGGCCTCCGGCGAGGCCGGCCCCCAGATCGTCAGCTCGGTCTGCGGCATGAAGGCGGGGGCGAAGAAGACGAGGCCCTGGATGTGGTCGAGGTGCAGGTGGGTGAGCAGGATGTGCAGCCGCGAGGGCGCGTCGCCGAGGGCGAGGCCGAGGCTGCGGATGCCGGTGCCGGCGTCGAGCGCCAGCATCGAGCCGTCCTCGAGGGTGACGCCGACGCAGGAGGTGTTGCCGCCGTAGCGGATCGTCTCCCGCCCCGGCGAAGGGATCGAGCCGCGCGTCCCCCAGAGCTTGACCTTCATGCGGGCCTGGCCCCGTTGCCGTTGACCTTGTCCTCGACGGGCCAGAAGACGGCGATCGCGCCCTGGGAGCCGTGCGCGGTGAGGATCGGGAAGGCCGAGGCCTCAACCGCGTGGGCGTGGCCGTCGGTCGAGCGGATTGTCAGCTCGGCGTGGGCGGGGCGGCCGCTGCGGACGGCGCTGACCAGCGGCAGCTCGTCGTAGGGGATCGGCGTGCCACCTTCGTCGAAGGGCCCGAACAGGCGGCCCCACTCCTCCGGCCCGACCGTGCCCATCTCCTCGAAGTGCTTGCCGAGCAGGATCCCCGCCGCCTCGTTGTAGAAGACGAGCAGGCCGCCCTCGTCGACCAGGAAGGCAGGGGTGGAAAGCGCGGACATCAGGTTCCGCGCCAGGATCAACTCAAGTGGCTTTTGCGACACAGTTGACACTCTAGATCGTCCCAACGTGGGCGATTCGGCTTTCCCCCGGGGCAGGCAAGTTGGCCAGCCTCCACCCCCGGGCTACCCGGCGGCGTGACTTTCATCACTTAGGAGTACCGGTGTGTTTCGAAAGCGCCCCGCTCAGCCGGCGGCTTCGGCCCGGCGCAGGCCGGTGAAGGACCAGATCGCGAAGAGGATCGGCAGCACGATCGCGAGCCCGAAGGCGAGCGCGACGACGGTCGGCTCGCCGGAGATGAAGCCGCGGCCGGCCTCCAGTAGCGCCGTCACCGGGTTGACGGTGGCGACGGCGTGGATCCAGCCGCTGAGCAGGTCGAGCGGGACGTAGACCGGGGCGAGGAAGAGGATCAGGAAGATCGGCATCTGCATCAGCGGCCCGCCCTGGATCGAGCGCACCCGCATCGCCACCCCCGACGCCCACAGGGTCGCGGTCAGGTTGACGAGGACGGCGAGCACCGCCAAGCCGAAGAGATCGACGCCGCTGCCGTCGATCTCCATCCCGGCGATCAGCGCGACGGCGGTCAGCACGGTCCAGGTGACGAGGGCGCGGAAGAGCGCCGCCAGCGCGTAGCCGCCGATGATGCCGCCGCGGCTGGAGGCGGCGAGCAGGTAGCGGCGGGCGAACCCGGTCTCGAAGTCGCGGGCGATCCCGAAGCCGGTGAAGACGCCGCCGAAGGCTGCTGACTGCAGCAGCACGAAGACGAACTGGAAGGCGGTGTAGCCGCTCGGGAAGTCGAAGCCGGGGACGTTGCCAACAGCAGAGAGCCCGCCCGCGAAGGACGCGAAGAAGAACAGCGGGAACAGCAGCGACGGCACCAGGAAGGCCGGATTGGTGAGGAAGTTGTGGATGCTGCGCCAGGCGACCGCGCGCGAGATCGTGAGGAAGCCGGCGGAGTTCGGAGTGGGGGAGGCCGGGCTCACGTTCGCACCAGCCTGGTCCTCAAGGCGCCCGCGGCGGCGGCCATCCCGATCGCGAAGATCGCCGCGGCGATCCCGAACCCGAGCGCGAGGGCGCCGGCGTCCCAGCCTTCGATCAGCAGCGAGCGGAACGCCTCCAGCAGGTAGGTGACCGGGTTGATCGTAGCGACGGTGTGGAACCAGTCGGTTTCGATCAGTTCCAGCGGTAGCGCCATCGAGGAGAGGAAGAGGAAGACGAAGAAGATCGGGAAGAGGCCTTGGACCGCCTCGCCGGAGCCGGTGCGCAGCGCCGCGAAGAGGCCGATCGTGCCGAAGGCGACGGTGATCGAGACCGAGAGCGCGACCAGGACCAGCGCCCCGCCGACCCCCGCCTCGAGTTCGGCTCCGGCGGCCAGCCCGACGCTGAGGTAGGCAACCGCCTGCACCAGGCCCAGCACGAAGGAGCCGGCGAGCAGGCCGCTGAGCAGTGCGGCGCCGCGCAGCGGGGTCAGCGCCATGCGGTTGAGGAACCCGGTCTCGATGTCACGGGCGAGGTCGGTGCCGGAGTTCATCACCGAGAACAGCGCCCCCTGCATGAAGGTGATCGCCAGCGCGAAGGTGAGGTAGGAGTCGGTCGGGAAGCCGGGCAGGTTGGTCGCGTCTTTGAGCCCGCCCGAGTTCACCGCCAGCAGGAAGAGCGGGAAGATCAGCGCCGGCACGATCTGGGCCGGCTGGCGCAGCGTCCGCAGGACCGAGCGGCGGGCGAGCTGGCTGACCTGGGTGCGCAGCTCCGGGCTCACGCCGGCTCTGCCTCGGCGATCGCGTCCTCGGACTCCGCCTCGGCCTCCTCCGCGCCCTCGAGGGTGCGGCCGGTCTTGTTGAGGAAGACGTCGTCGAGCGAGGGCGCGTGCAGCTGCAGGGTCTCGATCGCGATCCCCTCGCCGTCGAGCGCCCGCACCACCTCGGCCAGTTCGGACTCGCCGCCCTCGAGCCGCACCGCGACCCCGGTCGGGCTCGACCCGGCCGGCTCGCCGAAGCGGCTCAGCACCGCCGCCATGCGCTCGTGCTGGGAGCGCTCGCGCGGCACCGCCTCGACCGTGGGGCGTCCAATCTCGGCCTTCAGCGCGGTCGGCGTGCCCTCGGCGACGATGCGGCCGTGGTCGATGATCCCGACCCGGTTGGCGAGCGCGTCGGCCTCCTCCAGGTACTGGGTGGTGAGGAAGACGGTGACCCCGTCGTCGGCGGCGAGCCGCGCGACCTCCTCCCAGAGCGCGGTGCGGCTCTGGATGTCGAGGCCGGTGGTGGGCTCGTCGAGGAAGAGGATGCGGGGACGGTGGGCGAGCGCCAGGGCGAGGTCGAGCCGGCGCTTCATCCCGCCTGAGTAGCCGCCGACCTTGCGGTCGGCGGCCTGCGAGAGGCCGACCCGCTCCAGCAGCTCGTCGCTGCGGCTCTGGCGCTCGGCCTTGGGCAGGCCGTGCAGGGCGGTCTGCAGGCGCATGTGCTCGCGGCCGCTGAGCAGCGGGTCGAGCGCCGCCTCCTGCAGCGCCGCGCCGATCGCCGAGCGCACCTGCGGGCCTTCGGAGACGATGTCGAAGCCGGCGACGCGGGCGCTGCCGGCGGTCGGCGGGAGCAGCGTGGTCAGCATCAGCACCGTGGTCGACTTGCCGGCCCCGTTGGGGCCAAGGAAGCCGTAGATCTCGCCGGGCGCGACCTCGAGGTCGATGCCGTCGACGGCGCGCGGGCCGTTCTTGAACTCCCGCACCAATCCCTGCACTTCGATTCCGGTAGGCATCAATAGTTGAGGCTATCAAAGATTGCGGTACACTAGCTTTATGACCGAATCGGAAATCTCGCGTGAAGCATGGGGTCTGCTGGCCGGGCTCGTCTACCCGCCGCGCTTCCTCGACATCGCCCGCGACCTCGGCCTCACCCCGGCGACCCTCGGCGCCCTCGCCCGCCTCGGCGAGCCGCGGACGATGGGAGAGATCGCCGAGCTGCTGCGCTGCGACCCCTCCAACGTGACCGGGATCGCCGACGCGCTCGAAGCCCGCGGCCTCGCCCGCCGCCGTCCCTCCGAGTCCGACCGGCGGGTGAAGGCGATCGCGCTGACCGCGAAGGGCGAGCGGATGCGCCAGCGCGTGATGGGCGAGCTGAGCGTGCCGCCGGAGTGGCTGGCGGCGCTCTCGCAGAAGGATCAGCGCACCCTGCGCGACCTGCTTCGGCGCGCTGCCGACGTAACCGCCTGACCCCGCGAGGGCAAGAACGCGTAGAACTCCGTGCCGATGCGCGAGCGCACCCGCACCTACCGCACCGTCATGGCCCTCAATCGCCCCGTCGCGATCTGGGGCCGGCTCGAGGTCGCCGGCGTGGAGACCCTGCCCGAGAGCGGGCCGCTGCTGGTCGTCGGCAACCACGACAGCCACTGGGACCCGATCATGGTCGGCATCGCCGCCGTCAAGCGGCGCCAGATCCGCGCCCTCGCCAAAGCCGAACTCTGGGACGTCAAGGGCCTCGGCCCGGTCCTCAACGGCATGGGGCAGGTCCCGATCGAGCGCGAAAGCGGCGACAAGCAGGCACTGGCGAAGGCGATCGAGGTCCTGCGCGCCGGCGCCTGCATCGGCGTCTTCCCCGAAGGCACCCGCTCCCGCGGCAAGGTCCTGCGCGCCCGCAGCGGCATCGGCCGCCTGGCGCTGGAAGTCCCGGAGGCGCACATCAGCCTGGTCGCGATCGAGGGCACCTCGGACCTGACCGGCTTCCCCCGCCGCCCCCGCCTCAAGGTCACCTTCTTCGACCCGGTCGGCGGCCAGCCCCGCCCCGACGAGGATCCCGGTGAGCTCTCCGCCCGCCTCCTCGCCGAGGTCCGCGCCATCTCCCCGCCCTCCCTCAGCTACCGCAAGCGCCACAAGCCCCCCGCCACCTAGCCCCCTTCCAAAGTTGTGGTTCCTTTTTAACTCCTGCGGTTAATAAGGAACCACGCGATGGGGGAGCGTCAGGCTGTTGGCAGTTCGGGCAACAACCGCGTCGAATTCGTCACGCATCTGTATCCAAGTGACGCGGGAAGGGCGGTAGCCGGCGGCGAGCAGGAGCTGATCGCGGCGCCGGTCGCGCTGGAAGGCGACAGGGGTCTCGTGGGTCTCGCGGCCGTCGGTTTCGACCACAAACCGCTGCTCGGGCCAGAAGAAATCGACGATCAACGTCTCCCCGTCGACCTGGATCGGCTCATTGCATAGCGGCCGTGGCAGTCCTAGGGCGACCAAGCGCGGGAGCGCCCGAGCCTCGAAGACGCTGCGGACGTCCGGCACCGAGCCGTCCTCGCTGCGCCACCCGTCGGCGATTGCGCGCAGCCACTTCAATCCGCGTCGCCCCTTGGCACGCGCCATCGCGAGGTCGAGCTCGTCGAGATCGAGCAGCTTCAACACCGCCGCCTGCTCGACTTGTTCTCGCAGCGCCTTCACCCCGACCTTCCCGGCCTGGTCGACCAGGGTCCGCGCCGGCGTAGTGCAGATCACGCCCTGGTGTTCGCAGATCTCGGTGGGATTGGGATAGCGGCAGCGCCGGCAGCGAATCCCGTCCAGCTTGCGGCCCGTCTCGACCGGCACCGTGACGTCGATCAGCACCGGCCAGCGGTCGCTCAGCCCCCAAAGCGCCGCTGCGGTCCCATGCGAGACCACGGCGCCATCTCCGCAAGCGAGAACGGCGGCCCGCAGCAGCGCCGTCCGCGCCAGCGCCCGATGCCCCGGCACATAGACCCCGCGGTGGATGCGGTGCAGAGACCCCTCTTCCGCCCGCCCGCTGGCTGCCCTCGGAGAAACGCCGACGCCCCGCAACTGGTCGAGTGAGATGACACCACCCTGCACCGTCGCCCGCTCCGCCAACTCGTGGTTCCTTTTTCTCCCCATAGGTGCAAAAGGAACCACGCGATTCGGTTCTCCCCCCCGGAGCCTTGACTTCGATCTGCCTCGCCAAGTTGCGGTTCCTTATTCACCTCCCGGGTGAGAAAGGAACCACGACTTTGGAAGGGCTCAGTAGCTGGTCGGGGGCGGGGGAGTGGTGGAGCCGCCGGGCTCGGCGCCGCTTGGGGTCAGCGCGTGCCACTCGCCACCGAAGGAGTCGATGTCGTTGCCGTTGGCGTCGCCGGGGCTCTTGTCCTCGGCGTAGGTGTAGAGCGGGTGGCCGGCGTAGGTGACCTGGGTGGTGCCGTCCTTACGGTCGGTCGTTCCCAGCTGGCCCGGGATGGCGCCGTTGCTGGCGTGGGGTTCGCCTTCGGTCAGCAGCGGCGGCCAGACCTTGGTGCAGCCGCCGTAGCAGGCCGATTCCGTGCCCTGGTCCTGGTGGAAGTCGTAGAGGGTGAGGCCGCGGGAGTCGACGAGGACGCGGCCAAGGCCCGGGACCGCCGCCACGGAGACGAAGGTCGCGCCTTCTTCGGGGTTGGGCGCGGCTTCCGTGGTCTCGGCGGCCTGGCCGCCCTTGCCGCCGTAGGCGCCGCCGCCGGTTCCGTCGCCACCACCGCAGCCGGCGATGGCGAGCGCGGCGATCAGGGCCAGCAGGATCGATGGGATGGCGATGCGGCTCATCAGGCGTCCTCCTGGGTCAGGTTCTGGATCGCCGCCGTGGCTCCTTGCCCGAGCGGCGCGATGTAGGTGCGGCCGCCGGCGTGGACGCCGACCGCCGCGGTGCGGGAGATGTCCAGCGCCGAGCTCAGCACCGCGTCGGAGTCCTCGCCCCAGCGGTAGCGGAAGCTGCCGGCCGAGAAGCTGCGGCCGCTGCGGTCGCGCAGGAAGACGCGGCAGAGGGTGCCGGAGCGGACCCCGGTCACGTACATGTGGATCTCGGTCCCGAAGGCGTGCGGCTCCAGGGCGGCGGTGATCTCGACCCCGTCGCTGGGCGAGGAGTACTCGACCACCTGCACCGGGCCCGCGCTGCTGTCGCTGCCGCCGCCGGGCAGCAGCACGATCGCCAGCATCGCAGCCGCCGCAGCCGCCGCGCCCGCCAGCGCGAACCCGAAGCCGCGCCGCCGTCGCTGCTGCTTGCGGCGTCCACGCTTCTCGGCGCCGATCGTCGCCGCCACCCGCTCGGCCAGCTCCGGCGGCGGCTGCGGCGCCGGCTGGCTGAAGCGCGCCGGGTCGGCCAGCGGCAGCAGCTGCGCCGTCGCTTCCAGCGCCGCGGCCTCGGCCCGGCACTCGGCGCAGCCCTCGAGGTGCCCCTCGACCGCCGCCCGCTCCGCGGCCGGCAGGTCACCGAGCGCGTAGGCGCCGAGCGCGTGGCGCCAGTCGCGATGCTCGTCAGTCCTCATAACCCATCTCCTCCAGCACCACCCGCAGCGCCCGCAGCCCGTAATAGACGCGGCTCTTGATCGTCCCCTCCGGCACCCCGAGCTCGGCCGCGACCTCGGCGTAGGGCCGACCGCGGAAGTGAGTCTCGACCAGCACGTGGCGGTGGTCGTCGCCGATCCGCCGCATCGCCTCCTCGACCTGCCAGGAGAGCAGTGCCTGCTCGAGCGGATCGACCGACGGCTCGACCCCGGCCTCGCCGCTGAGCTTCGGCCGCGCCGCCCGGGCCCGGCCGAAATCGATCACGACGTTGCGCAGGATCGCGAACAGCCAGGTCCGCAGGGAGGCGATCTCGGGATCGAAGCGGTCCCCGGCCCGCCAGGCGCGGACGAAGGTCTCCTGCACCGCTTCTTCGGCCAGCCCGGCGTCGCCGAGCGAGCGCAGGGCGAAGCCGTACAGCTCACCCGAGTGGGCCGCATAGGCCTCACGCACATCCCGCTCGCTGCTCAACTCGACCATGGGACCTGGGATACGGCGGGGGCGGGGCCCAGGTTCAGAACGCAGGCGACCCGGCGCTCGCCGGGCCGCAACCTCTTCGCCGGCCTACGCTTCGAGTTTCCCGATCTTGAAGATTTTCGTCCCGCAATCCGGGCAGACCCCCTGGATCGCCGGGCGACCGTTCTTCATGGTCACCTGCTTGGCGTCTTTGATCTCGACCTTCTTGCGCTCTTTGACGCAGTAGCCCTCGGGCATGAAGGGTCTCCTTTCGCAGCCGCCGCAGCGGCGTGGTCTCGCATAGCGAGCTGGATTGAGCCGAATGTAACGCAGGAAGGGGACGCGAACCGGAGGTTATGTGCGGAAACGCACAATTGGTTGACTAGCCAATCGATTACTCTCCTCCGCGCAACCGGTACTCACACAGCTTTCAAGGAGAACTCGAAATGCCCGAAGCAGTCATCGTCGACACCCTCCGCACGCCGATCGGCCGTGCCTTCAAGGGGTCGCTCGCCCAGCTCCGACCCGATGAGATGGGTGCCTTCGTCGTCGACCAGCTGCTCGAGCGCAACCCGGCCGTCGACCCGGCCGAGATCGAAGACCTCTTCTGCGGCGTCGGCATGCCGCAGGGCCTGCAGGCCTTCAACCTCGCCCGCATCGTCTCGCTGCTCTCCGAGAAGCTGCCGCAGACGGTCAACGGGGTGACGATGTCGCGCTACTGCGCCTCCAGCCTCGACTCGATCCGCCACGCCGCCAACGCCGTCAAGGCCGGCCAGGGCGACATCTACATCGCCGCGGGGATCGAGTGGGTGAGCCGCTACAACGAGCGCACCGAGGCCGCCGGCGCCGCCGACCGCAACGAGAACCTGCTCGGCAACGACGGCCAGCCCAACGCCTACATCGACATGGGCATCACCGCCGTCAACGTCGCCAAGAAGTACGAGGTCAGCCGCGCCGACATGGACAAGTACGCGCAGCGCTCGCAGGAACTGGCCGTGCGCTCGCAGGAAGACGGCTTCTTCGACCGCGAGATCATCCCGGTCACGCTGCCCGACGGCACCGAAGTGACCAAGGACGACGGCCCGCGCGCCTCCTCGACCCTGGAGAAGCTCTCCGAACTGCCGGAGGCCTTCGAGGGCGGCGGCGGCGTCACCGCCGGCAACTCCTGCCCGCTCAACGACGGAGCCGCCGCGGCGATCATCATGAGCGACACCAAGGCCAAGGAGCTGGGCCTGACCCCGCGCGCCCGCATCGTCACCGCCGCCACCCACGGCAACGAGCCGGAGCTGATGGGCGTGGCCCCGATCGGCGCGATCAAGAAGGTGCTGGACCGGGCCGGGATGACGATCGGTGACGTCGGCGCGGTCGAGCTGAACGAGGCCTTCGCCGCCCAGGTGATCCCGATCATGGCCGAATGCGACATCCCCGAGGAGAAGATGAACACCCACGGCGGCGCGATCGCCCTCGGCCACCCGTTCGGGATGACCGGTGCCCGGATCATGGGCACCCTGCTCAACGTGATGGAGACCGACGACCACCAGGTCGGCCTCGAGACGATGTGCGTCGCCGGGGGGCAGGGCGAGGCGATGATCGTGGAGAGGCTCAACTAGGCGTCAGCGGTCGCCCGCATGAACGACATGTCCAAGGTCACGCCGGAGAACGTCCGCTCGTTTATCGGCGGCAGTTTTCCGGGTGACCTCGGGATCGACCCGGTGGAGATCGACGACGACCGCGCCAGCGGCCGGATCGTCGTCGATCGGCGCCACCTCCATCCCGGCGGCTACGTCCACGGTGGCGCCTGGACGGCGCTCGGCGACACCGTCGCTGCCTGGGCGACCTTCCGGCAGCTGCCGCCGAACCATGACTTCACGACGATTGAGCTGAAGCTGAACGTGTTCGGCTCCGGCCTCGAGGGCGACGAGCTGCTGGCGGTGGCGACGCCGATGCACGTCGGCCGCAACACGGTGGTGATCGAGGTCAAGATCGACCGCACCCGCGGTGGCGAGACCAAGCTCGCCGCGAACCTGATCGTCACCCAGTTCGTAATCCCCCCTCGCACGGCCTGACCGGCGCGTTTCGGCGTCCTCGGTCGCTTGTGTGCAGAGCACACGGCGCTCCCTGCGTCCTTGAACTGCTTGGTCAGTTCCGCGCGAGGAAGTCTGCGGCCAGGATTCCGACGAGGCGAGGAAGGGAACCCAGCGCCCGCGCCTGTTCGATCTGCCGCTGGGCGCCGGTGCGGTCGCCGAGGGCGAGCACCGCGTCGAGCTCGTCGGCGCAGCCGAGCGCCTGGGCGTGGGGTCGGCAGACGGCGACCAGGTCGGCGAGCAGCTCGCGCGCCGGCACCCGCTTGCCGAGCTCGGGCTCGATCATCTCCGCGTCCATCCCGTCGCGGGCGGCCAGGAAGCGGTTCTCGGCCAGGACCTCCTGCGGCATCGAGCGTTCCATGTGGTCATCGCCCTCGACCTCGGCGCGGACAATCGACTGCACCAGGGCGGCGATCGCCGCCGACTCGCCGAGCTTCGTCTGCGCGTCCATGATCCGCACCTCGACGGTGCCGAAGCGCGGTTGCGGCCGCACGTCCCACCAGAGGAAGGTCGGCTCCGGGACCGCGTCGCAGCGGATCAGGACGTCGACCGTCTCCACGTAATCGGCGTAGTCGCTGAAGTCGCGGGGGATGCCGACCCGGGGGAAGGCCTGGAACAGCGGCGTGCGGGCGGAGGCGAGGCCGGTGTCGCGGCCCTGCCAGAAGGGCGAGTTGACCGAGAGCGCCAGCAGCAGCGGGATGTGGGTGCGCAGGCGGTTGGCGGCGAAGATCGCCGCTTCGGCTCCGGGCACGCCGACGTGGACGTGGAGGCCGAAGGTCGGCTCGCGCCGGGCCAGCTCGCGCATCGAGCCGTAGACGAACTGGTATCGCTCGCCAGCCGAGATGACGATCTCCTGCCAGACCGCGAACGGGTGGGTGCCGGCGCTGGCCGCTCGCATCGAGAGCGGCCGCAGGGTTTCGTCGAGCTCGGTCCGCAGCGCCGCCAGCTCCTCGATCGCGTCGCCGATGTGGGCATGGACACCGGTCTGGATCTCCAGCGCCGAGCCGTGCGTCTCGGCCGTGAAGCTGTCGGTGCGGCCGTGCGGCAGCCGCGGCAGGACGCTGTCGATGCGGTGGGCGAGCGCCCAGCTGTGCTGGTCGAGGAGCATCACCTCCTCCTCGATCCCGACCGTGTAAGGCCCTAGCTCGTGAGGCTCCGCCCAGGTCGCCCAGGCAGGCAGAGTCTCCGAGCCGGCGCTCATGCGACCTCGCGCCCGCTTCGTCGGCTGAACTCGGCGCTGTCTTCCCGACAGGCGTCGACGAAGCGCTTGAACAGGCTCGCCTCGTAGGACCGGTGCACGAGCGTCTCCGCGTGCCACTGGACGCCGATCAGGAAGCGCCGGCTTGGGTCCTCGACCGCCTCGATCGTCCCGTCGGGAGCTGTGGCGCTCACCACCAACCCGTCGCCGAGGCGGTCGATCGCCTGGTGGTGGAACGAGTTCACGTCGATCTCACTACCCCCGAGAGCATCCGCCAAGCGGCTTGCCGGGTCGACCGCCACCGGGTGGCTGGTCTGGTCGCCGCCGGTTTTCTGCCGGTGGGGGACCTCGGTGGAGAGGTCGGGGAGGTGCTGGTGGAGGATGCCGCCGCGGACGATGTTGAGCGCCTGGGTGCCGCGGCAGATCGCCAGGATCGGCATTTCGCGAGCGTCGGCTCGGCGGGCGACGGCGAGCTCGAAGCGGTCGAGGTCGGGCTCGGTCGGGCCCAGCTCGGGGTGCGGCTCGCGGTCGTAGGCCTGGGGATCGAGGTCGGGGCCGCCGGAGAGGCAGATCCCGTCGAGGCGGTCGAGCAGCGGCTCGATCGCGTCCTCGCCCAGGGGCGGCATCACCAGCGGCAGTCCTCCCGCCGCCTCCAGGCCCTGCAGGTAGGGGAGCCCGAGCGCCATCTCGCGCCCACGCGGCTCGCCCTCCGCCAGCGGCGTCACCCGCTCGGCCGGGCGCACCTCGGAGGTGGTGACGCCGATCAGCGGCCGCTCGTGGCGGGACGCGAGCGAGCGGCGCTTCATTTCGAGCCTTCGCGCCGGCTCTCGACGATCCAGGTGTCCTTGCAACCACCGCCGCGAGAGCTGTTGACGACCATCTCGCCGGCGCCGCGGGCGTAGCGGGTGAGCCCGCCGGCCATCGCCTTCGCGCCGGCCGCTTCGCTGACCACGAACGGCCGCAGGTCGATCCGGCGCGGCCGCAGGCGGCCACCGCAGATCGTCGGGTGGCTGGAGAGCTGGATCGTCTCCTGGGCGACGAAGTGCTCGGGGCGCCGCCGGACCAGCCCGATCGCGCGCCGGCGCTGCGGCGCCGTGGCCCGCGGCATGATCGTCACGCCCTGGCCGCCGAAGCCGTCGCGCGGCTTCAGGACCAGCTCGTCGAGGCGATCCATCGCCCGCTGGCGCTCGCCCTCGTCGGAGAGGTCGAAGCTCGGCACCGAGGCCAGCAGCGGCTCTTCGTCGAAGTAGAAGCGGATCATCTTCTCGACGTAGGCGTGGGCGAGCTTGTCGTCGGCGACGCCGGTCCCGAAGGCGTTGACGCAGCGCAGCCGGCCCGACTCCAGCGCCGGCATCAGCAGCTCGCCGAGCGCGGTCAGCTCACCCTCTGGGGTGCTGAGCCGGTCCTCGTCGGTGCGGCGGTAGATGACATCGATCTGAGCCCGCTGGCGCGCGGAGGAGCGGGCGTAGAGGCGGCCGCGCTCGGATTCGAGCTGGCGCGGCTGCACGACCGGGATCCCCAGCTCGCGGCCGAGCCGGCTGTGCTCGTACCAGGCACCACTCTGCGGCCCGTCGGAGAGGATCGCCACGCTTGGCTCGCCGCCTCCGTCGGGAGCGGCGGCGCGGATCGCCGCGCCCAGCATCGCCACATAGCCGTCCAGCGGCAGCGGCTTCGCCTTCACCCCGATCTCCGGCTCGACGGCTTCGCGCACTGCTATCGCGTAGGTAGCTCCCGATGGCATGCGCAGATTGTCCTCCAAAACCAGCAACTTCCCTTCCTCGTCGCGGATCAGGTCGAGTCCGGCGACGGTAGCGGCGGGGACGGCGGGATCGAGCAGCCCCTGCATGCGCGGCTCGTATCCGCTCGAGGACTCGAGCAGGCTGCGGGGGACGACGTCGGCGTCGAAGATCCGCTGACCGCCGTAGGTGTCGGCGAGGAAGGCGTTGAGCGCCCGCGCCCGCTGCAGCAAACCCGGCTGCAGGCTGACCCACTCGCTGGAGGCGATCACCCGCGGCACCGGGTCGACGGCGATCGGCTGGCCGGGCCCAAAGTTGAGCCCGAGCGAGGCGACGTTGGACCGGACGCGCTCGCGCAGCACCACCGGATCCTGCCGCGCGAGCGCGTCTAGTAATTCCGCGTAGGGAGGGCGCGGAACACCGGTCGCGGCGAACGCCTCGTCGTAGTGACCCGTGTCGAGCGGGTACTTGCCGGCGCCGGGAAAGGGACGGGCCGGATTCAAGGTCGTCGCCATGCTCGCACGCTAAGCAAGGTACCCCGGCGGACACATGGCCCAACGTCGAAAAATGGGGCGGTGTGGCTAGACAACCGTCAGGGGGCCTCAAGTGGGCCTGGGTGGGGAGTTCCTCCCCAACCTCCCTCAGAGGCCCGGGATCGTCTCGAAGCTGACGACCAAGGCCCGAAATCTCTGAAGAGATAAGGCCCAAGGGACGGACCTTTCCGTGAGGTCGCAATTAGCCGCGGTATGCGCGGCAAAACGCGACCTCACGCCACTCCCCTCGAAGCACGCCGCTCCGCCTCGCCCTCCACGTCGTGCTCCTCCATCGGCGACCCCTCGTCCTCGACCGGCGCTTCCCAGGCTTCGACCGCCGGGATTTTCCAGATCACGCTGGCGATCGCGAGGCCTATCGCCGCCGCCAGCAAAGCCAGGAACCATTCGGTCGCGTTGGCCAGCTCCATCTCGAAGAACTCGCGCAGGGGGGGGATCGCGAGGATGCCGGCGTAGAGGGCGCCGAGGCCGGCGACCATCGCCAGCATGTTGCTCTGGATCGCGATGTGCTCGCGGCCGGGGCCACGCTCCAGCAGCAGGATGAAGGCCAGCCCGAGCACGATCAGGGTCGTCGTCGCGGCGGTGCGGCCGGCTTCGAGGCTGGCCCCGGCGACGGTGTCGACGAGGAAGAAGGAGAGGATCGAGGCGACCGCGATCGCCACCCCGGCCGGGACCGCGAAGGCAGCCAGCGCCCGCAGCAGCCGGCCGCGGTAGAGCGGCCCGTCCGACGGCGCCAGCGCCAGCACGAAGGAGGGGATGCCGATCGTCAGGAAGGCGGCCAGGGTGAGGTGGCGAGGAAGGAAGGGGAAGGCAAAGCCGGGCACCGCGACCAGCAGGATCAGGGTCGCGGCGTAGACCGTCTTGGTCAGGTAGAGGCGGCCGAGGCGGTGGATGTTGCGGGCGATCCGCCGCCCCTCGCCGACCGCTTCCGGCAGCCGCGAGAACTCGTCTTTGAGCAGGACCACGTCGGCGACGCCTTTGGTCACCTGGGCGCCGGAGCCCATCGCCACCGCCATCCGCGCCTGCTTCAGCGCCGGCACGTCGTTGACGCCGTCGCCGATCATCGCCACGTAGCGCCCGGCCCCGACCAAAGCCGCCACCAGTGATTTCTTTTGCTCCGGCTTGATCCGGCAGAAGATCGTGTTCGCCAGCACCACTTCGGTCAGCGCCTCAGGGTCGTCGGGCAGATCCGGCCCCTCGACCACACCGGCGTCGCGAGGCACCCCGACCCCGTAGGCGACAGCGGTGACGGTGGCGGCGGCGTCGCCGGAGATCAGCTTCAGGTCGACTTCCTGCTTGCGCATAAAGGCCAGCGTTTCCGCCACGTCGGGCCGCAGCGACTCCTCCAGCACGACCAGCGCCAGCGCCGTCAGCCGCGGCGGCGGCGCGCTGGCCGCGTCGGCGGGCAGGCGCTCGCTCGACTGCCCGAAGGCGACGACGCGGCGCCCGGCCGAGGTTTCCTCCTCGAGCTTGGCGGCGAGCCCGGGGGGGAGGGCGAGCGCCCCCGCCTCGGCGAGGATGTCCGGCGCGCCGAGCACGAAGGCGCCGCCACCCCCGCTCAGCGTCAGGCCGCTCCACTTCCACTCCGAGGAGAAGGGGACCTCCGCGGCGACCGGCGCCGCCTCGGCCGGGTAGCGCTCGGCGATCGTTTCCAGGGTCTTGTTGCGGTCGCCGGCGCTGGCCGCGAACCGTCCCAACGCCGCCGCCCCCGCCGCCGGGTCGACCCCCTCGGCGAACTCGACCCCGGCCAGGCGCAGCTCGCCCGTGGTCAGGGTGCCGGTCTTGTCGACGCAGATCGTGTCGACCGCGGCCAGGCTCTCGGAGGCGCTCATCTGCTGGACCAGGGTGTCTCGTTTGGCCAGCCGCACGGCGGCGACCGCGAAGGTGACGCTCATCAGCAGCACCAGGCCCTCCGGGATCAGGGTGACGAGGCCGGCGGTGGCGGTCTGCGCCGCCTCGTGCAGGTCGACGCTGCGGACCGAGAGGCTGGCGATCAGCACCACCGCCAGCGGCAGCATCAGGTAGGTGCAGGCGATGATCACCCGGTTGACCTCTTCCTGCAGCGGTGAGGGCGGGTGGCGGAAGGCGCGCGCCTCGCCGGCGAGGCTGCCGGCGTAGCTGTCGTCGCGGACCGCGTCGACGAGGTAGTGGCCGGAGCCGGAGATTGCGAAGGAGCCGGAGAGGACGCGCTCGCCTTCGCCCTTACGGATGCCGTCGGCCTCGCCGGTCAGCAGCGACTCGTCGACGGTCAGCCCGCGCGAGGCGATCACCTCGCCGTCGGCGACGAGCTGGTCGCCAGGGGTGACCGCGACCACGTCGCCGGGCACGACCTCGCTCGCCAGCAGCTCGACCTCGGCGCCGTCGCGGACGACGCTGGCCCGGGGCGCGACCAGGACCGCGAGCTCGTCGAGCGTCTCCTTCGCCTTCAGCTCCTGGCGGATCCCGATCGCCGAGTTGATCACCGCGATCACCCCGAACAGCGCGTCGGCCCAGAGCCCGAGCCCGATGTCGAGCACGAAGAAGACCGCGATGATCGCGTTGAAGAGGGTGAAGACGTTGCCGGCGACGATGCTCGCGGTCGAGCGCGAAGATGTCTCCGGCGGCGGCCCCAGCTTTCGCAGGCGTTTGTCAGCCTCTACAGCCGACAGGCCTTGCTCTGGCGATGGGTGGCCGTTTCCCACAGGACTATTCAATAGGGTGGGCGACGGGATGGCATTGAAGCTGGGAATCAATTTGGGCTATTGGGGGATCGGGCCCGCCGGCCAGGAGGCCGCGGACCTCGTGCTCGAGGCCGAGCGGCTCGGCTACGAGTCGGTCTGGGCGGCTGAGTCCTACGGCTCCGATGTGGTCTCTGTACTCGCCTGGCTGGCGGCGCAAACCACCGAGATCAACCTCGGCGCCGCGATCCTGCAGGTGCCAGCGCGCCCGCCCGCGGCCGCGGCGATGGCCGGGGCGACGATCGACAAGCTCTCCGGCGGCCGCTTCCTCTTCGGCTTCGGCCCCTCCGGCCCGCAGGTCTCCGAGGGCTGGTACGGCGTCCCCTACGCAAAGCCCTGGGGGCGCACCCGCGAGTACATCGAAGTCGTGCGCGCGATCATCGCCCGCGAGGGCCCGCTCGAACACAAGGGCGAGCACTACGAACTGCCACTCGAGGGCGGCCAGGGCAAGCCGTTGAAGCTCAACTTCCACCCCGAGCGCAATGAGATCCCGATCTTCGTCGGCGCGATCGGCCGCAAATCTGTCGAACTGGCGGCCGAGATCTGCGACGGCTGGATCCCGATCTTCTTCAGCGTCGACGCCTTCGAGCAGACCTGGGGTGAGCATCTGGAGGCCGGCTTCGCCAAAGGCGGGCGCCAGCGCTCCGACCTCGAGGTGAGCCCGTCGCTCCAGGTTGCGATCGATGGCGACCAGGAGGCCGCCAAGAGCGTCGTCAAGGCCGGGCTGGTCCTCTACTTCGGCGGCATGGGCAGCCGCAAAACGAACTTCTACGTCGATCTCGCCCACCGCTTCGGCTTCGGCGAGGTCGCCGACGAGGTCCAGCAGCGCTTCCAGGACGGCGACCGCGCTGGAGCCTTCGAGGCGATGCCGGACGAGATCGTCGAGGCAACTTCGCTGGTTGGGACCGAGGCCGAGGTGGCGGCTCGCCTGGAGCGGTTCCGCGAGGCCGGGATCGACCGCCTGATCGTTTCACCGGTTCATGTAGAGGTGAGCGAGCGGATGCACACCCTCGAGCGTTTGGCCGCGCTGTCCGGGGTGACGGCGCGCGGCTGACCGTTTCGCATAACCTACCGCGCCGCACGGGTATGAAGATCGGTGTCCCGAAAGAGTCTGTGTCTGGTGAGCGCCGCGTCGCGCTGGTTCCCGACGTGGTCAAGTCGCTGAAGAAAAACGAGCACATCGAGGTGCTCGTGGAGGCTGGCGCGGGCGACGCCGCCGGCCATCCCGACTCCCAGTACACCGACGCCGGCGCCGAGATCGTCGACGCCGGGGGTGCCTGGGGCGCCGACGTCGTCCTCCGCGTCGCTGTGCCGAGCGCCGAGGAGATCGCGAAGCTGCGCTCCGGCCAGCTCTACATCTCCCACCTCAACCCCTGGGTCTCCGCCGAGACCAACAACGCCCTCGCCAGCGCTGGCGTCACCGCTTTCGCGATGGAGGCGATCCCGCGCACCACCCGCGCCCAGGCGATGGACGCGCTCTCTTCGCAGGCCGCCGCCGCCGGCTACGCGGCGATGCTGATCGCCGCCCGCGAGTCGGGCCGCTTCTTCGGGATGATGACCACCGCAGCCGGCACCGTGCCCCCGGCCAAGGTCCTCGTCCTCGGCGCCGGCGTCGCCGGGCTGCAGGCGGTCGCCACCGGCAAGCGCCTGGGCGCGATCGTCACCGGCTTCGACATCCGCCGCGCCGCCTGGGAGCAGATCGCCTCGCTCGGCGGCCGCCCGCTGGAACTGGACTTCATCCCCGACGCCGAGGGCGAGGGCGGCTACGCCCGGCCGCTGACCGACGAGGAGAACGCGCAGGTGCGCGACGCCCTCACCGACAACGCCGCCAAACAGGACATCATCGTCACCACCGCCGCGATCCCCGGCCGCCCGGCGCCGCTGCTGATCACCGCCGACGCCGTCCGCGGGATGTCGCCCGGCTCGGTGATCGTCGACCTCGCCGCCGAGACCGGCGGCAACTGCGAGCTGACCCAGGTTGGTGAGACGGTGGTCGAGAACGGCGTCAAAGTCCTCGGCCCGCGCAACCTCGCCTCGGAGATGCCGGTCCCGGCCTCCCAGCTCTACGCCAAGAACCTGGAGAACCTGCTCGGCCTGATGGTCACCGAGGAGGGCGCGCTGAACGTCGACTTCGAGGACGACATCATCGCTGCCGCCTGCATCACGCAGGGCGGCGAGATCAAGAACGAGAGGGCCGCGAAATGAGCTTGATGACCGAGATCACGATCTTCGTCCTCGCCGCCTTCGTCGGCTTCGAGGTGATCTCCAAGGTCCCGACGACCCTGCACACGCCGCTGATGTCGCAGACGAATGCGATTCACGGCATCGTCATGCTCGGCGGCCTGATCGTCCTCGGCTTCGCCGACGACGGCCTCGAGTACGTGATCGGCACGATCGCCGTCGCCTTCGGCGCGATCAACATCGTCGGTGGCTTCATGGTCACCGACCGGATGCTCGGCATGTTCTCCAAAAAGCCGAAGCCGAAGCCTGAGGCAGACGGGAAAGGTCCGCCCTCGTGACGTCCCTCTTCGCCGTGTTCGAGCCGGGTGGCGACGCCGCCACGGCGCTCTACATCGTCGCCTTCAGCCTCTTCATCATCGGGGTCAAACAGGGCACGCACCCGACTACCGCCAAGCGCGGCAACCTGATCGCCGCCGCCGGCATGGTGGTCGCGGTGGTCACCACCCTGCTGCTCGACGGGATGGGCAACTGGGGCCTGATCGCGCTCGGCCTCGGCGTCGGCACCGCCGTCGGCGTGATCGCCTCGGTCCGCGTGCAGATGACCGAGATGCCGCAGATGGTCGCGCTCTACAACGGCGTCGGCGGCGGCGCCGTGGCGCTGATCGCCTGGTCGGAGATCCGCCACGGGATCTCGCTGGGTGAGGAGATCCCGCTCGACGAGCTGATCCCGATCCTCTTCGCCGCCGTCGTCGGGTCGGTCTCCTTCTGGGGCTCGAACATCGCCTTCGCCAAGCTTCAGGACCTGATCCCGACCCGCCCGCTGGCGGTGCCCGGGCAGCAGATCATCAACGCGGTCCTCGGCATCGGCGTGATCGTGCTCGCGGTCGTCATCGCGATCAACAACGATCCGCCCTCGCAGTTCCTCTTCATCCTGATCCTGGTCGCCGCGGCGATCCTCGGCAACTTGGTGGTGCTGCCGATCGGCGGTGCCGACATGCCGGTCGTGATCTCGATGCTGAACGCCTTCACCGGCCTCTCCGCGGCAGCTGCCGGCTTCGCCCTCGACAACGTTGCGCTGATCGTCGCCGGGACCCTGGTGGGTTCCTCGGGAACGATCCTCACGATGGAGATGGCGACGGCGATGAACCGCTCGGTCGCGAACATCCTCTTCTCCGGCTTCGGCGGTGCGCCCGCGGCGGCGGCCGGGTCCGGTGAGCAACGCCCGGTCACCTCGATCGGCGCCCAGGACGCGGCGATCAAGCTCGCCTACGCCGACAACGTCGTGATCGTCCCCGGCTACGGCCTCGCGGTCGCCCAGGCCC
>DATAON010000013.1:0-41518 GCA_036265715.1 Solirubrobacterales bacterium | reverse complement strand
ATGTCGGCGAGCAGCATCACGAGCGAGAAGAGGATCAACGCGGACCCGATCAGGTAGAGGCTCCGGGCCCCCGTCTCGATCTGGTCCCTGAAGGCGTAGCCGAGGATCAGGATCGGGATCGTGCCGAGAACGATGAACCAGCCGAGGTTCGCGGCCTGGCTGCGTCGCCGGTAGGGCAGGCGAAGCTCGCCGAGCCAGGCGGAGGCGATCCCCATCAGCTCGGCGCGAAAGTAGATGAGGACGGCGGCCATCGTGCCGAGCTGGATCACCGCCGTGAAGCCCGCGCCCGGGTCTTCCCAGCCGAGCAGCGCCGGGACGATCCGGAGGTGGCCGCTGGAGGAGATCGGGAGGAACTCTGTCAGCCCCTGGACCAGGCCGAGGACCACGGCTTCGAGGTTCGACATTGGCGCGCCATCCTATGCGCTAGATTGGCGGGCGTGAGGACGCCGTCCCGCCGCATCTCGCTTCTCTCCGCCGCCTTCGGAGCTCTGCTGGTGGCGCTGGTCGCGGCCCCCGCGGCGTTCGCCGAGAACGGCGTCGGACTGGCCGGGCCCACCACCGACAAAATGGTGACCTTCTTCTGCTTCGGCGTGATCGGCTTCTTCGCGCTCCTGCCGATCGTGCTCTCGCTGGTCCAGGCGAGGCTCGAGAAGCGCAAGGAACAGCGCCACAGCGACCTGCAGCGCTACGGCTGAGCTTCGTATCGGCTAGTCGAGCCGGAAGCCGGTGAGTAGCCGCTTCTCGCTCTCGCCCTCGATCTTGGCGACGACTTCGACCTTGCCCTCGAGCGGCGTGCCGCGAATCTTGGTCGCCAGCAGGTCGTCGACCTGGAAGATCCCGGCCGAGTTGTTGAGGTCGATCTCGATCCGCACCGGGCGCTCCTCGCCGGCCTCGATCCGCACCTCGTCGATCGCGGCGGCTGAGATCGAGTGGATCCCCTCGTGGCCGGCCTCGATCGGGATCCGGGTCCTCCCCTGGGCCATGTCGAGGGCGTCGGCGACGCGGACCACCCCTGCCTCCAGCGTGTAGGGCTCGCCGCGGCGGCGGTGGCCGATGATCGCGTGCAGGATCTCGGAGGCGACCACGGTCCGGGTCGGCTGCGAGTAGGCGTCGGCGAGCAGGCGGTCGAGGGCGCCGTTGGCGAGGAACAGCGAGTACTCCTCGTGGTCGGCGCGGTGGATCGACATCCCGACGTCGTGCAGGAGGGCGCCGCCGGCGACCACCACCTCGGCGTCGCGCTCGCGCATCCCGTGGTCGCTGACCATCGCCGGCTCCACCCCGGCCTTGACCAGCAGCCGCAGCAGCCGCAGGGAGATGTTGAGGACGATCTGCATGTGGACCCACGAGTGGTCCGACATCCCCAGCCGCTCGGCGTGGACCTGGGCCATGTACCACCAGGCCCGCACCTGCTCGTCGGAGTTCACCGCCTCCAGGAAGCTCTCGAGCTTGCGGTTGCCGCGGGTCGGCACCCGCACCTGCGCCTCCGCGATTGCCTCTTTCGGCGGTTTGCGCGTCGGCCCGGCGGGATCGGGCGCTGGGACCTTGTCCTCGCTCATGCGCCGGATCGTAGTCGGGGGACCGGGTCCCCTTTCGGGGCGCTCAGCCGCAGACGGGCCAGGGGCTGGAGCCGGACTGCGAGTAGAGCAGTGCCGCGCGGTAGTCCTGCTCGGCCTCGGAGGCCTCGGCGGGGTCGCCGCTGCCACCGACGGTTTCCCAGGTGCTGAAGGAGAACTGGTATTTCCCTCGATAGCTGCCGTCGGAGGAGACGATCGTCGGGTCGCCGCCGGACTCGCAGGCGGCGATCGACTCGAGCGTCTCGATCGAGACGCCGCCGGGCAGCTCCGCGAACGCTTCCTTCGCTTCGCGCTGGCGCTTTTCGACCCGCTCGCGTTCCTCGGTCCGGATCTCCTGGGCGACGGTGGCGACCAGCCGGTCGAAGCGGTCGGCCGATGCGTGGAGCGGCGACCGCGGGGCCACCTGGGCGTCCGCAAGTCCAGGCTTCGCCTGTCCGTCACCGGGGTCGGTGGTCGCGAGGGCGACCGCCGGAAAGGCCAGGGAGGCAATTGCGAGCAGGGCGATATGTGAGCGCTTTATGAGCAAGCGTTGAACCGTTGCAGGGATATCGTGCTCCCATGTGTGCGCCCGGTCACTCAGGGACTATTGCTGCGAAAGCCGCCATCATTCCGGCAATGACCGAGCAACCGACCTCGCGGCTCCTCCTCGCCTGCCCCGACCGACCGGGGCTGATCGCCACCGTGAGCGGTTTCCTCGCCGAAGCGGGGCTCAACATCGTCGACGTCGACCAGCACTCGACCGTCGAGGGGCGGTTCTTCATGCGGATGGTCTTCGACTCGGTGGCGCCGGCGCAGCGGGCGGAGCTGGAGCGGCGCTTCGAGGCGGAGATCGCTGCCCCCTATGAGATGGAGCACCGCTTCGCCGAGTCGGGACAGCGCAAGCGGGTGGCGATCATGGTCTCGCGCGAGGACCACTGCCTCTCCGACCTGCTGTGGCGCTGGCGCAACGACGAGCTGGGCGGCGATCTGGTCACGGTCCTCTCCAACCACCCCGACCACGCCTCGCAGGTGGCCGCGGTCGGCCTCCCGTTCCACCACGTTCCCGTCGACCCCGCCGATCGCGGCGCGGCAGAGCAGCGGGCCCTGGAGTTGTTGGGCGAGGTCGACCTGCTCGTGCTCGCCCGCTACATGCAGATCCTCTCCGACGACTTCCTCAATGCGGTCGGGGCGCCGGCGATCAACATCCACCACAGCTTCCTGCCCGCCTTCGTCGGCGCCGACCCCTACCACCGCGCCCACGAGCGCGGCGTGAAGCTGATCGGCGCCACCGCCCACTACGTCACCGCCGAGCTCGACGCCGGCCCGATCATCGACCAGGACGTGACCCGGGTCAGCCACAGCGACGAGATCGCCGACCTGGTCCGGATCGGCCGCGACATCGAGCGGCTGGTCCTGGCGCGAGCGGTGATGGCGCACCTCGACGACCGGGTCCTGGTCGACGGCGAGCGCACCGTCGTCTTCTAGCGTCCGGAGCCTTAGCCGGCGAAAACTGGCCAGCTAGCCAGTTTTCGCTAGTCTGCCCCTGGATGGAGCAGGCAACCCTTCCCCGCCCACCGCTCACCGCGGCGCCGAGCTTCCCTCCGGGGCCGCGCGCCCCATCGCTCGCGCAGGCGCTCAACTACGGGCGCGACCCGCTCGGCTTCCTCGCCCGCCACCAGCGGCGCTTCGGCGACATCTTCACGATCCGCTTCCCGTACTACGGCCGCGTCGTCTACGTCGCCGAGCCCGGGCTGGTCAAAGCCGTCTTCACCGGAGACCCCTCCGTTTTCCACGCCGGCGAGGCGAACAAGACGGTGCTGGAGCCGGCGCTCGGGCCGAACTCGGTGCTGACGCTCGACGACGCGCCGCACATGCGCCAGCGCAAGCTGCTGCTGCCGCCGTTCCACGGTGAGCGCGTGCAGCGCTACGGCGAGCTGATCGTCGAGATGACCCGGCAGGAGATGCAGAGCTGGCCGGTCGGCGAGCCGTTCGCGATCCGGCCCCACACCCAGCGGATCACCCTGGCCGTGATCATGCGCGCCGTCTTCGGCGTCCACGACGAGGAGCGGCTCACCCGCTTCGAGCGGCTGATCGACGAGTTCACCCGCCGCGTCGACCCGATCACCCGCTACCCCTTCATGCGCCGCGACTACGGCCGCTTCAGCCCCTGGGCCAAATTCGTCCCCGCGCGGGAAGCGCTCGACGCTTTCATCTACGAAGAGATCAGCCTGCGCCGGGCCGAACCGGGGTACGAGCAGCGCGACGACGTACTCTCGCTGCTACTTGGTGCCCGCGACGAGGACGGCGAGCCGATGAGCGACGAAGAACTGCGCGATGAGATGATCACCGTCCTCGGCGCCGGCCACGAGACGACCGCGACCGGGCTCGCCTGGGCGGTCGAGCGCCTGGTCCGCAACCCTAAGGTCCTCGCCCGCCTGCGCGACTCGCTGGCCGCCGGCGAGGAGGACTACCTGAACGCGACCGTCAAAGAGGTGCTGCGCTCGCGGCCGGTGATCGTCGACGTCGCCCGCAAGCTGACCGCGCCGGCGGCGATCGGCGGCTACGACCTCCCGGCCGGGACCTTCGTGCTGCCGGCAATCGCCGCCCTGCACCAGCGCCAGGACATCTTTCCGGCCCCGGCCGAGTTCCGCCCCGAGCGCTTCCTCGACGCCAAGGCCGACAACTACGCCTGGATCCCGTTCGGCGGCGGCATCCGTCGCTGCATCGGCGCCGCCTTCGCCGAATACGAGATGCGGACGATCCTGCGCGAGTTCGTCGAGCGGGCCGACCTGCGGGCGGCCAGCGCCAAGCCCGAGCGCGTCCGCGTCCGCCACATCACCCTGGCCCCCGCCAAGGGGGGCAAGGTCGTCCTGCGCGGCGCCCCCGCTTAACCGGCGGCCACTGTGGCCTGCGCGGCCTCCCACTGCTTGTAGAGCTCTTCAAGTTTCTCTTTCGCCTCGGCGTGACGCTCGGTCGCGCGCTCGGCGCGGCCCGGGCTCGACCAGGCGTTGGGATCGGCGAGCTCGTCCTCGATCTCCTTCAGCTCCGCCTCGGCCCGCTCGATCCGCTGCTCCAGCCGCGCCGCCTTCTTCGCCGCCTTCTCGGCCGGCTTGGTGGCGCTGTAGCGGCTGCCGCCACCCTTGCCGTTGCTCGACTTCGCCGCGGCGGCGTCGGCGGAGGCGCGTTCGTCGCGGCGGCGTTGGAACTCGGCCCAACCGCTGTCGTAGCTGCGCAGCTTGCCTTCCTCGCAGACGAGGGTGCGACTGCCGACCGCCTCCAGCAGAGCGCGGTCGTGGGAGATCAGCACGATCGCTCCCTCGAACTCCATCAGCGCGTCCTCGAGCGCCTCGCGGCTCTCGATGTCGAGGTGGTTGGTGGGCTCGTCGAGGATCAGGACGTTGGCGCCGGAGGCGACCAGGATCGCCAGCGAGAGTCGCCGCTGCTCGCCGCCGGAGATGTCGGAGAGCTGCTTCTCGGCGTCGGCGCCGGAGAAGAGGAAGCCGCCCAGCAACGCCCGCGCCTTCGGCCCGGCAAGGCCGGTCTCGCGCTGGGCGGCGTCAAGCACGGTGCCGGTCCCGGCAGCGGTGTCAGCGTGCTGGGAGAGGTAGCCGAGCTTGACGTTGTGGCCGGTGCGGACGCTGCCGGAGGCGGGCTGCTTGCTGCCGGCGAGGGTCTCGATCAGGGTCGTCTTGCCGCTTCCGTTGGCGCCGACGAGGACCACGTGTTCCTCGCGTTCGAGTTCGAGCTCGGCGCCCTCGAGCAGAGTCCGGCCCGGAACCTCGATCGTCCCGTTGACGAGTTTGAGCACGATCCGGCCCGGCCGCTCCGGCGGTTTGAATGAGAACCGCAGGCGGCGGGTGTCGCGCTTTTCGGCCTGCGGACCGGTCTTCTTCTTCTTGTCGATCTGTTTGAGCCGCGACTGCGCCTGTTTGGCCTTCGTCGCCTTGTAGCGGAAGCGCTCGACGAAGCGCTCCATCCGCTCGATCTCCGCCTGCTGGCGGTCGATGGCTTTGCCGAGGGCGATCTGGCGCGCCGCCTGCTCTTTGCGCCAGGCGTGCCAGGGGCCGGCGAAGAAGCGCGCGCGCTGGGCCTCGAGCTCCAGCACCGAGGTCCCGACCGCCTCCAGGAACCAGCGGTCGTGGGCGACGAGGACGACGGCGGCGTCGAGGTCGACCAGGTAGCCCTCCAACCACTCCAGCGAGGGGATGTCGAGATGGTTGGTGGGCTCGTCGAGCAGCAGCAGGTCGGGGCCGCTGGAGAGCGCCCGCGCCAGCGAGGCGCGGGTCAGCTCGCCGCCCGAGAAGGTCGAGAGCTGGCGCTCGGTGTGCTCGGGGGTGAACCCGAGCCCGCGGAGGACTTCCAGCACGCCGTCGCGCCAGCGGTAGCCGCCACCAGCTTCGAGCCGCTGCTGGGCGGCGGCGTAGGTGGCCAGGGTCTGCTCGCCGGCATCGCCGCCTGACATCCGCTCCTCCAGCCGCGCCAGCTCGGCCTCGGTCTCGATCAGGTCGGCACGACCGGAGTAGACGTAGTCGCCGAGGGTCTGCGTCGATTCGCGCGGTGGCCGCTGGTCGTGCAGCGCCAAGCGCGAGCCGCGCTGCAGGGAGACCGTGCCCGATTCCGGCGCCAGCTCGCCGGCCAGCACCCGCAGCAGGGTCGACTTGCCCGCGCCGTTGCGGCCGGAGAGGGTCATCCGGTCGCGCGGCTCGAGCTTGAAGGAGACGTCCTCGAACAGCAGCTTGCCGCCGACATGGACGTCGAGCGAGGTTGCGGTGACTATCGCCATCTTCCGAGCGTAGCCTTAAGCCGATGGCGGGTCCTTTGCGGCACCTGGGAGAGCTGGCGAAGGCGCGGGCGACGCGGCGCTCCAGCGAGCGCGCAGACGCCCAAGCGCTGGGTGAGCTGGAGGCGCGCCCGGTGGCGCTGCCGGCCGGCCTGGAGGTCGAATGGCTGGGGGTCTCCGGCTACCGGTTCAGCTACGAGGGCAAGACGCTCTTCGTCGACCCCTACCTTTCGCGGGTCCCCTTCCGCGACCTCGTGCTGCGGCGCCCTGCCAGGCCCGACCCGGCCGCCCTCGATCGCTTCGTGCAGGCGCCCGGTGAGACGGTCGGCGTGCTGGTCGGCCACACCCACTTCGACCACGCGGTCGACGCCCCGGCGATCGCCCGCCGGCACCACTGCAAGGCCTACGGGTCGCGCTCCCTGGTCAACCTGATGGGGCTGCACGGGCTCGCCGAGCAGGCGGTCGAGGTCGAGCCCTACCGGACCTACGAGCTGGGGCCGTTCGAGGTCTCGTTCACGCCGAGCATGCACTCGAAGCTGCTGCTGGGACTGGCGGTTCCCTACGACGGCGAACTCAGCTGCGAGCACCTCGACGCGCTCTCCCCCGGCGCCTACCGCTGCGGGCAGGTCTGGGGGGTCTCGATCGCCGTCGCCGGCGTCCGCTTCTACCACCAGGGCAGCGCCAACCTGATCGACGAGGCGCTGCGCGAGCGCGAGGTCGACTACTTCCTCGCCGGCGTCGCCGGGCGCAGCTTCACCGACGACTACTGGCGCCGCATCCTCACCCGCCTGCAGCCACGGGCGGTGATCCCGACCCACTACGACAACTTCTTCCGCCCACTCGGCGAGCGCCTCGAGTTCGTCGCCAACGTCCAGCTCGCCGCCCTGCCGGAGGAGATCGGCGCCGTCAGCCGCGAAATCGCGATCGCGGCGCTGCCCCGGGTCGACTCGGCGCCCGCCGCCCCGCCCAGCTAGCCGCAGTGCTTGGCGGCGATCTGCTCGACCGTGCCCATCGTCCGCTGGGTGCCGGGGCCGAGCGCCCTGGCGATCGCCTTCAGGTCCAGCTCGGACTCCAGCGTGCCGCCGCTGGGCAGCCAGAACAGCTCGCTGCCCTCGAGCGCCAGCCGGTCCTGGTCGGTGGCCAGCGCCAGCACCTTGCGCCGCGCCGCCGCGCTCGGCTTCTTCAGCAGCAACGTCACCTGCAGCTTGCCCTTGGAGGCGGCGATCGCCTTGGCCTCGAACGGCTCCTGGGCGGCGATCGCGGCCACCTCGTCAACGCTGCGCAGGTACACAGGCACGTCGTAGCCGAGCCCGTCGCGCAGCCCAGCTTCGACCCTGGCCACCAGCTTCGCCCGTGCCTCGCGTCCCTCGACCCCGAAGACGACGTTGCCGCTGGCGCGAAAGGTGGCGACCTCGAGCAGGTCGAGGCGCTCGAACTCGGCCTTCAGCTCCGGGTTCTTGATCCGCCGTTTGCCGAGGTTCATCCCCCGCAGGAAGGCCACGTAGCGCTGCACGCGACCAGCTTAGTTCGGGAAGGGCCGGCATCATCGGCCAAAACCATGCCGACCCTCCCCTGCCAATGAGAAGACCCAAGGGGATCCCCATGACTGCCGGCGATTATAGAGTTAAGCTCAGGATTTCTGAACTGAACACACAAGTTCTTTACGCAAGCTTGGGAATCATGCGCGTTCCCGCTCGAATGCCTCGGCCAGCGCCGCCAGCTCCGGCAGCGGCACGCACAGCCCCGCCGCGATCCTCCTCACGTTGCCCCAGGTGGGGTTGATCCGCCCCGACTCGATGTGGGAGATCCAGGTCGGGTGGATCTCCGACCGAAGCCCCAGGGTCTCCTGGCTGATCTCGACATCGGTCCGGATTTTCCGGATCGCCCGACCGAGGCCGATCTGTGGGTCGTCGCGCCGGGGCATCTATAGGAGGGAATTGGCCTCCTGCCCCCACGTCCATAGAGGTGAACTCAAGCCAGGCCGGGAAAGCCGCGCAAACCGTGTTCCGGTACGCGCGATTCCGTCCAGTTGTCGCAGGCGAAGACCCGATTGAGGGGGCCGGTCTTTCGCCAAGGCGAACACGAACGTATGTTCGCATTTGTTCGCCCGCGTTTAAAGGGCAATTTCTGCCCAGTTTCCGGCGCAGGGTCGAGCCCCCCGTGGGGGGCCGACCTTTGCTCGTCCAGTGGAGGCGCCGAGATTCGAACTCGGATCCGCGGACGCAGCGCGAGGGTGTCTACAGGTTTAGCCGACGCTTGATTCTCGGCTCCCGGGGTCCGCGTCGGCGGGCACTACGGGAGACAAAGCCCTCTGAAATTTCCCCTTGCGGACGGGGCGATCCGCCTGGGTGAGCCCAATTTCTGAAGCCGGCTCCCCTCCCCTTGGGCGAGGGAGGACCGACTCTCACTGCGCTTAGCTATTGACTAAGCGGCGAGGGCGAACTCATGGTCCGCACGTATTGGTTTGTGTCGGGGTTTAACGAGGCCTCCGACAACCTCGACCTGCAACCTTTCGCACGAATCGACCACGTCGAAGCCTGTCGCCCCCGTGCGCACTTCGCTTGGAATTGTACGGTGTCGGGCATGGTGGGCCTGTGAGCGAGTTCGAATACGACGTGATCGTCATCGGCGCAGGCCCCGCCGGCGAGGTTTGCGCCGGCCGGCTCGCCGACGCCGGCCTGGCGGTCGCGGTGGTCGAGAAAGACCTGGTCGGGGGCGAATGCTCGTACTACGCGTGCATGCCCTCGAAGGCGCTTCTGCGCCCCGCCGACGTTCTCGCCGAGGCGCGGCGCACCCCCGGGGTCCCGGTCAACGAGGCCAGCGAGCTTGATCCGCAGGCGATCCTCGATCGCCGCGACGAGGTGATCCACGACTGCGACGACTCCGGGCAGCTGCCGTGGCTGGAAGAGCGCGGCATCGCCCTTTATCGCGGCGCCGCCCGCTTCCGCGGTCCTCGCGAGGTCAGCGTCGGCGACGACGTCCTGCTCGCCGCCAAGGCGGTGGTCGTCGCCACCGGCTCGGGAGCGGCGATGCCGCCAATCGACGGGCTCGACTCGGTCGCGGCCTGGAACAACCGCGACGCGACCACCTCGAAGCGGGTCCCGGCCAGCATGGTCGTGCTCGGCGGCGGGCCGGTCGGCAGCGAGCTCGCGCTCGCCTGGTCCTCGCTGGGGACGAAGGTCACCCTCCTCGAGGGCGGCAAGCATCTGCTCGGGCGTGACGAGCCCTTCGCCGGCGCCGAAGTCGAGGCCGCGCTGCGCGAGCGCTTCGGCGTCGACGTCCGCACCGGCGCCCTGGCCGAGCGCGTCAAGCCGGGCGGGCCGGGCGTCGTCGTCGAGCTCGACGACGGCAGCAGCGCCGAGGGCGAGGAGATCCTGGTCGCGATCGGCCGCACCCCCCACACCGCCGACCTCGGCCTCGAGGCGACCGGCGTCGAGCCGGATGAGCATGGCTTCCTCGAGACCGACGACACTCTGAAGGTGAAGGGCAGCGACTGGCTCTACGCGATCGGAGACGTCAACGGCCGGGCGCTGTTCACCCATGTCGGCAAGTACCAGGCGTGGGTGGCCACCGAGAACCTCCTCGGTCGCTCCGTCGAGGCGATCGCCGAAGGCCTCGGCTCACCGCGGGTCACCTTCACCGACCCACAGGTCGCCGCCGTCGGCAAGACGCTGCAGCAAGCACTCGATGCCGGCATCGACGCCCGCGCCGTCGACGTGCCGACCGACGGCAGCCCCGGGGCGAGCTTCCAGGGCAAGGACACCGGCGGCACCTCCCGCCTGGTCGTGGACCAAGCCACTCAGACGATCGTCGGCGCCACCTTCACCGGCTTCGAGACCGCCGACTTCCTGCACGCGGCGACGGTGGCGATGGTCGCCGAGCTGCCGCTGCCGCGGCTGCGGCACGCGATCGCCGCATACCCGACCCGCTCGGAGATCTGGCTGAAGTTGGTCGAGAAGTACGAGGGTGGCTGAAACCTCGGGTCGGGCGGATTTGGGTTCGGGGGGGGGCGTGGCGTGAGGGGTTGGGGGGTCTCTCGTGCTCGCTGGGCTCCCGCCTGGGGCGAGGTGCGGCAGTCCTAGGTTGTCCGCGGGGCGGATCGCTAACGCCGCTGTGCGCGAGAGACCCCCCAACCCCTCCCCTCAGGCCTCCCGACAAACTCGCTAGATACAAGGGTTCGAGCGTCTGTCGGATAGATCCAAGGGTTCGGTCGTTTGGCGAGACAGCTCCCAGGCTTCGGGCGTCTCTCTAAGTCGTGAGGTCGTACTTTGCCGCGCATAGCGCGGTCAACTGCGACCTCACGAGATCAAGAGCCATCCCTCTTGAAGTCGTGGTTCCTTTCGGCCCTCTCGGGTCGCTACGGCCCCACGCGATGGTTGGTCCCTTGTCGTCTCTTTGGAGAGATCCCGTCCCTTGTCATCTCCTTGGGAGGTTCCGACCTTTGGGGCCCGTCAGCTTCGAGTGATCCCGGCCCGAGGTCAACAAGGAGCGCAAACGCCCCAGGTCCGGCCAGTGCTCTCAGGCCTCAGACGGTGGCGCGGCTCTTGAGGCTGGCGAGGACGTCGACGGGGAAGCCGTCCACCGCGTCGAGGTCGTCGACGGACTTGAAGCCGCCCATCCGCTCGCGGTGGGCGAGCAGGCGGGTTGCCTGAGTGACCGAGAGCTCGTTGGCTCGCAGCTGCTCGAAGGTGACCGAGTTGAGGTTGATCTGACCGCCTGACACCGCACCCGGGCTCGCGCCCGCGGCCGCGGGCGGAGGGGTCGGGTTCACCGGCGCGGGCGCTGGAGGCGACCACGGCTCCGGGGCCGGGGCCGGGGCCGGCGGCGCCGGGGCGGGCGCGGGAGGCGGCGGCGGGCCCGGCGCGGGCGGTGAGGTCGGCGGCTCGGGCGGCAGCGGCGGCCCCGGATCGGGGGCCGGCGGCAAAGGCTCGGGCGCGGGCGGCAAAGGCTCCGGGGCCGGGGCCGGGGCCGGGGGCGGCGTCGGCGGGCTCGGGTCCGGCATCGGCGGCTGCGGCGTGGGCGGTGCTGGCGGCTGCGGCACCGCGGCAAAGCCGGTGGTGTCGCCCTGGACCGAGCGGACGACGGCCTGCTCGGCCTCGACCGCGCGGCGCTCTGCCTCGCGGGCGCGCTCTTCCGCCGCGGCGACGGTGCGCTGCATCTCCTCCAGGCGCTGGGCCTGCGCGTCTTCCTCGACTTTCAGCGATTCCAGGCGCTGTGCCTCGGCGGCGCGCCGTTCGGCGGCTTTGGTCCGCTCGTCGATCTCACGCAGCCGCTCCTCGGCCGCGGCCATCTCGCGCTCGCGCGCGGCCCGGGTGGCTTCGATCTGCTGCTCGGCGCTATGCAGGTCGGGCGCCGGTGCTGCCAGCCCTGCGCCAGCGCCCTCGGCCTGGAGGCGCTCGGCCTCGGCAAGGCGCCGGTCGGCCTCGGCGCGGATGCGCTGCTCCTCGAAGCGAACCTGCTCGACCTTGTCGCGGACGCGCTGTTCAGCCGCTACCGGGTCGTACTCGGACGGAGCCGGAGTGAGGGCGCTGCCGACGGGCGGCGGCACGGCGGGGATCGCCGCGACGTCGCCGGGACCGGGCGGCGGCACCTGCGCGGGCTGGGGAACTGCGGGCATCGACCCGGTCGTCTGCGCGAGCTCGCGCTGCTGCGCGGCGCGAGCGGCCGCCAGACGCTGCTCGGCGATCGCCGCCTCGCGCTTCTGCTTGCCACCCCCGTACTTGATTCCGAAGAAGGTCTTCTGCTTGGCCGGCGGCTCAGCTGCGAGCCCGGGAGCGGCGGGTGCGCTCAAGCTGGCGGCCGCCCCAGCGGCAGCGCCGACACCAGCAGCGGCGGCAGCGCCCTCGGCCGGCGAGGGCTTGTAGCGTTTCTGCGCCCGTTTGGCGGCCCGCTCGTCTTTGCGTCGTTGGACCTCCTGGCGTCGCGCCCCGCGCTTGGCGTCGCGTTCGCGGCGGCGTCGGTCCTTCGGGCTCTCGGCCTTGCCGGGAACAGGCGCCGCTGCGCTCGGGACCAGTGAAGGAGGTGCGCCCGGCGGCGGGCCGGGGGGCGCCGCCGGTGGAGCCTGGCCAGCCACGGCACCCGCGGCGGCGAGCGGAGCGACGGCCGGCATCTGGGTGGTCGCCGTGTCGGCGCCCGGAGCCGGAGGCGCACCTGCTGCGGGCGGCGTCGCGGGAGCCGGCGGGGGCGTCGCGGCGGCAGCCGTCGGGTCGGCGCCTTTCTTGTCTTTGTCCTTGTTGCGTCGCTGGCTGATGCTCACAACCAATAGCAGGAGCAGGATCGCGATCAGCAGCGCCCCGACGAAGAGGCCGGTGTGGTCGCTGACGTAGTCGCTCGCCTTTTCAGGAAATGAATCCGCCTGCGCTTGGGCCGGGGCCACAACAGCCAACGAGGCAAGCCCGACCAGGCAGGTCGTGAAAAGCGTTCGGTTCCTCATTCCCCTGCATCCTTGCATGTAATGCGGCAGTTTCAAGCGCCTGCGCCCGTCAGCGCATACGCCCCTTGAAGTCCCGTTCGACCTCGCGGCGCACATCCCTGTCGGCGATCTCACGACGGCGGTCGCGCCCCTCCTTGCCTCGCGCCAGCGCCAGCTCGACCTTCGCTCGCGGCCCCTTGAAGTAGATCCGGGTCGGGATCAGGGTCAGGCCTTTCTGGGCGGTTTTCCCGATCAGCCGCTCGATCTCCCCCCGGTGCAGGAGCAACTTGCGCGGCCGCTCGGCTTCATGGGCATCGACCGCGGAGAACTCGTAGGGCGGTATATGCAGCTTGCGAAGCCAAACCTCGCCGCCGTCGACCACCGCGTAGGCGTCGGTCATCTGCGCCTGCCCGCTGCGCAGCGCCTTCACCTCGGAGCCGCTGAGGACGATCCCGGCCTCCATTTTCTCGACCCACTCGAATTTGTGGCGCGCGCGGCGGTTGGTGACGACGTCACCAGAGGCGGGCTCGCGTTTCTTCTTCTGCTTCTTGGCCATGCTCAGCTCCTCACCAACTCCAGATCGACCCGGCCACGGGCCGAGTCGACTCCGGTGACCCGGACAGATATCGGATCGCCAAGGCGAAGAGTAGGACCCGAGCCCCTGGTTTCGAGCTTGACCTCGGCGCGGTCGAGCTCGTAGCGCTCGCCCGGCAGCGTCCGCGCTGGCAGCATTCCTTCGTAGACGTCGCCGAGCTCGCCGCCGAAGGAGACGAAGGCGCCGGCCCGGATCACGCCCGAGATCTCACCCTCGAACTGGGCGTCGAGACCGCGCTCGCCGAGCTCGCGCTCGAGCAGGTAGGCGGCGCAGACGTCGTCGGCTTCGTGCTCGAGCTTCGCCGACTCGCGCTCGCGGGCGGAGCAGTCGGCGGCGACGTCGCGCGCCTCGGCCAGGCGCGGCGCCTTCTCCCCCTCCCCCAGCACCGCCAGCAGCGCCCGGTGCACGACCAGGTCCGGGTAGCGGCGGATCGGCGAGGTGAAGTGGGTGTAGGCGGCGCTGCCGAGGCCGGCATGACCGCTGTTGCGCTCGCTGTACTGGGCCTGCTTCAGGGATCGGAGCACCAGCGAGGTATACGCCTGGCGGCCGTGCCCGCGCCGCGCGGCCTCGCGCCGGGCGAGCTGGCTCGCCGCCGCCGCCATCTCCCCCGCCGCCTGGGCCGAGAGCCCGTGCCCGAGCGGCGGCGTCGGCACGCCGAGCGCGGCGAGCTGCTCCAGCAGCCGTTCGATCCGGGTCGGATCGGGCTGGGCGTGGACCCGGTAGATCGCCGGCACCCGCTTGCGCACCAGCAGCTCCGCCACCTGCTCGTTGGTGAGGATCATCAATCGCTCGATCAGCCGGTGGGCCTCGGTCTGGTGGACGCCGGCGGCGGCGACCACGTTGCCGGCGGCGTCGAAGCGGAACTCCGGCTCGACAGATTCGACGTCGAGGCTGCTGCCGGCCCGCCGTTCGCCCAGGGCCTTGGCGACATCACGGGCCGCCTGCAGTGGTTCGGCGACCGGCTCAGGGGCGCTGGTGCGGCCGGCGAAGATCGCGTCGAGCTGGTCGTAGTCGAGGCGGGCGTCGGAGCGGATGCGGCTGCGGTAGAAGCGAGTCCGCCGCGGCTCCGCCCCCGGCCCGAGCTCGATCTCGGCAGTCACCGCCAGCCGCTCCACCCCCGGCGCGAGGCTACAGGCGTCGCTGCTGAGCGCGTGCGGCAGCATCGGCTCGACCATCCCCGGCACGTAGGTGCTGTTGGCGCGGCGGCGCGCCTCGAGATCGAGCGGCGAGCCCGGCCGCACGTGGGCGGCGACGTCGGCGATGTGGATCCAGACGCGGGCGCCGTCACCCTCGCGCTGGGCGGAGACCGCGTCGTCGAAGTCACGCGCCGTCGCCGGGTCGACGGTGAAGGTATGCAGCGCGGTGAGGTCACGGCGGGCGCCCGGATCGCGCTCGGCCGCCTCGGCCGCGCGCCGCGCCTCGGCCTCGATCCCGGCGCTGAAGCCGCGGAAGCCGAGCTGCTCGCGCAGCAGCGCCTCGACCACCTCGCGCGCCTTCGGCTGCTCCTTTTGGCGGCGCTGCCCCCGCGGCTGACCGCCGCGCCGGCGCGGCGCGCTGCGCTGGCGGCGGCCGCTCACCCGCCGACCTGGGGCGCCAGCACATCGAAGCCCCGTCGCAGGGCCTCGTCGGCGGGCGTGCGGGGATCGTCGCTCGCCTTGACGTCGGGGTGGATGCCCTTGCTCTCGGCCAGGTTGACGCCGTCGGGAGTGAAGTACTCGCCGACCGTGAGCTTGATGGCGCCGCCGTTGGCGAGGTCGCGCTCCTCCTGGAAGACGCCCTTGCCGTAAGAGGTGGCGCCGACCACCGTGGCGTCGCCGTTATCGGCCAGCGCCGCGGCGAGGATCTCCGCCGCCGAGGCGGTGCCGCCGTCGATCAGCACGACGATCGGCAGCGCCGGCAGGTTGCCGCCGCTGGTCTTGTGGACGCTGTGGCCCTGGCTGCGCGAGTCGGTCGAGACCACGACTTCGCCCTCGGGCAGGAAGACGCTGGCGCTCTGCACCGCTTCGTCCAGCAGCCCGCCGGGGTTGCCGCGCAGGTCGAGGACTATCCCTTCCGCGCCTTCGTCCTCGACCTTGCGCACGGCGTCGGCGAGCAGGGCGCCGGCGCCGCGGCTGAAGCTGAGCAGCCGCACGTAGCCGAGCTTGTGGTCACCGACCTCCTGGACCCGGCTGCTGACGTTCGGCAGCGAGACCTCAGCCCGCACCATCGTCTCCTGGCGCACCTTGTCGGACTTGGCATCGAGGACGCCGACGGTCACCTCGGTCCCCTCCGGGCCCTTGATCTTGGCGGTCGCCTCGGTGCTGCTCTCGCCGGCGATCGAGTCGCCTTCGACGGAGACGATCGTGTCGCCGACTTCCAGGCCTGCGCCTTTGGCCGGCGAGCCCGGGAAGACGTTGGCGATCCGCAGGCCGCGCTTGACCGGGATCACGCTGAGGCCGATGCCGGTGAAGCGGCCTTCGATCTGCTCGTTGAAGCCCGCGAGCGCTTCCGGTGAGAAGTATTCGGTGAAGTGATCGTCGTGGCGGCGGCGCAGCGCCCGGACCATGCCCTGCAACGAGGCGTTGCTCAGCTCCTCCGCGCCGACCGGCCGGTAGTAGCTGTCCTCGAGCAGTTCGGCGGCTTCGGTGGTCAGGCCCGCCGGTTCGGAGACGAAGGCGTCGCGGATGAAGGCGGGCAGCTTCGCGGGGTGCCCGCCCAGCCACAGGCCGAGGCAAAGCACAGCGACCAGCGCCCCGGCGAACGCCACCGCCCCGCGTGCCCTCACGCGGGCCTCAGACCTTGAGGAAGCGACGCAGGGTCAGGCCCGACCCGATCGTCGAGACCAGCACCGCGGCGGCGAACAGAATCGCGACCAGGGCGGGGAAGCTCAGCGTGCTGCTGTTCTGGGCGGCGAGGAAGGAGAAGGTGTCGCTGAGGGGGTCGACGATCGTGATCTTGCCCAGCCACAGGACAAGTATGGCCACGAAGCCTCCCGCGAAGCCGACGACCACGCCCTCGATCATGAACGGCCAGCGGATGAACCAGCGGGTCGCGCCGACCAGCCGCATCACCTCGACCTCGCGGCGGCGGGTGTAGATCGAGAGCCGGATCGTGTTGCCGATCAGCATCAGCGAGGCGGCGACCAGCAGCAGCGTGATCACGGTGAGGACGATCTTCAGGGCGCCGGTCACCTGCTCGATCTTCTCCGAGGCTTCCTGGCGGTTGAAGGGGTCGCCGAGGATCGGCGAGAAGGGGTTGGCCTGGCCCTCGGCCTGCGGCGCCACCGTGGCTTCGATCGCCGGCAAATTGGCGGCGTCGTCGGCTTTGATTTCGTAGCTGGCCGGCAGCGGGTTGGTGTTCAGCTGTTCGACGATCGTTTTGTCCTTCAGCTGCCTTTCGAGGTCTTTCAACGCCTGCTGCTTGGTGATGTAGGTGGCCGAGGCGACGTGCGGGACCGCTTCCAGCTCCTGCCCCAGCTGGGCGATTTCGGCTTTGGTCGCGTCGTCGAAGACTTCGACCTGGAAGTTCAGCTCCGAGCGGACCTCTTCGCTCTTGGCCTGGGTGGTCTGGAAGATCGGGATCAGGACGCCGAGCAGGACCACGGTGACCACCGTGGTCACGATCGCGGCCAGGGTCGGGGCGCCGTTGCGGCGCAGGGCGCGGAACGCCTCCTGGAGGAAGAAGATCAGCTTCGACATCAGATGAGCGAGTCGTGGCCGTGGCCGTTGGTCTGCTTCTCGCCGCCCTGACCGACGCCCATCTCGGCCCGCATCCGCAGGCCGAATTCGCTGGTCGATTCCTCGGTGTAGCCGCCGCTGACTTCGTCGCGGACGACGCGCCCCTCGTAGAGCTCGACGACGCGGCGGCGCATGTTGTCGACCATCTCGCGGTCATGGGTGACGACGAGGACGGTGGTGCCGGTCTTGTTGATCCGGTAGAGCAGCTGCATGATTCCGATCGAGGTGACCGGGTCGAGGTTGCCCGAGGGCTCGTCGGCGAGCAGCAGCGGCGGGTGGTTGACGAAGGCGCGGGCGACGGAGACGCGCTGCTGCTCGCCGCCGGAGAGCTGGTCCGGGTAGCTGTGCAGCTTGGTCGAGAGCCCGACCAGGCGCAGCGTCGAGGGCACCTGCTCGCGGATTTCGGCGCGGCTGGCGCCGATCACCTGCAGCGCGTAGGCGACGTTGTCGTAGACCGTCCGGTTGGGGAGCAGCTTGAAGTCCTGGAAGACGGTGCCGATGTTGCGCCGCAGCTGCGGGATTTTCTTCTCCGGCAGGGCGCCGATGTCGCGGCCGGCGATCTTCACCGAGCCGTCGGTGGCGGAGAGCTCGCGGATCAGCATCTTGATCAGCGTCGACTTGCCGCAGCCGGTCGGGCCGACGAGGAAGACGAACTCGCCGCGGCCGATCGCCAGCGAGACCCGGTCGAGCGCCATGTGGCCGCCGGGGTAGACCTTGGTGACGTCGTTCAGCTCGATAATCGGCGCCCGCTTGCCGCGGGGCCGCTGGGGCCGCTCGTCGCGCTCGCTCTTCTTTCTCGATCTCGCCATAGGTGATGGGGGTTCTGCACACACAGGGTGACTCCTGCGCCCCTTCGGGCGCGCAATTCCGCGCCCAACAAGGTTGGCGAGATCTTAGCGAAGTGTTAGTGAACGCTCGTAAAGATCTCTGCAGCCGCATGCCGGGTCAGCTTGCGCGAGTCGGCGATCACGACTTCGTCGAAGTGGCGGACGTGCAGTGCGTCGCCGACAGCGAGGAACGGATCGGGATCGCCGACGATCGTCTCCTCGAGATCGAGCCCGGCGGCGCGGATGCGGGCGGCGGCGCGCTCGGCGCGGCCGGTCGCCTCGGGCCAGCCGGGGACGAGCAGGGTGAAGCTGGTCGGGCGCTGGCGGTCGTAGCCGCGCAGGGCGGCGATCAGGCCCGGGTAGTCGGCGGCCGAGCCGGCAACTACGAGGGCCTGCTGTTTGTCGGGTTCGTCGAACATCTCCTCTTCCTTTCGCTGGTTGTGGCTCCACCCTCCACCCCGCCCCTAACCGCCGCCTAAGTTCGGACTGAGAGTTGGGTAAGAGCTGGACCCGGCGGACCGCGGCGGACCGCTCAGGGGAAGACGGTCTCGCCGGTCTCGCTGTCGACGACGGAGATCGCCACTGCCGGGCAGGCCTCGGCCGCGGCCAGGATCAGCTCGCCTGGGCCGGTGCCGATCACCACCGCGACGTCGTCGAGCCGGAACACCTGCGGGGCCACCTCCACGCAGTCGCCGTGGGCGCTGCATTCGTCGGGGTCGACCACCGGCACGTAGGTCATGCCACCACCTCCTTCTCGGCGGCGAACCGATCGCCGCCCTCGATTTGCTTGCGAAGCGCTGGGATCGCCCGCGGGCGCCCGACCGCGAGGCCGGCGACCGGAATGCCGCCGCGACTGAAGAGGGCCTCGAAGTCGCGCTCGGCGGGGTCGCCGTCGAAGCTCACCTCGTCGGCATGGCGCGGATGCCCGACGCACTGGATCCGCACCCCGTACTGGTCGCTCCAGAAGCTCGGCAGCGGTGGCGTGCCCGGGTACTCGCCCAGCATCGCCTTCGCCGCCGCCGCGCCCTGCCAGGCGGCAGCGTCCCAGTGCTCGGTCCGGGAGTGGACGCCGTAGCGGGGGTCGAAGGGGATGCAGGCGTCGCCGGCGGCGAAGACGTCGGGGGTGCCGGTGCGACCGCAGGTGTCGACGCGGACGCCAGCAGGGTCGAGGCCGCTGCCGGCCAACCAGGCGGTCGCCGGCACGGTGCCGATCCCGACCAGCACCAGGTCGCAGCCGAGCCGGCGGCCGTCGGCCAGCAGCAGCTCCTCGACCCGCCCGCTACCGCCGGCTCCGGCGCCCTCGAGCGCGGCGCCGGTGATCATCCGCACCCCCTCCTCGCGGTGCAGGTCGGCGAGCCAGCCGCCCAGTCGCTCGCCGAGGATCGGCCCGAGCGGAGTCGCCAGCGCCTCGACGATCGTCACCTCGAGGCCGAGTCTGCGGGCGGTCGCCGCGACCTCCTGGCCGATGAAGCCGGCGCCGACGATCGCCAGGCGGGCGCCGGGGACGAGCGCCGCCCGCAGCCGGCGGGCGTCGGCCAGCGTGCGCAGCGCGTGGACGTTGGCGTGGTCGAGGAACGGCAGCGCCCGCGCGGTGCCGCCGGTCGCGATCAGCAACTTGTCGTAGCGGAGCGCTTCGCCGCTGTCGACGGTTAGCGAGCGGCCGGCCACGTCGACGGCCTCGGCGCGGGTGCCGAGCAGCAGCTCGACCTCGTTCTCCTCGTACCAGCCCAGCGGCCGGAATCCGACCGAGTCCTCGGGGGCCGTCCCCGCCAGCACCTGCTTGGAGAGCGGCGGGCGGTCGTAGGGCGGCTCCGGCTCGGCGCAGACGATCCGCACCGGCGCCGCGTAGCCGCGGCGACGCAGCGTCTCGACCGCGCGCTGCGCCGCCAGGCCGCCGCCGACGATGATCACGCCCGGTTCCTTCATCACGCCTCCTCGAGGACGGGGGTTCTTGGGATCTGCCGGGAACCACGCTCCGGCGCCCCCGGGCGCAGCGGCGACCGCTCACGACCGGCCTTGGCCTTCTTCGCTCGACCGGAAAGCACCCGGTAGACGAACAGCCCGCCGATCAGCGGCGTGGTGGCGATCACCCACCAGCGGAACCAGACCGCGGAGGCGTCGGTGCCGGCGCCCAGCGCGTGGGTGAGGCCGAGCACGTAGACGAGGATCGTCGCCCGGTGGGCTTTGCGCCAGAGCTTCGGCCCGACCCGCTTGCGGATGTAGAAGCTGAGCCCGAGGAAGGCCGCCAGGTAGCCGGCGACGATGCCGAGCCCGGTGAAGGCGGTGTGGAAGCTCATCGCGAAGGGCACGGTCACGCCGGCGACGCCGGGGTGCAACCAGGGGTCGCCGAGCAGGGTGATGCCGTGGACGGCGATCGCGATCAGCCCGGCCAGCGCGGTCTGCTCGTGGACGGCCAGGAGCTTGCGCGAGAGGCCGGGGCGGCGCATCAGCTTGCCGGCCATCATCAGCCCGATTCCGACCGAGACCGTGACCAGAACCAGCGCGACCAGGCCCGAGGCGCGGCTCGCGAGCCACCAGCCGTGGGTCTGCAGGGTGGTCGAGACGGCGCCGATCATCGCGCCACCCCGGCCAGGCCGGCGTCGGCGGGGATGCGGATTCGAGGCGCAGCCGCCAGCGGTCCGATGAGCTCGACGCGGCCGCTGTCGTGGACGACGAGGCCGCCGCGCTCGGCGAGCAGCCCACGCGCCCGCTCGGGCCCGGAGAGCAGCGCTGCCTTGGAGAGCGTCTCCGCCTCCAGCGCGGTGTCGGCCAGCGCCGTGGCGCCGACCAGGCCGGTCCAGGCGGGCTCGCCAGTCGCCGGGTCGAGCAGGTGGTGTGAGTAGCTGCCGTCGCCGCGGCGCCAGATGCGGACGTTGAGCCCGGAGGTCGCGACGCCTCCCGATCCGAGTCGGATCACGTAGGCGCGCTCTCCCGTCAGCGGGTGTTCGACGAAGACCTCGTAAGGATGGACCAGGGCATCGGCGCCGCCGATGCGGATGTCGCCGCCGCAGTCGACGATGAAGCGCGAGTAGCCGCGCAGGCTGGCGGCGACCAGGTCGGCGGCGAGTCCCTTGCCGGTTCCGCCCGTGTCGAAGCCGAGCCCGGGCGGGCGGACGACCTCGGCGGCGGCGTCGTCTACCACGAAGCGGCGCCAGGACCGATCCGGGTGGGGCCGGGCGGGCTGGCGGCGAGGCGCCTGGGTCAGCGCCTCGCTCAGCGGAACCCCGCTCATCCCGGCCCGCGAGGCCTTGTAGCCAGCGCCCTCGATCGCGTCCAGGAGGGTCGGGTCGACGAGGCCGCCGCTGCGCTCCGCGGCGTCCAGGCCGGCGCTCACCGCCCGGCGCAGCAGCGGCGAAGCGGGCACCCGCTCGCGCTCGTCCCGGTTGAGGGCGCAGAGCTCGCTCCCGGGCTGGAAGCGCGAGAGGGCCGCGTCGAACCCGTGGATGAACCGCCGCGCCTGCTCGGCCGCCTCGGCGGCCGAGGCTAGCCCCGGCCCCGGCTCGCCGATCAGCAGGCGGACGTGGCTACCCATCGCGTCGAAGGTGATGTCGTGTTCGCTCATCTGCTCGTTCCCGTTCGTCTCGTCGTTGTTGCTGTCAGGAGGCGCCGGTCGTGACCGGTTCGGCCAGCGCTTCTTCGGGCGCCTGTTCGCTGGAGGTGACCGGCCCGCTGGAGACGGAGGTGGCGCCGGGGCTGGGGACGATCGTGGTGACGATCCTGCGCTTGATCACCTTGCGCACCTGCACCGGCGCGGCCGCGGTGGCGCCGCTCGTCGAGGGTTCTGAGGCCGAGCTCAGCTGGAAGGTGAGCAGGGCGAAGAGAACCGCGAAGAGGGCGACCGACCCCCAGAGGACGGCGCCGGGACCCGGTCGACGAGAGCTGCGGCGGGCGTCAGTCATCGCCGCCGCCCTCCGACTCGTGCTCGCCCTCGGACTCGTAGCCCCCGCCTTCGCCGCCGCCGGCCGAGACCGAGCCGCCGCCGCTGGTCGAGGTGGTGACCGGAGCGCTTTCGGAGCTTCCCGATTCGTAGCTCGGCGCCGAAGATGCACCGCTGGTCGAAGTCGTGACCGGGCTCGATTCCGAGGAAGGCGAATAGGACGAGCCGTAGCCGCCGGACGAAGAGCCCGTGGTGGCGCTTCCCTGGCCACCGCCCGAGCCCGAGGCGACCAGCGCCCCTCCCCCACTCCCGCTCACAGCCGGGTGCTTGGGCTTGGCGTGCTTGGTGACATGGATCGTGCGCCGGATCACCTTGGTCCGGACCACTGGTTTCTCGGCGACCGCGGTGGCGGCCGTCTGCTGCTCTCCCGAGCCGAGCGCGAGCCCGGCGAGCCCTCCAAGTCCGATGACGGTGATGCCTGCGGCGATGCGGGTCTTCAGTTTGCTCACGGCGATCTCCTCTGTGGCCGAAGTTGCCGGGCCATTGTCGAAATCGCCGCTCCAAGGCCCGGGCAGCCGCGGGTAAAGAGCTGGCAAAACCTCGCCGAGATCGTCCGGAGACCCTTTGCGACGCCCTACAGTGGCCGCATGGCCCACCAGTCACCGAGCGGCCGCATCCTCGTGGTCGAGGACGAGGAGTCGATCTCCGAGCCGTTCGCCGAGGCGCTGCGCCGGGCTGGGTTCGAGCCACTGGTGACCGCCACCGCGGCCGGGGCCCTGAAGCTCGCCGCCTCCGAGCATCCGGACCTGGTGATGCTCGATCTGGCGCTGCCCGACGGCGACGGCCGCGATGTCTGCCGCGAGCTGCGCCGCCACTCGGACGTCCCGATCATGATGTTGACCGCGCGCGGAACCGAGATGGACAAGATCGTCGGCCTCGAGCTGGGCGCCGATGATTACGTGGTCAAGCCTTTCAGCGCCGCCGAGGTGATCTCCCGCATCCGCGCCATCCTGCGGCGCTCAAACCGCGCCGAGGCGGGTCCGGAGAAGCCGCTACGGGTCGGTGCGATCGAGCTTGACCCGGGCGCCAGGATCGCCCGCGCCGACGGTCGGGAGCTGGAGCTCTCGCGCAAGGAGTTCGACCTGCTGGCCGAGCTGATGCGCCACGCCGGCCAGGTGGTCAAGCGCGAGGACCTGATGGCGGAGGTCTGGGACACGAACTGGTTCGGCTCGACGAAGACCCTTGACGTCCACATCGGCTGGCTGCGCCGCAAGCTCGGCGACGACCCGGCCGACCCTGCCTACATCGAGACGGTGCGCGGCGTCGGCTTCCGCTTCGCCGCCCCGGAGGTCGAGGGGCCATAAGCCTCCGGGCCACCCTCCTGCTGGCGCTGGCCTACGTGCTGCTGCTGGCGCTGATCGCATTCGGCGTGCCGCTGGCATTGAGCCTGCGCGACCGGGTCGACTCCGAGGTGCGCAGCCAGGCGCTCAGCCAGTCGCAGCTGGTGGCGACCTCGGCTTCGGAGTTCGTCGACCCGCCGCGGACCACCGTTCTCGAACGCCTGGCGCGGCGCTCGGCCGCGAGCGTCAGGGGGCGTGTGATCGTCGTCGACGCCGCCGGCCGCCTGCTCGCCGACTCGGCAAGTGCCGCGGCGGGGCGCAGCTACGCCGACCGTCCTGAGGTGCGGGCGGCGCTGCGAGGCAAGAGCGAGCAGATCACCCGCGACAGCGAAACGCTGGGGACCGAAATCCTCGCCACCGCGGTTCCCGTGATCGAGCGCGAACAGACCCGCGGCGCGGTGCGGATAACCCAGAGCGTCGACGCGGTCAACCGCGCGGTGCGAACCTCGATCCTCGACGTCGCCGCGCTGGCCGCGGTCGTTCTCGCCCTCGGGATGATCGCCGGCGCCCTGATCGCCCAACAGATCGCGCGGCCGATCCGGCGCCTGGACCGGGCCGCCCGCCGGGTCGCCGACGGCGACCTCGACGCGACCGTGGCGGTCGAGGGCAGCACCGAGCAGCGCTCGCTGGCGCGGACCTTCAACGAGATGACCCAGCGGGTGAAGCGGCTGCTGCGGGTCCAGCAGGATTTCGTCGCCGACGCCTCCCACCAACTGCGCACGCCACTGACCGGGCTGCGTCTGCGCCTGGAGGGACTGGGCGAACGCTTCGGCGGCGATCGCGGGGTCGACGCCGAGGTCGACGCCGCGATGCGGGAGATCGACCGCCTCTCCCAGATCGTCGACGAGCTCTTGATCCTCAGCCGGGCGGGCGAGCACGAACTGCCGGGCGAGGACGTCGACCTGGCCGCTGCCGCCCGCCGCGCCGCCGAGCGCTGGGCGGGCAGCGCCGTCGAGCGGGGAATCGAGCTGGCGGTCGAGGGCGAGGAGCCCGCACGCGGTTGGAGCGCGGGTCCGGACCTGGATCGCTCGATCGACGTCTTGGTCGAGAACGCCCTGCTCTACTCGCCCGCCGGAACCACGGTCACGATCGCCCATCGGCCGGGAAAGGTCGAGGTGCTCGATCGCGGTCCCGGCCTCGCGGCGGGCGAGGAGGAGGCGGTCTTCGAGCGCTTCAGCCGCGGCAGCGCCGGCCAGAAGGGCCCGAGCGGGACCGGTCTGGGCCTGCCGATCGCGCGCGAGCTGACGCGCCAGTGGGATGGCGACGTCAGGCTCTCAAACCGCGAGGGCGGCGGTCTGCGCGCGATCATCGAGGTGCGCGAATGAGACTTCCGGCGACCTACAAGTGGATCGGGCTGGCGCTGCTCGGGCTGTTGATCGCCGTCGCGGTGGCGGTCGCCGCGACCAACCTGGTCAGCCAGCAGATCGGGATCGCCTCCGAGTCGGTCTCGGCCGGCGACGCGCTGGCGCCGGCGGTCAGCTCGGTCGGGAAGGGCAGCGAAGGAAACGGGTCGGGTGGCGGCAATCAGGGCCAGCCCCAAACCGACACGACCTCCGGCGGGGACATGACTGCGACGACTCCCTCCGAACCGACGACCACGCCGACCGAGCCGGGCGACGACCACGGCTCCCAAAGCGGCAGCGACGGCGGTGAGGGCTCGGACGACTAGCCCGAGCCCTCGGCCCTAGCCGATCGCGACCATGCGCTCGATCGGGATCCGCGCCCGCTCGGCGACGTGGGCGGGGACGCTGACCTCGAACTGCATCTCCGCCAGCGAGTCGCGCAGCTTCGGCAGCGTGATCATCTTCATGTACTTGCAGAAGGCCATCCGGTTGGCCTCGATCAGGTTCGCCTGCGGCGCCGCCTGCTGCAGCGGATAGAGCATCCCGTTCTCGGTGGCGACGATGAAGCTGCCTTGCGGATTGGCTTCGACGTGCTGCTGCATGCCCGAGGTCGAGAGCATGTGCACGCCCTCGGGCTCGATGTCGCCGGCGGCGACGTACTCCATCGCCTGGGTCGAGCAGCCGCACTCGGGGTGGATCAGGAACTCGGCCTCGGGGTTTTCGGCGCGGCTGCGGGTGATGTCCTCCGGGCGGATCCCGGCGTGGACGTGGCACTCGCCGTCCCAAATGTGGAAGCGGCCGCGGCGCTCGGTGTCCTCGACCAGGCCAGTCTCGCGCTCGACGAAGGCGCCGAGCCACATGTCGGGGCCGAAGAGGATCTCGGTCTCGGGGCCGTGCTCGGCCCAGATGTGCTCGACCACCTGGACCGCGTTCGAAGAGGTGCAGCAGTAGTCGGTCTCCGCCTTCACCTCGGCCGAGGTGTTGACGTACATGACCACCAGCGCTCCCGGGTGCTCGGCCTTCCAGGCGCGCAGCTGGTCGGCGTCGATCGAGTCGGCGAGCGAGCAGCCGGCGTCGAGGTCGGGGATCAGGACCGTCTTCTCGGGCGAGAGGATCGAGGCGGTCTCGGCCATGAAGTGGACGCCGCAGAAGACGATCGCCTCGGCCTCGGTGGCGGCCGCCTGGCGCGAGAGCCCGAGCGAGTCGCCCATGTGGTCGGCGACGTCCTGGACCTCGGGAAGCATGTAGTTGTGGGCGAGGATGACGGCGTTGCGCTGCTGCGCGAGCGCACGAATCTCCTCGCTGAGATCAGCGATTTCGTCCGGGGTCAGCTCCGGGGCGAAATTGGCTTGGATCGTCGGGAGCTCCTGCATGAGCCCTTCCTTTCCTGATGTTCGCCGGCAGACCTTCCGAGGTCGAAACCGGTCGAATGAACGTGGACAAAGTCTAGCCTGTGGCGTATGCCGGAGCTGCCGGAGGTCGAGATCGTTGCCCGGCGCCTCGACGCGGCGGTCGGCGGCGCGACCGTGGAGTCGGTGCTGGCGCCGGGGATGAACGTGATGAAGACCTTCGAGCCGCCGCTGGAAGCGCTGGCCGGGCGCGAGCTGACGGCGGTGCGGCGGGTGGCGAAGATGCCGGTGGTCGAGTTCGGCGAGCTGGCGCTGCTGATCCACCTGATGTCGGCTGGGCGCCTGCGCGCCTTCGACAAGCGCGCCTCGCTCAAAGACCGTGCCTCGCGGGTGCTGATCCGGCTCGAGGACGGGCGCGAGCTGCGACTGCGCGAGTTCGGGACCAAGCAGCGGGCCTGGGCGAAACTGCTGCGCACGGACGCCGTCGCCGAGGACGAGATGGTGAAGACGCTCGGGCCGGAAGCGTGGCCCCCTCCCCCGCTCGACGTCTTCGCCGCCGCGATCGACAAGCCGCGCCACCTGCACCCGCTGCTGCGCCACCAGCGCGACATCGCCGGGATCGGCCGCTCCTGGGTCGACGAGATCCTCTGGGAGGCGCGGCTCTCGCCGTTCAAGAAAGGTGCCGAACTGAACGCGGAGGAGGTCGAGCGCCTACACGCGGCGCTGCATGTGCTCGGCAACGCGATCGACCACTACGAGCAGACGATCGGCCCCGAGGTCCCCGACAAGGTGCCGATGCCGCTGCAGGTCCACAAGCGCGAGGGCGAGCCCTGCCCGCGCTGCGGGACCACGATCGAGGCGGTGTTCTTCTCCGAGCACCAGATGAACTACTGCCCCCAGGAGCAGACCGGCGGCAAGGTCCTCAAAGACCGCCGGTTGTCCAAATTGCTCAAGTAAGGAGTCCGCTAGGCCGGCTCTAGGAGAAGGCTGAAGTCGAGGGTCGGCGCCGAGTGGGTGAGGGCGCCGATCGAGATGAAGTCGACGCCGGTCTCGGCGATCGCCCGCACGCTCTCGAGGTCGACCCCGCCCGAGGCCTCGAGGGCCGGGCCGCCCGCGTCCGTCGCATTGCGGTCGCGCAGGGCTACCGCCGCGCGCATCGTCTCCAGGTCCATGTTGTCGAGCAGCAGGCGCTCGGCGCCGGTGCCGAGCGCGTAGGCGACCTCGTCGAGGTTGCGCACCTCGACCTCGACCGGCAACTCCGGGTGGGCGTTGCGGGCGCTGTGCACCGCCTTGGCGAGATTGCCGGCGAGGGCGATGTGGTTCTCCTTGATCAGGAAGGCGTCGTAGAGGCCGAGCCGGTGGTTGGTGCCGCCGCCGGCCGCGACCGCGGCCTTCTCCAGCGCCCGCAGGCCCGGCGTCGTCTTGCGGGTGTCGAGGATCTTGGCGCCGGTGCCCTGCACGGCCTCGACGAAGCTGGCGGTCAGGCTCGCGATCCCGGAGAGGTGGCCGAGGAAGTTGAGCGCGGTGCGCTCGGCCGCGAGCAGCGCGCGGGCGCCGCCGCTGGCGAAGAGGACATCGGTGGGCACCTCCTGGCGCCACTGGCCCTCGACGACGAGGTTGTCGACGTGCTCGACCCCGCACTGGCGCATCGTCTCGGCGACCGCGGCGAGGCCGAAGGCGACGCCGGGCGCTTTCTGCACGATCCGCGCCCGCGCCCGGGCATCGGCTGGCACGGTCGCCTCGGCGGTGACGTCACCCGAGCCCAGGTCCTCCGCCAGCGCCCGCGCGACAACCTCTTGTAGGGAATCCGCAGCCTCAGCCATCGCCGCCACCCTAGCCCAGCCCGGGTGATCGCCATTTCCCCCCGATAGGGAGGAAATGGCGATCACCCATCTCACGTTCGGGGGCGGCGGCGCGTTTAATCCACGTGGTGAGTGAGTTGCCCCCATTCCAGGCGCTGATCGACGAGCACGCGGTCGAGGTGATGGCGGTGCTGCGCGGCGCGGTCGGGCGCGAGGGAGCCGAGGACTGCTTCCAGGAGACCTTCCTGGCGGCGCTGCGCGCCTACCCCGGGCTCAAGGACGGCGCCAACCTGCGCGGCTGGCTGGTCACGATCGCCCACCGCAAGGCGATCGACCACCACCGCGCCCGCGGCCGGCGGCCGGTGCCGGTCGCCGAGGTGGCGGAGACGCCGGTGGCCGGCCCGGAGCCGAGCGAGGACGGGATTTGGCTGGCGGTCGGGGCGCTGCCGCCGAAGCAGCGGGCCGCGGTGACCCTGCGCTACGCCTCCGACCTTCCCCACGCCGAGATCGCCGCGGCGCTCGGCTGCTCGCCGGAGGCGGCGCGGCGCAGCCTCCACGAGGGGATCAAACGACTGCGAAGGGAGCTGGCATGAAGGCGAGTCTGGAGCGACTGAGCGCGGCCGCGGCGGCGGAGGGCCTGCTCGACGTCGCCTACGCCACGGCCGATTCTCCCTACGGCCCGCTGCTGCTGGCGCGGACGCCGAAGGGCCTGGTCCGGGTCGGCCTGCCGAACCAGGACTACGACGAGCTCCTGGTCGAGCTCGCCGAGTGGGTCTCGCCCCGCGTGCTGGAGGCGCCGGCGGCGCTCGACGAGGAGCGCCGCGAGCTTGACCTCTACTTCGACGGCAAGCTCGACAGCTTCGACCTGCCGCTGGACTGGAGCCTCAGCGACGGCTTTCGCCTGCGGGTGCTGCGCCAGATCGCCCGCATCCCCTACGGGCAGACCCGCACCTACACGGAGATGGCCAAGGGAGCCGGCAACGAGCGCGCCGTCCGCGCCGCCGGCACCGCCTGCGGCAAGAACCCGATCCCGGTCGTCGTCCCCTGCCACCGCGTGCTGCGCCGCGGCGGCGCCCTCGGCGGCTACGGCGGCGGCCTGCCGATGAAGCAGGGCCTGCTGGCGCTGGAGGGCGTTCTGGACGAACGTCCAGAACTTCCCTAGCAATCCCTCAAGGGAGGTGGTCGCGGCTCCGATGGCAGGAGCGATGAAGCGCGAAACCACCCCCCACGCCGGGCAGACGCGGATCCCGCTCCGGGCCGCCTCGTGGATCGCGATCGCGGCGATCCTGGCCGCGGTGCTGGCGCTCGGCGCCGCCCGCTCCGCGCAGGCGCTGACGATCTCCTCTCCGGTCGGCCCCGGAGCCACGCTCGCGGTCGACGACTTCGCCGAAGACCCCGCCGAAGACGAAGAAGGCGAAGACGAAGAAGGCGCGGAGCTCGAAGAATGCGAACTCAGCGAGGACGAAGAAGAAGAAGAAGTCTGCGAGGAAAGCGAAGTCGAGGAGGAGGCGACCCCGCCCGAGTGCCTGCTCAGCAGCGCCACCGCGACTGTCGCCACCAGCCCGGCCCACGACAGCGTCCGCATCGCCGTCCGCTATACCTCCCGCACCGCCGCCGCGGTCAAGGTCGAGTTGAAGCTGCGAGGCCGCAAGGGCCCGCTCTCGCTCGGGGGCGATCAGGAGCGGTTCAAGCGCTCCGGCGTCTACCGTGAGACCCAGCGCCTGACCGACCCGCAGATGGCCAAGGTCGTCGCGGCGAAGAGCTTCACGGTCGAACTGCTGGCGGTCAACACCCCGCGCTACTGCCACCGCTACTTCGACAGCGAGCTGACGGTCAAGCGGGCCAGCGGCGGCGGCCTCACCTGGTCGGCGCCGGCGGCGCGCTCAGGCGCCTGAACCGAGCGTCTGCCCCAGCCACGCGGTCGCCTCGGCCAGGTGGACGGGGTCGATCTGGTGGCCGATCTCCGACTCGCGGTAGGTGACCTCGAGCCCACCCGCCTCGAGCAGGTCGCGGGCGCGCTGGGCGAAGCCGACCTCCATGATCGGGTCGTTGCGCCCGTGGGCGATGAAGACGCGGGTGCCGGCGCGATCGGCCAGCGACGGCTCCCAGCCCTCGACGGTGGGGATGAAGCCGCTGAGGGCGAGGATGCCCGCGGGGGCGGGACGATCGCCGCCGAGCCCCATCGCGTAACTCATCACCGAGCCCATCGAGAAGCCGGCGAAGACGGTCCGCTCGGGCCCGAGCCCGGTCTCCTCCCAGAGCCCGTCGTGGAGCTCGGCCAGGGCGGCGCGGGCGGCGAAGAAGGTCTCGGGGTCCGGGTAGCCAACCCGCGGCACCAGGTACCAGTGGTAGCCGGGCGAGCCGGGCAGGGTCAGCGGCGCCCGGGGCGAGACCACCCGCAGGCGCTGCTCGGGGTCGAGGCGGTCGGCCAGCCGCAGCAGGTCGGTCTCGTCGGTCCCGCGGCCGTGGTGCAACACCAGCAGGCCCTCGGGGGCGCCGGCGGCGGGTCGTTCGAGCTTGACCAGAGGCGCCACTGGATCGCCTACCCGGCCGAAGCTGCGGCGGTCTTGTTCAGGTAGTCGCGCACGAACTCGTCGATGTCGCCGTCGAGCACCCGCTGCGCGTCGCCGACCTCGTGCTCGGTGCGGTGATCCTTGACCATCGTGTACGGATGCAGGACGTAGCTGCGGATCTGCGAGCCCCAGGCGACGTCTTTGACCTCGCCCCGCGCCCTGGCCAGCTCTTCGGTCCGTTTGCGCTCCTCCAGCTCGATCAGCTTCGAGCGCAGCAGCTGCATCGCCACCGCCTTGTTCTGGGTCTGCGAGCGCTCGTTCTGGCACTGGACGACGGTGTTGGTGGGGATGTGGGTGATCCGCACCGCCGAGTCGGTCTTGTTCACGTGCTGGCCACCGGCGCCGGAGGCGCGGTAGGTGTCGATGCGGAGGTCACCCTCGTCGATCTCGACCTCGACACCGGCGTCGACCACCGGCCCGACGTCGACCTGGGCGAAGCTGGTGTGCCGCCGCGAGGAGGAGTCGAAGGGGGAGATCCGGACCAGGCGGTGGACCCCGCGCTCGGCGGCGAAGAGGCCGTAGACGTTCTCCCCCCGGGCGATGAAGGTGGCCGACTTGAGGCCGGCCTCCTCCCCCGGCGAGGCCTCGACCATCTCGACCTCGAAGCCGCGCCGTTCTGCCCACCGCAGGTACATCCGCAGCAGGATCTCGGCCCAGTCCTGGGAGTCGGTGCCGCCGGCACCGGCGTGGACCGTGACGACGGCGTCGCCGCTGTCGTACTCGCCGCTGAACAGGCGTGCCTCTTCAAGCTCGGCGAGGCGATTCTCGACGGCGCCCAGCTGGCTGTCGAGCTCGGCCGCGATCTCCTCGTCCTCGGCCGCCATCTCGGCCAGGTCGTCGAGGTCGGCGACGTCGGACTGCAGTCCCTCGAACATCTCCAGTCGCCGCTTCGCCCGCGCGTGCGCGGCGGAGGTCTTCGCCGCCACCCCCTGGTCATCCCAGAAGCCAGGCGCAGCCATCTCGGCTTCCAGGCGATCCGCGTCGGCTTTCAGCTGGGCCGGGTCAAAGGTAGTCCGAGAGCAGGGACAGCTGCTCGCGGACAGCGGCGAGGCGCGGCGCTACGGATTCGCTCTGCGCGGCATCGGCCATGCCCGAAGACTAGTGGGCGAAGCCGCCGGCCCGCAGCGCCTCGGCCCGGTCCTCGTAGGGGCGCCAGCTGCGCACGCGATGATCGCGCAGCTCGAAGGCCCAGGCCATCTTGTCCTCGCCGGCCAGCTCGCCGCTCTCTTCCCAGTGCCAGCGACGCACGATCAGGGCCACCGCGCGGCCGCCGCCGCCTGCGGTCCCACCCTCGTAGAGCTGCTCCAGCTCGATCTCCTGCTGGACGCCGCCGGGCTCGCGAGTCCCCCACTGGCGCGCCGCCTCGACGCCCTTGCGCAGGCCGCGGCCCGAGTGCAGTTCAACCTCCGGGTCGAGCACCGCGACGAAGCCGTCGAGGTCGCGCTCGTTGAAGGCCCGGATGAACTCGCGGACGGGGTCTACGCCCCGTGGCACTTCTTGTACTTCTTGCCGGAGCCGCACCAGCAGGGGTCGTTGCGGCCGATGTCCTCGTGCTCGCCCTTGACCACGGTCTCGACCACGTCGGCGCCGTTGCCGCCGACCGCCTGCGAGGCGGCGACGTCGACGGCGGCGCCCGCGGTGCCGGTGGCCGCCACCTGTTGCAGCGCCGAGGGCTGGCCCTCGGCCGGGCCGGAGTAGTCGAGCGCGGCCGGGGCGGCGCCGCCGTTGGCGACGGCTGCGCCTTCCGGCGGCTGGACTTCGATTTCGGCGCGGAAGACGAGGCGGCTGAACTCGTCCCAGATCGAGTGCATCAGCTCCTCGAACATCGAGAAGCCCTCGTTTTTGTAGGCGACCAGCGGGTCGATCTGGGCGAAGCCGCGAAGGTGGATGCCTTCGCGCAGGTAGTCCATGTCGAAGAGGTGTTCGCGCCAGCGGTTGTCGATCACCTGCAGCAGGATCGAGCGCTCGAGGTAGCGCATCAGCTCCTCGCCGAGCTGCGTCTCGCGGTCGTCGTAGGCGCTCATCGCGTCGTCGTCGAGCTCGTCCTTGAGCTTCTCGCGGTCGACCTGCTCGGGCGAGAGCGAGGCGACGTCGACGCCAAGCGGCCAGATCTGGCGCAGCTGCGTCTCCAGCTCCTCCATGTCCCATTCGTCGAGTTCGTCGCCCGGCGTGTACTCGTCGACCAGGCGCTCGATCACGCCCTCGACCTCGTCGCGGGCGGTCTCGGAGATGTCGCGGCCCTCGAGGATCTCGCGGCGGTATTTGTAGACGACGCGGCGCTGCTCGTTCATCACGTCGTCGTACTCCAGCACGCGTTTGCGGATTAGGAAGTTCTGCTCCTCGACCTTCTTCTGAGCGTTCTCGACGGTTTTCGTCAGCATCTTCGCCTCGAGCGGCATTTCGGTCCCGTCCTCGTCGACGGGGCCGAGGCGGTCGAGGATTTTGTAGATACGGTCGCCAGCGAAGAGGCGGATCACGTCGTCTTCGGCGGAGAGGAAGAAGCGCGACTCACCGGGGTCGCCCTGGCGGCCGGAGCGGCCGCGCAGCTGGTTGTCGATGCGGCGCGACTCGTGGCGCTCGGTGCCGCAGATGAAGAGGCCGCCAAGCTCGCGGACTTCCTCGGCCTCGGCCTTGCACTGCGGCGCCAACTCCTCGGTCTTCGCCGCCAGCGCCTCGTGGTAGCCCTCGCTGTCGTGGGTGAGGCCCTGCTTTTTGAGCTCGTGGATCGCCAGGTGCTCGGGGTCGCCGCCGAGCTTGATGTCGACGCCACGGCCGGCCATGTTGGTCGCGATCATCACCTCGCCCTTGCGTCCCGCCTGGGCGATCAGCTCGCCCTCTCGTTCGGCGTGCTCGGGTTTGGCGTTGAGGACGGCGTGTTTGATCCCGTCGCGCTTGAGCGCCTCGGAGATCATCTCCGAGGTCTCGACCGAGACGGTTCCGACCAGGATCGGCTGGCCCTTTTCGTGGCGGGAGACGATTTCGTCCAGGACGGCTTTCCACTTGCCGTCTTTGGTCTTGAAGATCTGGTCGTTGTGGTCTTCGCGGACCATCGGCTGGTTGGTCGGCACCTCGACCACCGGGACTTTGTAGATCTTCATGAACTCGGTCGCCTCGGTGAGGGCGGTGCCGGTCATGCCCGAGAGCTTGCCGTAGAGGCGGAAGTAGTTCTGCAGGGTGATCGTCGCCAGGGTCTGGTTCTCCTCGCGGATCGCCACCCCCTCCTTCGCCTCGACCGCCTGGTGCAGGCCCTCCGACCAGCGCCGGCCCTCGAGCATGCGCCCGGTGAACTCGTCGATGATCATCACCTCGCCGTCGACCACGGCGTAGTCGTCGTCTTTGCGGTAGAGCGACTCCGCCTTCAGCGACTGGACCAGGTGGTTGACGAGGCTGCCGTGCTCCCCGAGGTAGAGGTTGTCGACGCCGATGAATTCCTCGGCTTTCTTGACGCCGCGCTCGGTCGGCGCGACCGTCTTGTGCTTCTCGTCGTACTCGTAGTCGTAGTCGACCTCGGTCGTGTCCTTCGATTCGCCGAGCGATTTCAGTTTCTGTTTGGCGGGGACGCCGACCAGCTGTTTGGCGAGGCGGGCAAAGGTGTAATAGGTCTGCGCCGCCTGTTCGGGCTGGCCGGAGATGATCAGCGGCGTCCGCGCCTCGTCGATGAGGATGTTGTCGACCTCGTCCACGATCGCGAAGTCGTGGCCGGTCTGGACGCAGTTCTCGAGCGAGCCGGACATGTTGTCGCGCAGGTAGTCGAAGCCGAACTCGGAGTTGGTGCCGTAGGTGACGTCGCAGGCGTATTTGACCTGGCGGGCGGCGTGGTCGTCGGAGTCCTGGAGGGCGGCGACGCTGACCCCGAGCGCCTCGTAGATCGGCGTCATCCATTCGGAGTCGCGGCGGGCCAGGTAGTCGTTGACGGTGACGACGTGGACGCTGCCGCCGGCCAGGGTGTTGAGGAAGACCGGCAGGGTCGCGGTCAGGGTCTTGCCCTCGCCGGTGCGCATCTCGGCGATGGCGCCGTCGTGGAGGACCATGCCGCCGATCAGCTGCACGTCGTAATGGCGCTGGCCGGTGCTGCGGCGCGAGGCCTCACGGGTCAGCGCGAAGGCCTCCGGCAGCAGCTCGTCGAGCGAGGTTCCGTTGCGCGCGCGCTCGCGCAGCGAGTCGGCCTCCTCGCGCAGCTCCTCGTCCGAGAGGGCTTCCATCTCGGGCTCATAACGGTTGATCGCCTCCGCGCGCTTCTGGTAGGCCTTGAACTTCCGACCCTCCCCCGCGCGCAAGGCCTTGCTGACCAGGTCCATTGCGGGCATTGCTCAAGGGTAGCGGTGCGGGGCTTGCTCCGAGCCGCCGGCAGGCGTAGCATCGGAGGAGGAACCCAAAAGGAGGCACTCATGCGGATTGAGATTCGGGGCCGAAACGTCGAAATGACGGATGACCTGCGTGAGACGGTACGGAAGAGATTTCAGCGCCTGGGCCGGCAAGTTTCCGCCCTGGCGACGCTGGAGGTCGTCCTCTCCGAGGAGCGCAACCCGTCGATCGCCGACAGCCAGGTCGCCGAGGCGACCTTCTATCTCAAGGGGGTGACCCTGCACGCCCGGGAGGCGTCGCCGGACATGACCCACTCGGTGCGCGAACTCGCCGAGGACGTGCAGCGACAGGTCAAGAAGCACCGCGAACTGCGCCGCAAGCGCAGCCGCACCCGGCACTTGGTCGACCAGATGCGCGGTCGGCCAGCCGAGATGCACCCGTAAGTCTTTGTCACGGCCCGGGGTTTGCTTCTTGCGAACCTCGGGCCGCTGCATTTCTCGCTGACCTCGGGCCGGCAAGGGAGGGTGGGGGTGTCTCGTGCTCGCTGGATTTTTCGCCCGAGCAACGGAAAAGCTCTCAAGCACGGGCAAGCGAAAAATTAACGCCCTGCGCGCGAGACACCCCCACCCTCCCTTATAGGTCCGGGATCGTCTCGAAGCTGACGACCAAGGAGCGGAATCTCTTCTAAGAGATAGGCCCGAGGGACGGGGTCTTCCGTGAGGTCGCAGCTAACCGCGGTATGCGCGGCTTATTGCGACCTCACGCTCTCCGCGAAGCGTTCGAGGAACGGGATCTCTGCGAGAGATGGAGCGGCCCGAGCAGCCAAGGAATCATTCGAGAGGCTCGCCGGGAGGGGTTGGGGTGCCCCTGAAGCGTCTTGCACTTTTTTGCTTCAGCCCCCCAAGGCGTAAAGCCGCAATCCGATCCACAAAAAAGTTAAGCGAAAGGGGCACCCCAACCCCTCCCGCCACCACCCCCCTCGAAGCAAGCCCGCCCCTAGCCCGGCAGCCGCGCCCGGAACAGCTTGGTGCGGGTGTCGATGCCCTTGAGGCGACGCTCGCCGATGTAGGTGTAGGCGAAGCTCTCGCCAGCGGCGTCGCGGGTCGCCTGGTCGACGACGACGCTGCCGGGGCGGGCGAGGCCGGTGACGCGGCTGGCGAGGTTGACCGGGCGGCCGTAGTAGTCGCCGGACTGCGGCAGGGTCACGCCGGTGGCGAGGCCGGCGCGCAGGAGCGGGAACTCGTCGCCTTCGGCTTCGGCGGCGGCGATCAGGGTCAGGCTCGCGCGCAAGAGCGACTTCGCCTCCGAGCAGACGAACATCGCGGCGTCGCCGATCGTCTTCACCAGCCGCACCGGCGGCTCGGCGACCGCGGTCGCCATCTCTTCCAGGCGACCGGCGACCAGGCCCAGCTCCTCCGCCGGGACCTCCTCGCCGAGGCGGGTGAACTCGACCAGGTCGGCGAAGCAGACGGTCAGCTCGACGGCGCCGCCGATTTCGCCGCTGGCGAGGCTGGAGGTGGCGATCACGTCGCGGCGGACCTGCTCGAGCATGTTGGCCTGGAGCGCGTGGACGACGGTCGGGCCGACCAGCGGCAGCATGAACTCGGCCGCGTTGACGAAGCGCATCGCCAGCTCGCGCTCGCTGTCGCCCGGCTGGGCCAGGGTGCGAATCACCAGCTCGCGGTTGGCCTCGGCGATCCGTGCCGTCCCCATCCCGATCGTGCGCGCGACCTGCAGCATCCCGTCCTCGGGCAGGCCGGCGTCGCGGAAGGCTTTGATCCGCCGCGCTGCCTCGATATCGGCCTCGGTAGCGCGCGCCTCGTCGGGGTCGGTGTAGGGAACGCCGAGGGCGGCGCTGAAGCGGCGCAGCAGTTCAAGCTCGACGCCGGAGATCTCGGCGACTTCGCGGGCGGTGTAGCGGCGGCCGGGGCCGGCCAGGGCCCGCTCGACCGGGACCAGCGCCAGCCGCCCCGCCTGCACGGCTTCGCGCAGCTCCTCCAGCGGCACCCCGTCGGCGGCCAGGTGCGCAAGTAGCTCGAGGCGCGCCTCGCGGGCGTCGCCCTCGACCCCGTCCAGCAGCCCCTCGGCCGCGAAGTCGATCACGCGCTGGCCACGGCGCCGCCGCGCCGGGGGTCGCCACCGCCACTGAGCGCACCGCTGCTTGGATCCCGCGCCACCGCCTGCACTCCGCCGAAGAATAGGTTGACCGCCGGCCAGTGGGCGACCGGCGTGCCGGCGGCCTCGAGCCGGGCCAGCGCGGCGGTGTCGAGACCGGGCTCGGCCTGGACGATCCCCTGCTCGAAGTGCAGCCGCGGCGCCCGCACCGCGGCGTCGACCGCCATCCCCTGCTCGACCACCCGCACCACGGTCTGCAGGATCGCCGAGCGGATCCGGTTGGAGCCGGCGCTGCCGACGCCGAGCACGATCTCCCCGTCGCGGAGGACGATCGTCGGCGCCATCATCGAGCTGACCCGGCGGCCCGGCTCGATCTGGTGGAAGCCGCGGGGGTTGAGGTCCTCCTCGCCGAGCATGTTGTTGAGGATGACCCCGGTCCCGGGAACCAGCACCCCGGAGCCGGAGCCGTTGGAGCAGGTGACGCTGGCGCAGGTACCGCCGGCGTCGATCACGGAGACGTGGGTGGTGGAACCGAGCAGGTCGGCGGCGGCGAGATCGAGCCCGGCGGGGTCGAGGAAGTCGGCCTCCATCCCCTCCTCGTGCAGGGCCTCGGCGAACTCGAGGCTGCGGCGGTCGTTGGCCGCGGCGAGGGCGGCGACCAGCTGCTCCGGTCCGCTCTGCGGCCCCAGCCGCTCCAGCAACCCGAGGCTGTAGGCGAGCAGAATGCCGCCCGAGGACGGGGGCGGGTTGGTGAAGACCTCGGTGCCGCGGAACCCGGTCCCGATCGGGCGCCGCTCGATCGCCGAGTAGGAGGCGAGGTCGGTCGGCCCGAGGGTGCCGCCGTTGGCGGCGACGAACTCGGCGATCGCCGTCGCGACGGCGCCGCGGTAGAAAGGCTCCGCCCCTTCGGCCGCGAACCGTTCCAGCGCCTCGGCCAGCTCGGTGAAGCGGAAGACGTCGCCCTCCCGCAAGCGCTCGCCGCGGGGCGCATACAACTCGCGCGTGCCCGGCAACCGCTCGTGGATCGGCGCCAGGATCTCCAGCAGGTAGGCCTGCTGGGCATTGACCGGCGCCCCCTCGCGGGCAAGCCCGATCGCCGGCCCGACCAGGGCCGAGAGCGGCATCGTCCCGAACCGCTCCAGGGCATGGACGAGCCCGGCGGCGGCGCCGGGGACGCAGCAGGACGCCGGCCCGACGTAGAACGTCTGCGAGGTCTCGGCGTCGAAGTGGACCGGCACCGGCACCAACTCGGCCTGCCGCTCGATCCCGTCGAGGCCGGGGGCGGCGACGAAGAAGTCGACCAGGGCGATGTCCTCCCCCGCCCCGCCCTCACGGTGGACCAGCATGTAGCCGCCGGCGCCGAACCCGGTCAGCGGGCTCTCGACCGCGAACGAGGCCAGCACGGCGGCGGTCGCGGCGTCGACAGCGTTGCCACCGTCGCGCAGCACCTGGGCGCCGGCCTCGGCGCTGAGCGGATGGCCGGCTGCGACGACGCCCTTCATGGGCTGAGGCTCGCTAGCCCGGGAGGAACTCTGGGACGTCGATGCCGAGATCGCCGCCGCGCTCGGAGCGACCGGAGCGGCGCTCGCCGGGGGCGTCTTTGGTGCGGCGGATCGTCGGCTCGGCCTCACGCCGCTGCGGGGTCGGGCGGCCGTCGAAGCGGGTGGCGACGACGGTGACCCAGATCTGGTCGCTGAGCTCGTCGTCGACGTTGGCGCCGAAGATGATGTTGGCCTCGGGGTGGGCGGCCTCGCCGACCACCTTGGCGGCCTCGGAGACCTCGACCAGCGAGAGGTCGGAGCCACCGGTGATCGAGAGCAGGATCGAGCGCGCGCCCTCCATCGAGGTCTCCAACAAGGGCGAGGAGATCGCTTTTTCGGCGGCCAGCACGGCGCGGTCGTCGCCGTAGGCCATGCCGATCCCGAGCAGCGCCCGGCCGGCGTCGGACATGATCGTCCGCACGTCGGCGAAGTCGAGGTTGATCACGGCCGGCAGGGTGACGAGGTCGGAGATGCCCTGGACACCCTGACGGAGGACGTCGTCGGCGACCTGGAAGGCCTCGACCATCGAGGTCTGCTGGTCGAGCACCTGCAGCAGGCGATCGTTGGGGACGACGATCAGGGTGTCGACCTCGGCCGCGAGCTCCTCGATGCCCTTGTCGGCCTGGGTGCCGCGGCGGCTGCCCTCGAAGCTGAACGGCTTGGTGACGATGCCGACGGTGAGGGCGCCGACCTCGCGGGCGAGGCGGGCGACGACCGGGGCCGCGCCCGAGCCGGTGCCGCCGCCGGCGCCGGCGGCGACGAAGACCATGTCCGAGCCCTTCAGCAGGCGCTTGATCTTGTCCTGCTCCTCGAAGGCCGAGCGGTGGCCGACGGCGGGGTCGGCACCGGCGCCGAGGCCGCGCGTCTGCTCCTCGCCGATGTGGACGGTGACGTCGGCGACGCAGAGCTGCAGCGACTGAAGATCGGTGTTGACGGCCATGAACTCGACCCCGGGGATGCTGGCGTCGACCATGCGGTTGACCGCGTTGACGCCAGCGCCGCCGACGCCGACGACCTTGATCACCGGCTGGTGGGGCTCGCCGCTCCCGGGCGGCTCGTAGGCCGGCTCCTCGCGCCCGTAGCGCGGGTTCGCAGTCGAGAAGTCCTCGCGCCGCATCGGCTCCTCGGAGAAGACGCGCTTCAGTCGTTCCGGGGCGGACTCGGCCGAGCTCTCGTTGACAGGATCGAGCTCGGAGTCCTGGTCGAAGAACGGCGCCTCGGCGACAGGCTCGGGAGCGGGCGCTGGCGTGGGCTCGGCGGCGGGCGCTGGCGGCGCCTCTTCGTCTACCGGCAGTTGCTCAGCGGCCGGCGGCTCGACCGGAGGGGCCTCCTCTTCGGCTTTGCGGGCCTCAGCGGGGTCCTCGCGCCCGTAGCGGGGCGCGTCCTCGGAAGTCGAACGGAAGAGATCGGCGAGGGGACCCTCGCGCATGCTTGCCCGTTTGTTACGCCGAGCCATTCGCCAGGACCTCCTTCGCCAGCTCCCGGTAGTAGCTCGCGGCGCTGCTGCCGGAGTCGTACTTGAGGACGCTCGCGCCCTTGACGGGCGCCTCGGCGAATTTGATCGCCTTTTTGATGCGGGAGCGGAAAACGAGGTCTCCGAAGTTCTCCTCGAGGATCTCCACCGCCTCCTTGGCGTGGACGGTCCGCGAGTCCAGCATCGTCGGCAGGATGCCCTCGATGCGAACGTCTGGGTTGAGATTCTCCTGAATCATCTTCAGCGTGTTCTGCAGCTGGACCAGCCCGCGCATCGACAGATACTCGCACTGGACGGGGACGATCACCTTGTCGGCGGCCGTCAAAGCATTGATCGTCAACAAGCCTAGGCTCGGCGGCGTGTCGATGCAAACGAAGTCGTAGTCGCCCTCGACCTCTTTCAGCGACTTCTCCAGCGAGCGCTCGCGGCCGATCTTGGTGCTCATCGCGATCTCGGCGCCGGCCAGGTCGATCGAGGCGACGGCGATGTCGATCTCGCGCTTGACGATGATCTCGGAGATCGGCATGTCGTTGACGAGCACGTCATAGAGGCTCTTCTCGACCTTGTCGGGGTCGATCCCCTGGCTCATCGTCAAGTTGCCCTGCGGGTCGAGGTCGATGCAGAGGACGCGGTAGCCGGACTCGGCGAAGGCCACGGCCAGGTTGAGCGTGGTCGTCGTCTTGGCGACCCCGCCCTTCTGGTTGGCGAAGACGAAGACCTCGGCGGTCTTGACCGGCTTCTCGGCCTCCTGGCGCTGCTCGGCGATGAAGTCGAGGCGGGTCGGGGCGATCAGGTCCACGGCCTTGATCCTGCCGTCGTCGTCCTCCTCCTCGGCCACCGCGATCACGGCCTCGGGCCCAGGCGCGGGCGCGGCGGGTGCCGCGGCCTCGGACTCGACCTTCACCTCTACCTCGGCGACCGGCTCGGGCGTGGGCTCAGGCTCCGCCTCGGCGTACTCCTCAGAGCCCTCGTAGTCGTCCGAATAGGTCTCCTCCTCGTATGAATCGGAGTACTCGGGCGCGAAATCCTCCGCGGACGGACGCTCGGGCACTGCTTCCTCCATACGCTGGAGCTCCTCGACGATCGGGTGCGGCTCCTCGACGGTGACGGACTGACGCTTGGACTTGCGGCTTAGAAATCCCATTGCGCGGATATTCGTATGCAGACCGGCTTTTCCTGCCGGCCAGCGAAATTGCTAGGAATTGCCCGATACCCGAACTTCTAGACAAGCGATTGGTGATCGTCACCGGCAAGGGTGGCGTCGGCAAGACGACGGTCGCCGTGGCGCTTGGGCTGCGGGCCGCCTCGGAAGGAAAGCGGACGATCGTCTGCGAGGTCTCCTCGCAGGAGAACACGTCGCGGATGTTCGACCACACCGCCGTCGGCTTCCACGAGGTCGAGATGGAGGAGAACCTCTGGTCGATCTCGATCGACCCCGACGAGTCGATGCGCGAGTACGTGCTGCTGCAGCTGAAGGTGAGGGCGATGCGCGACATGCTCTTCCGCAGCCGCATCTTCAACTACCTCGCCGCCGCCACGCCGGGCCTCAAGGAGCTGGTCACGATCGGCAAGATCTGGGAGCTGGCGCAGCTCGACCGCAAGGTGAAGTCGGGTCGCAAATACGACCTCGTGATCGTCGACGCGCCGGCGACCGGGCACGGGATCGGCTTCCTGCAGACGCCGCGCACCTTCGCCGCGATCGCCCGCGTCGGCCCGATCCACTCCCAGGCCGAACGGCTCAACAGCTACATCACCGACCACGAGCTGACCGGGACGGCGATCGTCTCCCTGCCGGAGGAGATGCCGGTCAACGAGTCCGCGGCGCTCGAGAGCGAGCTGCGCTCCGAGGTCGGCGT
>DATAON010000012.1:0-6151 GCA_036265715.1 Solirubrobacterales bacterium | reverse complement strand
CGAAGGCGCGGACCGTGTCGCGGATGTCGCGCTCCTCCTCGGAGAGGAGATGGTCGATCGCGAGGAAGTCGGTGGGACGGATTGGTGGGGCAGCGGCGGTCATCGGACTCCTTGATGCTAGATTTTCGAAGATCGAGGATTGCGACTATATGGCTTCAGCCAGCCGCCTCCTGATCTGAAGACCCGGAGTCATAGGTCTGCGCCAGTAGGTCCTCGGTGGTGCGGAGGTTGTCCGCCAGCCGGTTCGCGGCCGCGTCGCCATCCCCCCGTTGCACGGCCGCGAGGATCTCCGCGTGCTCGTCGACGAAGCGGTCGGGGTCGGGGCGGACCGAGGCGGCGAGGCGCACGTAGCGCTCCGCGCTCGACCAGAGCTGGCGCACGAGGTGGACGGTCCAGGGCGACCCCGCCGCTTCGTAGAGCCCGAAGTGGAAGTCTTCGTGGGCGGCGTAGGCGGCCGCCGCTTCGCCCTTGCGGAAGCGGGCGCGCATGCGGCGCAGGGCGGTCTCGGCGGCCCGCAGCTGCGCCGGCGAGATGCTGGCGACGGCCGACCGGATCGCGCTCTGCTCGAGCAGCAGGCGGGTCTCGTAGATGTCCTTCATGTCGGGGATCGAGATCTCGGTGACCGTGGCGCCGCGGTTGCGCTCGATCCGCACCAGCCGTTCGGCCTCGAGGCGCTGCAGCGCTTCCCGCACCGGGATGAAGCTGACCTCGTGTTCCCGCGCCAGCCGCGCCAGGATCAGGCGCGACCCCGGCGGATAGCTGCCGGAGAGGATGTTCTCGCGCAGCGCCCGGTGGACGCGCTCGACGCTGGTGCCGTGCTCAGACGCCATTACGAGCCTCACTATGACGGTGGGGCAAGCGCCCTCCCCGTCAGCCGACGATCGCGGCGGCCGGTTGGCGCGGATCCGCCGCGGCGTGCAGGAACCCGGTCGGCGCCTCGCTGAGGATCGCCTCGACCGCGGCCGCGTCGCGGGTGAACTGCGGCCAGCGCCCCACCCGGTGCCCGCGGCGCTCCAGCTCGGCGATCGTCTCCTCCTCGAAGCGATCCTCGAGCAGCAGCACCGCCGGCAGGTACTCGAACGGCGAGAACGAGTTCGGGAAGCTCCAGGTCGAGAAGCGCGGCGCGTTGATCGACTGCTGCAGGCCGATGCCGAAGTGGAAGACATTGAGGACGACCTGCAGCATCGCCTGGATCTGCATGTCGCCGCCGGGGCAGCCGAACGGCATCGTGGAGCCGTCCTCGCGGACCAGGATGGCGGGGTTCGGGGTCAGCCGCGGGCGCTTGCCGGGGGCGACGCCGGAGGGGTGGGCGGGGTCGGGGCGGGACTGGATGCCCCGCAGCGAGGTGACTATGCCGGTGCCGGGGATGACCGGCGTCGAGGAGCCGTCGGAGGGCGTCGCCGAGAAGGCGTTCCCCCAGCGGTCGACCACGCAGACGTAGGAGGTTCCGGCCCGCGGCAGGCCGGCCGACGGCGCGGCCGCCTCGGTCGCGTCGCGGCCCGAGGCGGGGGGCAGCGGCTGGCTGGCGCCGAACAGCGCCGGGGGGAGGCCCGGGGCGGCGCGGCCGGGATCGATCGTGGCCGCCTGGGCGGCGGCGTGCTCGGCCGAGAGCAGCCGGTCCAGCGGGACGTCGACGAAGCGCGGGTCGCCGAAGTGATGCTCGCGATCGGAGAAGGCGCACTTGAGCGCCTCGGTGACCAGGTGGACGTAGTCGGCGCCGTTGTGCGCGAGGCCCTCGAGGCCCGCCGCCTCGGCGATCAGCAGCCCCTGCGACAGGGTGGGCCCCTGGGACCACGGCCCGCAGGTCAGGACCTCCAGGTCGCGCCAGCGGGTGCTGACCGGGGCTTCGATCCGGGAGCGGAAGGAGGCGAGGTCGTCGGCTCGCACGTAGCCGCCGTGCTGCTCGTGGTAGGCGACGATGCGCTCGGCGATCTCGCCCTCGTAGAAGACCGCTCGCGCCGCTTCCAGGCCCTGCTCGCGGCCGCCCCCGGCGGCGCGCTCGCCGTCGGCCATCGCTTGCAGGGTGGCGGCGAGGTCGGTTTGCACGAAGCGCTCCCCGGCCCGCGGCGGCCGGCCCTCCGGGAGGTAGATCGCCTTGTTGGCGGGCCAGCGCGCGTACTCCTCGGCCTGCAGCTCGATCCCGTATGCCATCAGCGGGAAGACCGCGAACCCGTCGCGGGCGAGCCCGATCGCCGCCGCCGCCACCTCCCCGAAGCTCATCGTCCCGTGCTCGCGCAGGGCGGTGATCCAGGCGTCCGGAGCGGCGGGAACGACGCTGTAGAGGATCCCGGGCGGGATCTCGCCGCCGTGCTCGCGCATGAACAGGTCGGCCGGGATCCCGGCGGGCCAGACTCCGAGCCCGTCGATGGTCAGGGTGGTGCCGTCGGCGAGCCTGATCATGATCGGGGCGACGCCGCCGAAGTCGACCTCGTCGGCATGCAGAACCGCGAGCGCGATCCCGGCGCAGCAGCCGGCGTCGACCGCGTTCCCTCCCGCCTCGAGGATCGAGTAGGCCGCGGCGGAGGCGAGGTGGTGCCCGGAGGAGACGGCGTGACGACTGCCGCTCAAGGTCTCCCGCGGGGCCAGCCATGACGCCTCGCCGATCGATCGTGCCTCACCTGTCATTGCCGGTCACCTCCGTTGGGGTTTCTTTCGTAGCTCATTTGACGAACAGCACCGTTGCCACCACGACGCCGGTGCCGACGACCGTCCAGCGCAGCTTCGCTTCGGGGACGCGGCGCCCGTAGCGGGCGCCGACCTGGGCGCCGGCAATCGACCCGACCGCGATCAGGGCCACGGCGTCCCAGGCGACGTCGGTGACGAGGATGAAGAGCAGCGCCGCGACCCCGTTGGCGACGGCGACGAGGACGTTCTTCAGCCCGTTCAGCCGCTGCAGCTGGTCGGGGATGAGGAAGCGCAGCGCGGCGAGCAGGATCACTCCCTGGGCGGCGCCGAAGTAGCCGCCGTAGATGCCGACCGAGAAGGCGAGGAGGAAGAGGGCGATCTCCCGGTGCCGGCTGAGCGAGCCGTGCGACGCCGACGGGGCCGGCCGCATCACCATCAGCGCGCAGGCCAGCAGGATCAGCAGCGGCACGACAGCTTCGAAGACGTTTTCGGGCAGGGTGAGCAGGAGGACGCCGCCGCCGATCGCCCCGAGCATCGTCCCGGCGCCGCCGACCAGACAGCGCCGTCCCTGCCCCGCGAGCTCGCGCCGGTAGCCCCAGGCGGCGCTGAGATTGCCGAAAACGAGGCCGACGGAGTTGGAGACGTTGGCGGTGACGGGCGCGAAGCCGACCGCGAGCAGGACCGGGAAGGTGATCAGCGAGCCCGAGCCGACGACCGCGTTGATGCCCCCCGCCGCGCCGCCGGCGGCAAGGACGGCAAGAGCCTCGAGCGGCGTCACGGGTTGGCCTTGGGCGTGCGGGGGAAGATCAAATTATATTATAAAATCCCGCGACGGCTTGGAAGTCGCCGGGGTGAGTGGGTTCACCCCTGGGGGCTCTGGTTGGGGCGCCCGTCCTCGCCGAGCATGGTCATTGCAAGCAGCGCCCAACCAAAACCAAGGAGAAATGCAATGACCCGCAAGACCAACTTCCGCAACGTGATCGCCGTCCTCGCCGTCTCGGCCCTCGCCCTGGCCGGGCTCGGTGGCAGCGCCGCCAGCGCCGCGGCACCGGCAACCAAGGTCGTCATCAAGGCCGAGTCCGGTGGCTTCTACGGCTTCCTCAAGAGCCCGAAGCTCGAGTGCAAGAGCGAACGGACCGTGGTGCTCTACAAGCAGCTCGGGGCCAAGCAGAAGCCGCGCACCGACGAGCAGGTCGGGATGGACACCTCCGGCACCGCCGAAAACGGCTACGAATGGAACATGGGCAACCCCGGCCTGCACAGCGGCCGCTACTACGCCCGCGCCGTCGTCACCCCGAACTGCCCCGGCGTCAACAGCATCACCCTGCGCGCCCAGCAGTAACGGCAATTGCTTTGCCCAACGCGAGCCGCCGGTGGCCATTCTGGCCGCGGCGGCTCGCTCGCGTGGGCGACTCCGCCGTCGGCCTCTACTCGCCGCCGAGCTCTGGCGGCAGCGCCTTTGGGCCGTCCGGGTAGAGCGCCCGCAGCTGCTCCTCGCTCATCTCCAGCGTGTTCGCCAGCTCCGGCGGGGCGCCGACGACGAGCCAGAGCTGGTCGGCGTCGGTGTCGTTGAAGAGCTGGCGCACCGAGTCGGGGCCGACCAAGAGCGTGTCCAGCGGCGCCAGGGTCAGCGCCTCGCCGTCGATCCGCACCCGCCCCTCGCCCTCGAGCAGGACGTAGAGCTCCTCCTGCTCGGCGTGGCGGTGCTTGGTCGAGGCCTGTCCCGGCTCCAGCCGCCACAGCCGCGAGCCGAGCTGGGTCGCCTCCAGCTGCTTCCCCAGGTCCGTGTTCAGGATCTGCATCTGGTTCGAGCGCCGCCAGAAGGCGTCCCCGGCTCTGAGCAGGCGGAACACGCCTGGGATTATCGCCGTAACCGGATTTGTCCGTCCTCGGCGACGGAAAAGTCCGGTTACGGCGCGTCGGCGGCCGCATCTTCGCCGTGGAAGCGGTCGAGCAGGGTCAGCTCGCGCTCTTTTTTCGGGAAGAGGAAGAAGACGACGGCGATGCCGAGGGCGACGGCGAGCATCCCGGCCGCGTAGGTCCAGTCGCCGCCGTCGAGGAAGGAGGTGCGCGCCGCCTCGATGATCTGGGGCGCGTATTCGGGGTACTGCTCGGCGGTGCCGGCGGCGCTGGCGAAGGACTTGGTCAGCTCGTTCTGGACCTGCTCGCTGACCTTGGCCGCCTGCGGCGATTCGCCGATCTGGGAGCTGAAGCTGGCGGCGTAGCCGGCGGTCAGCAGGGCGCCGAAGATCGACTGCATGATCGCGCCGCCGAGGTCGCGCTGGAGGTCGGCGGTGCCGGAGGCCATGCCGGCGCGCTTGACCGGGACCGAGCCGGTCAGCGAGCGCGAGGCCGGGGTGCCGGCGAAGCCGACGCCGAGCCCGAGCAGCAGGTAGCCGAGCCCGACCACCCAGTAGGAGCAGCCCTCGTCCCAGAGCAGGAACATCTCTGCGAAGGCGAGCAGGCAGAAGCTGAAGCCGAGCAGCAGCGTGAAGCGGGAGCCGTGCGAGCCGACCAGCCGGGCCGAGCGCGGGGCCACGACGATCATCCCCAGCGCCCCCGGGAGGATCGCCAGGCCGGCCTGCAGGGTCGTGTAGCCCAGCACGTTCTGGACGAACTGCTGACCGATGAACATCGCCCCCATCAGCGAGCCGAAGACGATGATCCCGGCCGTTGCCGCCACCCAGAAGATCGAGCGCCTGGCGATGTGCAGGTCGTACAGCGGGTTGCGCGCGCGTCGCTGGCGGATCAGGAAGCCGACCAGCGCGGCCGCCGCGATCGCCGCCAGGCCGAGGGCCAGGACGCCCTTGTCCGGGACGGGCGCGAAGTTGATCGAGAGGATCAGCGCCCCAACCAGCACCACCGACAGGATCCCGCCGGGGTTGTCGACCGGCTCCGTCGTCTCGTTGACGTGCGCCGGAACGAGTATGAAGGCCATGGGGAAGGCAACGACCACCAGCGGCAGCGTGATCAGGAACACCGAGCCCCAGTCGAAGTGCTCCAGCAGCGCCCCGGCGACCAGCGGCCCGAGCGAGGCGACGGCGCCGCCGAGCGCCGACCACAGCGCGATCGCCTTCGTGCGCCCGGGACCCGACCACAGCGCGGTGATGAGCGCCAGCGTCGTCGGGTAGGCCATGCCCGCCGACAGGCCGCCGAGCACGCGGGCGGCGAAGAGCACGTCGTCGGAGGGTGCGAACGCGGCGAGCAGGCAGGCGGGGATCGACAGCACCAGGCCCAGCAGGAGCAGCAGCTTGCGGCCGTAGCGGTCGCCGATCGCCCCGAGGTACAGCACCGAGGCGGCCAGGCCGAGCGAGTAGCCGACAGCGATAAGGTCCAGGCCGTCTGGGGCGAATCAAACGCCGACCAATCGACGGCAGCGCGACGTTGGCCACGGACAGGTTCAGGTTGGCCACCGCCGCCACCACGATCAGCGAAGAGAGCACCAGGCCCGGGCGGGCGGGTGCGGCGGCGGACGCCGACGTCGGCGCAGCGGCGACCGGTGACGCGTCGGCCATCTCATCCAGCT
>DATAON010000011.1:0-129603 GCA_036265715.1 Solirubrobacterales bacterium | reverse complement strand
CTCGAGGATGCGGTCGGCCAGGGTCGACTTGCCGTGGTCGATGTGGGCGATGATCGAGAAGTTGCGGATGCGGTCCATGGAAGGCCAGGAGTATGAGGGACGGGCGCCCCGGCCGGCGGGTCCTGTCGCGGTGGTGCCTCCCACGGCCTGCGGTAGCTAAAGCTTCCTCGGCCGTGGGTCCCTCCACCGCGCCACCCGCCGGAGGGGGTCAGGCACTGACTACGGGCATCCGGCCGGATCCAAGGGTCCGGAGAGCCCGAACACAACCGTCGGCGGCGTTCTCAAGATGACACGGGATGAAGGGCTTTCCGTCCAGCGGGCTTGGGGTGGGTACGGGGGCTTGCCGGGTTCTTCGCGGTCCTTGCTGGCGACGACGTAGTCGTAGTCGCCGGCGTTGAGGAGCGCGCGGTAGGCGGGGCAGGTGGCAGGCGCCTCGAAGCCGCCGTGGGGGCGCTCTTCGCCGACGAAGGCGACGCGGTTGGAGAGGTCGGCGCCGAAGAGCGGGTACTGGCGGGTGCTGGTGGTGGCGATGCGGGAATCGGATACGTCGTTGGCCCAGGCGAAGGCGGCGTTGAGGCCGGGGGTGGTGAAGGAGGGGTCCGCGTAGCGCCCCTCCAGGTAGTGGCGCTGGACGGGAAAGCCGACCACGACCATCACGGCAAGAGCGACCAGCCCCATCATCAGCGCCCAGGCCCGAGCGCCAAACCGTCCCGTCCGGTTGTCCTTGTTCGCCCTCTGGGCGAATAAAGGCAACCGCGTGCCGAGGCCCGCGAGGAGCTCGCGGAGGAGTGGGGCGACTGGGAGCAGGACGAGGCCGAGGACGAGGGCCGGGGCGAGGTAGCGGAGGCCGGACTCGAACCCGCGCGGCATCCCATCTGGGCCGGAGGCCGAGGTCGGCGCCACGAGCCAGGCCAGCGCCGTGGCGAGCCCGACGAGACCAACGAGCGCCAGAATCCGGTCCCGCGACTCTCCCTCCCCATCGCGTGGTTCCTTTTTCCCCTCCTGGCTCCGAAAGGAACCACGACTTCGGGGGGCGGCCGCCTGAGTGACGCAGAGGATGAGGCCCGCTAGGGCGGCGGCGGCGAGCAGGGGCCAGAGGAACCAGAGGCCGGCTTGGAGCCCGGGGAGGAACCAGTCGCTCCAGACCGTGCCGTCGGTGAGGTAGCTGAGAACGCTGTGGGCCTCGCGGCCGCCGAGGGCCTGCTCGGGCGCCGGCAGCGAGATCGGGCCGAGGCTGTCGACCCAGGGCAGCGGGTTGCCGGTCTGGACCAGGTTGCGCAGGTACCAGTAGCCGCCGCCGGCCAGAGCCCCCAGCCCTGAGACCGCGAAGGCGCGCCAGCGCGAGCCACGGGGGGCGATCACGGCCAGGCCGACCACGAAGACCACCGCCGGCAGCAGGAAGTTGAGCTTGGTCCCGGCAGCGAGGCCGACCGCCAGGCCCGCCACGGCCAGTGCCCCGCCCGGCATCCCACCGCTACCAAGCCCGTCCTTCGGGCCGGCCTCGAACCCTCTCTCGTCCCTGAGCGCCCAAGCATTGATTGCGACCGCCACCGCCGCCAGCAGGAAGAAGATCCCGACGATGTCGTTGCGCGCCTCGCCTGCCTGGTCTGAGAGCGCCGGAACGCTGAGCGCGATCGCCCCCAGCGCCAGCGACCACGGCGCCACCCGATACGGCCGCCCGATGCACCACGAGGCCAGCAGGCAGCCCGCGAACCAGCCGATGTTGAGCAGCGGCGAGAGCAGATCCCGCCCGAACGCCCCCATCCCGACCGCGTGGAAGATTTCGCCGTTGGCGGGGTAGAACCAGGCCAGGAACTGGGGCGCGATGAAGTGCAGATCGATCGTATTCCCGCTCTGGAAGAAGCCCGCCGCGAACGGCCCGTGGTACCAGGTCGAATCGAACCCGGTCATCCCCGCCGACAACTGCGGCTTCGCGTCCCACCCAAAGTGCGCCAGCGCCACAACCGCCACTAGAAGCGCGACCAGCGTCGGGAGGGGGATTCTCCGCACCCACACCTGCTGGGAAGGGTGCGGAGAATCCCCCTCCCCCTGCTGCCGCGGCAAGAACTTCCAGAGAGCCAGACCGACCGCCGCGACCAGCAGCAGGTACGGCAGCGGCTCGAAGAGCGAGACCGTCCCGAGCAACTCCGCCGCCCAGAGCAGCAGCGCAAGCGCCAGCACCGCGGTCGCGAGAAACGCCGGCGCCCCCTCGAACCGCGGCAGCAGCCGCGCGCGCACCCGCGCCGTCCCGGCCCAGGCGAAGCCGACGAGAATCGCGACCTCGACGACGCCGAGCAGGTAGCGGCCGGGGCTGAGCATCTAGGCGGCTCGGCGCCGCACCAGGCGCATGATCTGCTCCAGCTCGGGCATGCGCAGCAGGCGCGCGGCGAGGAGATAGGCGGCGCCCCCGACGGTGAGGCCGACGCCGAGGGAGATGATCTGGCCGAGCAGGTCGCTCCCCAGCTCCGCGTCGAGCAGGTCCCAGATCAGGTAGCTGACGCCGGCCAAGACTGCCGAGGCGATCAGGATGCGGACGAACGCGGCGAGTAGCCGATTCAGCTCGAGCCCGCCGAGCTCCCGACGCAGGATCACCACCTGGGCGGCCATCGCCACGGTAGTCCCGATCCCCGTCCCGGCGACGATCCCGCCGATCCCGAAGGGCTTGTAGAGCGCCAGCGAGGCCACGGTTGAGACGATCAGGTCGAGCCCCGCCAGCTTGGTCGCCATCCAGGGCCGCTGCAGGCCGAAGAAGGTCCGGGTCTGCAGCAGGTAGAGGCCGTTGGTCGGCAGCGAGAAGGCGAACCAGAAGAGCGCGGTGGCGACCAAGGTCGTCGCCTCGGGGCCGAACTCCCCGCGCTGGTAGACGAGCCGGATGATCGGCTCCGAGAGCGCCAGGATCGCCACCGCGGCCGGCACCAGCACGAAGAGGATCAGGCGCATGCCGTTGGCGAGGGTCCCGCGCAGGTCGTCGATCGCGCCGCGGCTGGCGAAGCGGGCCAGGGTCGGGAATAGCACGGTCGCGACCGCGACCGAGAAGATCCCCTGCGGCAGCTGGTAGATGCGGAACGCCTTTTCGATCGCCGCCGGTGCCTCTTCGCTGACCAGGGAGCCGATCATCGCGCTGATCAGGAAGTTGAAGTTGATCAGGCCGAGGCTGATCGTCACCGGCAGCATCAGCAGCAGCACCCGCCGCACGCCGGGATCGCGCCAGTTGAAGCTCCAGTTGAACTTGAACGGCGTGTTGCGCAGGTCCCATGCCGGAATCGCCAGCTGCACGGCGGTGCCGGCGAGGATGCCGATCGCGTAGGCGTAGATGCGGTCGTCCTCGCTCAGCATCGGCTCGACCACGACCAGCACGAGGATGATCGTCAGGTTCCAGAACAGCGGCGAGATCGCGAAGGCGCCGAAGCGGTCGTAGCTGTTGAGGATGCCGACGACGACGCCGCTGATCCCGAGCAGGACGAGGATCGGGAACAGCACCTGCGAGAGGCTGACCGTGAGGTCCTGGAGCTGGTCGCTGAACCCGGGGACGAAGAGCGGCATCACCACCGGCGCGAAGAGGATGAAGAGCGCCGCGATCGCGCCGAGGACCATGGTCACCAGCAGCAGCAGGGTCGAGGCGAGTCGGAAGGCCTCGCGGTAGTTCTTCTTCTCCAGCTGTTCGGTGAAGACCGGGACGAAGGCCGGCTGCAGGGCGGCGTCGGCGAAGAGGGCGCGGATCAGGTTGGGGACGAGGAAGGCGACCGTGAAGGCCGACATCGCGCCCTGCACGCCGAAGTAACCGGCGGCGATCACCTCGCGCAGGAGGCCGACCACGCGGGAGGCCGCGGTGGCGATCGAGAAGAACGCCGTGGAGCGCGCGATCCGGCCCGCCTGGCGGCCTGGCGCCGGCTCTCCCTCGAATTCCTCGCCCGGGTTGAAGGCCTCCGCCGAGCGCAGGGCGACGTCGGCTACAACCGGATCCTCGTCGGCGTTAATAGGCCGCTCATTGCCGGCAGGGGTGTCGGGTATCTCCAAGCTGTGTCTCAGTCGCTATAGTCGGCGGCCGCCCGGAGTTGGCACGACGCTTGCCCGGGCACTCGACATGGCCAACATAGCCTCACAGAAGAAGCGGATCCTACGCAGCGAGCGCGAGCGCGCTGAGAATCGCCTGCTCACGAGCACGGTGAAGACCCACTTCCGCCGCCTCGAGGCTGCGGTTGAGGGCGGCGACGCTTCGAACATCGCCGAGGAGGAGCGCACGCTCGTCTCGAAGATCGACAAGGCTGTGCAGAAGGGCGCCATGCACAAGAACACCGGCTCCCGCAAGAAGTCAAAAGCTGCTCGCATCGCCGCCGCGTAGGGCGCTGCAAATCTGCGCATCGCGGCGTCGTCGCTCGGTCATGTGCGGAGCACACTCCCTCGTTCCTCCTTGCGCTGCTTGATTTTCGCGGCCCTACGCGGCGGCCATCGACCGTAGCGCGAGGGTGAAAGCCAGCTCGTCGCCATAATCCGCCTCACCACGACACCAAAGCTCGAGTTGCGCGAGCGTCTCGGTCGCCATCCGCAGGTCGGCGAGGTTGGCGTCGCGCAGGCGTCGGACCAGCTGCTTGGCGGCGTAGGGATGCATCTTCAGCGACGACTCGACCTGGGCCGGCGCCATCCCCTCCGCCAGCATCGCCGCGGCAGCGCAGGCGCCGCGCAGGCGCGAGGCGAGGCCGTAGATCAGCCCGGTGACGTTCTCGCCCTGGCCGATCAGCTGCTCGCCGATCCGCAGGGCGAGCGGGGCGTTGGCTTCGATCAGGGCATCGGAGAGCGACCAGACGACAGCCTCGGAGGTGTCGGCAATCATCTCGTCGAGGTCGGCGGCGCTCACCGCTCCCCCCTCCCCCGCCCAAAGCGCCAGCCGCTCGAGCTCGTTGTGGAGGCGCACCGGGCTGGCGCCCATGCGGTCGACCAGCACCCGCGCCGCCGCCGGCTCGAGGCGGAAGCCGAGCCGCTGCGCGTCGGCGACCAGGACGCGGGGCATGTCGCGCGCCTTCGGCGCCTCGAACTCGTGGACCTCGCCCTGCGCGGCTTTGACCGCCTTCAGCAGCTTCGCGGGCGCTTTGGCGCGGGAGATCAGGACCAGGGTCAGGTCGGGCGGCAGCTCGGCGACCGCGGCGGCCACCGCCTCCACCTGTTTGTCGCGCCATTTCTCCACCCCGTCGGCGAGCAGGTAGCGGCGTGAGTCCATTAGCGACATCGCCGGGATCGAGTTCAGCAGCGCCTCGTAGTCGGGCATCCCGCGCCCCTCGCCGGGCTCGAAGACCTCCAGCCCGGCGGTTCCGCCCTCGCGTTCGGCCCGGGCCCGCAGGCGGCTGCGGGTCGCGTCGATTTTCGCCATGTCGGTGCCGGCGATCAGGTACAGCGGCTTCATCTCGGCGGCCACGGCTCGAGTCTAGCCACGCTCGCCTAGGAAGTGGCGGCACTGCCGGAGACAAAGACTTGTTACCGGACGGTCTCATGAGATGCATATGAAAGCATTTGTTACCGATCGATCCCCTTTGGGTAATTGGCCTGCTACCGTTACCGATCGATCACAATGAATATCGATTCCTCGAACAGCTTCGGATCACAGCTGCGCGAACAGCGGCGCCAACGAGGGCTGACCCAGGACGCCGTGGCCAACGCGATAGGGGTCAACCGCCGTGTGATCGGAGAGCTCGAGGGAGGCAAGCAAACCGTTCAGCTTCAGATCGCGATCGAAGCTGCGCGCGCCGTTGGCCTCGACATCCGCCTCGTTCCCCGCTGATGACCGAGCTCGACGTCTACCTGGCCGGCGTCAAGGCGGGCCGCCTGATCCGCAAGGACAACGGCAACATGCAGTTTCGCTATGAGCCCGCATACCGAGGCGCACCGCTCTCGTGGGCGCTGCCCGTGCAGACCGAGGCCCACCCCCACGCCCTCTGCCGTGCGGTCTTCGGCGGCCTGCTACCCGAGGGGGCCAGCCGCGAGGCAATTGCCCGCCGCCTCGGCATCTCCGCCGAGAACGACTACTCGCTACTGGAGGACATCGGAGGCGACTGCGCCGGGGCGATCTCGGTCCTACCAGCCGGATACACCCAGAACGGCGTTCCGTTGGTCGAGGAAATCTCGAAAGACGATCTCGATGAGATGGTCGCGAGGCTCCCTCAACGGCCGTTGGCCGCAAGCCCCGACGGCAAGACCCGTCTCTCGCTCGCCGGCGCACAGCCGAAGCTCCCAGTGATCCTCCAGGGCGGCAAGGCATTCCTGCCGCTCAACGCGGCGGCGCCGACCACCCACATCATCAAGCCCGAGCCGATTGGATTCGAGGGCTTGGTCGATAACGAGGCGTTCTGCCTCGAACTGGCCGCCCGCTGCGGGCTGACGACGGCGAGTGCCGAGAAGTCCCGGACGACCACGGGACTCCCATATCTGCTGGTCGAGCGCTACGACCGCGACCCCACCGTCGAACCGATCCGCCGCCTGCACCAGGAGGACTTCTGCCAGGCCCTGGGCCAGCCGTCTGACCGCAAGTACCAGGCGGAGGGCGGACCCTCGGTCCGTGACTCGATCACGCTAATCCGCGATGCCGCCGCGCTCCCGGCTCACGACGTTCCGAGGTTTTGGGAAGCGCTCGTCTTCAACTGGCTGATCGGCAACTGCGATGCCCACGCAAAGAACTTCTCCCTGCTCTACGACGGAGGCGCGCCGACCCTGGCCCCCCTTTACGACCTGGTTGCCACCAACCTCTACGAGGATCTGACGCAACGATTGGCGATGAGCATCGGCACGGCGCGAATGCTGGACGAAGTGGACCAGGGCTCGTGGGTCGACCTGGCGAAGTCGGTCGGGCTCAGCGAGCGATACGCACGGGAATCCACCGCAGCGGTGGCCGAGCGAGTGCACACCACCGTGGAAGCAATGGACGAGGACGACGGTGCGTATGACGATCACATCCATGGCCTCTGTCTGAGCATCCTTAAACGAAGTTCGGAGCTCTTCCAGCCTTAACCCCGGGGTTGATTAACGGGCCTCAACGGCAACCAATCTGCCTTTGACGTCGATCTCGATGCTGCCGTCCGAGTCGGTTCGAAGAGTGCGAACGCCATGTGCGGCCAGGGTGACCAGGGTCGCTGCCGTCGGGTGGCCGTAGGAGTTGTCCTCGCCGACCGAGATCACGGCCAGCTCGGGGCGGGTGCGCTCCAGCAGGGCCGCGAGGCCGGCGTCGTCGCTGCCGTGGTGGGCGACCTTGAGCACGTCGACGGGGCCGGGGTCGAGCGGCACCGCCTCCGCCTCGGCGTCGGCGCTGAGCAGCATCGAGAAGCCGCGCCAGCGGGCGACGGCGACCAGGGCGAGCTGGTTCGGGTCGGCGCCGGGCTGCGGTTCGGCAAGTAACGCCGGCGGCGGCCAGATGAATTCGAGGCGCAAGCGGCCGGAGCGGATCGTGGTGCCGCCGGCGACCCGCACGGTGGCGGCGCCGGCCGAGCGAGCGGAGGCGAGCGTGTCGCGGCCCAGGCGCGCGTAGAGCAACCGCGCCACCGGGACGGTCCCGAGCATCTCTTCGATCCCGCCACGGTGGTCGGACTGGTCGTGGCTGACGACGGCGGCGCCGAGGCGCCGGACGCCGGCCTCGGCGAGCTTCGCGGCGAGGCCGTCGCCCGGCGGCCCACCGTCGACCAGCACCGCCGGCGCCTGCGCCGGCTGCAGCAGGATCGCGTCACCCTGGCCGACGTCGAGCACCGTGATCCGCAGGCCGCGGCCCGGCGGCCCAGCCTCCTCCCCGCCCCCCGGCCACACCAGCGCCGCGCAAACAACCAGCGCCAGCCCAGCCAGGATCGAGGCCCTGATCCACGAGTCTGCAATTGGTGGTCGTATGCCCCACCTAGAGCGGGCTCGTGGTGGGCGGCGCCGGCGCAGGGCGTTGGCGGTGCGCCAGGCGACGGTGCCCAGGGCGAGCGCGGCGTAGGCGGCGGCCAGGCCGGTGCCGCCGAGGTGGATCTCGACCTCGGCCCAGTCCGGGGCGGCGCACCAGGCTGCGACCTGGGCGATGTAGGCGAGCAGGACCGCGTTGGGAGCGTTGAGGACCTCGACCGGAAAGCCAGGGATCTGCGAAGCGGCGGCGCCCGCCATCCCCAGCCACATCGCCGGCGCCACCGCCGGCAAGGCCAGCACGTTCGCGGCAAGGGTGGTGACCGAGAACGTTTCAAAGTGGAAGGCGATCAGCGGCGCCGTCGCGACCGTCGCCGCCACGGTCACGGCCACCCCCTCGGCGAGCGCCCCACGGAGGCCGCCGCCACGCGCCCCCGGCCGGCCTCCTCCCCCGCCCAGCCAGCTCCCCAGCACGTCCCGCAGCGGCCCCGCCCAGACCAGGATCCCCAGCACCGCCGCGAAGCTGAGCTGCCAGCCGACGTCGGCGCCGATCGACGGGTCGATCGCCAGGGTCACCCCCGCCGCCAGCGCCAGCGCGTAAAGGCGCGAGGCCCGCCGCCCCGCCAGCGTGGCAAGGATCCCGGCCGCCCCCATCACCGCCGCCCGCTGGATCGATGGGCCAGCACCGGTAAGCGGCACGTAGACGGCGATCAGCGCCAGCACCCAGAGCAGGCGCTCGCGCAGCGGGATCCCCAGAGCCGCCAGTAGCGGCAGCGCCAGCAAGGCCAGCAGGGTGACGTTCTGGCCGCTGACCGCGAGCAGGTGCGAGAGGCCCGAGCGCCGGAAGTCCTCCTTGGTCGCCGCGTCGATTCCCTCGTCCTGGCCGAGCACGAAGCCGCGGGCCAGCTCCGCCTCGCGGGCCGGCATCCCCCGCCCCAGCCCGGCCTCGGCTCGTTCGCGGATCTCGCCGGCCCGCGGCAGCGCCAGCGCGACCACAACCGTGATCGCGACCAGGACCGCCAGCGTCGGCCGCACCGCGCCTCGGGCCACCTACGGCTGCAGCCGCGCTCGCAGCGCCTCCATCGTCGCCGGGCCGATCCCGGAGACCTGGTCGAGCTGGTCGACCGAGGCGAGGCCGCCGTGTTCGTCGCGGAACTCGATGATGTCTTCGGCGGTGACCGGGCCGATGCCGTCGATCGTGTCGAGCTGCTCGAGGGTCGCCGTGCCAAGGCTGATCGGCCCGTCCTCGGCGTCCACCCCGGTGGCCGCAACGCTGCCACCCGGCCCGCGCGCCGGCACCACCACCTGCTGCCCGTCGGCCAGCCGCGCCGCCCGGTTGACCGCTTCCAGAGCCGCCGCCGGCTTGGCGCCACCGGCACGGGCGATCGCGTCGTCGACCCGGCTGCCCGCCGGCAGGCGGTAGACGCCCGGCCGATACACCGCCCCGGTGACATCGACGACGACGTCGGAGCCCTCGCCGCTGAGGCTGAAGTCACCACCCCCACCCCCACCTGCGCTCGTCCCCGCCGCGCCGCCGGAAGCAAAGCTCGCCTCCGTCCCCTGCTCGGCCCTCAGCGCCCGCGCCCCGACCAGCAGCAGCGCCGCCGCGATCGCGGCGTAGACGACAACCTGGGCGCGGCTCAACTCGGGCATGACCCGAGGCTGGCGGGCCGGCGCGCACGCGTGGCGCGCTAAATCAAAGGACTCTCAAACGCCTGAGGCGCGAGAGGGAGTCAGTACTCGTCCTCGTCGTCGTAACCCGCCACCTCGGCGAGCTGGTCGCTGTAGAGCTCGCTCGCGGCCACCGGCGGCGACTGGATCGAGACGCAGGCAAGCTCCGCGTCGCCGACGTTGCTGAGCGAGTGCTCGGTCGCGGGCGGAACCAGGATCAGGTCGCCCTCGCCCACCTCCTGGGTGTCACCCGCCACCGACATCGAGCCGCTACCGCGGACCACGACATAGGCTTGCTCGGCTTCCTCTTGGGAGCGCAGCGTCTGGCTCGCGCCGGCAGGCAGGGTCAGCCAGGTGACCGAGAGATTCCGGGAACCGAGTTCGCCCGCGTCCATGAGGACGTGGGCGTTGAGGCGGTGCCATTCCTGGACCGCCGCTTCGTCGAGCCGCCTTACGAGCATCGGCGCGCTTTCTACCAGACTTTCCCGGCCACAACGGCGCCGCGCCTCATCGGACCACGAGGTTGACGAGCTTGCCGGGCACGACGATCTCCTTCACGACCTCTTTGCCGTCAAGGTGTTTGGCGACCTTCTCGCTGGCCCGCGCCAGCGCCAGCAGCTCCTCCTTCGGAGCCTCCGCCCCGGCCTCGATGCGGTCGCGCAGCTTGCCGTTGACCTGGACCACCAGGGTCACGGTGTCGCTGCTCAGCAGCGCCTCGTCGGCGACCGGCCAGGGCTGCTCCCAGACCCTCCCGCCGCCCAGCCGCTCGCAGACCTCGCTGCCGAGGTGCGGGGCGAAGGGGAAGATCAGCGAGCCGGCGGTGGCGGTCGCGAAGCGCAGCGCCGCCTCGCCCTCGGCGTCGCCATAGAGCCCATCCTTGAGCCGGTAGCAGTCGTTGACGAGCTCCATCACGGCGGAGATCGCGGTGTTGAACTGGAAGCCGCGCTGGAAGTCCCGGGTCGCCTTCTCGATCGCCCAGTGCGCCTTGGCCAGCAGCTCGCGCGCCTGACCGCCGCTCTCAGCCCCGGCGGCCCCTCCCGGCGCCGTCCGCCCATCGACCTCGTCGCAGAGCCGCCAGAGCCGTGCCAGGAAGCGGTTGACCCCCTCCACGCCCTCGTCGGTCCAGTCGCCGCCGCGCTCGGGCGGGCCCATGAAGCAGACGTAGGTGCGGGCGGTGTCGGCGCCGTAGCGCTCGACGTAGTCGCCGGGGCTGACCGTGTTGCCCTTCGACTTCGACATCTTTGCCCCGTCGCGGGTGATCATCCCCTGCGCGAAGAGGTTGGCGAACGGCTCGGAGGCGTCGAGGTGCCCGAGGTCGGCCAGCGCCTTGGTCAGGAAGCGCGCGTACATCAGGTGCAGGATCGCGTGCTCGACGCCGCCGATGTACTGGTCGACCGGGAACCAGTGGTCGACCGCCGAGCGATCCCAGGCGGCCTCGGCGTTGCGCGAGTCGAGGTAGCGGAGGAAGTACCAGGAGGAGTCGACGAAGGTGTCCATCGTGTCGGTCTCCCGCCGCGCCGGCCCGCCGCAGCGCGGGCACTCGGTCGCGACCCAGTCCTCGGCCGCCGCCAGCGGGCTTTTGCCCTGCGGCGCGTAGTCCTCGACCTCGGGCAGCTCGACCGGCAGCTGCTCGTCGGGCACGGGGACGATCGCCGCGGCGCCGTCGGCGCCACAGGCCTCGCAGTAGACGACCGGGATCGGCGCCCCCCAGTAGCGCTGGCGCGAGACCAGCCAGTCGCGCAGGCGGTAGTTGACCGCGGTCGAGCCGCGCCCCTCCTCGGACAGCCAGGCGACCATCTCCGCGTAGGCCTCGCGGTTGCCCTTGCCGTCGAAGCGGCCAGAGCCGGTCATCGGGCCGTCGCCGGGATAGGGCAGGCCGTCCTCGTCGCGCGCGGCCTCCGGATCCTCGCCCTCGATCACCCGCACGATCGGCAGCCCGAACTTCTGGGCGAACTCGTAGTCGCGCGAGTCGTGGCCGGGGACCGCCATGATCGCCCCGGTCCCGTACTCCATCAGCACGTAGTCGGCCACGTACATCGGGATCGACTCGCCGTTGACCGGGTTGACGACGCTGCGCCCAAGCGCGACGCCGGTCTTCTCGCGGTCCTCGGCCCCGCGCTCCTGCGCCGACTCACGCCCGATCCGGTTCACGTACTCGCGCACCTCGGCCTCGGCCGGCGTCCCCTCGACCAGCCGCATCAGCTCCGGGTGCTCGGGCGCCAGCACGAAGAAGGTGGCGCCGAAGAGGGTGTCGGGACGGGTCGTGAAGACCGGGAAGTCGAGGTCGGCTTCCTCGCAGCGGAAGACGACCTGGGCGCCCTCGGAGCGGCCGATCCAGTTGCGCTGCATCGTGATCACGTTCTCCGGCCACGATTCGAGCGCCTCGAAGTCGGCCAGCAGGCGGTCGGCGTACTCGGTGATCTTGAAGAACCACTGCCAGAGCTTGCGCTGGACGACCTCGGTGCCGCAGCGCTCGCAGCGGCCGTCGACGACCTGCTCGTTGGCCAGCACGGTGGCGTCCTTGGGGCACCACTGGACCGCCGCCTCGGTCCGGTAGGCGAGCCCCTGCTCGAGCAGCTGCAGGAAGATCCACTGGGTCCAGCGGTAGTACTCGGGGGTGTGGGTCGCAAGCTCCCGCGACCAATCGATCGAGATCCCCCACTCGCGGAACTGGCGCTGGAAGGAAGCGATCGAGCGCTCGGTCGCGACCCGCGGCGGCTCGCCGGTTTTGATCGCGTTGTTCTCGGCCGGCAGCCCGAAGGAGTCGTAGCCCATCGGGTGGATCACCTCGAAGCCGTGGCGGCGGCGGAAGTGGGCGATTGCGTCGCCGACCGCGTAGCACTTGAGGTGGCCGACGTGGGGCTCGCCCGAGGGGTAGGGCAGCATCTCCAGCACGTAGGCCTTCGGCTTGCTCGCGTCGAAGCCGGGCTGGCCCGGGTTGGCGACCTCCCAGGTCTTCTCCTCGGCCCAGACGGCCTGCCACTTGGACTCGATCGCCCGCGGCTCGTAGGTGGCGCGCTCCTCGCTCATCAGCAGGCGATCTTATGGAGTGGCGCTTTTGTTCGACCCCTCCGAACAAAGTCGACACGGCGCGCCGCTCAGCGCCCGGTTTCCCATTCGGGGAGGGTGACCGGTTCGGAGACCGGCGAGAGCGCCTCGAGGATGTGGGGCCAGACGTAGACCTCGATCGTCGCGGTGAGCAGCAGGACCGGGATCGCGATCAGGACCGTGACCAGGGTCGCGGCCAGCAGCTGGTTCCACTCGCCGCGGCGGCTGGCGATCAGCCAGGCGGCCAGCGGCAGGAACAGGGCGGTCAGCTCCGGCAGCGCGTGCGGGAGCACGCTGAGGATCAGCTCGAAGCGGGTGATCTGCAGCTGGTAGGCGATCGTCGAGCCCTGGAAGCCAAGGTAGAGCGCCTGGGTGCAGAGCGAGAAGAGGGTGACCGCGGCGACGAAGAGGATCGCGAACTCGCCCGCCTTGACATGGACCCAGCGCGAGAAGCCGGTGCGCTGGGCGGCCGCGATCGGCATCGAGGCGCCGGCGATGAAGCCGGCGATGCAGGCGGTCCCGTGCAGGGCGAGAACGAGCGAGTTGCGCCAGAGGATCGGCAGCAGGTCGTCGGGCTCGGAGGGGTAGGTGAAGCCGGCCAGGTGGATCGGCGTCAGGTCCGGGGTGAGCAGGCCGGCGACGACCCAGGTGGCGGCGAGCAGCGAGCAGGCGATCGCGACGCTGAGTGCCAGCCATCCACGAAGGACCTGCCGGGGGCGCTCGCTCCACGCATCGAGGGTCTCGCGGGTGTCCTGCATCCCATGCGAGAACACGTGCTCGTTGACTGCGCTCACTTCCATCTATCGGCAGATCCCGATTTGTTTCAAGTCATCGATTTTTGGTAGAAGGTGTCTATGCGCTGGCGATCTGGGGGGTTGGCGGGCTTGGCAATCGCTTCCGCGTTGCTGCTCTGCGGCAGCGCCGGTGCGGCGGCGCCCTCGCGCTTCGCCTTCGCCGACTCCTGCCAAACGCTCCAGGTCGGCGCCGGCGCCGTCACCCGTTCGGGACTCGGCTACGCGGTCGGCTCCGGCGGCCAGTCGTTCTACATGAAGGCTTCGGGGCTCGGCAGCTACCTGTTGAAGGGCAGCGACGGCAAGTTCCTCGCGACCGGCTCGATCGGGCCGCTCGGCAACGGGACGCTGGCGGCCTCGCAGGCCGGCCCGACGGCGGACTGGGAGCTGCGCGAGTCCGGCGCGGGCTTCACCTTCACCAACGTCGCCAACGGTCGCTCGCTGGCGGTAGCCGGCGACGGCCGCCTGATCCAGTCGAACGGCCAGGGCGCGGTCATCGTGCCGCGGGCGGCGGGCGGCTGTGCCAGCTTCCCGGAGATCGGCCTGGAAGCGAGCGGCACGCCCTGGACCGGCCCCACCCCATACGGCGAAGTCGAGGGCACCATCGACGGCCACAACCACGTCACCGCCTACGAGTTCCTCGGCGGCGACGCCCACTGCGGCGAACCGTGGAGCCGCTACGGGGTCGAGGCGGCGCTGGTCGACTGCCCCGACCACTACCCAAACGGCGCCGGGGCTCTGCTCGAGAACGTCCTCTACGGCAACCCGGTCCGCACCCACGACCCGATCGGCTGGCCAACCTTCAAGGACTGGCCGGCGCCGGCCTCGCTGACCCACGAGCAGACCTACTACCGCTGGATCGAGCGCGCCTACCTCGGCGGCGTGCGGATCATGGTCAACGACCTGGTCGAGAACGTCGCCCTCTGCGACATCTACCCGATCAAACACAACAGCTGCCAGGACATGGACAGCATCCGCCTGCAGGCGCGCCGCATCCACGAGCTCGAGGAATACATCGACGCCCAGGCCGGCGGCCCCGGGCTCGGCTGGTTCCGCATCGTCCGCACCCCGTTCGAGGCGCGCAAGGTGATCAACGAAGGCAAGCTCGCGGTCGTGCTCGGGATCGAGACCTCGGAGATCTTCGGCTGCGGCGGCTCCGCCTCCCAGCCGCGCTGCGACCGCGCCCAGATCGTCCGCGGCCTCGACGAAATCGAGGCGATGGGCGTCTCCTCCTTCTTCCCGATCCACAAGTTCGACAACGCCTTCGGCGGCGTCCGCTTCGACGGCGGCACCTTCGGCGTCGCAATCAACGCCGCCAACGTCAAGCAGACCGGCCAGTTCTGGGCGATGGAGCCGTGCCCCGGAGTCGAGCACGACAACGAGCAGGCGACCGCGGTGCCGGCCTCGGCCGGGATCATCGGCGCCGGCCTGGTCGGGCTGCTGCCGCCGGGCGCGACCCCGGTCTACGGGCCTCCCCCCCACTGCAACGCGCGCGGCCTGACGCCGCTGGGCGAATTCCTTATCAACCAGATGATCGACCGCGGCCTGATGATCGAGGTCGACCACGAGGACCAGAAGGTGACCCGGCGGGTGTTGGAGATCGCCGAGCAGCGCGGCTACTCGGGCGTGATTGCCTCCCACACCTGGACCGACGAGCACTTCTGGCCGCGGATCTACAAGCTCGGCGGCTTCGTCGAGCCAATCACCACCGGGGCCGAGAGCTTCATCTCCGAATGGCAGAAGCTGCGCGCCGCCGCCGACCCCCGCTTCAAGTTCGGGATCGGGTTCGGCGCCGACGCCAACGGCTTCCACGCCCAGCCGGAGGCGCGCGGGGCCGACAAGCCCAACGCCGTCACCTACCCGTTCACCTCCCTCGACGGCCGCGTCACCTTCGGCAAGCAGGTCTCCGGCCAGCGGACCTGGGACGTCAACGTCGACGGCGTCGCCCAGTACGGCCTGCACCCGGACTGGATGCAGCAGCTGCGCCTGCTCGCCGGCGAGCCGATCGCCGACGACCTGATGAACGGTGCCGAGGCCTACCTGCAGACCTGGGAGCGCTCGATCGGCGTCCCCGGCCCCCGCTGCCTGACCCCGCCCAAGAAGCTGCAGCGCAGCGGCTTCGGCCCCCTCCGCCTCGGCCGCGATCCCGAGCAGACGCTGATTGCCGCCGGCCAGCCCACTCACCGCTTCGCCGAGACCTTCCGCTGGTGCACGAGCGGCCGCGGCAAGGCCAAGGGCGCCAAGCGCGCCGGCGCCGCCGTCGTCTTCAGCCCCGCCGGCGAGGTCGAGTTCGTCGCTAGCTCCGTCGCCGGCAACGGCAAGCCGAAAGGCGCAAAGAAGCTCGGCCCCGGCCTCTTCGTCAAACGCAAGGGCCCGGGCGGCGACCGCGTCTGGGGCTACCGCAAGGGCAAGCTCCGCTTCAGCGCCATCGCCACTCCGGAGATCGCCCGCAAGGCGAAGCTGGTGAAGGCGGCACTGCGGGAGTCGGGGCTGGGTTAGGCGCCGTCGCTCTTGTCGTCGCCCGCGCCGTAGCGGCCAATCGGGAACTGCATGATCATCACGCGCGACGAGCTAAGCGTCTCGCCGCTCTCCTGAGAACGTTCGGCGCTTCTCGCGTTGGCGTCCTGGATTTCATCTAGGGCCCGCGCCAAAATCTCCACGACTTCGCTCCAGCCCTCCTCATCAAGATCGAGCGGCGACCGGCTGAGATGATTGTTGGAACGCTCATCCATCTTGCCTTCGGCAAAGGCGCGCCCGGTGTCCTCGGAGATCAGACGGAGGACGTTTGCAGTAATTGGCGGGCGATCCTGCGGGGCAAGCGCTTCCCATTCCTCCGCTTTGAACATATGGCGCCTGGTGACCCGGTAGATGTGCTCGGTCGCGCCGCGCTTCTTCTGCGTTTCCACGAGCTCGATACAACCGAGCTCCTTGAGGACTTTGATGTGGTGAGAGACGAGGTTGAGACTAATCCCGTCCATGCGGCGCATCATTCGCACAGGACTGCTCGGCCCCTCCACCAGCAGGTCGAGGATCAGTTGACGAGTGGGGTGCGAAAGCGCCTTGAGCAGACGCTGATCGATCAAGGTCGGTTGGTTCCTAATCGCCAACTGTTCTCCTCCCGGGATTAATCAAGCGATCTTTGGGCGGGGAACTATCTCAGACAACACGCGCGAGCCCAAATAGCTCATTGCCCCAAAGCGACTGAGCGGCGTAGGAAGCAATTTGCGCTCACCTCTATGCGGCTGCCATTGATTGGCCGTCGCGGCCTGATTACACCCTCCCTGTAAGGGCTCGGGAGTGCTTGCCTGGGAAAGATGCGGGTCGCGATCTCGCGGCCGGCCCGTAAGTAGGACGTTGCGGCCATCTCTCGAGCCGACTCTCTCACCCACAGGGGAGGTGACGGTTCATGACGATCTCATCGATCGAGCAGCTCTATCCAGCTACGGCAATCCGCAAGGGCGCCTGATCTGGTCGAAGCAAGCGGCTCGGCGCCCGCAATTTGGGCGCCGAGCCGCCTACCGCTCAGCGGCTTTGGCCTAGAGAAAAGCTCAAGCGGTGACTAAAAGGTGGCTGAGCGTTTGAGAAGTCCGCAAGCAAACACCGGAGTTCCCAAAGGTTCACACATCCAAAGCTCCTCAAGCACCGTAGAAAGGTTCAGATGGCCCAGGAAGAGATCGCCGGTCAGATTCGCGGCAAGCACGCCCGCCGGCTGCCGCTCGAATTCGCAGAACTGCTGGATCCGCCGATCGAGCATGCCCTGAACCATCCCCTGCGCCGGGAGATCCTCCGCGCGCTGAACCAGAGCGACGGCCCCCGCAGCGCCGGGGAGATCGTTTCGCAGAGCCTGCCGAAGACGGCCGTGACCCTGGTGAACTACCACGCCGCCGTTCTCGAGACCTGCGAAATCGTCCGCATCGCCGAAGACGACCCCAGCGGTCAAAGCCTCGCCCGTCGCTACGCCTCCAACGTGGCCAATGACCCGCAGATCGCCGCCATCCTCGGCGCCACCGAACCGCTCGACAACCTCGACGGCTAGCGCGCAACGACAGAAGGCGCCGAGCCGGCGCCTTCCGCAGTGGAGCTGAGGGGGCTCGAACCCCTGACCTTCGCGCTGCCAGCGCGACGCTCTTCCAGCTGAGCTACAGCCCCAGAGAACTTCGTGGTCGGCTCGCAGTTTAGCGACGGCCGGCCGTATCGAGTTTGTCAACCAGAGGTTGACAAAACCGCCACCAGTTGCGCTAGGCGGCGCGCTGCTCGGGGCCCTGGTCCTCGTCAACGTCGAGGATCAGGTTGTCCGGGGCGGTGTGGCGGACCTTGAAGTCGAGCTTGGAGAGGTCCTCGAGCTCGCGCAGGAGGTCGACCGGCTCCTCTAGGTGCATAGAGAGGGTGGCGCGGCCCTCGGAGAAGCGTTCGACCGAGATCTCGGAGGCGCCGAGCTGGCCGACCGCGTCCTCGAAGCCGACCAGTTGCGAGAAGTCGCCAAGCGGGCCGATCTCCAGCTTCACCTGACCCTCGTAGAGGCCATCGAAGTCCTCGCGGGGCGCCGCGATGCCGTTGCCGTTGCCGTTGCCGTTCGGGCTGGCCGCGGGCGCGGCCTCGGCGGCGTCCGTGAGCGCCTGCGCGCGCTGGCTCACCTCGACCGCCTCGCGCAGGGCCTTCATCCGGATCCGGGTCGCCTGACCGCGCGCCTGGGCCTGCAGCTCCTCGAGCCGCTCGGTGACCGCGTCGAGCGAGGCGATGCTGCGGGCGTGGCACTCGTTGGCCTCCTGCAGGCGCAGGTTGAGCTCGCGGATCGTGCGCTCGCGCTCGATCACCATGCCGGAGAGCGACGCGCTCTCGGCCTCGACTTCGGCGCTGAGAATGCGCTCGCTCTCGAGGTCCCTCGCGAGGCCGATGATCTGGGCGTCCTTGGTCTTGATGGTCGCCTCGACCTGAGGCCGGCTATAGCCGAACAGCGACCGCTTGAAACTGCTCATGCGCGGCACCGTAAGGGCGCCTTCGGACGGTATTTCGTCACACAAGTCGCGCGACCGCGCGCGGGGGTTCCTGGCGCGCGTCAGGCGCTGGCGGCGGAGGGTGCCTCGGGCGCGTCGAGCTGCAGCTCCAGGCGCGGCGCGTCGCGCCACAGATCCTCGAGCTGGTAGCGGTCGCGGGCCTCGGCGGTGAAGACGTGGAGGACGCAGTCGAGGTAGTCGCAGATCACCCAGCCGGCGTCACCGCCGGCGTCCACCCCACTCGGCAACTGCCCCAGGTCGCGCTTCAGCTGCACCCGCACCTCGTCGACGATCGCGCCGGCCTGGCGCTCGTTGCGCGCGGTGCAGATGACGAGGAAGTCGGTGTAGGCGACGAGCTCGCGCATGTCGAGCGCGACCACGTCCTCCGCCTTTTTCGAGTCGGCCAGCTCAGCCAGGCGACGGGCCAGCGATTCCGAGGAGATCGCGCTCATCGGTACACCCCCTTTTCTTCGATGAACCGTGCCACCGGCTCGGGAACCAGATAGCGCAGCGGCCGCCCGGCGGCGGCCCGCTCACGGACGGCCGATGAGGAGACGCCGAACTGCGGCATCTCCAGCATCGTCGCCCTGCCGTCGGCGCCGAGGCTGCGCATCACCGCGGCCACCTCGGTGTCGGAGACGCCGGCGCGCCGCGCAACCGCCAGCCGCGCCAGCCCGACCACCTGCTCGGGATTGCGCCAGCTCTCGAGACCGACAGCCGCGTCCGCCCCCATCACGAACACCAACTCGGTTTCAGGTCTCTGCTCGGCAAGCATCTGCAAGGTCTCATACGTGTAGGACGGTCCCTCGCGATCCACCTCCAGGGAGGAGACCGAGAAGCGGGAGTCGTCGGCGGCCGCGAGCCGGGTCATCGTCATCCGCAACTCGCTGCCGGGGTCGTCGGCGATCCGCTTGTGCGGCGCCTCGCCGGTCGGGACCAGGATCACCTCGTCGAGCCCGAGCTGCCAGAGCGCCTCCTGCGCCAGCGCCAGATGTCCCAAGTGCGGCGGGTTGAACGCCGATCCGAGAACCCCTATGCCCCCCGCTTCTCTACTCACGCACTTGACCGTCGCCATGGGCGACGTACTTGAAAGTCGTCAGCTCGCGCATCCCGATCGGGCCGCGCGCGTGCAGCTTCTGGGTCGAGTTGCCGATCTCGGCCCCCATCCCGTACTCGAAGCCGTCGGTGAAGCGGGTCGAGGCGTTGACATAGACGGCAGCCGCGTCGACCCCGGCGACGAACTCGTCGGCAGCTGCCTCGGAGGTGGTCACGATCGCCTCGGAGTGGCCGGTGCCGTGGGCGTTGACGTGCTCGACCGCGTCCTCGACCGAGTCGACGATCGCCACCGTCATCTTCAGCCCGAGGAACTCGGTGTCCCAGTCCGACGGCGCGGCGATCCCGACCTCGACCTCGCCGGCGGCCACGCGGGCGCGCTCGTCGCCGACCAGCTCGACCCCCGCCTCGGCGAGATCCCCGAGCACGGCCGGCGCGAAACGATCGGCGATCGCGGCGTCGATCAGCAGCGTCTCGGCCGAGTTGCAGACACCGGGCCGCTGCACCTTGGCGTTGACCGCGATCCGCCGCGCCATCTCCAGGTCGGCCTCGGCGTGGACGTAGACGTGGCAGTTGCCGGCGGCCGCGTACATCACCGGCACCGTCGCCACCGCCTTGATCGCTTCCTTCAAGCCTTCGCCACCACGCGGGATCAGGAGGTCGACCAAGCCCTCCTGGGTCGCCAGCTCGGCCAGCTCGGCGTGGCCGCCGCCGGCCAACATCACCACCGCGTCCTCGGGCAAGCCGGCCTCGGCAAGCGCTTCGCGGACGATCGCCGCCAGCGCCCCGTTCGAGCGCTCGGCGTAGCTAGACCCGCGCAGCACGATCGCGTTGCCGCTCTTGATCGTCAGCGCCGCGCAGTCGATGGTCACGTTCGGTCGCGCCTCGTAGACGACCGCAACCACGCCCAGCGGCACCCGCACCTTGCGCAGGTCGAGCCCGCTCTCCAGGGTTTTCCGTTCCAGCTCCTCGCCCACCGGGTCGGCCAGGGCCGCGACGACGCGCACGCCCGCGGCCATCGCCGCCACCCGCTCCGGCGTCAGCGCCAGGCGGTCGCGCAGGGCGTCGCTGAGCCCGGCGGCGCGCTCGTCGGCGAGGTCGGCCGCGTTCGCTTCGAGGATCTGCTCACTGCGCTCCTCGAGCAGCCGCGCGGTCGCCTCCAGGGCGGCGTTCTTGGCCGCGGTCGAGGCGCTCGCCAGCGCCCGCGCGGAGCGCTTGGCGGCAGCACAGGTCTCAGCGGTGGTGGTCGTGGTCACAGCCATGACCGTCAAGGGTAGCTGGCGAAAAAGGAACCACGGGATTAGACGAGGACGAAGCGATCGCGGTGGATCACCTCATGCGCACGGCCCGGGAACCGGTCCCGGACCTCGCCGCTCTTGAGCCCTTTGACCTCGTCCAGATCTTGAGCCGAGAACTCGACCATTCCTTTGCCGATCAGCTCCCCACTGCCGGCGAGCCGAACATCGACCACATCGCCTGCCTCGAAGCGCCCCTCGCTGCCGACCACGCCGACCGCGAGCAGGCTCGACCCGCTCTCGCGCAGCTTGTCGGCCGCGCCCCGGTCAACCAGCACCGCCCCCGCCGGTTGATTTGCGTATTTGAGCCACAGCTTGAAAACCGACTGCCTGCCTTTGCGGCGGGGCGCCGGCAGGAAGAGAGTGCCAATGGATTCGTCCTTGACTGCGGTCTGCAGCGTTCCCGGCACGGTCCCGTTGCAAATCACGACGGCGACGTTGGACTGACTCGCCATCTCCGCGGCCGCCACCTTGCTTCCCATGCCGCCGCGGCCAAGATGAGACGGCCGCTCCCCGATCCCGATCGCCGCCAACTGACTCGGATCTTGAATCGTCCGGATCAGCTCAGCGTCCGGATCGACGCGCGGGTCCTGGCCGTAGAGGCCATCGGTATTGGTCAGTAGCACCAGCAGGCGCGCGTGCAGGAAGACCGCCACCTGGGCGGCCAGGAAGTCATTGTCGCCAAAGGTGATTTCGTCGGTCGCGGTGGTGTCGTTCTCGTTGATCACCGGGACCACGTCCCAGTTGATCAGCCGTTCGATCGTCTGGCGGGCGTTGCGATAGTGCGTTCGCCTGGTGATATCGGAGCGCGTGAGCAAAATCTGCGCCGCCTGCGTCCCATGCCGCGTGAGCCGTTCCTCGTAGGCCCGAAAGAGGTCGCCCTGACCAAGCGCGGAGGCCGCTTGCAGTTCGTCCATCGCCTTCGGACGGGCGCTCAGCCCTTTGAGCCAAGCGCCCCGGGTGATCGCCCCCGAGGTCACCATCACGATCCGCTCGCCAGCCCGCTGCAATGCGCTGACCTGCTCGCACACCGAGTCGAGCACATCCGTGCGCAGCTCACCGGTATCGGTGGCGACGACTGACGATCCAAGCTTGACGACGACGGTCATGGTCGCGATCAGTCTAGGAGCGGCCGCCCCCGGACGCGAAGCGGAGGAGGCGGGCCTTGCTCAGATGTGCAGCTCGAACTCGTGCTCGCCGACGCGGACGTCGTCGCCTGCCTCGAAGCCGGCCTTGGTCAGGGCCGAGATCACGCCGATCTCGACCAGCCGCTGCTCCAGATAGGCGAGCGCTTCCTCGTTTTTGGTGTCGTGGCGCTCGAACAGCAGCTCGACGCCGCGGCCGAGGATGCGGAAGGCGCCGTCGTCCTCGCGCTCGACCCAGTAGCCGCCCTCGCCGGCGGGGCGGTAGACCTTGTGCTCGGCCTCGAACTCGCCGCCGGCCTCGACCGCCGCCGGCAGCGGCGCTTGCAGGTTCGGCAGCTCGGCGAGGATGCGGGTGCGCAGCTCCTCCAGGCCCTCTCCCGTCGCCGAGGAGGCGGCCAGGACACCGAGGACGCTGTCGCCAAGGCGCTCGCTCCACTCGGCGACGGCGGCCCCGACATCTTCCGGCGGCAGCAGGTCGCGCTTGGAGAGGACGACCAGCTCGGGCAGCTGCTCGAGCCCGGCGCCGTGGGCGGAGAGCTCCCCGCGCACGGTCTCGTAGGCGCTGAGCGGGTCGCCCTCGATCGGCGCCAGGTCGACCAGGTGGACGAGCATCGAGCAGCGCTCGACGTGGGCGAGGAACTCGTGGCCGAGGCCGGCCCCCTCGGCCGCCCCCTCGATCAGGCCGGGGATGTCGGCGATGATCGCCTGCCCATCTTCGCCCTCGATCGTGCCCAGGGCCGGCGCCAGCGTCGTGAAGGGGTAGTCGGCGACCTTCGGCTGGGCGCGGGTGAGGCGGCCGAGCAGCGAGGACTTGCCCGCGTTCGGTAGCCCGACCAGGCCGACGTCGGCCAGCAGTTTCAGCCGCAGCTCGATCCAGTCCTGCTCGCCCTTGGTCCCGTTCTCGGCGAAGCGCGGCGCCTGCCGGGTCGAGGTCGTGAAGCGCCGGTTGCCGTGACCGCCCCGGCCCCCGTGCGCCACCACGGCCCGCTGCCCGGCCTCGAGCAGGTCGACGGCGCTGCCGTCGACGGTCACCGCCTGGGTCCCGGGCGGCACCGGGATTGCCAGCTCCTCGCCGCGAGCGCCGTGGCGGTTGGAGCCTTCGCCGTGGCGACCCCGCTGGGCGCGGAAGTGCTTGGAGCCCTTGAGGGCGCCGAGATCGCGCTTGGAGGGGGTGCAGACCAGCACCACGTCCCCCCCGTGCCCGCCGTCGCCGCCGTCGGGCCCGCCGCGCGGCACGTGAGCCTCGCGGCGGAAGCTGATGCAGCCGTTGCCACCGGCCCCACCCTCCACCCAGATTTTCGCCTTGTCGTACATTCTCGAAGGTTAACTTAATTTACTGTAAGATTAGTTACCGATGGCAGACCTCAGCGGTAGACCACTGATCGACACTGCAGCCGACAGCCGGCTCTACGCGCCACGGCGCGAGCACCGGGTGCTGAAGAAAAGCGTCGAGCAGAGACTAAACGTCCTGCTCACTGGCACCAGGGGCAGCGGCAAGACGACGCTACTCCGGCAATTGCTGCTCGACCTCCGCAACGACGGCCATGCTGCTGTGTTCGTCGACGGCAAGCTTGCAAGCGACGCCTACTCCTTCCTGCAACTGGTCCGCTTCCAGCTCGGCGAAGCGCCAAATCTGCCCCAGATTCTGAGGGAACGCTACTCGCAGGCCTTTGCCCCCCGCCCCAACCTCGGCGATGCCAACGCGCTTCTCGATCTGATCGACTCGATGCGAGTGCCGGAAGAAGCACCGGAGCGCACGGCCCTGCTGATCGACGGCCTGCCCTCTCCTCAGATCGCCCACACCCTCTTCGGGCGACTGCGGGACGAGCTCTGGCAGCTGCCCTTCAACTGGGTCATCGCCGTCGAAGACCGCGAACGGGCCGCTCTGCTGGAGCCGCCGGCAGACGCCTTCTTCGATCGCCAGATCGACCTCAGCCCGCTCGGGGCGGGAGAGCAGATGGCGATCCTCGAAAGGCGGGTTGAGCTCACCGACCGTCGCGCGCTCGAATCACTGATCGAGGCCAGCGACGGCAACCCGCGGATGCTGCTGGCCCTTGCCCGGGACACGCTCGAAGGCGGGGAGGCAATCGAGGATCTGCTCAGCGCACGAGCGATGCGAGAGATGCGCGCCTCGAACCTCAGCCGTCCCGCCTCAATGCTGCTGGCAGAGCTCGAGAGCATGGGCTCCGCCAGCGCCTCCGACGAGGAGCTGCTGAAAAGAATGGGCTGGACCAGACCGCGAGCAGCCCAGGTCTTCGCGGAGCTCGAGGGCGCTGATCTCGTCACCTCTCGGGAGGAAAAGGGCCACGGCGGCAGACCCCGCAAGGTCTATCGCCCGCAGCGTGGCATGGGTGAAGCGTGAGCCTGGAGCTGCTCGAATCGTTGGACGACGCCCGCGCGTTCGAAGCTACCCACCGCTTTGCAGATCTCGGAACCTTCCATGTCCCTTTCGACGAGCTGACCGCGAGCGAGTCGACCGAGGCCGCGCTCAAGGCGACGGCTGAGCAGGGTGGGAAACTGGCCCTGATCGGGCGCAGCGGAGCTGGGAAGTCAAGTGTGATCGCCTCGGTGTTGGGACCCTTGACCGAGGACCTTGCCGAGCAGATCATCCCGATTCGCATTCCGGTTGCCGCCGAGGACGCCGAAACGGCAACCAACCCGGGGGCCTTCGCGCGCCACCTGCTGCGAACGGTGATCCGCTATGCCACCGAGATCCTCAGCGACGAGGAGCGCCAAGCGGCCGGACGCGCGGCGGCAGACCGGATCAGCCGCCAAGGCCGCCAGAGAACCCACCGATTCACTTTCGGCGCCCCCAAATTAGTGGCCGACGCAGGACTGGCGAGCGAGGTGAAAAGTGGCGCAGAAGAGTTCGTCAACGAGACTTCGGCGGGGGATGCAGTGGATGGCGTTGCGCGGCTCATCGAAGTCTTCCGGTCGCACGAGCGCGAGCCGTTCCTGATCATCGATGACTCCGACCGCTGGATTCGGATCGGTGACCATGACCTGCTCGAGATTGCCGATGCGTTCTTCATGGGAATAGTCCCGATGCTGGCAAGGGAGTCGGGTTGCGGCTTCGTCATAGCGGTCCATGACGAGTACTTGGGGCTGCCCAGCTACCGAACCGCCCAGGAACTCCTGACGCGCACGGTGGCGCTGCCCCTTCCCGTGGACCCGAACGCGGCGATCGCGACGATCCTCGACAAGCGCATGGAACTGGCCGGAGCGATGACCACGACGCCGGAGCTGCTCGAACCCGGTGCCGCAGACCTTCTCGGCGAGCGCTATCGCGAGGACCGCAGCCTGAGAAGGATGCTTGCCGCCGTCGACCGGGCGACCCAGAGGGGCTGCGCCGACGGGGCGGACATCCTTAGCCCCGACTTGATCCAGACGGCCTTCGCCGATCTGCTCTGAGGCTCTCCTAGTCGTCCGCGAGGACGCGGATGGTGCGGCCCTTGCGGGCGGTGAAGAAGTCGACCTTGCCTTCGCGGGTGGCGAAGATCGTGTGGTCGCGGCCGAGGCCGGTGCCCTCGCCCGGCCAGAACTTGGTGCCGCGCTGGCGGACGATGATCTCGCCGCCGCTCACCTGCTGGCCGGCGAAGACCTTGACGCCGAGCATGTTCGGGTTGGATTCCCGCCCGTTGCGACTGGAGCCGAGACCTTTCTTATGTGCCATGGCCTACGCCTCCTCTTTCTCTGCAGTTTTAGCGGCGGGTTTGTCGGTGGTGTTGGTCTCTGCTTTTTTGGCGGCCGCTTTGCCCATTTTCAGGCTGGTCACCTCGAGCTTGGTCAGCTCCGAACGGTGGCCGGCGCGTTTGCGGTAGCCCTTCTTCGCCTTGTATTTGAAGACCTTGATCTTCTTGCCGCGCAGGTGCCCGGCCACGGTCGCCTCGACCTTGACCTTCTCGAGCTCCTTCGGCTCGGCGACGACCTCGGTGTCGCGGAACATCACCGGGCGCAGGCTGACCTTGTCGCCCTCTTTGGCGTCGAGGCGATCGACGAAGAGAGCCGTGCCCTCCTCGACCTTGTACTGCTTTCCACCGCTTTCAACTACTGCGTACATGCTCAATCGCCGTCCTTCTCGCCAGCTTGTTTGGCGCGCGAACGCCCACGACCGCCTCTGCGGCCACGGCTGCGTTTGCGCGAAGCAGCGGACGAGTCTAGCTCGGCGCCGTTTTCGCTGCTCGCTGCGGACCCGTTGGGGGACTCGCCGCCCAGCAGCGAGGCCACCGCGGCCGAGCGCTGGACCTCCTCGATCCGCACCAGCCGGCGCTCGCCGACGTAGCGGCCGGCCCCGGTGACGCTGACGATGTAAGAGTCGATCCGGGCCACCGCGTCGTCGGCGTTGTACATGTGCGGCTCGTCGATCTTGACCAGCACCTCCTCGCCGACCTTGAACGGCAGTGCCCGCTCCTCGATCTCGGCCCGCTCGCCCTTCTCGACCACCTCGAAGGTGTCGATCGCCAGCGCTTCGCCGCCCTCGAAGTGGAACTGCTTGCCGGTTTCGGCCTCGAACTCGGCCAGGCCGCTGTCGGCGTCGGTCAGCTCCGCCGCGACCTTCGCGTTGACGCGGATCAGGAACGCCTCGACCTCTTTGTTGTCGGCGACGATTTCGCGCATCTTCCGCAGCCCCTCCAGGGCCACCGTCTCGGCCGAGAGCACGACGCCCTCGCCGCGGCAAGTCGGGCAGAGCTCGGTTAGGATCTCCCGCACCCCGTCGGTCACGTTCTGGCGGGTCATCTCGACCAGGCCCAGCGGCGAGACCTCGACCACGTAGCTCTTCGACTTGTCGGCGTCGAGCGCTTTGCGCATCACTTTCAGCACCTTGTCGCGGTTGGAGGCCCGCGCCATGTCGATGAAGTCGATGACGATGATGCCGCCGATGTCGCGCAGGCGCAGCTGCCGCACCGCCTCGTCAGCGGCCTCGGTGTTGACTTTGGTGATCGTCTCCTCGAGGCCGCCTTTGCCGCGGCCGGTGAAGCTGCCGCTGTTGACGTCGATCACCGTCAGCGCCTCGGTGTAGTCGATGATCAGGTAGCCGCCCGAGGGCAGGTCGACGCGGCGGTTGAGGGTCGACTCGATCTCCTCGTCGATCTTCCATTTCTCGAACAGCGGCTTCGCGTCTTTGTAGAGCTCGACGCCGCCGACCAGCTCAGGCGCGGTGCGCTGGAAGAAGCTGGTGACCCGTTCGAACTGCTTCTCGGAGTCGATGATCGCCTTCTCGAACTCGTTGAGGAAGACGTCGCGCAGGACCCGGACCGAGAGGTCGGCCTCCTGGAAGACGAGCGAGGGCGCCTTGGTGTCCTCGCTGCGGCGCTCGAGCACCTCGTTGAGCCGCTGCAGGTAGCTGATCTCCCGCACGAAGTCAGATTTTTTGGCGCCATGGGCGGCGGTGCGGACGATCAGCCCGCCGGGGCCGCTGTAGGTGCGGTCGACCATCTTGCGCAAGCGGTCGCGCTCTTTGTCGGCAAGCCGGCGACTGACGCCGACGCCGGAGCCCTGCGGGGCGAAGACGAGGTAGCGGCCGGCGATCGAGACGTTCATCGAGAGCCGCGCGCCCTTCGACTTCAGCGGGTCCTTGACTACCTGGACCAGGATCTCCTGGCCGGGCTTGATCAGCTCGTTGATGCGGCGGCCGGAGCCGCGCCCGCGCTTGGGCGCTTGCTCACCGCCGGGCAGGACGATCTCGTCGACGTGGAGGAAGCCGTTGCGCTCGAGGCCGATGTCGACGAACGCAGCCTCCATGCCGGGAAGGACGTTGTCGACCTTCCCCTTGTAGATGTTGCCGACGATCGAACGGCGCCCGCGACGCTCCATGTAGAGCTCGGCCACGTCGGCCTTGCCGCCTTTGGTCTTCGACTCGAGGACGGCAACACGGGTCTCGCCGCGCTCGGCGGACACCAGGATGGTTTTTTTCAATTGATTCAGCTCAGTTCAGAGTAGGTACGCCACCGCCGGATCCCTCTCACGAGGCATCACCAGGCGAACCTCCCCTTCTGGCTGAGTCGCGCTTGGATGTTGATGCTCTGAAGAATCCCTACCGCGAGGAAGGTAGCGATCACGGAGGACCCTCCGTAGCTCATCAGCGGCAGGGGAATCCCCGTGATCGGCATGATGCCGAGGTTCATCCCCACGTTGACGAACACCTGGAAGAGCAGCGCGACGGCGATGCCGCCGGCCACCAGGGTCCCGTAGGAGTTCTTCGAAAGCGTCGTTATCTTCAGCGCCCGCCAGAAGAGCAGGGCGTACAAGGACAGGACTAACGCGGCGCCCATGAACCCGTAGCGCTCGCCGATCACCGCAAAGATGAAGTCGGTGTGCCGCTCGGGTACGAAGTCCAGCCGCGTTTGGGTGGCTTTGTCGCCGCGGCCGTCGAACTGACCGGAACCGATGGCGATCTTCGATTGGTTCTGCTGATAGGCGGCGCCGTCCGAATGCTCGTCGGAGTTCAGGAAGGACGTCAAGCGTTCCTCCTGATAGCCCTTGAGGATCGGCGTGCCGAGGGCGGGTGCCGCAACTAAGACAACCGCAATGAAGGCGACTAGGCCTCCGCCTATTACTGCAAAGTGGGTCCATGGAACTCCACCGAAGTACATCACGGCGAGGGTCGCGGCCACGTAGACGAGGGAAGTTCCCAGGTCCGGTTGAAGGAAAACGAGTGCCGCCGGAGCGAACCCGAGGCAGAGATAGCGCAACGTGCGCTGCACCTCGGAGCCGCGGCGGGCGCCGTCGATGACGAACCCGGCGAGGGCCACGATGAGCAGCACCTTGCCGAGCTCAGACGGCTGGAAGGAGAAGAAGGGAAGGTCGAAGGCGCGGCGCGATCCTTTGGCCGCGAAGCCGAAGACGAAGATCAGCGAGATCGAGACGCAGAGGAAGGTGTAGATCCCGACCCGCAGCTCGCGGAAGCGCGAGTAGTCGATCCGGCTCAGTGCCAGCATCCCGACCACGCCTAGCACTGCGTAGATCATCTGCCGGTCGACGTAATAGCCGGGGCTGCCGGGCACGTCGTGCGAGGTCGCCTGCCCGAGCGTGAAGACGCTGAAGGCGATCAGGCCGACAGCGGCCAGGGTCAGCGGCCAGTCCATGTGGGCGAGGCCGAGGCGTTCGCCGATCCCGGTGTGGACCGCGAAGGGCTCTGCTCTGGTCTGTCGGGTGCGTGCTTGGTACATCTATTCGGCGGCCACTTCGCCACTGACGGCGGTTGCCTGTTTGTGGAAATACGCTTCGAGGATGTTGAGCGCCGCGGGGGCCGCGGTTTCGGCGCCGAAGCCGCCCTCCTCGATCGTCACCACGGTCACGATACGCGGGTTGGGATACGGCGCAAGCACCACGTACCAAGCCTGGTCGCCGTGCGGCGGCCGCTGGGCAGTGCCGGTCTTGCCGGCGACCGGGATCGGGAAGCCGCCGAAAACGGGGTAGGAGGTGCCTTCCGGAGCCTGCGCTGACTCGTGCAGCCCCCGCAGGATCGCGTCGCGGGCGGCCGGGTCGATCTTGATCTTGCGCTGGGCCGGTTTGGTGAATTCCTTGATCACGCGGCCGGCCGCGTCCTCCAATTCCATCCCCAGGTGCGGGGTGACCAGGCGCCCACCGTTGGCGAAGGCGGCGTAGGCGACCGCCATCTGCAGCGGGTCGGTCTGCAGGTCGCCCTGCCCGGTCGCCAGCTGGATGTTGTCGCCGACCGCCCAGGGCCGTTCGGTTTCGCCTTCCTCGTAGAGCTGGTCGCGCCACTCTTTGCTCGGGACCAAGCCTTCGGCCTCCCCCGGCAGGTCGATCCCGGTCGGGTGCGAGATCCCGAGCCGGTTGGCCCAGTTCTGCAGCAGGTCGGTCTGGTTCATCTCGCGCCCGAGTTCGTAGAAGTAGATGTCGGAGGAGACCTGCATCGCCCGCTCCAGGTCGACCGGGCCGTAAGCCTGGCCGCCGGCGTTCTGGAAGGGCTGGCCGGCGATTTCAATCGAGCCGTTGTCGACGATCGTGGTCGAGGGCGTGGCGACGCCGCCTTCGAGCGCGGCCAGGGCGGTGATCATCTTGAAGACCGAGCCCGTCGGGTAATGGCTTTCGGTCACGCGGTTGGAAAGCGGCGCCCATTCGGGATCGGCGTTGTACTGGTCGTACTGGGCCTGCGTCATCGGCTTCGTGAACACGGTCGGGTCGTAGGTCGGGTAGGAGCCCATGCCGAGGATTTCGCCACTGTTGACGTCCATCGAGACGAAGGCTCCCGGCAGCCCATAGGAGGCGAGCGAAGCTTCGCCGGCTTCCTGGACCTTGGGGTCGATCGAGAGCTGCAGGTTGTCGCCGGGGGCCGGCGGCTGGGAGACGAGCTGGCCGCCGGGGGTCGGCTGGCCGAAGGCGTTGACCTGGACGCGGGTGATCCCGGGCTCGCCGCGCAGGTACTTGTCGTAGGTGTACTCGACCCCGCCCTTGCCGACCTCGTCGCCGGCTTCGAGGCCCGCGTAGCGATTTTCTTCCAGTTCTTCTTCGGAGACCTCGCCGACGCCGCCGAGCAGATGGGCGGCGCGGCTGCCCTCCGGGTAGGCCCGGACGAAGACCCGCTGCACCTGGACCCCGGGGAAGCGGCGCTGATTCTCTTCCAGGTAGTAGACGACGTCGTAGCCGACGTCACGGCGCACCGTCACCGGCGCCCCGGCGGCGATTTCTTCCTCTTCGCGGATCGTCCGCTTGACCTTCTTCAGCGACATGTTGACCAGGCCGCCCAGCTCCTTCAGCTCGGCGTTCGCCTCGGCTTCGTCGTCGGGCAGTTTCGAGGTGTCGACGACCAGCGCCAGGCTGGTGCGGTTGTCGACGAGGACGTTGCCGTCGCGGTCGAGGATGTCGCCGCGCGGGGCGATCACTTTGTACTCGCGGGTGCGGTTGTTCTGGGCCTCGGCGAGGTAGCCGTCGCCGTCGATCACCTGCAGATTCCAGAGCCGGAAGAAGAGGATCGCGAAGAGCGCGACGGCGAAGCCGCCGAGCACCGCGATCCGCAGTGCCAGCCCGTTGCCGGACCTGATCCTGTCGCCAGGGGGCGGGGACATCGTCCCTAGGCTCCCAGCACCGCCGGCCGCCTGCGCTGACGCCGCTCCGGCTCCTCGACGATCGCCGGCCGCAGCGCCCGCTTCAGGCCGAGGTAGATCGGCCAGCCGAGGAAGAAGGCGAAGACGCTCTTGATCAGCATGTCGCGGATGACCAGAGTGCTGACCGCCGAGTCGATGCCGAGCGCGAGCGCCACCGCCCCGAACCCGAGCTCGGCCACCAGCGTCGCCAGCGCGCAGAGCAGCGGCGGCAGCAACGAGCTGGTGATCTCGAAGCGCTCACGAAAGAGGCCGGCGAGGTAACCGACGCCCATCAGGACCAGGGAGCCGCCGCCGAGCGGGGCGATCAACAGGCAGTCGAGCAGGATCCCGGCCGAGAAGCCGCAGACCGCGCCGGTCATCGAGCCGCCGAGCAGTCCCAGCGAGGCGATCAGGGCCGGCAGCACGTCGGGGCTGACGTGGAAGAGCGCGACGCGGGAGAAGAAGGTGACCTGGAGCAGCACGCCGACGATCACGATCGCGACCAGGCGAGCCAGGATTTTCGGCGTCAGGATCATCCGCGGGAGCCCCCAGTAAGCACCTGGACGAGGTCGAGGTTGCGGAGGTCGGCATAGGGCTCGACGTGAACCTGCTGCTGGGCCTCCTGCTCGGCGATCCGGGCTTCGACCACTTCGCCGATCGGCAGGTTCGGCGGGAAGCCGGAGTAGATGCCCGACGAGTGCCAGCCCGCCGTGACCACCGACTGGCCGCGGCCGATCCGCTTGGTCGAGTCGATGAAGTCGAGGATCAGGTCGCCGGGATCGCCGACCGTGGGCTTGATCAGGCCCTGGGCGCCCGAGGGGACGACCTTGGCCGAGACGGCGCTGGAGTGGTCGGCGATCAGGGTCACCCTGGCCGAGCCGCCACCGACCGAGGTGACGGTGCCGACGAGGCCGTCGCCGTTGACCACCGGGTCCTCGACCGCGACCCCGTCGCCGCTGCCGACGTCGATCACGACGTCGGAGAACCAGACGGTGGGCGAGCGCACGATGACCCGTCCGGTGACCGGCGTGTAGCCGCTCGGGATCGCGCCGTCGCGCTCAAGGCTCAACAGCTTGCGCAGTTCGCGGTTTTCGGCCAGCGCCACCTCGGCGCCGACGCCCTGTTCGCGGGCGTGCTGAAGCTCGCTCTTGAGCTTGCTGTTCTCACCACGCGCGTCGAAGGTCTTGTCAAACCAGTTGATCAGATCGCGGGCGGGCTTCAGCGCCCGGTCGAAGACCGACTCGACCGGGCTGAAAACGGCACTGACGCCGCCCTGGATCCCGTCGGACCCGCGCCCGTAGGTCACCGTCAGCAACACGAAGGAGCCGACGACCAACAGGGCGAGCACCGCCCGGCGGCGGCGAACTTGCTTTCGATACACGTAAGAGACCTAGGTTCGTTGCTTGACATGAGCGCTGGCTGGACGAGCCACCACACGCTTGCGGTCCATCTTGCCGCAGCGGCCGAAAGGCGCCGCCTTCAAGACGACGCCTGCGCCGTGCCTTGCAGGACGCCAGAAGCGAACGCTCCCCGGAAATCATCTCAGATCGGGACTGCGACCCAATTATCCCTGCATTCGAGATGAGTGAGCTAAGGTCCCCTAAGTAGTCGAGTACTGATGCATACCTAGATGGATCTCCATGAATACGGAGAACCGAAAACAAAGCCCCGACAGAACCGACTCGACCTTCGAGCAGTTCCTGGAGTTCGTGCCCGACGCGATCATCGGCGTCGACGGCGACGGCGAGATCGTCCTCGTCAACCGTCAGGCCGAGAAGCTATTCGGTTACCCCCGCGAAAACCTCACGGGCGAGAGCCTGGAGATGCTGGTCCCGCAACGGTTCGCGGCGACCCATCCCGAACACCGTCAGGGGTATTTCCAGGAGCCCCGCACCCGGCCGATGGGCTTCGGCGTCGAGCTTTTTGCACGGCGCCGTGACGGCACCGAGTTCCCGGTCGAGATCAGCCTCTCCAGCATCGAGCTCGACGGCGAGACGATCGCCACCGCTGCTGTCCGCGACATCAGCGATCGCGCTGAGAGCGAGCGCGAGCAGGCGCTGCAGTTCCAGCTCGACCGGGCGCGGCGCCTGGAGAGCGTTGGCCAGCTCGCCGGCGGCATCGCCCACGACTTCAACAACATCCTCGGCGTGATCATGAACTACGCCGAGTTCGTCGCCGACGAGCTCGAGCCCGACTCGCCGGCACGCGAGGACGTCGGCGAGATCCGCCGCGCGGCCGAGCGGGCGGCGGCGCTGACCCGGCAACTGCTGATCTTCAGCCGCCGCGAGGTCGCGAAACCGGAAGTCCTCTTCCTCCGCGACGTGATCGGCGACCTGGAGAACCTGCTGCGGCGGGCGCTCGGCGAGCGAGTCGAGCTGGAGACCAGGTTCACCGAGGACCGGGTGCCCGTGGAAGTCGATCCCGGGCAGATCGAGCAGGTGCTGGTCAATCTCGCCGTCAACGCCCGCGACGCGATGCCCAAGGGGGGGCGACTGCTGATCGAAGTCGAATCGGCCGAGCTCGACGAGCACTACGCCTACATGCATCCCGAAACCGAGCCGGGCCTCTACGTGCGGCTGAAGGTCAGCGACACCGGTGTCGGCATGAGCGCCGAGACCATCGAGCGCGCGTTCGAGCCGTTCTTCACGACCAAGGAGGAGGGCACGGGCCTCGGGCTGGCGACGGTCTACGGCATCGTCACCGGCTCCGGCGGCCGCATCGACATCTACTCCGAGCCGAACATCGGCACCACCGTCAAGGTCCACTTCCCCGCCGTCGAGGCGTCGCCGGAGCCAACGGAACCGTCAAGAGAGGAGCGTCCCGCCGGTCGTGGCGAGGTCGTGCTGGTGGTCGAGGACGAGCCCGAGGTGCGGAGGATGGCGGAGCGGATCCTGACCAAGGGGAGCTTCTCCGTGATCGGCACCGACAGCGGCGCCCGAGCGCTTGAGATCTGCGCCAAAGAGGACCAGCCGATCGACCTGCTGCTCACCGATGTGATCATGCCCGAGATGCTCGGCACCGAGCTGGTCGAGCGGATGCGGGAGCTGCGGCCCGACCTGAAGGTCGTCTACATGTCCGGCTACAGCCACGAGATTCTCGAGCCGGCGGCCCTGGCGGGGAGCGCGGGCAGCGACTTCATCGAGAAGCCGTTCAACGCCGAGCAGCTGCTGCGGGCGATCGACGACCTAATTCACGCGGATGACGACGGTGACAGCTGAGCGCCCTCGCATCCTCGCCACGGACGACCGCCCGGACATGCTGCGGATCATCGAGCGCACGCTCGGAGAGCTCTACGACTGCGAATTCGCCGACAGCGTCGAGGTGGCGCGAGAGAAGCTCGCCACCGGCGAGTACCAGGTCGCCCTCTGCGACATCGAGATGCCGGGGGAGTCGGGCCTGGTGCTGGTTGAAGAGCTTGGCGCAGAACATCCGGACACGGCGGTGCTCCTGGTCACGGGCATCGACGACCCAGCCGTCGCCAAGCGCGCCTTCGAGCTCGGCGCCCACGGCTACCTGGTCAAGCCCTTCTTCCCGGGACAGCTGCTGATCACGGTGATGACGGCGCTGCGGCGGCGCGAGCTCGAAATCGCCCAGCGGGCCCACAGCCACACGCTGGAGCAACGCATTCAGGTCCTCATGGACCGGGCCCCGGTCCCGATCTACATCAAGGATCGGGAGCTCCGGTACCTGATCGCCAACAGAGTGGCGCACGAAGTGGCGGGCATGGGCCCGAACCAGCTGATCGGGCTGACCGACACCGCCTTCATGTCGCCAGGATCGGCAAGCCAGGTCCACGCGACCGATTCGCGGGTGCTCGACAGCGGGGAAGCGCTCGAAATCGAAGAGACGGTCCACGTGGGCGATCACGAGCGAACCTTCCTCTCGGTGAAGTTCCCCTACGTCGACGACAGCGGGGCGGTCGCCGGCATCTCCGGCGTCTCCGCCGACATCACCGACAAACGGCGCGCGGAGGACCTGCAGCGCGAGCTCGGAGTCGCCCAGGCTCAGGCGATTGAGGAGCTGCGCGCCTCGCGGCAGGAGACCGTCGAGCGGCTGGCCAGGGCGATCGAGATGCACGATGCCGAGACCGGGGTCCACGTGCACCGTATGGCGAGCACCGCTGCCCTCCTGGCCGGGCTGCTCGGGCTCGAGCGCGAGCAGGTGCTGCTGCTGCGGGCGGCGGCGCCCATGCACGACGTCGGCAAGATCGCCACTCCGGACAGGATCCTGCGCAAGGCGGGGCCGCTCAACGCCGAGGAGCGGACGGTGATGGAGCAGCACACGGTGGTCGGCAACGAGATTCTCGCGGGCTCCGACAGCGATCTGCTGCAGATGGGCGCGCGGATTGCCTTAAGCCACCACGAGCGCTTCGACGGCGGTGGCTACCCACACGGGATCGAAGGCGAGGAGATCCCACTGGAGGCCCGGATCGTTGCTGTCGCCGACGTCTTCGACGCGCTGCTCAGCGACCGTCCCTACCGCAAGGCGATGACCGTCGCCGAGGCGGCCGGGATCATCTACAAGGGTCGGGGCACCCACTTCGACCCCACCGTCGTCGATGCCCTGCTCGACAACCTCGAGCTGGCGCTGGAGCTGCGGGGCTGACTCAGGCGCGCTCGAACAGAGCCGGAGCCAGCTCCGCCAGCAGCCCGACCGGCAGCCCGACGACGTTGGAGACGCTGCCCTCGAGGCGCTCGACCAGGGTCGAGCCGAGGGTCTGGATCGCGTAGCCGCCGGAGCGGCCTTCCCACTCACCGAAGTTGACATAACGATCCTTCTCGGCCTCGCTCAGCTCTCGGAAGACGACCTCGGTCCGCTCCAACCCACTCCGCTCCTCCCCGCCCTGCAGCACCACCAGCCCGCTGAGAACCTGGTGAGAGCGCCCCGACATGCGATCGAGGTATTCCCGCGCCTCCGCCGCTTCAGCCGGCTTCCCAAGCGCCTTGCCATCAAGCGCGACATCCGTGTCACAGGCGATCACCAGCGCCTCGGCCGGAGCCTGCACCGCCCGAGCCTTCATCCGCGCGTTCTCAACCACCTCAATCGCCGGATCCCCCCCACTCAGCTCCTCAACGCCCGGCTTGACGATCTCAAACTCCACCCCGAGCTTCGCCAGTATCTCCCGCCGCTGAATAGAGCTGGAAGCCAGAATCACCGGCTGTCTTTGAGCTGTTCCGGAACCCGAGCCGGCGCTCATGCCGGGGGACCGGGTGGGCCTGCAACGTCTTGCACTTTTTTGCTTCGACGAATCTCGGACGGGGCTAAGCGATCCCCAAAAAAGTTAAGTGAAAGGCCCACCCGGTCCCCCGGCACTACGCCAGCTCAGGAAACCAGATCCCGATCTCGCGCTCAGCCGACTCATCCGAATCGGACCCATGCACCATGTTGAAGGTCACCTCGAGCGCGAAGTCGCCGCGGATCGAGCCGGGGGCGGCCTCGATCGGGTTGGTGGCGCCGATCATCTGGCGCGCGGCGGGAACGGCTTCGGTGCCCTCGAAGACGGCGGCGACGAGCGGCCCGCCGGTGATGAAGTCGACCAGCTCACCGAAGAACGGCTTCTCGGTGTGCTCGGCGTAGTGCTGGTTGGCGATCTCCTCGCTGGCGGTCAGCGTCTTCAGGGCGACGATCCGCAGCCCCTTGCGCTCGAAGCGGGCGATTACCTCACCGGTGAGGGCACGCTCGAAGGCGTCAGGCTTGACGAGGATCAGGGTCCGACTCACGACTGTGGCTCCTTTGCTCAGGGTTGGATTCAGGCGCCTCTTTGGAGGCACGGCGAGCCGGCTCTTTCGTGGCGGAACTCGCGGAAGGGTCTTTGCGCTCCGGGCTAGCGGCAGCGGCGGGTGCTTTTTTGCGGCGCGCGGGCCGCTTCGGCGCGGCCTCGGGACGCTCGCCCTCACTGGGGCGCTCGCGCCTGGGCTTCTCGCCCTCGGGGCGCCGCGGTCGCGGTCGCCGCCCCCGCTCGCCGCTGCCACCGCTGCCGCCGCCAAGCGCGGTCTCGCAGAACGGGCAGAGGCCCCAGCGCGGGTCGACCGGCTTGTTGCAGGTCGGGCAGGGATCCTTGAGCCGGCGCTGGCAGTTGGGGCAGCGCAGGTAGTTCTTCTCGACCGGGTACTCGCAGTTGGGGCAGCTCTGGTCCTTCAGCTGGCGCACCCGCAGCTCCGCAGCCTTGATCTCCAGCTCGCGCTCGTGGGCATCCTCGAGGTACTCCGGCGGCCGCACGATCGCGTAGATCGCGGTGCCGATAAAGGGGAAGAAGGAGGCGACGGTCGCGCAGGCGATCAGGAAAGGGTCGGAGATGCGGCGGCGCGCGTCGAGATACGTGTAGACGATCAGCGCAAGCCAGACCACGACCAGCACAAGCAGGAAGAGGGTCGCGGCCAGGTTGAGGCCGTCGTTAGTGATGCCGAAGATCGCTAGTGCCATGGGAGTTCGCCTGCCCGTTTCAGGGGACGGGGAGTCTACTTCGCCGCCCTGCCCACGAACCCTGTTCGTGGCTGACGCGCAGCAGATTTATCAGAGGAAGAGCCTTCCGAACAGGTAGCCGATCCCGAAGAAAACAAGGATCACAACCGCCACCACGGCGGCCACCAGGCCCATCATCGAGAGCAGTTCGGACCCGGCGCTGCGTTTGTTCATGCGCGAATCCTCGCATAGGCGCGGGCGGGCGCGATCCCATAGTGGGAGCCCGCAACGACGACTGCGCCGGGCGGCGGCTCGGCGGCCACCTCGGTCGCCCGCGCGAGGGCGACCGTGAAGTCCGGCTCGGCCTCCGCCTCGACCCCGGCCTCCCGGCAGAGCGCCGCCAGCTCCGCCGCCGTAACCGCCCGCCGACGGGCCGATTTCGGGTCCGCACTTCCCGTTTTCGTCCCGTCGGCGGGGAGCTCGGTGCAGATGGCGCGATCCAGGGCCGGGGCCAGGGCGCGGACCATGGCCTTGGCGTCCTTGTCGGCGAGGATCGCCAGGCAGGCGACGACGCGGCGGCCGCCGACGACGTCCGGCAGCGCCTGGGCCAGAGCGGCGGCGCCGTCGGGGTTGTGGGCGGCGTCGACGTAGATGGGCGGGTCGGCGGCGATCCGCTCGAGCCGGCCGGGGACGGCGACGCTGGCCGCCACCGCGGCGACGTGGTCGGGGTCGAGCGCGCCGAGGAAGGCCTCGGCGGCGGCCATCGCGAGGGCGAAGTTGCGGCGCTGGAAGTCTCCGGGGGCGAGCACTGTCAGCTCGGCGCCGGGGTCCTCCGGGGCCCGGACCAGGCGGGCGCCGCGCGCGGCGGCGGTGCGCTCGGCCAGCTCCGCCACCGGCGCGGAGACGCGCCCCAGCACCAGCGTCGTCTGGTCGCGCAGGACCGCCAGCTTCTCGGCCGCGATCTCAAGCTCGGTCTCCCCCAGCCACTCGGTGTGGTCGAGCCCGATCGAGGTGAGGACGGTGACCCGGGAGGGGATCGTGTTGGTCGCGTCGAGGCGACCGCCGAGCCCGGCCTCGACCGCGGCCGCCTTGACCCGGGCGCTGGCGAGGGCGGCGAAGGTCGCCGCCGTCGCGGCCTCGAACTGGGTCACCGCCTCGCCCTCCTCCAGGGTGCGGTTGACCCCCTCGGCCGCGCGCGCGACCCGGGCAACGGCGTCGGCCCAGGCCTCGGCGCCGATCTCCTCGCCGTGGATCAGCGTCCGCTCCGACCAGCGGTCGGTGTGCGGCGAGAGACAGGCGCCGGCGCTGACCCCGTGCGCCTCCAGCAGCGCCGCGGTCATCCGCGTCACCGAGGACTTGCCGTTGGTGCCGACGACGTGGACCGAGGCGAAGCGGTGCTGCGGCAGCCCCAGCGCCGTGCTCAGCTTGTGCATCCGCTCGAGCCCGAGCCGCCACCCGATCGGCTCCAGGCCGTCTAAGTATGCGTCCGGGTCGAAGCTAGCCAAGCTCGGCGAGTTCGGTGCGGTAGCGCTCGAGCTTGCCACGCTCCTCCTCGACCACCTCGACCGGAGCCTTGGCGACGAAGCCCTCGTTGCTGAGCTTGCGCTCCCCCCGCTCGACCTCCGAGCGCAGCTCCTCGCGGCGCTTGTCCAGGCGCGCGGCGACGGCCTCGGCGTCGAGCTGGTCGGACGCGAGCACCCGCACCGGGCCGATCGAGGCGACCGGCTCAGCGCCGACGCCGTCGAACTCGAAGCGCGAGAGGCGGCCGACGAACCCGGGCGGCTCGACGCCGTCGATCAGCGCCACCAGCACCGCCCCGGCCGGCACCCCGGCGAGGTCGCGCCAGGCGCGCAGGCGCTGGGTCAGCCCGATCCCGCCCTCGACGTCGGCCTCGGCGGCCTCGTCGAAGAGCGACTCGTCGGCGGCCGGGAAGGAGTGCACGGCGAGATGGCCCTGGCGGGCCGGGTGGAAGGACCAGATCTCCTCGGTCACGAACGGCATCGTCGGGTGCAGCAGCCCGAGCAGGCGCTCGAGCGCGTAGAGCAGCGTCGCCGAGACCTCCTCCTCGCCGTCGTAGAGCCGCGGCTTGACGATCTCCAGATACCAGTCGCAGAGGTCGCGCCAGAAGAACGAGTAGCTCTCCTGGACCGCGTGGGCGAAGTCGTAAGCCTCCAGCTTCTCGGTCACCGAGGCGATCGTCCGCTCCAGCCGCGAGAGGATCCAGCGGTCCTCGACGTGCAGCGGCCGCGGCGCCGGCTCGACCTCGGCCGCGTTGAGCAGGATCAGCCGGCTGGCGTTCCAGAGCTTGTTGGCGAGGTCGCGCCCCTGCTCGACCTTGGCGTCGGAGAAGCGCACGTCCTGAGTCGAGGACATCGCCAGCAGGCCGAAGCGCAGGGCGTCGGCACCGTGGACGTCGATCTCGACCAACGGGTCGATCCCGGTCCCCAGGCTCTTCGACATGCGGCGGCCGTCGCGGGCCTGGATCACCGAGTGCACGTAGACGTCGCGGAAGGGGATCGCGCCCGGGAACTCGATCCCCATCATCACCATCCGCGCCACCCAGAGGAAGAGGATCTCCCGCGCCGTGGTTAGGAAGCTGGTCGGGTAGAAGGCGCGCAGCTCCGGGGTGTCGTCGGGCCAGCCGAGCGTGGCAAAGGGCCAGAGCGCGGAGCTGAACCAGGTGTCGAGGACGTCCTCCTCCTGGCGCAGCTCGCCGCCGCAGGAGCCACAGCGCTCGGGCGCGGTCTCGGCGACGAAAGTCTCCTCGCAGGCGTCGCAGTACCAGACAGGGATCTGGTGGCCCCACCAGAGCTGGCGCGAGACGCACCAGGGGCGGATCTCCCGCATCCAGTTGAGGTAGACGCGCTTCCACTGCTCGGGCGCGATCCGCACCTCGTCGCGTTCGACCGCCTCGATCGCCGGCTGCGCCAGCTCGTCCATGCGGCAGAACCACTGCAGGCTGATCAGCGGCTCGATCCGCTCGCCGGAGCGGTGCGAGAACGGAACCGAGTGGGTGTAGGGCTCCTCGCCGCGCAGCCGGCCCTCGGCGCGCAGGTCCTCGACGACGGCGGCCTGAGCCGCGGCCGCGGTCATCCCCGCGTACTTGCCGGCCCCCTCGGTGAGGCGGCCGTCCTCGCCGATCACGACGATCTCCTCGAGCCCGTGCTTGCGGCCGATCTCGAAGTCGTTGGGGTCGTGGCCGGGGGTGATCTTCAGCGCCCCGGTGCCGAACTCTGGGTCGACGTGCTCGTCGGCGATGATCGGCAGCCGCCGCCCGACCAGCGGCAGCACGCAGAACCTGCCGACCAGGTCGGCGTAGCGCTCATCCCCGGGGCTGACCGCCACCGCGGTGTCGGCCAGCATCGTCTCCGGGCGCACCGTCGCCACCGTCAGCACCTGGTCAGAGCCCTCGATCGGGTAGTCGATCGAGTAGATCGAGTCCTCCACCTCGCGGTTCTCGACCTCGAGGTCGGAGATCGCCGAGCGCGAGCCCGGGTCCCAGTTGACCATGTAGTAGTCGCGGTAGATGTAGCCCTTGTCGTAGAGGCCCTTGAAGACTTTGTAGACGGCGCGCACGTAGTCGGAGTCGAGCGTGAAGCGCTCGCGCTCGTAGTCGCAGGAGGCGCCGAGCCGCTTGTACTGCTCGACGATCCGCGAGCCGTACTCCTCCTTCCAGGCCCAGACCCGCTTGACGAACTCCTCGCGGCCGAGGTCCTGCCGGCTGATCCCTTCCGCCTTCAGCTCCTTCTCGACCACCGACTGGGTGGCGATGCCGGCATGGTCGGTGCCGAGGATCCAGAGCGCGTTGCGCCCTTTCATCCGGTTCATCCGCACCAGCGCGTCCTGCATCGAGCCGTTCAGCGCGTGGCCCATGTGCAGAGCGCCGGTCACGTTCGGCGGCGGGATCGCCACCGAGAAGTTCTCCTCCGGCGTCCCGGTCGCCTGCGGGTGGAAGTAGCCGCCGTCGATCCACTCGGCGAAGATCCGCGCCTCGACCTCCGCCGCGTCGTAGCGGGTGATGCTCTCCAGCTTCTCTCGGTTCGCGGCGCTCACCGCCGCGAGTCTAAAGACGCTAGGCCGATTCCTCGCTGAGGCCGTCCTCGGCGCTGCCGATGTCCTGGGGCGCGGCCTCGGTGACGAGGGTCGGGCGGCGGCCCTGGGTGATCGTCTCCTTGGTGACGACGCACTTGGTGACGTCGCGGCGCGAGGGCAGCTCGAACTGGACGTCGAGCAGGGTTTCCTCGAGGATCGAGCGCAGGCCGCGGGCGCCGGTCTCGCGTTCGAGCGCCTTGTTGGCGATCGCCTCGAGACTGTCCTCGGAGAAGACGAGCTCGATGTCGTCGAACTCGAAGAAGCGTTGGAACTGGCGGGTCAGCGCGTGCTTGGGCTCGGTCAGGATCGTGGTCAGGTCGTCGCGGCTGAGCTGATGGATCGCGGTGATCACCGGCAGGCGGCCGATGAACTCGGGGATCAGGCCGTACTCGATCAGGTCCTCGGGCAGCACCTGCTCGAACCACTCGCCGGCGTCCTTTTTCTCACGCGAGGAGATCGCGGCACCGAAGCCGACGCCGCGATCGCCGACGCGGCGCTCGATCACCTTGTCGAGCTCGGCGAAGGAGCCGCCGCAGACGAAGAGGATGTTGGTGGTGTCGATCGTCAGGAACTCCTGGTGGGGGTGCTTGCGGCCGCCCTGCGGCGGCACCGACGCGGTGGTCCCCTCAAGGATCTTCAGGAGCGCCTGCTGGACGCCTTCGCCGGAGACGTCGCGGGTGATCGACGGGTTGTCGCCTTTGCGCGCGATCTTGTCGATCTCGTCGATGTAGATAATTCCCGTTTCGGCCTTCTTGACGTCGAAGTCGGCGGCCTGGATCAACTTCAGGAGGATGTTCTCGACGTCCTCGCCGACATAGCCGGCCTCGGTCAGCGCGGTCGCGTCGGCGATCGCGAAGGGGACGTTGAGGATGCGGGCGAGGGTCTGGGCGAGCAGCGTCTTGCCGCAGCCGGTCGGCCCCAGCATCATGATGTTCGACTTCTGCAGCTCAACCTCGGTCTCTTCGGACTGGGCGATCTGGACCCGCTTGTAATGGTTGTAGACAGCCACTGAGAGCGAGCGCTTGGCGGCCTCCTGGCCGACCACGTACTCCTCCAGCACGTCGTGGATTTCCTGCGGCTTGGGCAGGTTCTCCAGCTCGAAGGCGGGCGGCGCCGTCAGCTCCTCGTCGATGATCTCGTTGCAGAGGTCGATGCACTCGTCGCAGATGTAAACGCCGGGGCCAGCGATCAACTTTTTGACCTGGCGCTGCGACTTGCCGCAGAAGCTGCAGAGGAGCTGCTCGTTCGAGTCGGTGGGACGTGCCAGCGGAATCCCCTCCTATGGGGTTGATCTTGAACTCCAGCGAGCCCCGAAAGCTTAAACGGGGCGAGGAGTCGGTACGTGGGGGTCGTTTACGGCGCCGGCCCGGCCGTCCCTGCTCCTGGGCTCGCGCTTGCGCCGGCTCGCTACGGTTGGCGGATGCCCCCCACGCCCGAGATCACCCCCGTCAGCGCCACCGACTACGAGGATCTGCTGCCGCTGATCGCGGCTTACCAGCGCTTCTACGAGGTCGACGACGTCGACGAGGATCGCAACCGCGAGTTCTTCCGCCGCTTCCTCGAGCCGAGTGACGTCGGCCTCCTGCTCGGCGCCCGCGCCGAGGGTCGCTTCCTCGGCTACGCCTGCCTCTACTGGCACTTCAGCTCGACCCAGGCGGTGGAGACGGTGCTGATGAACGACCTCTACGTCGAGGCCGAGGCGCGCGGCCGCGGGGTCGGCCGGGCGCTGATCGAGGCCAGCGCCGAGGTCGCCCGCGCCCGCGGCGCCGCCCACCTGCAGTGGGCCACCGCCCCCGACAACCACACCGCCCAGCGCCTCTACGACGCGACCGGCGCCGAGCGCAGCGAGTGGTACGAGTACGAACTCGGGCTGTGAGTTCGTCGAGTCCTGCATTGACCACGCTATAGGGGGAAAATGCAGGCCTCGCCCGATACGACTTTGGAAAGGGTCCCGCGTGACGCGCCGGAGGTGATGGCGCTCTACGCGCCGTTCATCCGCGAGGCCGACGGGCCGCTGGAGTACGACCGCGAGGGGGCCGGGGTCGACATCGAGGCGGAGATCGCGGCGGGGCCGCCGGCCGACCTGGTCCCCCCCGCCGGCATCTTCCTGCTCGCCCGCGTCGACGGCGAGCCTGCCGGGATCGGCGGCGTCCGCCACCTCGACACCGAGGTGGCGGAGGTCAAGAGCATGTTCGTCTCCCCCGCCCACCGCGGCATCGGCCTTGGCCGGCGGATCCTCGCCGAGCTCGACGCGATCGCCGCCGGGCACGGCTGCCGCGCGGTCCGCCTCGACAGCTCCGCCTACCTGACCGACGCGCTTCGCCTCTACCGCGCCGCCGGCTACCGCGAGGTCCCCGCGTACAACGACAATCCCAAAGCCGACGTCTGGTTCGAGCGCTCGCTGGCCGGCTAGCTGTACCGGTCCCAGCGGGCCAGTAGAGCGGTCGGATCGACGGCGACGCCGTTGACGTGGATCTCGAAGTGCAGATGGCAGCCGGTCCCGACCGCGTTGCCGGTTTCGCCAACCGAGCCCACCCGCTCGCCCTCGAAGACCCACTCGCCCCTGCGGACGCGGGCCGGGCTAGGCATGTGCGCGTAGAAATAGCTGCGCCTCTCCCCTTCGCCGTGGATCAGCACGAAGTTGCCGTAGAGGACGGGGTCGTAGCCGGCCTCGCGCACGCGGCCGTTGCGGACGGCGACCAGGGGCGCCCCGCAGCGGGCGGTGATGTCGACGCCTTCGTGGATGCGGCCACCGTTGCGCGAGGCGTGGTATTCGCCGACCGCCCCGCGCGAGCCGTGGGAGGCCTGCAGCGGGAAGACGTGGCCCCAGTAGGACATGCCGCCGTCGCGGCTGGCGACCTTGGCGCCGGCCGGCGCGGCGGCCAGGGCGAGGACGAGAACAGCGAGGAGGGCGGCGCGCTTCAGTGGTGGTCGATCACGCGGTCGACGATGTTGTACTCCTTCGCCTCCTCCGCGCTCATGAAGTAATCGCGTTCGGTGTCCTGCGTGACCTTCTCGAAGGACTGCCCGGTGTGGTGGGCGATGATCTCGTCGAGGCGGCGGCGGACGTCGATGATCTCTTTGGCGTGGATCTCGATGTCGGTCGCCTGGCCCTGGAAGCCGGCGGAGACCTGGTGGATCAGGATCTTCGAGTTCGGCAGCGCCATCCGCTTGCCGGCGGCGCCGCCACTGAGCAGCAGCGCGCCCATGCTCATCGCGACGCCGACGCAGATCGTCTGCACGTCGGGTTTGATGAACTGCATCGTGTCGTAGATCGCCAGGCCCGCATACACGGAGCCGCCGGGCGAGTTGACGTAGATGCTGACGTCCTTGTCGGGGTCCTCGGACTCCAGGTGCAGAAGCTGGGCGACGATCAGGTTGGCGATGTCGTCGGTGACCGGCGTGCCGAGGAAGATGATCCGCTCGCCGAGCAGGCGCGAGTAGATGTCGAAGGCGCGCTCGCCGCGCGAGGTCTGCTCGACCACCATCGGGATCAGGGGACTCATCGGTGGCTCACTCTACTCATCGTCCGGAGTCCAAAGTTTGTCCGCTTTCTCCTCGCGCTCCTTCTCCGGCGTCCAGATCGCCTCGCGCGCCTGCGCCTGCTCGAGCGGGATCGGCACCGCCGCCTCGGCCACCAGCTCGATCGCTTTGCGGGCCTTGATGTCTTCGGCGATCATCGCGTCGCGACCGCTCTCGCGCAGGCGCGCCAGCAGCTTCTCGGGCGTCGTCCGCTCGTGTTCAGCGGAGTGCGCGAGCGCCTCGACAAGCTCCTCCTCGGTCGCCTCGATCCCCTCGGCTTCGGCGATCGCCGTCACCACCGCCTCGCGCTTGAGCTCTTTGAGCGCGTCGGGTTTCGACTCCTCGATCAGCTCCTCGCGCGTTTTGCCCTGCATCTGCAGGAAGGCGTTGGGGTCCATGCCGCGGCCGGCGAGCTGGCGTTCCATCCGCTCCCAGCGTTCGGTCGCCCGCGCCGTGACCAGGTCGTCGGGAACGTCGACCGTCGAAGCGGCAACGGCGGCGTCGATGGCGGCGATCCGGAAGTCTTCCTCGGCGCGACTGTTCAGCGCCGCGCTCACTTTCTCGGCGATGTCGGCGCGCAGCTCCTCCAGCGTCTCGAACTCGGAGGCGTCGGAGGCGAACTCGTCGTCGAGGTCGGGGAGGATTTTCTCCCGCACCTCTTTGACCTTGACGTTGAAGACCGCGTCCTGGCCGGCCAGGTTCTCGGCCTGGTATTCGTCCGGGAAGGTGACCTTGACTTCGACGTCGGCGCCCGCCTTGGTGCCGGTCAGCTGCTCCTCGAAGCCCTCGATCAGCTGGCCCGAGCCGAGCGCCAGCAGGTAGTCCTCGGCCTTGCCGCCCTCGAAGGCGGTGCCGTCGAGCAGGCCCTCGAAGTCGATCAGCAGCGAGTCGCCCTCGGCGGACTCGCGCTCGACCGTCTCCAGCCGGGCGAAGCCCTCGCGAATGCGCTCGATCTCGGTGTCGACGACCTCGTCGGGCGCCTCTTTCTCCTCGCGACCGACCTCCAGGCCTTTGTAATCGCCGAGCTGGGCCTGGGGGCGGACGCCGACCTCGAACTTGAACTCGAGCGGCTGGCCCTCCTCCTCGGGCGTCTCCGTCATCTCGATGCTGGGGTCGCCGATCGGGCTGACCCCGGAGGACAGCAGCGCCCGTTCGTACCACTCGGGCAGCGCCTCACGAATCGCCTCCTGCAGGACCGGGCCGAAGCCGAGCCGCTGGATCACCAGCGAGGGCGGCGCCTTGCCGGCGCGGAAGCCGGGCATGCGCATTTCCTTCGCCATCGCGCGGGCGGCGCGCGAGGCGGCGCGCTCGACGTCCTTGGCCGGAACCTCGACCTCGACCCGCACGCGTGAGTTGTCCAGCTCGGTGAGCTTCGTCTCCATCGGCCGCTGACCCTAGCGACCCCGGCGCTTGGCCAGCATCGTGCGCAGCGCGGCGCCGAAGTCGATGGCGAAGGAAATGCCCCTGCCCAACGGCCCCGTCACCAGCCAGGCCTTGCCGCGATCGACCGCGTTGCCGTCACTCATTCGCGTATTCCAGCAGGGACTCGTCGATCAGCCACTCGACCGGCGCGTGGTCGTCGGTGTAGATCTCGCCACCGGGCAGCCGCGGCGCCAGCGCCGCCGCCGCTTCGCGGGCCAGCGGCTGCAGGTCCGCCGGCAGCCGGTCGGCGTCGGCGCGCAGGCGGGCGGCGGAGAGGCTCTCGCCGCCGCCGACCAGGAGCGTGTTGGTGTCCTCGATCGGGTAGCGCAGGACCCGCGGGAACGAGGCCGCCATCGTCCGCCCCAGCACCCGCTCGAGCTCATCGCCGCCCTCGGGGTGGCCAACGTTGACGATCGTCACCCCGCCCGGCGCCAGCCGCTCCCGGGTCAGCGCGAAGAACTCCTCGGTCGTTAGGTAGAAGGGGATGTAGGGCTGGCGATAGGCGTCGACCATGATCGCGTCGTAGCCGCCCTCGGCGGCCCGCAGCCAGGGCCGCGCGTCCTCGTCGTAGACGGTCATTCGCGGGTTGTGGAGGCCGAGGAAGCGTTCGCCGAGGTCGGTCAGCTCGGAGTCGATCTCGACCGCGTCGACGGCGGTCTGCGGGAAGTAGTGGCCGAAGGCGCGGGCGACGGTGCCGCCGGCGTTGCCGAGGATCGCGATCCGGTGCGGCGGCCGCGCCGCTGCCGCCGCCGGCAGCACCAGGTGCCCGTCCCAGTAGTCGCCGGTCAGGTAGCTGCCCGGCCGGTAGAGCGAGTGCACCGCCTGTCCCTCGTTCAACTCCAGCACCCGGGTGCCGTCGTCACGTTCGACCACACGGGCGTACTGGTGGGTCGTCTCCGCCTCGTAGAGGACCTCGCCCTCGCCGGAGCCTTTGATCGTCCCCACCGGCAGCGCCAGCACCACCGCCAGCGCCGCCGGGACCGCCAGCGCCCGCCAGCCGATCCCGATGCTCGCGACCAGCGCCAGGGCCAGCGCGAAGACGATGAAGGTGCGCTGGGTCCCGAGCAGCGGGATCAGCAGCAGGGCCGAGATCATCGTCCCCGCCAGCGAGCCGGCGGTCGAGATCGCGTAGAGGCGGCCGACCACCTCGCCGGCGGTGTCGCGCCCGCCGACCGCGAGCCGGACCGCCCAGGGCGAGGCGGCGCCGAGCATCGTCACCGGCACCGCGACCAGGACCAGGACCCCGAACAGGGAGCCGGCGAAGGTCCCGATCGAGACGCTGTCGAAGGCCTCGACCGAGAAGTCGAGGAAGGGACGGGCCGCGAACGGGATCACCGCGATCAGCAGCGAGGCGCCGAGAACCAGCAGGCAGAGGCTGCGCAGATGCGGGTGGCGGTCGGCATAGCGGCCGCCGAACCAGTAGCCGATCGAGAGCGCGACGAGGACGACCCCGATCGTGTTCGCCCAGACGATCGTCGAGGCGCCGAAGTAGGGCGCCAGCAGGCGCGCCGCGGCGATCTCGGCGCCGAGGCTGCAGGCGCCGACGACGAAGACCAATGCGGCCAGCAGCAGCCGCTCAGGCCGGCCGGTTTTCAGGGTCCCTCCCACTCCCGGCCAGCTGCTTCTCGAGCCGGTCGCCGTGGCCGGCGGCGACCGCGCGCTGGGCACGAGCGGGGTCGAGCTCGATGCCGCGATCCTGGGCGAGGTCAAGCAGCTTCTGCTTCTCGATCCCCTCGCGCGCCGCCTCGAAGAAGACCCAGGCGAGCAGGCCGAGGCCGAGGAAGGTCCCCTCAATCATCATCACCACGCCGGCCGTGCTCTGGTCTTGGACCGGCGTCAGGCCCCACTCCAGCTCGCCGGAGGAGTAGCGGTCGTAGAGGACCGTGCCCGACCACATCAGGACGTTGCCGAGGATCGCGCCGGTGAAGCGGACGGCGATCACGTAGACGACCTTCCAGGCAGCGGTGAACCACTCCGGCTTCGGCAGCGGCCCGAACACCGGCATCCACATCAGGGCGCCGAAGGCGATGAAGGTGGTGTGCTCAACCGCGTGCAGGAAGGCGCCCCCGTAGGCGGCGTCGTACATGACCGGGATGTGCCAGAAGAACATGTTCACCGCCCAGAGCGGGAAGGCGATCAGCGGGTGGGCGAGGACCTTGAGCCGGTCGAAGACCCGGATCGCCAGGATCGGCTGCAGCAGCGGCCCGGTCAGCCCCAGCACCAGCAGGAGACTGGCGATGTCGCCGATCAGCAGGTGCTCGACCATGTGGGCGATCACCAGTTCCTCGGCGATGTAGTCGATTGGCGAGGCGATCGCGGCGAAGATCGTCAGCAACCCGGCGGCGAAGCAAAGCTGGCGCCAAAGCGGCACCGGCCGCCCCTTGGCGGCCAGGGTCGACGAGCGCTTCACGTACAGCGCGGCCGCGACCAGCAGCGGGATCAACTCGACCAGGCCGAGCAAAGCGCCCGCGAGAGCGAAGGGCGGAGTCATCTCGATTCAGCGTAGCGACGCGCATCTGCGCTGCCGCCGCCGCTGCTAGGTTCGCGGCGGCCCATGAGCAGCCCGATCGACGATCAGTTCCCACCCATCGGCAGTTACGGCTTCCTCTCCGACTGCCACACCGCGGCGCTGGTCTCCTTCTCCGGCTCGGTCGAGTGGCTCTGCCTCCCCCGCTTCGACTCGCCGAGCGCCTTCGCGGCCATGCTCGACCGCAGCGCCGGCCGCTTCAGCCTGCGCCCGAAGGGTGTGATCGTCCCGATCAGCCGCCGCTACGAGCCAGGCACCCTGGTGATCGAGACGACCTGGGTCACCGACACCGGCTGGGTCGTGGTCAAGGACGCGCTGACGATCGCCGAATGGGCCAGCTCCGGGAAGGACAGCGACGGCGACGGGCGACCCGACACCGGGCACGAGTCCGACCGCTCGCTGCTGCGGACGATGACCTGCATCGACGGCGAGGTCGAGATGGAGATGGAGTGCCTGCCGCGCTTCGGCTACGGGCTCGACGACGCGACCTGGACCGGCGGTGAGCTCGGCGAAGCGGTGGCCCACGCCAAGGACGGCACCACCCTGCAGCTGACCAGTGACATGGAGCTGGAGATCGAGGGCGGCAGCGTCAGCGGCAGCTTGAAGCTGCGCGAGGACGAGAGCGGCTTCTGCGCGCTGAGCTGGAACGTCGGTGAGCTCGGCGGCCCGCGCAGCTCGCCGGAGGCGCTGGAGCGGCTCGACTCGACCGAAGAATTCTGGCGCGAGTGGCTGCGCGACGGCAACTTCCCCGACCACCCCTGGCGGATCCACCTGCAGCGCTCGGCGCTCGTCCTCAAGGGCCTCACCTACACCCCGACCGGGGCGATCCTGGCGGCGCCGACGACCTCGCTGCCGGAGGCGCCCGGCGGCGAACGCAACTGGGATTACCGCTTCAGCTGGATCCGCGACTCGACCTTCAGCCTCTGGGCCCTGCACACGCTCGGCTTCGACCAGGAGGCGCGCGACTACATGCGCTTCATCGTCCAGGTCTGCCGCGACCACCCGGACCTGCAGATCATGTACGGGATCGGCGGTGAGAAGGAGCTGACCGAGAGCACCCTCGACCACCTCTCCGGCTACGGCGGGGCGAAGCCGGTGCGGATCGGCAACGGCGCCTTCGACCAGCGCCAGAACGACGTCTGGGGAGCCTTGCTGGACTCGATCTACCTGCACGAAAAGGCGCTGAAAGGGAGCGGCACCCCGGCCGACCGCCAGCTTGTCCGCTACCAGGTGGAAGCGGCGATCGACGCCTGGCCGCACCCCGACCAGGGGATCTGGGAGTCGCGCGGGGAGCCGCAGCACTACGTCTCCTCGAAGCTGATGATCTGGGTTGCCGTCGACCGCGGCGCCCGCCTCGCCCGCGGGCTCGGCTTCGCGGAGGTCGCCGACGAGTGGCGGGCCAAAGCCGACGAGTTCCAGGCGGAGATCCTCGCCCGCGGCGTTCGCGACGGCGTCTTCCGCCAGCACTACGACACCGACGCGCTCGACGCCTCGCTGCTGCTGATCCCGCTGCTGCGCTTCCTGCCTCCCGATGACCCGCGCATCCGGGCGACCGTCGAGGCAATCGCCGACGAGCTGACCGAGCACGGGCTCGTCCTCCGCTACAAGGTCGACGAAACCGACGACGGCCTGCAGGGCAAGGAGGGCACCTTCCTGATCTGCTCCTTCTGGCTGGTCTCGGCGCTCTCGGAGATCGGCGAGTGCCAGCGAGCGCGGGCGCTCTGCGAGCGCCTGCTCGAGTCGGCGGGATGGCTCGACCTCTTCGCCGAGGAGCTCGAGGCCGACTCCGGCCGCCACCTCGGCAACTTCCCGCAGGCGTTCACCCACCTGGCGCTGATCAACGCCGTCTCCCACGTGATCGCCGACGAGCGCCGCGAAGGCGACGGCTTCACCGCCGTCTTCAGTGAGATGGGCGGCGTTCACGGAACCGGCTGATCCCAACTGACTGACGCGACAGTTTTCTGTGCAGACAGGAAGTTTGCAGACAAAACGTTTCATTTGCTCTATATTGGCCGCGGGATGACGGAGCTAAATCGCGCCGACGACAACGGCCTCTTGGTGGCGCTCAGCCACCCCCTGCGGCGCCGGATCCTGCGGCGGATGCGCGGCGAGGAGATGATCAGCCCGCGGCGGATGGCCCGCGAGTTCCAGCTGCCGGTCAGCAACCTCGCCTACCACGTGCGGGTGCTGGCGAATTGCGGCGCGGTAACCCTGGTCCGGGTCAAGCCGGTGCGCGGGGCGATCAAGCACTACTACCGCAGCTCGCTGAAACAGCCTTGGGCGCAACAGCTGATCGACCTCGACTCCGCCCAGGACCAGGGCTCGGGGGAGACTCCCGGCGAGCCGACCACTTAGCGGCCCAGCGAGGGCGATGAGCAACACGGACGACAGCTGGACGACCAGGGCCGCGGACCTCGCGACCGAGTCGACCGTGCTGCGCCAGGTCCTCGAGATCCACCCCGTGCTACTGACCCTGCCCGAGCTGATCCGCGAAATCGCCGGCGAGGAGGCCACCTTCGCCGAGCGCGACGCGATCGAGCGCGCGGTTCGCGACCTCGGCGGCGTCGGCCTCCTGCACGGCGGCGGCGAGTTCGTCGTCCCGACCCGGGCGGCGCTGCACTTCAGCGAGCTGCTGGACCGCTGAGCGTCAGCCAGCGGAAGCGGGGCCGCAGGCGCTCTTCAAGCTCGGCCGCGGCAGCGGCCGCCCCCGGGTCGCGCTCGGCGTCTTCGCTGACCAGCAGCACGTCGGTTGCGTCGAAGCTCTGCAGCTGGTCTTCGACCGCCTGAACCAGGTCCTCGTCGCCGACCCTGGCTTCGGCCTCGACCCCCGCCTTGGCCAGCGAGGCGACAGTCATCACCAGGCTGCGCTGCGCCTCGGCGCGAGCGCCCTCGACGTCGGAGGCCCAGCGGTCGAGAAAGCCGATCCGCGCTGGCGCCAGCACCAGCACCACGACCTCGGCGCCGCCCCGCGCCACGGCCAGGGCCGCGACCGCGGCGATCACCGCGGGGTCCTCGACCGGACAGGCGGCGGCGAGCAGCAGCCGGGTCGAAACGGTCGCGCCACCAGTGCTGCCGAGGGCACCCCGCGGGGGCTGGCGAGCGGCGACATAGACGATGACGACCGCCACCAGGGCGCCCATCGCGACCCCGACCCCGGGGCCGCCGAGCAGAAAGGCGGCGGTGATCGGGACGGCGATCGCGAGCACGATGAGCGGCAGCTTCCATGGAGCCACCACTACAGGGTGCCAGGCGCGAACGCCGCCCCTACCTACCGACTCAGCAGCTCTTGGTAATCGCTGCCGGCATCACGCCGTGACTGGACACGATCCTCACGTTTCCCACCTCCCCCACATTCCCTGTCTCCCGAGGCCGCCCCTTTCGCGGCCGACTTGAGTTTTACTCTAAATAATTCCAGCAATCAAGGGGGAGGCGACAAGAAGCCGCAAATAAACGGGAAAACAGAGACTGCTATGGAATTCCTGAGTCGAAACGTTTAGAGTGCAAGAGGTCGGCCGCCACCTTTTAAACGACCGAAGGAATGCCGCCTTGCCGAAGACCAAGAAAAAAGACAGCGTCGAACAAAGCGTTGCCAAAGCGTTCGCACACCCGCTCAGGGTGGAAATCCTGACCATTCTCAACGAACGGGTTTCGAGTCCGAATCTGCTCTCGCAGCAGCTCGACCAGAGCCTCAACTTGGTCGCCTACCACGTGCGGGTTCTGGAGAAATACGACTGCATCGAGCTGGTCGACACCAAACAGCGCCGTGGCGCGACCGAGCATTTCTACCGCGCCACCCGACGCCAGTTCCTCAGCGACAGCGAATGGGCCCGACTGCCGAAAAGCCTGCGGCCAGGGCTCTCCGGGGCGATGCTGAAATCGGTCTTCATCGACATCGAGGAGGCAGCCAACTCCGGCACGCTCGACGAGGTCGACGATCGCCACCTCAGCCGCACCCCGATGGTCGTCGACAAACAGGGCTGGGACGACGTCGCCAGCCTGCTGTCGGAGACGCTCGACCGGGTGCTCGAGATCCAGGCGGAGTCGAGCACGCGGCTCGCCGAGAGCGGCGAGGAGAGCATGCACTCGAGGGTCGAGATCATGCACTTCAAGTCCCCCGAGCCCAAAGAGGACTGAGCCGACTCGAAATGAAGGTGCCGGCGCCGCTCAGCTGCTGAGCGGCGCCGCAGCCTCCGGCGTCGCGACGACGAAGGAGAAGCTCTCCTCCAGGTAAAGGTGGACGCTCTCGGCGTCGTGGTGGCTGTAGCCGATCGCAAGGTCCTGGCCCGACTCGAAGAGGAAGTCGCCACCGCGCAGGCTCAGCACGACCGCGCCCTTGAGCCCGGGCGCCCAGACGATCGGGCCGCCGAGGATCTTCGCCAAGTGGTCGAACAGCGGGTAGCCGCCATGCTCGGCGGTCTCGATCACCAGCGTGTGCTCGTCGGGGCCGAGCGCCAACCCGTATGGGCCCTCGACCCCGGCCTGGCGGATCGACTCGACCGCGCGGGCGACACAGCGCGGGTAGGCCTCGGCGTCCTTCTCCAGCGGCTCAGGGTCGAACGGCGAGGCGGCGGCAATGCCGTCGATCCCCGCCTGCTCCCAGCCGTGAAAGACGGCCACGTTCTCAGCCAGGGCGATCTGCCGAGCGGCCTCGTCGAGCGGGGCGAGGTCGGCATCGACGGCGCCGCGGTCGTCGTCGCGCAGCTCGGCCCGGGAGATCGCGAAGTCGGCGCGCAGCTCGGCCAGCGGCAGCACCCGCCGGCGCAGGGCGCTGACGCCTTTGCCGTTGGGCGGCGGCATCTCCTCGGTGCGACCGAGATTGGTCGCCGAGTGCTCCCACCCGTGGGGGCCGGAGAAGTCGACCAAGCGGCGTGCGGCCAACGGCCCCTGCAGGCGCTCCCGGGCCTCGTCGTCGAGCAACTGCCAGTTGGCGTCAGAGACCGGCGCCAGCTGGCGCAGTAGATGGTTCATTGCGACTCCCCTTTCAAACTGCCGATTCCGAGTGAGCCGTCGGCCGGGATGGCGCTGCCGCCGCTTGCCTCGCCGCTGCTGGTGTCCTCCGAGCCCTCCTCGGCGGCCTCGCCGTGCGCGACGATGTCGCCGTCGCGAAACAGCACTCCTTTGGCGATCTCACGCCAGCGCGGGGTGCGCCGTAGCAGGAACTCGAGGTCCATCGCGAAGTGCTTGAACTCCTCCCCTTGAGCGTCTTCCATGATTGCCCGCGCTTCCGGGTCGGTCTCCAGAGCCAGGCGCTGCTGGTACCACCCGATCGCCTCCGCCTCCTCGGTCAGCGAGACGCAGATCCGGGCGTAGCTGCGGGCCTCGGCGGAAAGCTCCTCGGGCGGCTCGTGGTACTGGTCGAATCCCATCTCCCGACCCTACCCGCTGGCGCTCGTCTCACACGGCTGCCAGGGTCGGGCGAAGAGGTCATAGGACTTGCGGATGGCGCTGAACTGCAGCTCGGCGGCGGCGGCGCAGAAGTCGGCGGTCGGCAGCTCGTACTCGGCGACCAGCACCGCCTTGCCGGCGTCGGTGAAGGCCTCGTAGTAGCCGCATTCGTCGTACTGAAAGCACTCCTCGACGACGGCGAAGTCGAACTGCCCGACCAGCTGCGCGGCCTGGCGGCCGTCGTTCTTAAGCGCCACCGCCATCCCACGACGGTGGACCTGGCGGGCGATCCAGCGGTTGAAGCGAAGCTGGTCGGCGCGGGTGATCTCGAAGCCGGTCTCGTTTTCGGGTTCCCAGCCGGCCAGGTTGTCGGGCTCGACCGCATCGAAGCCCTTGCGGGCACAGATCTCGATCCGCGCCCTCAGCGGCGCCGCGAAGCGCTCGAAGCGGCTGACGTCGAGCCAGCGCTCGTCGGGAAAGCCGTCGTAGCGGCGCCCGATCACCGAGCGCGGGAAGGCGCCAGCGTCGGGCCGGTAGCTCTCCCAGCTGCCGACGTCGAGGTAACAGACGACCTTGCGGCCGCGGCGCTGCAGTGCCCGCACCTGGCCGGCGCTGGTTTCGAAGCCGTCGACGTCGAAGATCGTGGCGGCGACGCTGAGGTCGAGAGCGCCCTGGAGCTGCCACTGCCAGGGCTCGGTGGTCGGCCGCGGCGCCCAGCGAGCTGAGGCGGCGCTGCTCGCTGACAAGGCCAACAGCAGGGCGATCGCGGTTGCGGTGAGGAAGGCGCGCAAGGCAGTGATGATGGCGGACGACGGGCCTCGCTATCGTGTGGAGCCGGCGGCCCGAAGGGCCCCGGGCGCTGCACGGCATCGATCCATCGCCCTCAGGGCGGCGCCGGTACGTAAAAGCCGGCGCGCGAGAGATTCATGGCAGCGAAACGGGACCAGACTCAAACCGACCAGCAACCAGCGGGCGCCCACGCGACCGACGGGTTGGTGAGCGAGAAGGAGCTGTGGCGCCGCTTCAGCGACGGCCGCGACCCGATGATCCGCGAGGAGCTGGTGCGACGCTACCTGCCGTTCGCGAAGAGCCTGGCGCTGCGCTACCGCGGCGCCAGCGAGTCCTTCGACGACCTCCTGCAGGTGGCAAGCCTCGGCCTCGTCAACGCGATCGACCGCTTCGACCCGTCCCGCGGCACGCCCTTCACCGCCTTCGCCTCGCCGACCATCCTCGGCGAACTCAAACGCCACTTCCGCGATCGCGTCTGGACCGTGCGGGTGCCACGCGGCCTGCACGACCGCATGGCCGAAGTCGAGAAGGCGATCACCGGGCTGACCGTGCAGCTGCAGCGCTCGCCCTCGGTCGGCGAGATCGCCAGTCGGCTCGAGATCGACCCCGCCGACGTGCTGGAGGTGTTGGAGGCCAACCACAACCGGCGCCCACTCTCGCTGGACCGGCCGGTAGGCGGCGACGAGGACGAATCACCCGCCTCGGAGTGGGTCGGGGACACGGACGAGGGCTACGAGCTGATCGAGGACAAGCTGGCGCTGGAGGGGGTCCTCCCCCACCTCGACGAGCGCGAACGGCTGGTCCTGCAGCTGCGCTTCGTCGAGGACATGACCCAGTCGCAGATCGCCGAGAAGATCGGCCACTCACAGATGCACGTCTCGCGCATCCTGCGCCGCACTCTGGAGCGGATCCGCGAAGAGGTCGCCGAACAGAACCGCGCCGCCGAAGACTCAGGCGAGCCCGAGTAGCGCCACGTCAGGCCCTGAGGGCGTCGATTTCGACGACGAGGTACTCGCCCTGCTCGCCCTGCTCGACCCGCAGGTCGTCGGCCAGCGCCTCCAGCGAGCCGACCTGGGGGACGTCCAGCCCCTGGCGCAGGCGCTCGCCGGCTCCCTCGCTCATCGGCCCGACCCGCAGCTCGACACCCTCCTCGCGGTCGGCGATGCTGAGCTCGACGTGGCCGTCGGCGAAGCCCTGCGGGGCGGCGGCGGAGATCGCGTCGCTGAGCAGCATCGTGTCGGCGAGGCGGTCGACGGTGATCTCCCGCCGCGCCGCGAGCACGCCGAGGACGCGGCTCAGAACCGGCCCGACCAGCTCCGGCGGGCCGACCTTGACCTCGGTCGCCTCCTGGGCGGCGATCGCCTGCTCCGCGGCCGCGGAGTCGCCAGCCAGCGCCTCGGCGCTGAGCGGTAGATGCATGCGGATTTCGGTGCCGCGGTCGATGCCGCCGCTGATCTCGAAGCTGGCGGAAAGCGCCGCGATCAGGGTCAGCCCGATCCGCAGGCTCGGGCGCTCGACGTCGGGCCGGGGACGGATGCCCATCCCGAAGTCGCGGACGACCACGGTGAGGCCGTCGTTCTCGCCGTAGGCCTCGACCGCGAGCGCGCCCTTTTCGTTCTCCGGATAGGCGTGGACGACGACGTTCATCGCCGCCTCGGTGACGACCGTCTTCAGGTCGGCGATCGACCCGTCGTCCATCCCCAGCCGCTCACCGAGACCAGCAAGAGCGTGGCGGACGACTGCCACGTTCTCGGCCCGCGCTGGTAGCGACATTCGCAGCCCGGGTCGATCGTCAGTCTTCGTGTTCACGCATTCCAGTCCCAGGGCTCCGAGGCACCTACGAAAATCTCGGGGCCGAGCATAGCTTGCACCGCTGCCTGGGCCATCGTGTACCCCTGGCCGATGGGGGGCAAACAGGTTCCGAAAGTGGAACCGATTGCGGTCGCTGTTGTAGCATCGGGCGCGTGCAACCCGCCCCCTTCGAGACGTCTTCCGCGGAGGTCGACGGGGTCCGCGTCGTCGCGGTCCGTGGCGAGCTCGACCTCAGCACCGCCCCTGACCTGCGAGGTCCGCTCGACGCCGCCCTCGAGGACGGCCAGGCATCGGTTCTGATCGACCTCTCCGAGTGCGAGTTCATCGACTCGACCGGGATCGCCCTGATCGTCCGCGCCTGGCAGCGCCTGAATGGCGATGGCGACTCCGGCTCCGGGGCCCGCCTGGTGATCTGCACCGACCGCGATCAGGTCCGGCGGGTGCTCGACGTCAGCGGCCTCGACCAGTCGATCCCGGTCCACGCCAGCCGTGAGGACGGGCTGGCGGCGTTGCGTGATTAGGCACACAGAACGCCCCCTTTCCGCGTAGGCAGCTCGCAGCCGGGTAGCGGAGCTTGATGCCCGCTCCCCGCCGACCGAAATTGCCGCGCGAGCTGTTCGAGACGCGCAGCCACACCTGGCACGCGCTCGGACTCGGCGACGAGCTGACCCCACGCTTCTCGAAGCGGGCGTTCGGCGGGCTGCTGCTGTCCCTGCTGGTGATCGCCGCCACCCTGGTCGTCTATTCGCAGCGGTCGAAGATCGCCCCCGGCTACGGCGACTGGATCCGGATCGGCACCGTCATCCTCCTCGTGATCGCCGGCTCAGCCGCTACCCACTGGCTCGCCAGTGGCCTCACCCCGCGCCTCTACCGGCGGATGGACCCGGCCACGGCCGGCACCACCGGGTTCGTGATCCGGCTGATCGCGATGGTGGCGGTGGTGATCGTCGCCCTGCGGATCGCCGGGGTCAACGCCGGCGCGCTCGCGGTCGGCGGGGCTTTCACCGCGGTCCTGCTCGGCCTCGCCGCGCAGCAGTCGCTGGGCGGGATCTTCGCCGGCGTCGTCCTGCAGACCACGCGTCCCTTCCGGGTGGGCGAACGCGTGCGCCTGGTCGGCGGCGCCCTCGCCGGCTCGCTCGAGGGCACGGTCTCCTCGCTCGGCCTCTTCTACACGACGCTGACCCAGGGGGCCGACCGGCTGCTGGTGCCCAACAACGTGCTTCTACAGCTCGTCGTCGTTCCCCTCCGCGAGCCCGAGAAGGTCGACGTCAGGGCGCGCTTCCCGACCGACGCCAGCCCGCAGCGGGTCGAGCAGCGGCTACTGCGCGAGATCACGGTGCCGACCCGCTACCGACCCAGCGTCTCCCTGGAGGAAATCGACCCGGATGGCGTGGTCCTGCGGGTCACCGCGACCCCGCTGCGCGCCGAGGACGGCTCGCAGCTGGCCGAGGAGGTTCTGGAGGCGCTCCGCACCCAGGAGCGGGTTGAGACCGGCGAGCACCCGATCGCCAACGGCGCCTCCTAGGCGAGCAGCAGAAGCAGCAGGTTGGCGAGGACCGCCAGCGGGGTGCCAACCAGAGCCAGGCCGCGGAAGAAATTCGCGAAACCGCCGTGGTAGCGGACGCTGTCCATCAGCAGCAACCCGACGACGTGGGCCATGTTGACCAGCGCGATGCCGATCGCGATCAGGATCGCGGCCGCCTGGGCGCCGGTCGCGTTGCCGCTCTTGGCGGTGACCGCGGCGGCGAGAATGGCGGCGGCGATCGTGCCGACGATCCCCATCGTCATCCCGGCGAAGTCGGCGCGCGAGAGCCCCGCTCCGTAGGAGGTGCCGACCTCGTGGCCAGCGTCCGGGTCGACGGTGCCACGACCCGCGGTCTCCACCTCGACCACGTGCTCGGTGCCGTCGTCGTCGCCGTGGAGGACGACCATTCGCAGCGGCGGATCGAGACCCGCCTGCGCCTTCTCGAACATGCCCTGCTCGAACCAGCGCGCCTGGGCATCCTCGTGCTCGAAGATCAGCACCTCGTCGGCGGGAGCTTTCAGCAGCGCGTCCTGCGCGGCCTGGACCGGGTCGGGATCGCCGACCTCGCCGGCCGCCTCGATGCCGTTGCCGCGCAGCGTCGCCAGCACCCGGCCGAGCCGCTCCTCGGCTTCGGCCCTTGGCTCGTCGACGTCGCCGAGCGTGTGGCGCAAAGGGTTCGCCTCGACCGCGGGCACGACCACCCGAAGCTCGACCCCGTCGCCGTTGCCGGCGCGGCGGATCTCCTCGATCGGCTCGGGACCCTCGATCTCGTCGGTGACGATTGCCAACAGTCGGTGCGACATCAGCTCCTCCTTCGTTACCCGTCTGACGGAATCGACTCGTCCGCCTCGCCGTGCTCGGCCTGCTGAGGCTCCTCGGGCGGCGACGGCACGTTGTCGGGGAAGCGGTGTTCGTCGCCGTGGCTGGCGATGTCCACCAGATCCTTCTCGGCCAGCTCGAAGCCCTCCGACTCGCCCTCCCCCGCCTCGATCAGCGGCTGCTCGGCGGGGTCGTCGCTGTCGGGCGGCACCTTGCCGCCGATCTCCGCCGCTTCGGCGGCAGCGGCGTCCGCCTCTTCGCGGGCCAGCGCCTCCCCCTCGCGCTCGTCGGCACCCATGGTCACTGGACCGGCGCCGGGTCCGCGCCGCCGGTCGATCGACCGAGCAGCCAGCCGGCGAGGGCGCCGATGACGGCCCCGAGACCGAGCAGCGTGGTCGAGCGCATCGGGTCGCGCTTCAATTTCGAAACAGCCCCACGGGTGGTGTGCTTCGCCGTCTTCTTGACCGCCTTGCGGGCGACCTTCTGTTTGATTGACATGGGCGTCCGCTACCCGTTTGCGGGAGCGGCGACACCGCCGTCGTGGACACCCTCGGCGAGCTCCTCGAGCAGCTTCGACTTGAACGCCTCGAGGTCGTCGGGCTTGCGGCTGGTGACGAGGCCGTTGTCGACGTGGACCTCCTCGTCGACCCACTCGGCGCCGGCGTTGCGCAGGTCGGTCTCCAGGCTCGGCCAGGAGGTCATGGTGCGGCCGGCGGCGACGCCAGCGTCGATCAGCGTCCAGGGCGCGTGGCAGATCGCCCCCACCGGCTTGCCGGCCGCGAAGATCGCGCGGACGAACTCGAGCGCGTCCTCGTCGGTGCGGAGCTGGTCCGGGTTGGCGACGCCGCCTGGCAGCACCATCCCGTCGTACTCGCTGGCGTCGGCCTCGCCGACGGTGCGGTCGACCGGGAAGCGCTCGCCCTTGTCGAGGTGGTTGAAGGCTTGGATCTCACCGGCTTCGGGCGCCAGCAGCTCGACCTCGGCCCCGCAGCCGCGGACGGCTTCCAGCGGCTCGGTCAGCTCGACCTGCTCGACCCCCTCGTTGGCCATCAGGAAGGCGATCTTCTTGCCCTGCAGCTTCTCGAACATCATGGTTGCCACTCCTTTCGCAATCGCTGGACTCAGCCCGTGGGTACCCCTCGGTCGAGCGGGCAAAACGGGATCGCATCGCGTTTTCCGCCGGCTCGGCCGGGGTACCCGCGAGGACCCACTACGAGAGGACCCCGATTCCCGAGCGTTACCTCCCCATCTATTTGAACGACCACCTCGCCGGCTCGACCGTCGGGCTCGAGTTGGCAAAGCGGACCGCCGCCAGCAATCGTGAGGACGAGGAGTTCGCGCTCCCTCTGGAGCGCATCCGGGACGAAATCGAGGCCGACAAGCGGACGCTGGAAGCGGTGATGGACGAGCTCGGGGTCGGCCGTGACCGGCTGAAGCCGATCGGCGCCTGGCTCGCCGAGAAGGTGGGGCGGCTGAAGACGAACGGGCAGCTGCGTGGCTACTCGCCGCTGAGCCGGCTGATCGAGCTGGAAGGCCTTTACGTCGGGATCAGCGGCAAGGCGAGGCTGTGGGGAGTGCTGGAGGCAAGCGTTCGCGAGCGAGTGCCGGCAACCGACTTCGCGGCCCTGGCCGAGCGCGCCGACCGCCAGCGCGCCGAGGTCGAGCGGCTGCAGACCAGGGCGGCGGAGATCGCTTTCGCTTAAGCGTCCGGGCCGGTCCTCACTATGGGCGCATGTGGCTGATCCAAGTGACCTGCTCGGACCCCGACTGCGCCGAGGACTTCGAGGTGCTGGTCGACGACCTCAACGACGTCGAGGAGACGGTTTGCGAGTGCGAAGCGTGCGTCGTCGTGCTCTCCGTCGCCAACTTCGTCTCCTTCGCCGCCGACTCCGAAGCGCTGCACCTGATCGCCGCCTGAGTGGGGGCCCTCGCCAAAGCGGCGATCGTCGCCACGGCCGCCGCGCTGCTCTGTCTCGCCGTGGTCGCTTCGAGCGGGCCCGCCACGGCCGCGCCGACCGCTGAGGCGAGCTCGGCCTCTCCCCCCTCTTCGACCCCGTGGCCGATCCCCTTCGGCCCCAAACGCAAGCGCGAGATGGCCGACTACTCCCAGCGACATTACGGCCAGCACCGCTGGCGACTGCGCAACCCGAGGGTGATCGTCGAGCACATGGCGCAGACCGCCACCGCCGCCGCCGTCTACAACACCTTCGCCCCCGACAATCCCGACGTCGAGCTCGGCGAGCTGCCCAACGTCTGCTCCCACTACGTGATCTCGCCGGCGGGGAAGATCTTCCGCCTCGTCAACCTGCGCACCCGCTGCCGCCACACGGTCGGCCTCAACTGGACCGCGATCGGGATCGAGCACGCCGGCTACGGCGACGGCGACCTGCTCGGCGACCGCCGCCAGCTGCGCGCCTCGCTGCGCCTCACCCAGTACCTGCGCTGCCGCTTCGACATCGGCGTCCGCAACGTGATCGGCCACGCCGAGAGCCTCAGCTCCCCCTACCACCACGAGCGGGTGCCAAGCCTGCGCAGCCAGACCCACGGCGACATGGCCCGCACCTCGATGCGGGTCTACCGGCAGAAGCTGCGCACCCTCGGTCGCTGCTAGGGCGCCAGCGGGGGCTCGACCGCGGACGCGGGCAATAGACTCACGCCGATGAGCGATCCGATCGAAGAGGGATTCAAGGAGGGCGACAAGGTCTGGGTGCAGGACGCCGACGGGCGCCACCATCCCGGCATCTTTGTCGGCAACAACGAAGCCGCCGGCTGGTTCGGCGGCGGGCCCAGCGCCTACGTGGCCCACCCCGAGGCCCACCAGGCCGAGGTCGTCTCGATCTTCCGCATCACCCCGCGCGACGAGTAGCGAGCCGCTCGACCCCGCCCCGCTCCAGGCGCAGCATCCGCCACTCCTCCAGCCGCCTGGCGCCGATCTTCTCGTAGAAGTTGAGCGCCGGCTCGTTCCACTCCAGCGCGCACCACTCCAGGCGCGCGTGCCCACGCTCGAGCGTCAGCGCCGCCAGGTGCTGCATCACCGCCAGGCCAACGCCGCCGCGGCGGTGCTCGGGCCGCACGTAGACGTCCTCGAGCCAGATGCCCGAACGGGTCTCCCAGGTGGAGAAGGTCGTGTAGAAGATCGCGTAGCCGACCGGCTCGCCGTCGAGCTCCAAGACCAGCGCCTCGGCCGCTCGCTGCTCGAACAGCGAGCGGCGCAGCGTCTCGGCGTCGCCGACCACCTGCTCGGGCGCTTTCTCGTAGGTCGCCAGCTCGACGATCAGCGCGAACAGCAGCTCGGCGTCCGCTTCTTTCGCGGGACGGATGTCGAGATCGCTCACCGGGCGGAGACTAGGACAGCCGCAGGGCCGGTTACTGGTCGAGCTTGTCCCGGTCGTACTTCTCGCGCAGCTCTTCGACCTCGGAATCTTCGGAGGGGTGTGGTTCGCTGGTGCTCCTGGCGCCGGTGACCGGGTGTGGATCCTCGCCGAAGGGCTGACCATCGGGGTCGGGGGGATCGCGCGGATCCTCGCGCTTGTCGTAGGGGTCGGGCCACTCGGTCGGGTCGGGCTCGCCGACCGGGACGTTGAGGGCGTGGTGGGGGCCGGGTTTCTTCGGCTTCGGCTTCGGCTTCGGCTTCGCTTTCGCCGGTTTGGCCTTGGCCGATCTCGGCTTGGTCGCCGCTTTCGGTTTCGGCGCAGCTTTCGGTTTTGCGGCCGCTTTGGCTTTGGGCTTCGGTTTCAGCGGCGGCGGAGGAGGCGGTGGCGGAGCCGGCGCGGGCGGCGGCGCGGCCTGCTCGCTCGCTCGTCCCGGCACTCCCGGCAGCAGCCCTGCGACCCGCTTGGTCAGATCGACCAGCTGGTGCGGTGGGGGCAGGAGCTTGGTGGGGTTGGGGATGCGCATCGGGTGCCTGGCCCGGTCCTACCCGCTTCGAGACTTGGCAATCGAGGCAAGCGAACCTCTAGGCTGCCGCCGTGGACACGATCGATCGCCTGCTCGCAAACAACCGGGGCTTCGCAGACGGCCTCCCGGAACGGCACCTCGACGTCGAGCCGAGCAAGCGGCTGGCGATCGTCACCTGCATGGACTCGCGCCTCGACGTCTTCGCCGCGCTCGGGCTGGGCGACGGCGAGGCACACGTGCTGCGCAACGCCGGCGGCGCCATCACCGACGACGTGATCCGCTCGCTGGCGCTCTCCCAGCGCAAGCTCGGCACCCGCGAGGTGATGCTGATCCACCACACCGACTGCGGCCTGGAAAAGGTCAGTGACGATGGCTTCCGGGCCGAGCTACAGGAGGCGACCGGGGTCGCGCCCGCCTTCGCCATCGAGTCCTTCAGCGACGTCGACGCGGCGGTGCGGCAATCGATCCGCCGCGTCCGCCGCTCGACCTTCATTCCCCACCGCGAGGTGGTGCGCGGCTTCGTTTACGACGTCGACACCCACCGGCTGCGGGAGGTCGAGGTCGAGGGCGAGGAGTGAGCGCCACCGCTCCCTACGGATCCTGGACGTCGCCGATCGACGCCGCCGTCGTCGCCCGCGGCGGCCGCCGTCTCGGCTCCCCGGCGATTGCCGACGACGGCGCCGTCTGGTGGTCGGAGGGGCGTCCCGGCGAAGGCGGCCGCGTCGCCCTGATGCGACGCCCGGTGGGGGCCGAGCCGGAGGAGGTGACGCCGACCGCGGTCAACGTCCGCACCCGTGTTCACGAGTACGGCGGCGGCGCCTGGAGCCTGGCCGGCGACCACGTTCTCTTCGTCGACTTCGGCGACCAGTGCCTCTACAGCCAGCGTCCCGGCGAGGAGCCGATCGCGCTCACCCCGAAGCCGCAGAAGGAGGCGTCGCTGCGCTACGCCGACTTCCGCCTCACCCCGGACGGGCAGGCGGCGATCTGCGTGCGCGAGCGCCACGACGAGGGCGAACCGGTGAACGAGATCATCGCGATCCCGCTCGACGGCTACGGGGCCGAACCGGTCGTGCTCGCCGGTGGCCACGACTTCTTCTCCTTCCCCCGGCTCAGCCCGGACGGGCTCTCGCTCGCCTGGACCTGCTGGAACCACCCGAACATGCCCTGGGACGGGACCGAGCTTTGGGTGGCCCCGCTCGCCGACCCCGGCTCCGCTGCCCGGATCGCCGGCGGCGAGGCCGAGTCGGTCTTCCAGCCCGAGTGGGACGCCGACGGGCGCCTGCACTTCGTCTCCGACCGCGACGGCTGGTGGAACCTCTACCGGGTCGGGGGCGGTGGCGAGGTCGAGCAGCTAACCGCCGAGGAAGCCGACATCGGACACCCGCAGTGGCTGTTTGGCGGCTCCACCTACGCCTTCCTCGACGGCGGCGCGATCGCCTGCATCCGCTGCGAGCGCGGCGAAGAACGGCTCGGCCTGCTCGACCCCGGCGCCGAGCGCGTGCGCGACCTCGGCCTCCCCTACACCGCCTTCGGCTTCCCCTCGCTCGCGGCCGCCGGCAACCGCGTCGCCTTCGCCGCCGCCAGCCCCGAGCAGGAGCCCGCGGTGCTGGTCCACGACACCGCTTCCGGCCAGACCGAAACGGTCCGCAGCGCCGGCGAGGAGCCCTTCAACCCCGCCTACGCCTCGGTGCCGCGGGCTATCGAGTTCCCGACCGGCGCCGGCGACGAGGTCGCCCACGGCTTCTTCTACCCGCCGACCAACCCGGGCTTCGAAGCGCCGGCGGGCGAGCTGCCGCCGCTGATCGTGCAGAGCCACGGCGGCCCGACCTCCCACGCCACCCCCGCCCTCGACCCAGAGTTCAGCTTCTGGACCAGCCGCGGCTTCGGCGTCGTCGACGTCAACTACCGCGGCTCCAGCGGCTACGGGCGCGCCTACCGCGACCGCCTGCGCGGCGAGTGGGGCATCGTCGACACCGAGGACTGCGTCGCCGCCGCCCTCCACCTCGCCACCACCGGCGAGGCCGACGGCAAGCGGCTGGCGATCCGCGGCGGCTCGGCCGGCGGCTACGCGACCCTCTGCGCGCTCGTCTTCCACGACGAGTTCGCCGCCGGCGCCAGCTACTACGGCGTCGCCGACACCGAGACCCTCGCCCGCGACACGCACAAGTTCGAGTCGCGCTACCTCGACGGGCTGATCGGCCCCTATCCCGAGCGCGCCGACCTCTACCGCGAGCGCTCGCCGATCAACTACGTGGAGGCCCTGCGGGTGCCGGTGATCCTCTTCCAGGGCCTGGAGGACGAGGTGGTGCCGCCCAACCAGGCGGAGGCGATGGTCGCGGCGCTGACCAAGAATGGCGTGCCCCACGCCTACCTCGCCTTCGAGGGCGAGCAGCACGGCTTCCGCAAGGCCGAGACCGAGATCCGCTGCCTCGAAGCCGAGCTCTACTTCTACGGCCGCATCCTCGGCTTCGAGCCGGCCGACGAGCTGGAGCCGGTCGAGATCGCCTGTTTGCAGCCTGACTGACGCGGGGTAGCCCGGTCGCATGACCGAGCGCCAGGACTACGCCCCGACCGGGGTCGAGCGCGACCCCGGCACCTGGGCAACGCTGAAGCGGACCGCCACCGAGTTCCAGGAGGACAACCTCTCCGACTGGGCGGCGGCGCTCACCTACTACGGCCTGCTCTCGCTGTTCCCGGCACTGATCGCGGTCGTCTCGCTGCTTGGCCTCTTCGGCGACCCGACCACGACCACCCGCAGCCTGACCGAGATCATCACCGAACTGGGCCCCGAGTCGGCGGCGACGACGTTCTCCGGGCCGATCGAATCAATCACCGAGAGTCGCGGCACCGCCGGTGTCGCCTTCGTTCTCGGCCTGGCGGTTGCCCTGTGGTCGGCCTCCGGCTACGTCGGCGCCTTCATGCGCGCCTCCAACGTGATCTACGAGACGCCGGAGGGGCGGCCGTTCTGGAAGCTGCGGCCGCTGCAGGTGGCGGTGACGCTGGCGATGATCCTGATGATGGTGGTGCTGGCGCTGGGGCTGGTCGCGACCGGGCCGATCCTCGACGCGATCGCCGGCCCGATCGGGCTCAGCGACACCGCGGTGACGATCTGGAGCGTCGCCAAGTGGCCGGCGATGGCGGCGATCTTCCTGCTGATGGTCGCCGTCCTCTACTACGCCTCGCCGAACGTCAAGCTCCGCGGCTTCCGCTGGGTGAGCGCCGGCAGCCTGGTCGCGATCGCGGTCTGGATCGTGGCCTCGGCGCTGTTCGCCCTCTATGTCGGCAACTTCGGCTCCTACGACAAGACCTACGGCACCCTCGGCGGCCTGATCGCCCTGCTGGTCTGGTTCTGGATCAGCAACCTGGCGATCCTCTTCGGCCACCAGCTCAACGCCGAGCGCGAGCGCAGCATCGAGATCGAAGAGGGCCAGCCGCGGGCCGAGCGCGAGATCCAGCTCGAGCCGCGAGCCGAGCCCAACCCCCCGAAGACCGCCTGAGGCACAGCTCCATCGCGTGGTTCCTTTTGCACCTCAGGGGTGAATAAGGAACCACGCGATCGAAGGGCGCCTATTTACGCGCTTTGGCTTTCGTTTTTTTCGCCGTTTTCTTGCCGGCGGTTTTTTTCGCGCGACTGGCGCTGGCTTTCGCCGCCCGGCGTTTGCCTTTTTTCGCGCCCGAGCGGCGGCGCTGGCCGGCCGGAACCTCGGCCAGCACCACCGCGCCGGCGAGCTGCTTGATCTGACCCTCGAGGAAGCGCGCCATCCGCTCCTCCTCTTTGCGGATCGCCCGAGCCAGACTGGCGGTCTCCCTGTCGCCGACCTTGGTCGCGAAAGTCTCGATCGCCAGGTAGGTGGAGATCTCCTCCTGCTCGCTGACGAACTGGGTCTTCGCGTTCTTCAGCATTTTCTCGGCGTCACCGCTGCCGCGCACCGCATGCGGGACGGCTTTCGCCACCGCAGTCGCCTTGGCGACGACGCTGGAGAGCGCGCTGGGGCCGCCGCCGAGTTTCTTGATCCGGCGCTCGAGCGCTTTCGCGTGCGCTTTCGTCTCTTTCAGATGCTGCTTGAGGCGTTTCGCGTAGGCCGGCTTGGTCGTCAGCAGCAGGTCAGCCTGCAGCGCGGTCTCGAGCTCGCGCTCGTTCGTGTACGCCTCGTTGAGGTACTGGACGAGCTTCGCGTCGCGCTCGTTCGGGTCTGCCATGGGGTTATCTCCCTGGTGGTGGTTTGTCTGCGGCTACCCCTGGTGGGAAGCCGCGAAACGGGAGATCGGCACGACCGCCTAAACGAATCGCGCGGTTCCTTCGTCCCGCGAAGGAACCGCGCGATCGGAAGCGCTGGCTATTTACGCGCTTTCCCTTTCGATTTTTTGGCGCTCGATTTTTTCGCCGACACTTTTTTCGCGGCTTTTTTCGCGCTGGCTTTTTTCGCCGGCGCTTTTTTGGCGGCGGCTTTGCGAGCCGGGGCTTTTTTCGCTGACCTTTTGGCTTTCGCTTTCGAGGCTTTTTTCACGGCCGGTTTCGCGACGGTTTTTTTTGCGGCTGCTTTTTTGGCCGGCGCTTTTTTCGCGACGGCTTTTTTCGCTTTCCTGGCCGAAGATTTTTTCGCTGCTTTTTTCGCCGGCGATTTTTTCGCGGCGGCTTTTTTAGCGACCGTTTTTTTTGCAGCTTTCGCGGACGCTTTTTTCGCCGGTTTCGATTTTTTGGCCACCGGTTTTTTCCTTGCTGCTTTTTTGGCCATATCTGTCTCCCTCTTGATGGATTTGCGGCGGGCAACCCTACGGCCTCGGACGAGTCAAAGGGCGTCGAGCGAGCTAGCCGTTAGCTGACGACACAGTCTTTCGAGCCGCCCTGCGTCTCCCCTTTGGCCGGGAAGGCGTGGGCGAGCGCCTGCGCGATCAACTGCGAGCGCGCAGCGTATCCGGGTGAGGTGAAGTGGATGCCGTCTTCGATGAACCAGGCGTCTTTGACGTCGGACGCCCAGTCGTAGACGCGCATGTTCGGGTAGGCGGCGCAGGCGAGGACGAGTTCTTCGTCCCACTTTTCCATGTTTTCTTTCGAGTACGGATCACCGGCTTCGACGATCGAGCGCACGTTCACCCACATCGTCGGTTCGTCGCCGATGATCGCCATCATTTTGTCGATCCGTTCGCGCTCGCCGACGGTCGAGCCGGCGGCGACGTTGGCGGCCTCGTTGGTCCCCAGGGCAAGCACCCAGCAGCCGGCGAAGCCTTCGGCCTTCCAGGCTTCGGCGACTTCCTGGGCATTCGGTTCGCCTTCGAACTGCTCTTCGATCGAGCGCGCGCCGGAGATCTCGAGGATCTCTTCTTTGGTCCCGACGTCTTCGTACTGGGCGTCGATGCGCTGGCTCGGGATCGGCAGGTATTCGGGTGAGTCGAGGCCCTCGGAGGTCGAGTCGCCGATGTGGATCACCTTTTTGCAGGAGGTTTTCTCCGACTCGCTGGCCTGCTGCGGGGTCAGCGGCACCTTCTCCACCACCCCACCCTTGGTCGCTTCGGCGACCCGGGCGTCGGCGCCTTCGGGAGCCGAGTTGACTCCGGCCATCCCGACCACCGCCAGCAGCAGGACCACCGCCGAGCCGACCATCACCCCGCGCCCGGCCGGCGAGAAGGTGTGCCAGGCCCAACCGCGTTCACGGCGACGGGCGAAGAAGCGGCCGAAGGCGCCGTGGCGGATCGGCTCCTCGATGAACCTCCAGGAGAGGGCCGAGACGCCGAAGATCGCCGCCACCTGCAGCGCCGCCCGGGTGACGCTCGGGCCCGGGTGGTCGTTGGGGTTGGTGAGGACGATGATCGGCGCGTGCCATAGATAGATCCCGTAGGAGCGAACGCCGACCCAGCGCAGCGGGCGGATGCCGAGGATCACCCCGAGCCGGCAGGCCGGGTGGGTCGCCGCCATCAGCACCAGCACCACCGCGACCGAGAGGACAACGAAGCCGCCGCGGTAGAGGAAGGGCGAGAGTTCGCTGGTCTGCCAGATCATGAACCCGATCGCGACCAGGCCGACGCCGCCGAGGATGTCGAGCGTTTTGCGCGCCTGCGGGGCGATCCGGCGGCTCAGTTTGCGGCTCGGCCAGACCATCGCCAGGGCGGCGCCGAAGAGCAGCTCCGAGGCGCGGGTGTCGGTCCCGTAGTAGACCCGAGAGGGGTCGACGTTGGGGTGGTAGAGGACCGCCATCAGGATCACCGAGACGAAGGCGAGCCCGAGGGTCAGAACCGCCAGCCGCGGCCGCACGCCGGAGGGCAGCGGGGTCTCCTTGACGACCTTGGTCCCGAGCAAAAGCAGGAAGGGCCAGATGATGTAGAACTGCTCCTCGACCGCCAGCGACCAGAGGTGGTTGAGCGGGCCGGGGGCTTCGAAGCGGGCGAAGTAGGAGACGTCGCCGAGGATCTGCTGCCAGTTGTTGAAGTAGAAGACCGAGGAGACGACGGAGTCGCGGAAGGACTGCGTCTGCGCCGGCCCGAAGACGGTGACCCAGGCGACGACGATCGCCAGCATCACGAACAGCGCCGGCAGCAGGCGGCGGGCGCGGGCCAGCCAGAAGGGACCGAGCTTGATCTTGCCGATCTTCGAAAGCTGCGCGAGCAGGATGTCGGTGATCAGGTAACCGCTCAGCGTGAAGAAGATCCCGACCCCGAGCAGGCCGCCGGGAGCCCACCCGAATTCGAGGTGGAAGGCAATGACTGCCAGCACGGCTATCGCTCTCAGCCCGTCGAGCCCGGGCATGTAGCGCTGGTTGCGCTTGACTGGTTCGGGCATCGGCTGCGGGAATGGTACGGACGCCGGGGGATGTGGGTAGTGATGTCGTTAACCGACCAACTGGAGATTCCATGAGCGCGACTTCACCGAGCACCTCCCTGCCCACCCACCGCCTCGGCGATTCCGAGCTTGAGGTCTCCGCGGTCGGGCTCGGCTGCAACAACTTCGGCCGCCGCCTCGACCTCGACCGGACCGCCGCCGTGCTGGCGGCGGCGCTGGCGGCCGGGATCACCTTCTTCGACACCGCCGACATCTACGGCGGCGCCGGCGCCAGCGAGCAGCTGATGGGCGAAGCGCTGGGCGGGCGCCGCGACGAGTATCTGATCGCGACCAAGTTCGGGATGGAGATGAGCGGCGCCGAGGGCGTGCCGGCCGCGGCGCGGGGATCGCGCGAGTACATCCGCTGGGCGGTCGAGGGCTCGCTGCGGCGGCTGCGGGTCGACCGCATCGACCTCTACCAGTACCACGAGCCCGACGGGAAGACGCCGATCGAGGAGACGCTGGCGGCGCTCGACGAGCTGGTCGGCGAAGGGTTGGTGCGGGCGATCGGCGCCTCCAACTTCAACGCCGCCGAACTCGAAGCCGCGGACCGGGTCGCGCGCGAGCGGGGGCTGGCCCGCTTCGTCAGCGTCCAGAACCATTACAGCCTGCTCGAACGCGGGATCGAGGCCGAGGTGGCGCCAGCCTGCGAGCGCCTGGGGATCTCGATCCTGCCCTTCTTCCCGCTCGAATCGGGGCTGCTGAGCGGCAAGTACAGGCGCGGCGAGCCGGCGCCCGAGGGCGCCCGCCTGGCCGGCCGCGAGAGCGCCGGGACCGACGCCCAGTTCGACGTGGTCGAGGCGATCGAGGCCTACGCGGCGGCGCGGGGGATCGCGGCGATCGACGTAGCGATCGCCGGCCTCGGAGCGCAGCCGGCGGTGGCCTCGGTGATCGCTGGCGCTACCCGGCCCGAGCAGATCGAGGCCAATGTGGCGACGCTGCGCTGGCGGCCGAGCGCGGCCGACCTGGAGGAGCTGGACCGGATCGCGCCGACGCCGCGGGGTTGAGCGCGGGACAGGCGAACGTCTGGTTGTGCGCCAAGGCGCCGCCGGCGCTGGTAGGTTCCCGGATCGTGAATCTCGTCCACTCGATTCCGGGCGGCAAGCGCGCCGCCGCGACCGTCGCCCTTGCCCTCGCCGCCCTGTTCGCGGCCCTGGCCGTGAGTGCCGCCTCCGCGCCGAGCGCGAGCGCCGCCACCTGCCCCAGCTTCCGGGTCCTGCACAACGACCGCATCGGCGCCGTCAACCTGCCCGCCGGCAACTACACGATCACGACCGAGCCGACCTCGGGCCTCACCTGCGCCCAGTCCTCGACCTTGCTGGCCCGCTTCCTCCAGGACTGGGACGGCAACCTGCCGGGCAACTGGCGCGCCGTCTCCCAGGGCACCGGCAAGGCCGCCTTCGTGCGCGGCAACGTCCGCGCCTTCACGATCGTCCGCAGCGGCGGCGAAGAAGAAGGCGGCGGCAACAACCGGCTCGGGCAGCTCTGCCCGGAAAGCTTCCAGGTCAACGCCCGGATGCTGGTCGGCCCACTCTTCTTCGAACGGGGCAGCTACCTGATCTACCGCCCGGCCCGCTCCGGCATCACCTGCCGTCGCGCCGCCATCCTCTTCACCCGCTTCCTCGGTCAGCCCGGTGGTCGCCTGCCCTTCCCGTGGCACGTGATGACCCAGACGGCGACCTTCTTCAAGCCGGAAAACCCGGTGCGGTCCGCCTTCCGCGTCGAGTCCGCCGCCGGCTCCTAGCCCGCGGGACGAGACCAGGTCGCGAGTCCGCGATTTGCCCCCTATAAGGGGCAAAAAGGCGGACTCGTCGCGAGAATTTCTTGCGGGGGCGCCTTGGATACTTGTATACTAGGGCCCGTGACTTCGGGGAACGTGATTGCGCTTGACCGCTACCAGCGGGACAAGGGAAAACCCACCCGGGTCCAGGTCTACGCGGCGCTGAGGGACGCGATCGTGCGCGGCGAGCTGGCGCCCGGCCAACAGCTCTCGGAGAACTCGCTGGCCGCCAGCATCGGGGTCAGCCGGACGCCGATTCGCGAGGCGATCGGCCGTCTGCGCGAGGACCGGCTGGTCGAAACCGTCCCCCAGCTCGGGACCTTCGTTGCCCGCGTCAACCCGACAGCGATCGCCGACGCCCAGTTCATCCGCGAGTCATTGGAGTGCGCGGCGATCCGGCTCAGCGCCACAGTCGCCAAAGAGCAGGACGTCGCCGAACTCGAGCAGAACCTGCACCAGCAGGAACGCGCCCGCGACAGCGGCGACCTCGGCAGCTTCTACCTGCTCGACGACTCCTTCCACCACGCCCTCTGTGACCTCAGCGGTCATCTCTCGGTCTGGACCGTCAGCGAGCGGGCGAAAGCGCACCTGAACCGGATCCGCCGCCTCAGCCTCGGCATGCCGGACTACATGGGAGTGATGTTCTCCGAGCATCGCCTCGTTCTCGACGCGGTCGCGGCCAACGACGCCGACCTCGCCGAGAACCTGTTGCGCAGCCACCTACGGGCTGTCCTGCGGGAGGTGCCCCGCATGCGCGCCGAGCATCCCGACTACTTCGAAGGGCCCTAGCCGCGGCCAAGCACGAGCGGTTCTCTCGGGTCCGGTCCTTGGCTCGGGAGGCCCTGTCGCTCGCGCTCTAAGCGGCGCGAGCGAGGTCAGCGGCGGCGCGCTTCTCGACCGCGGGCTCGCTGCTGGGGGCGTTGAAGACGACGTCGCCAGCGGAGGCGGCGCGAATTGCGGCCAGGGCCTGCCTGCTGTCGAGACCGTGCACGGAACCGGCCGGCTTGCCGTCTCGGTAGGGAGTGAAAGTCCAGGTTTTGTGCGTCATGTGATGCTCCATCCAGTTGCGTCTCTTTAGCTTGTATACAAGTATTGAGGGGGCGCAAACGTTTGTTTGTGAGCGGCCTCACACATTGGCCCTTGTGTGAGCAAGGTCACCTCATCCGTGCAAATGAGCGTTTTTCTGTGCCGGCTAGGAGGGGTCGACCAGCGGGCCGTAAGCGTCAGGTCGCCGGGTGGTGAGGAAAGGGAACAGCTCGAGCCAGTCGCGGCGCTGATCGAGGTCGAGGTCGGCGACGAGGACGGCCGGCTCGTCGCGTGGTGCCTGGACGAGGACACGGCCGTAGGGGTCGGAGATGAAGGAGGAGCCGTAGAAGCGCAGCGGCGGCTCGGAGCCGGTGCGGTTGACGGCGACCATGAAGACGCCGTTGGCGATCCCGTTGGCGACAATCACCCGCTCCCAGAGCGGCTGGGTGTCGAACTCGGGATGGTCGGGCTCGGAGCCGATCGCGGTCGGGTAGACGAGGACCTCGGCGCCGGCGAGGCTGTAGGCACGGGCGAGCTCAGGGAACCACTGGTCCCAGCAGGTCGGCAGGCCAAGGCTGGCGCCGCCGACCGGGACCACCGGGTAGGCGCTATCCCCCGCCGGGCCGGGGCGGAAGTAGCGGTCCTCGTAGTAGCCGGCGGTGACCGGGATGTGGAGCTTGCGGGTGCGGGCGAGCAGCTCGCCGTCGGGGGCGACGACGATCGCGGTGTTGAAGCCGAGCCCGTCGCCCTGCTCGGCGCGCTCGAACAGCGAGGCGTGGACGGGCACGCCGGCCTCGGCCGCGAGGGCGGCGGCGAACTGGTGGGTCGGGCCGTCGGGCAGCGGCTCGGGCTCGACCCCGAGGGCGCCGGCGCCGGCCGGGTCGACCGCGAAGTAGGGGCTCAGGGTCAGCTCCTGCAGGCAGACGAGGCGAGCGCCCTCGGCGGCGGCGATCCGCACCCCGGCGGCGATCGCCTCGCGATGCTCGTCGGGATCGGCGTGCCAGCGCTGCTGGACCGCGGCGACCCGGAACAGCGGCCGCTCGGAGGGACGGGTGCGGGCCGGCGAGTCGGTCGCCCCGTAGTGAGTGAGGAGCTGCGGATCGGCCATCGCTACCGACTGTACCCCGATCGCGTGGTTCCTTTTGGTCCTGTGGGCTCCGAAAAGAACCACGGGATGGCGGATCGGCGGTTGAGGGGCGCCCGTGGCGCCAGTTGGCGACAATCGACACGTGAGCGCGACGCTGAACTCGACTCCAGCCGCCGACGGCTTCCGGATGCCGGCCGAGTTCGAGCCGCATGACGGTTGCTGGATGGCCTGGCCCGAGCGCAGCGACAACTGGCGGCTCGGGGCCGAGCCGGCGCAGCTCGCCTTCGCCGCCGTCGCCGCGGCGATCGCCGAGTCCGAGCCGGTGACGATGGCGGTCTCCGATGCCCAGTTCGAGCGCGCGCGAGCGCTGCTGCCGGCAGCCGTCCGCGTTGTCGAGATCACCACCGACGACGCCTGGCTGCGCGACACCGGCCCGACCTTCGTGGTCGACGGCAAGGGCGGCCGGCGCGGGGTCGACTGGCAGTTCAACGCCTGGGGCGGCTTCGAGGGTGGGCTCTATTCGCCGTGGGAGCGCGACGACCGGGTCGCCCACAAGGTGCTGGAGATCGAAGGCGCCGACCGCTACCGGGCGCCGTTCGTGCTCGAGGGCGGCGCCGTCCACGTCGACGGCGAGGGCACCGTCCTCGTCACCGAACAGTGCCTGCTCAACCACAACCGCAACCCGGAGCTCTCGCGCGAGCAGGTCGAGGCGGGGCTGCGCGCCTTCCTCGGCGCCGAGAAGGTGGTCTGGCTCGGCGCCGGCGTCTTCGAAGACGAGACCGACGGCCACGTCGACAACCTCGCCTGCTTCGCCCGCCCCGGCGTCGTCCTGCTGACCTGGAGCGAGGACGAGTCCGACCCGCAGACGGCGATCTCCCGCGACGCCCGGGCGCGGCTGGAAGCCGCCACCGACGCCCGCGGCCGCCGCCTCGAGGTGGTCCTCCTCCCCACCCCCGGCCCGCTGGAGAGCAGCGCCGAGGAGGCCGCCGGGGTCGAAGCGGCCGCCGGAAGCAAGCCGCGCCAGGGCGGCGCCCGGCTCGCCGCCTCCTACGTGAACTTCTACCTCGCCAACAGCCGCGTCGTCTTCCCCCTGCTCGACCAGCGCCACGACGGAGAGGCGGCGGAGACCCTGCGCGGCTGCTTCCCCGACCGCGAGGTGGTCGGCGTGCCCGCCCGCGAGATCCTGCTCGGCGGCGGCAACATCCACTGCATCACCCAGCAGGTGCCGCGGATTTAGGTCGCGACGCGGTTCTGAAGGGAAGTGCTCGCGTCGAAAGTCGTGGTTCCTTTTTCCCCTCTGAGGTGAAAAAGGACCCACGCGATTCTCAGGCCGGCTGAAAGCTCCCGCCCCTTGGAATCCTTCAGCTTCCGCGAAAGCTGCCCACCTTGGGAGTGGGGACGGGATTCGATGGGAGGGGTTGGGGGCCTCTCGCGCGCAGGGCGTTAATTTTTCGCTCGTCCGCACAAGAGATCTGCAGTTAGTTCGGGGCGAAAAATCCAGCGAGCACGAGAGGCCCCCAACCCCTCACGCCCAACCCATCCAACCGCGAGCAACGTCAAACAGGACGGCGGTGCATCAACGCTGAGCGCTCGCAGAGCGCGACCAGCTGGTCGCGCTGGTTGTAGCCGCGGTGCTCGAACTTGACGATGCCGGCGGTGGGGCGCGAGTTGGAGGCGCGCGCCTCCAGAACCGTCGTCTCAGCGCGCAGGGTGTCGCCGTGGAAGAGCGGGGCCGGGAACTCGACCCGGCCGAAGCCGAGGTTGGCGACGGTGGTGCCGAGGGTCAGCTCGTAGACGGTGACGCCGACCAGCAGACCGAGCGTGAAGAGGCTGTTGACGAGGCGCTCGCCGAACTCCGAGCCGGCGGCGAACTCGGCGTCTAGGTGCAGCGGCTGCGGGTTCATCGTCATCACCGAGAACAGCGTGTTGTCGGCCTCGGTGATGGTGCGGGTGACCGCGTGGTTGACGACCAGGCCCTCGCCCAAATCCTCGAACCACATGCCGCTTTTTCCTTGCTCGCTCATACCGGGAAGGCAGCATGATGACGACCGGGCGGGCGTCGCGCCCAGCCGGCGGCGGCGGCGAGGCGCCGCTCGAGCTCACCGCGCAGCTCGGGGGGCTCGATCACGGCCTCGATCAGCAGCTCGCTGGCGAGGCGGGTCGCCTCCAGCTCCTCGTCGAGCCCGGCGGCGCGCTCGGCGATGAAGGCGCGGCGGGCCTCGGGATCCTCGATCGCCTCGATCCGGTTGGCCCAGACGGCGTTGACGGCGGCCTCGCCGGCCATCGCCCCGATCTGGGCGCCCTCGAGCGCGATCGTCGAGCGCGGCTCGAAGCCGGGGCAGGACATCGCGTAGTAGCCGGCGGCGAAGGCCTTGCGGAGGACGATGCAGAAGCGCGGCACCTCGGCGCTTGCCATCGCCGCCACCATCTTCGCCCCGTGGCGGATGATCCCGCGCCGCTCGACCGCGGAGCCGATCATGAAGCCTGGGGTGTCGCAGAGGAAGAGCAGCGGCAGGTTGAAGGAGTCGCAGAGGGCGATGAAGCGGGCCGCCTTGTCGGCGGAGTCGACGTTGATCGCGCCGGAGCGGACCAGCGGCTGGTTGGCGACGATGCCGACCGCGGCGCCGTCGATGCGGGCGAGGCCGACGACCATCTCCCCCGCCCAGTCGGCCTTGATCTCGAAGAAGCTCTCGGCGTCGGCGACGCGGGCGACCACCTCGCGCACGTCATAAGGGGTGCGAGCGCTGGCGGGCAGAACGCCCTCCCAGTCGCTGGAAGCGGGCGGGGTCGCCGCGGACGGCGCTGGCCGCTCCTCCCAGCTGCCAGGCAGATAGGAGAAGAAGCGCTTGGCGGCGGCGATCGCCTCGGCGTCGAAGGCGAACAGCTGGTCGCCGCAGCCGGAGACCGAGGTGTGCATGCGGGCGCCGCCCATCTCCTCCAGGGTGACGTTCTCCCCGATCGCCTTCTGGGCCACCCGCGGCGAGGCGAGGTACATGGAGGCGTTGCCGTCGACCATCCCGACCCAGTCGCAGAAGGCGGGCATGTAGGCGCCCCCGGCGGCGGAGGGCCCGAGCAGGCAGCAGACCTGCGGGACCCGGCCCGAGAGCCGCACCTGGAGGTGGAAGACGCGGGCGGCGCCGCGGTGGCCGGGGTGGAAGCCGAGCTGGTCGGTGAGGCGGCCGCCGGCGGAGTCGACGAGGTAGAAGACCGGCAGCAGGTCGCGGTCGGCCCGCTCCAGTGCGCGGATCTGCTTCTCGACCGAGAGCCGGCCCCAGGAGCCGGCTTTGACGGTCGGGTCGTGGGCGACGACGAGCACCTCGCGGCCGCCGACGCGGCCGCTGCCGGTCAGCACGGCGTCGGCCGGCAGGCCCTCGCGCGAGGCGGCGAGCAGCCCGTCCTCGACGAAGGAGCCGGGGTCGAGCAGCAGCGCCAGCCGCTCGCGGACCGGGAGCTTGGTCCCGAGCCGGGAGCGGTCGCCGCCAGCGCGCGCCCGGGCGCTCAGCGCCGCCAGCGCGCTCTCGCCGCCGGGCCGCTCCACGGATCTCCCCTCGTCGCTCATTCTTCGACCGATGGGTCGAACTATATGGATAGGATTGAGCCCTTCAAATAGCCGTATGTAGAAACTTCAACGACCTACGGGTCCAACTTCAGGCGGATAACTTTTGCGCAGCCTTCTCTTTGCCGGTGCCACCCGACCAGATCTCGTCGCCAAGCTCGACCGCGCCGAGGCCGACGCCGTTGTGATCGACCTCGAGGACGCCGTCCCGGCGGCGGCCAAGGACGACGCCCGCGCGGCGCTGCCGGAGCTGGTCGCGAGCGTGACCTCCACCCCGGTCCTGATCCGCGTCAACGACGCCACCAGCCCCTGGTTCGACGCCGACCTCGACGCCCTCGCCGGGCTGGACGTGGCCGGGGTGGTCGTGCCCAAGGCCGAGCGCCCCGGAGACCTCAGCAAGGTCGCCGAGCGCCTCGGCGAGGGCGCCACCGTGGTCGCCGGGATCGAGTCCGCCCGCGGCGTCGCCAGGGTCGAGTCGCTGCTCGACGGCAACGGCGCGACCTCCTGCTACTTCGGCGCCGAGGACTACATCGCCGACCTCGGCGGCCGCCGCAGCGCCGGCGGCGAGGAGGTCCTCTACGCGCGCTCGCGGGTGGCGCTGGCGGCGCGGGTGGCGGCGATTCCCTCGCTCGACCAGGTGGTGGTCGACTTCCGCGACGACCTCACCTTCGAACGCGACGCCGAGGCCGGGCGCGGGATCGGCTATCGCGGCAAGCTCTGCATCCACCCCTCGCAGGTGGCGATCGCCAATCTCGTCTTCTCCCCCTCCGCGCAGGAGCTGGAGCGGGCGCGGGGGATGCTCGCCGCCTGGGAGGAGGGCTCGGCCCGCGGCGTCGCCGCGGTCGAGTACGAGGGCGAGATGGTCGACGGCCCGGCGGTGCGGATGGCCCGCGACACCCTGGAGCGGGCCCGATGAGCGCCGACGGCTACGAGGGCCCGAGCTTCGACCTCGACAACGACCACCGCGACTTCCAGGAGGTCTGCCGGACCTTCGTCAGCCGCGAGATGCTGCCGCGGGTGAAAGCCGCCGAGGAGGCCGGGACCTTCCCGGCCGAGCTGTGGCCGATGATGGCGAAAGCGGGTCTGCTCGGGGTCGGGCACCCGGAGGAGCACGGCGGCAGCGGCGGCGGCGTGCTGGCGCTGACGATCCTCTCCGAGGAGCTCGCCCGCTCCTCCGGCGGGCTCGCCGTCACCCCCCTGGTCAGCTCCTACATGGCCGGCCCCCACCTCGCCCGCTACGGCAACGAGGAGCAGAAGGAGCGCTGGCTGCGGCCACTGCTGGCCGGCGAGGTGGTGGCGGCGATCGCCGTGACCGAGCCCGGCGCCGGCTCCGACGTCGCCGCGATGGCGGCCAGCGCGAAGCCGGTCGAGGGCGGCTACTCGCTGCGCGGGACGAAGATGTTCATCACCAACGCCGGCCTCGCCGACGTGATCATCTTCGCCGCCAAGACCGACCCCGACGCCGGCCACAGCGGCATCACCACCTTCCTGGTCGAGCGTGACGCCAAAGGGATGACGCTCTCGGCGCCGCTGGAGAAGCTTGGATGGCACGCCTCCGACACGCGCGAGGTGGTCCTCGACGACTGCTTCGTCGGCGCGGAGGCGATCCTCGGCAGCGAGGGCCGCGGCTTTCACCAGATCATGGAGGCCTTCCAGGTCGAGCGGCTCTCGCTGGCCGGGATGGCGCTGGGGCTGGCGCAGACGGCGCTCGACGACGCGATCGCCCACGCCCGCGAGCGCCGCGCCTTCGGCACGACGCTGAGCGGCCACCAGACGATCCGCCACCGGCTCGCCCGCGCCCTGACCGAGCTCGAAGGGGCGCGGGCGCTGACCTACCAGGCGGCCGCCCGCTGGGACTCGGGCCACCCCGAGGCGGCGAGCACGACGGCGATGGCGAAGCTGCTGGCCCCGCAGGTCGCCTCGCGCGTGGTCGACGAGGCGCTGCAGATCTTCGGCGGCTACGGCTTCATCGAGGAGACCCCGGTGGCGATGCACTACCGCGACGCCCGCATCCTCCGCATCGGCGGCGGCACCGACGAGGTGCAGTTGGAGATCCTCGCCAAGCGGATGGGCTTCTGATGGTCGGCCAGCGGGTGGCGCTGCGCCAGGAGGCGCGCCGGCGCGAGGTGATGGAGGCGGCGGTCGCGATCTTCTCCGAGCGCGGCTACCGGGCCGCCTCGATGGCCGACGTCGCCGCCCGCCTGGGCATGGGCAAGGCCTCGCTCTACCACTACGTCGGCTCCAAGGAGGAGCTGCTGATCGAGCTCTACGAGGACGTCCTGCGCGAGAGCGTGATCGCGGCGCGGCGGATCGCCGCCAGCGAGGGCGCGGCGCTGGACGCGCTTGCCGAGCTGATCGCCGACCGGGTCGCCTACACCTGCCACAACCGCGCGCTGCTGCGGATCTTCTTCGAGGAGGAGGCGGAGCTGCCCCAGCGCCAGCAGGCGCGCCTGTTCAGCGTCCGCCACGAATACGAGGAGACGCTGCTGGAGGTGGTCGCGGCGGGCGAGGCGGCGGGAGAGTTCGCACTGCCGACGACGCCGACGATCTTCGTCAACACCCTGCTCGGCGCCGCCAACTGGACCTACAAGTGGTACCAGCCCGCCGGACCCCTCACCCCCGAGGCACTCGGCGCCCAGATCGCCGGCATCCTCCTCGCCGGCCTGCGCTCTTAGTCGAGCGCGGTTGCCTTTATTCGCCCACAGGGCGAAAAAGGACAACCGCGCTCAAGAGGAGGCCGGGATCGGACAGGCGACGGTCTCGAGCTGGAGGATCGCCAGGGTGCGGCCGAAGCCGATGTACTGGCCGGCCATCATCATCAGCTCCAGCGTCTCCGCCTCGTCGAAGTGCTGGCGCAGGGCGGCGACGTCGGCGTCGCCGATGTTGTGGTGGTCGACCGCCATCCGTTCGGCGAACTCGACCGCGGCGCGCTCGGCGGCGCTGTACTCCGGGTTGGCGGCGAAGTCCTCGGCCCAGATCCCGGTCGCCTGGTCCTCGGGGACCGACTCCGGGGCGAGGCGGGCCGACTGGCAGGTGACGCAGCCGTTGAGGATCGCGATCCGCAGCCGCACCAGCTCCTTCATCCGTGGCGTCAGCTTGGCCGCGTCCTCGGCGTCTTCGACGTTCGAGTGCCAGGGGTAGTAGAAGGCCAGGTACTGCTCGACGAACTCGGGGTGGGCGGCGAAGACCCGCGCCACGTGCTGGGTCGCCCAGTCCCCCTCGCCGGCACCGTCGTGCATTTCCTTGACGAACCCGTCGAGGTCGGTCTCCTCAGCCAGCGGAAGTCGCGCCATCAGGCATCTCTCCTTGTCGGTTTCCAGCCACCTTTCCCGCCCCGGAAGCTAGACCGGATCGGGGGCGCGCGCCGGCCTTCGGAGCGCCTGGCTTGGGGGTCCTCCAGCACTCGGAGAATCGGCCCTGGAAGCCGGGGAATCCCGCTTGGTAGCTTGGCCCATCGCCGAGATCGAGTTCATAGACCAGACCATGCGCGACGGTCCCCAGAGTCTCTGGGGAATGCGGATGCGCGCCTACCAGGCGGCGCCGGTGCTGAAGAACCTGAACGCAACCGGCTTCGACACCTGCGACCTGCTCGGCGCCACCACCTTCGTGGTGATGATGCGCGAGTGGCGGGAGAACCCGTGGGAGGCCTTCGACCTGATCATCAAGGGTCTGCCCGACGTCGGCCACCGGGCCGGGATGCGGCCGGTCGCGGCCGGCCGCTTCGGCTTCGTCCCCGACTCGATGCTCGACCTCTGGGTCGCGACCCTGGTCAAGCACGGGGTCGACAGCCACTGGCTCTTCGACTGCCTCTACGACATGCCGGTGATGAAGGCGAAGGCGGAAGCGATCCAGGCCGTCGGCGGCGAAGTCGTGCCGGCGATCATGTACGGGCTGACCGACCTCCACACCGACGAGTTCTTCGCCGACCGGGCGCGGGAAATGGCGAGCTGGGACGGGGTCAAGCGGATCTACGTCGAGGACGCCCCCGGGGTGCTGACTCCGGAGCGGGCGGCGACGCTGCTGCCGGCCCTGCAGGAGGCGACGCCGGGGGTGCGGCTGGAGCTGCACGTCCACAACACGACCGGGCTGGCGCCGCTGGTCTACGTCGAGGGGATCAAGGCCGGGATCGACCTCCTCCACACCTGCTCGCTCTCGATGGCGAACGGGCCCTCGCTGCCCTCGACCGAGGCGATGGTCGAGATCGTCGAGGAGCTCGGGCACAGCCACCGCATCGACAAGACGCAGCTGAAGCCGGTCTCCGACCACTTCCGCCTCGAAGCCGAGCGGCTCGGCTGGGAGACGGGGATTCCCAACGAGTACAGGATGCTCCCCTACCGCCACCAGCTGCCGGGCGGGATGACGGGGACGCTGAAAAACCAGCTGAGCGAGTACGGGATGCCGGAGCGCTTCCCGGAGGTGGTCGACGAGATCGTGCGCGTGCGCGAGGAGCTGGGGCAGCCGATCATGGCGACGCCGTTCTCGCAGTTCGTCGGCATCCAGGCGGTGCTGAACGTGGTCATGGACGAGCGCTACCAGGTGGTCCCCGACGAGGTCCTGCACTACGCGATGGGCCACTACGGGCCGCTGATGCGCCCGGTCGAGCCGGAGATCCACGACCGGATCTTCTCCCAGCCGCGGGTCCCCGAGCTGGAAAAGTGGGAGCGCGACCAGACCACGGAGGAGGAGTTCCGCGAGAAGCTGGGCAGGCACCTCTCCGACGAGGAGCTGCTGCTGCGCTACTTCTGCCCGGAGGAGCAGGTCGACGAGATGCTGGCCGGGCCGCCGCTGCGGATCACCCCGCACGTGCACGGCGACGGCGCCCTCGAGCAGGTGACCCGGCTGATCGAAGAGTCGACCGCGGCGCGCCACATCTCGCTGCGCCAGCCGGGGGTCACGCTGGACCTGCGCGGCGGCGACTGAGCTTTCGCAACTGAGAAAACGAACCAGGAGGAACGGGTGAAGCCGATGCAAGGCCGCGAAGTCGTGATCGTCGAGGCGGTGCGCACCCCCGTCGGTCGCGGCCATCTCGAGAAGGGCTACTACAAGGACGTCCACCCCTCGACCCTGCTGGCCAGCGTCTTCGGCGCGCTCTACGAGCGCTCGGGGGTCGACCCGGCCGAGACCGGCGACGTGGTCGCGGGCTGCGTGCAGCAGTTCGGCGAGCAGGGCTTCAACATCGGCCGCAACGCCTGGCTGCAGGCCGGGCTGCCGATCGAGACGCCGGCGACGACGATCGACCGCCAGTGCGGCTCCGCCCAGCAGGCGGTCAACTTCGCCAGCGCGCTGATCGCCGCCAACGTCCACGACGTCGCCGTCGGCGGCGGCGTCGAGCACATGGGCCACATCTCCTTCGCCGACGGGATCGAGGTGCAGAAGGAGCACGGCTTCGCCTTCAGCCCGGAGCTGATGGAGCGCTACGACCTCGTCAACCAGGGGCTCTCGGCGGAGATAATCGCCGAGCAGTGGGAGATCCCGCGGTCGGAGCTCGACGAGCTCGGCGTGCGCTCGCAGCGGCTGGCGATCCAGGCGACCGAGGAGGGTCGCTTCGAGCGCGAGATCCTGCCGATGCAGGTCAACGGCGACACCTACGTCACCGACCAGGGCCTGCGCGAGACGACCCTGGAGGCGCTGGCCGGGCTGAAGCCGGCCTTCAAGGAGGACGGGAGGATCACCGCCGGCAACTCCTCGCAGGTCTCCGACGGGGCGGCGGCAGTGCTGCTGACGGCGCGCGAGAAGGCCGACGAGCTGGGGCTGGTGCCGCGGGCGCGGATCGTCGACCAGACCACGGTCGGCGTCGACCCGGTGATCATGCTGACCGGCCCGATCCCGGCCACGCAGAAGCTGCTCGAGCGCAACGGGATGAAGATCGACGACATCGACCTCTTCGAGGTCAACGAGGCCTTCGCCTCGGTCCTCGCCGCCTGGCAGCGCGAGCTGGAGCCGGACATGGACCGGGTCAACGTCAACGGCGGCGCGATGGCGCTGGGGCACCCGCTCGGCTCGACCGGCGCCCGGCTGATCACCACGTTGCTGCACGAGCTGGAGCGAACCGACAAGTCGGTCGGCCTGGTGACGATGTGCTGCGGCGGCGGGCTCGGGACCGGCACCCTGATCGAGCGGATCTAGGGCGTGTCGAGTTTGTCAACCAGAGGTTGACTAAGTCGACATGGCAGGGGTGAGCCGAATGGACGCGTTGGCCGCGATGAGGACGATCGGGGCCAACCGCGTCTATCTGCCCGACGATGTTCCCGACGCGGTCGTCTACGAGGCCGTCGAGTCGGCCCGTTTCGCGCCCCAGGGCGGCAACCGCCAGCCGGTGCGGCTGGTCGTGGTCCGCGACGCGGAGAAGAAGCGGCGGCTGAAGGCGCTCTACCTGCCGCCCTGGCGCACTTACTTCGAGGCGGCGGAGGCGGGCATCGCCGGCGCTGAGGCGGGCAGCAGCAAGCTCGGTCAGTACGGCTCGGCGCACAAATCACTGCTGGCCGCCAACGACTTCGCCGAGAAGCTCGACCGCCACCCGCTGATCATCGTCGTCTGCGCCCGCCTCGAGGACCTCCACATCACCGACCTCGAGCAGGACCGCCCGTCCGTGGTCGGCGGCGCCTCGATCTACCCCCTGGTCCAGAACCTCTGCATCGCCTTCCGCGTCGCCGGCGTGGCGACCACCGTCACCACCCTGCTCGGCGGCGCCGAGCCGGAGGTCAAGGAGCTGCTGGAGATCCCCGACGGCTACCTGACCGCCTGCCACGTGGTCGCCGGCTACCCAGCCAACGGCTTCCCGAAGAAGCTGACCCGGCGCGAGGTCGAGGAGTTCACGTATGTGGACACGTTTGGGTGCGCGATCGCGGCGCCCGACTGAGCGGCGCTTAAGCCCAAATCTCGTCGTCCTCCAGGTAGTTGCGGATCACGCGGCCGTGCGGGAGGTCGAAGTCGTAGACGCCGAAGTAGGCCTCGACGACCTTGGTCGGGCGCAGGAGGTGCCAGGGGTCAATCGAGGAGACGGTGGGCATCGAGAGGGAGCCGCGGCCGGCCCAGAGCTTGGGCGAGCCGTCCTGGGAGGTGTGGAGGGTGGCGGGGACGTCGAGGCGGACCAGCTCGGCGACCGAGGGCGGCTTGCCGGCTTCGGAGTTGGGGATGACGCGGGTGGAGAGGACCGGGGTGTCCTCCAGCTCGGCCGGGTCGGCGATGCGGTCGCAGACCAGGGTGGCGGTCATGATCGGGTTGCCCTTGGGGCGCTGGACGGTGAAGACCATCTGCTCGCCGTAGGGGGTGTCGCCGCCGCCCCAGTTGCGCTCGAAGACGGCCATCTTCTTCGCGTAGCCCCAGATCTCGCGGCCGGCCCCGAGCGGGACCTCGTTGTCGACGAAGATGAACGGCTGGTAGAGGTAGGTCTCGCCCTCGACCTTGGCCCGGATCATGATGTAGGCCTCGTGGTACTGGCCGAAGGTCGAGAAGGGGACCCAGCGGGCCCAGGCAATGCAGGTCGGCGTCTCGTCGGCGATCTCCACCCCGGGCGGCAGCAGGGCTTCGACCCCCTCGCGCTCGGCCTCGTAGACGATGAAGCAGTCTTCGACCCCGCGGTAGAGGTACGGCGGCGGCCCGTAGAGGCTGCCGGTCCCGATCGGCTGCGAGTAAGAGGCGGCGAATGCTGCTTTGTCCATTTTCTCTCTCCGTGTAGTGCTTTGTGGTTCTCAGATTTGGTCGGTCACTTGACCGAGAAGCCGCCGTCGACGACGTAGGTGGCGCCGTGCACGAAGGCGGCGTCGTCGGAGGCGAGGAAGACGATCACGCTGGCGAGCTCGTCGGGCTGGGCCCAGCGGCCGATCGGGGCCGAGCGCACCGCTTCCATCACGGCGGCGTCGCCGGCGGCGAAGATCTCCTTCGTCATCCCCGTCTCCACCGCCCCCGGGCAGACCGTGTTGGCGCGGATGCCAACCTTCGCGTAGTCGAAGCAGAGCTGGCGGGTGAAGCCGACGATCGCGTGCTTGGAGGTCGTGTAGGCGGCGCCGCCGTTGCCGCCGACCAGGGCCGCGGTCGAGGCGACGTTGACGATCGCGCCGCCGCCGTTCTCCAGCATCTGCGGGATCAGCGCCCGCGAGGTGTTGAAGACGCCGCGCAGGTTGACCCCGAGCACGCGGTCCCAGACCTCGTCGGGGGTGTCGGCGGCGGGCAGGTAGTCGTCGAGGATGCCGGCGTTGTTGACCAGCACGTCGACGCGGCCGAAGCAGTCGATCGCCTTCGTCGCCATCGCCGCGACCGCGGCGCCGTAGGCGACGTCGGTCTCGATCCCGTAGGCGCTGCCGCCCGCTGCCTCGATCGCCTGCGCGGTCGCGATCGCGTTGGCGACGTCGACCACCACCACCTCGGCCCCCTCGGCGGCGAACCGCTCGGCGCTGGCGCGCCCGATTCCGGAGCCGGCTCCGGTCACCAACGCCACCTTGCCCTCCAGTCTGCCCTCAGCCATCCACGGTCCTTTCCGCTCTCTCTGCATAGAGGCCCCGCAGGGCCTTCTTGTCGAACTTGCCGACGCTCGTCTTCGGGATCTCGGCGACGAAGGCGAAGCCCTCCGGCAGCCACCACTTCTCGAAGCGGCCGGCGAGGAACTCGGTCAGCTCCGCCTCGCTGACCTCGCCGGAGGCGGCGACGCAGGCGAAGGGGCGCTCGCTCCAGCGCTCGTCGGGGACCCCGATCACCGCTGCCTCGGCGACCGCCGGGTGCGCCATCAGCGCCGACTCGAGGTCGACCGAGGAGATCCACTCGCCGCCGGACTTGATCACGTCCTTGGCGCGGTCGGTGATCCGCAGCCAGCCGCGCTGGTCGAGGGTGCCGACGTCGCCGGTGCGCAGCCAGCCGTCGTCGAAGGCGGCAGCGCTGGCCTCCGGGTTGTCGAAGTAGGAGCCGGCGACGGCGGGGCCGCGGATCTGGATCTCCCCCTGGGCGACGCCGTCGCTCGCCAGCACGCTGCCGTCGTCGGCGACCACGCGGATCTCGTAGAACGGGGTGACTCGGCCGGCATGCTCGCGACGGGCCCAGCGCTGCTCCTCGCCGGCGCCGGGCGGGTCGTGGGCGAGCGCCGCCCCCGGCAGCGTCTCGGTCATCCCCCAGCCCTGGACGATCGCGACCCCGTGGCGTTGCTCGAACTCGCGCATCAGCTGCGGCGGGACCTGGGTGCCGCCGCAGATCGCCAGCTCCAGGCTGGAGAGGTCGGAGCCGTGCTGGTCGGCGTAGCGCAGCACGTCCATCCAGATCGTCGGCACGCCGCAGGTGGCGGTCACCCGCTCGGCTTCGATCAGCCGGGTCAGCGGCTCGGGCTGCAGGTGGCGGCCCGGCATCACCAGGTCGGCCCCGACCATCCCGGCCAGGTAGGGCAGGTTCCAGGCCATCGCGTGGAACATCGGCACCACGGCGAGGATCCGGTCGCGCTCGGACATCCGGTAGGCGTCGTGGCCGGCCATCGTCAGCGTGTGCAGGCAGAGGCCGCGGTGCGAGTAGGCGACGCCCTTCGGGTTGCCGGTCGTGCCCGACGTGTAACAGAGGGCGGCGGCGCTGCGCTCGTCGAGCTCGGGCCAGGCGAAGGCGCCGTCCTGGGCGGCCAGCAGGGCCTCGTAGTCGACGGCGCCGGGGATCGAGTCCTCCGGGTCCTCGCCGATCACGACGTAGTGCTCGACGCCGGGCAGCCCGGCGGCGATCGGGGCCAGTGCCGCCGCCAGCGAGGCGTCGACGACGATCGCCCTGTCGCCGGCGTGCTGCACGGTGTAGGCGATCTGCTCCGGTGAGAGCCGCGGGTTCATCGTGTGCAGGACCAGGCCCGAGCAGGGAACCGCGTAGTAGGCCTCGAGGTGCTCCTGGCTGTTCCAGGCGAAGACGCCGACGCGGTCGCCGGGCTCGAGCCCGAGCGAGGCGAGGCCGGCGGCGAGCCGTTCGGCCCGGTCGGCGAGGCCGGCGGCGCTGATGCGCTTCCTCGCGCCGGCCTCGTCGAGGGCGCTGACGATCTCGGCGTCGCCGTGGACGCCGCGCATGCGGCCGAGGATGTGGGACAGGGTCAGCTGGAAGTCCTGCGTGCTGGCCTCCAGCGGCAGGATCACAGGGAGATGCCGCCGTCGACGGTGATCGTCTGGCCGGTGACCATCGAGAGCTCGGCGTTGCAGAGCGCCTCGCAGAGCGCCGCCGCGTCTTCGAGCTCGAGCCCCCGCCCCATCGGGTTCGCCGCCGCGGACGCGGCCAGGCGGTCCTTGTAGGTGTCCGGGAACATCGCCCGCAGGGCGGCGGTGTCGACGGCGCCGGGGGCGACCGTGATCACCCGGATCCCGCGCGGGGCCAGCTCTTTGGCGAGGTAGCGGACGATGTGCTCACCGAGCGCTTTGGCGGTGCCGAGGGCGCCGTATTCCGGGATCACGAAGCGGGCGCCGCGGCTGGAGAGGTAGAAGATCGTGCTGCCCTCGCCGAGCAGCGGGCCGGCCTCGCGGGCGAGGTCGACCAATGCGAGGCCGTTGACGGCGATCGATTCGCGCAGCTCCTCCGGGTCGAGCTCGACCATCGGGCCGTTCACCGCCTTGGCGGCGCAGTGGACGATCTGGTCGAGATGCTCGACGCCGGCCGCGCGCACCGCGTCGATCACCTCGCGCACGCCCTCGGGGGTGCCGACGTCGGCCTTGACCAGGTGCGCCCTGCCACCGGCCGCCTCGACCGCCGCCACCGCCTCCGCCGCCGCCTCGTCGTTGGCGTGGTAGTTGACGAAGACGTCGGCGCCACCGCGGGCGAACCGCTCGGCGATAGCCCTGCCGAGCCCACTGGACCCTCCGGTCACGCAGATGGCCATCTCGCTCCTCCTCTCGGGTGGGGCAGCGCGCCGCTACCCGCATCCGACCGTCCCAGATCGCCATCCCCAGCCCAACCGCGGTCAGGCGCGCCGTTGTGGAATCGACGAAGCCGGGCCTGGCGGCTGCTCGGCCAAAGCCCCGCCCGGGGCTACGTTCAGACGATGACTACCGCCGAGGCAACCGCGTGATCGATTTCGAGCTGGATCCCGAGCTGCTGAAGCTGCGCGAACGGGTTCGCGCCTTCATCCGCGAGGTGGCGATCCCGAACGAGCACCGCGACGTCGGCAGCCACGGCACCGACGAGGGCCTGCGCGCGGAGCTGCAGGAGCGGGCCCGCGAGTGGGGCATCTTCGCCCCGCAGATCAGCAAGGACCTCGGCGGGCTCGGGCTCGACCACCGCGGCACCGCGGTGATCCTCGAGGAGTCCGGCTACAGCCTGCTCGGCGCCCAGGCGCTCAACTGCGCGGCCCCGGACGAGGGCACGATCCACATGCTCGACGTGATCGCCAACCCGGCCCAGCGCGAGCAATACCTGGTGCCGCTGGCGGCGGGCCAGGTGCGCTCCTGCTTCTCGATGACCGAGCCCGCCCCGGGCGCCGGCTCGGACCCGTCGATGCTGCTGACCACGGCGACCCGGAGCGGCTCCGGCTGGGTCATCAACGGCCGCAAGTGGTTCATCACCGGCGCCGAGGGGGCCGCCTTCACGGTCTGCATGGCGATGACCGACGGCAAGGCGACGATGTTCCTGGTCGACGCCGACAACCCCGGCTTCCGCATCGACCGGGTGATCGAGGCCACCGATCGCGCCTTCCCCGGCGGCCACGCCGAAGTCAGCTTCGAGAACTGCGAGGTCGGCGAGGACGCCGTGCTCGGCGAGGTCGGCGAGGGCTTCCGCTACGCGCAGGTGCGGCTGGCGCCGGCCCGCCTCACCCACTGCGAGCGCTGGCTCGGCACCGCCCGCCGCGCCTTCGACATCTCGCTCGACTACGTGAACGGGCGCGAAGCCTTCGGCCAGCCCTTGGGGGAGCTGGGCATGGTCCAGGAGCAGATCGCCCGCTCGGTGATCGACATCGAGTCGAGCCGGGCGCTGATCTGGCGCTGCGCCTGGGCGCTCGACCGCGGCGAACCGGCCAAACACGAGTCCTCGGTGGCCAAGGCCTACGTCGCCGAGGCGGTCAACCGGGTGATCGACCGGGCGATTCAGGTTTGCGGCGCGACCGGGATCTCCGGCGACACGCTGCTGGCGCGGATGATGAACGAGCTGCGACCGTTCCGGATCTACGACGGCCCGACCGAGACCCACCTCTGGTCGATCGCGCGGCGGACGCTGCGCGCGCACGCCGCCCGTCCCGCCCAGGCCGCGACCGGGCCGTGAGCGGCGGGGTCGGGAGCGGCGACTTCGCCCGCACCCCGGCGGAGGCCGCGGCCGCGGCGATGGAGCCGCTGATCGTGATCGAGCCGCTGCAGGGCTTCCTCGACGCCGCCGGGCTCGGCAGCGGTGAGCTGGCAATCACGCCGATCGGCGACGGCCACTCCAACCTCACCTTTCTGATCGAGCGCGAGGGCGCCCAGGTTGTGCTGCGCCGCCCGCCACGCGGGCCGCTGCCGCCCTCCGCCCACGACGTCATCCGCGAAGCGCGTCTAATGGCGGCCGTGCGACCGCAGGGGGTGCTGGTCCCAGAGGTGCTGGCGACGTGCGAGGACCAGGCCGTGATCGGGGCGCCCTTCTACCTGATGACCTACGTCGACGGCTGGGTGCTGGGCAGCGAGCTGCCGCCGGCACTGGCGGCCGACGATGGGCCGCGACAGATCGCCGAGCAGCTGGTCGACAAGCTGGTCGAGCTGCACGCGCTGGACCCCGGGCACGAGGATCTGGCCGGGTTCGGGCGTCCACAGGGCTACCTGGAGCGCCAACTCAAGCGCTTCGGCGGCCTGCTGGAGAGCAACATGACGCGGCCGCTGCCGGAGCTGGAGCAGGTCAGCGAGTGGCTGGCCGCCAACCTCCCCTCCTCCCCGGCCCCGACCGTCGTCCACGGCGACTACCGGCTCGGCAACGTGATGTACGAGCGCGAGGCGCCGCGGCTGGCGGCGATCCTCGACTGGGAGATGGCGACGATCGGCGACCCGCTCGCCGACCTCGGCTACATGACCGCGACCTGGGCCGCCAGCAGCGACCCGCCCAACTCGGTGGCCGACCTCTCCCCCGTGACCCGACTGCCCGGCTTCCCCGGCCGCGAGGACCTGGCTCGCCGCTACGCCGAGCGCAGCGGTCGCAGCGTCGACGCCCTGCCCTGGCATCAGGTGCTGGCCTGCTGGAAGGCGGCGATCTTCCTCGAGGGCAACTACAAGCGCTTCGTCGCCGGCACCGCCCCGGACCCGTACTACGCCAGCCTCGAGGCCGGCGTCCCCGAGCTCGCCGCCACAGCGCTCGAGCTCAGCCGCGGCGCGTAACCGGATTTGTCCGTCGCATAGGACGGAAAACTCCGGCTACATGCTCAGGCGGTGAAGTTGCGCTGCAGCCAGGGGACGATGATCGCGTTGACCTCGTCGGGCTTCTCCTGCTGGATCGAGTGGGCAGCGTCGAGGATCTCGTGCTTCTCGATCTGGGGCAGGAGCTCCTCGAGGCCGTCGGTCGAGCCGCGCATGAAGAACCAGTCGTCGGCGGAGGAGATCATCAGCGCCGGCTTGTCGATCACGTAGTCGGAGCCCTGGGCCTCTTCGAAGTCCAGGCGCAGGGCGCGGTACCAGTTGAGGCCGCCGGTGAAGCCGGTCTTCGAGTAGGTGTCGACGTAGACCTGGCGCTCCTCGTCGCTCACGAAGGGCTCGCCGAACAGCTGCGGGTCGCCGACGAAGACGCCGGCGGGGACTTCCTGGATCTCTTTCGGGGCGGCCTCGAACTGGTCCATCGTGTAGCCGCGGCCGCGCAGCCAGCAGTCGAAGGTGTGGGCGACGTCGCTGCCGAGGATCTCCTCGCCGACGCCGGGCTCCTGGAAGGTCCGCATGTAATGGTTGGGGCCGCGCAGCTCGTCGTAGATTTCGAGCATGTCCTGCGGCGCTTCCCAGGTGAAGTAGGGGGTGCAGAGACTGCCGACGCCGAGCACGCGCTCGGGCGCGAAGACGCCCGAGAACCAGGCCGGCATCGAGCCCCAGTCGTGGCCGATGAAGACCGCCTTGTCGACGTCGAGCGCGTCGAGCAGGCCGGTCAGGTCGGCGACCAGGTTCTTAACGCTGTAAGTCTGCGAGTCGGCCGGCGCGTCGGTGCCGGCGTAGCCGCGCTGGCTCGGCGCGATCACGCGGAAGCCGGCGGCGGCGATCGGATCGACCTGGTTGCGCCAGGAGTAGGGCAGCTCCGGGAAGCCGTGCAGCAGCATCACCACCGGGCCCTCGCCCTGCTCGAAGTACTCCATCGTGATCCCGTTGGTCTCGGCGGTCTTGGGCGCGGTGAAGTCCACTTGGGGTCTCCTTATGTAGGGGTCGGGCGGGACTCAGCCGGGCAAGGTGAAGCCGGCGTCTACGCAGAGGGTCTGGCCGGTGACCATCCGCGCTTCCTCGGAGAGGAAGAACGCGGCGGGCTCACCGAGCTCGTCGGGGTCGAGCGCGCGGCCGAGCGGCGAGCGTTCCCCGGCGGCAGCGGCAATCGCTTCCCACTCGGGGATTTCTTTGAAGAGGTCGGTGAGGACGACGCCGCCGCAGATGCAGTTGGCGCGGATCCCCTTCGGGCCGCCCTCGACGGCGAGGTAGCGGATCAAGGTCTCGATCGCGGCCTTGGCGGTGCCGAAGGCGGCGTAGGCGTCGTAGACGCGGTGGGCGCCGAGGCTGGAGATGGCGACGATCGCGCCGCCGCCGTTGTCGGCCATCGCGGGAGTGGCCGCCTGGGCCAGGACCAGGAGCGAGCGCACGTGTGCCTCCATCGTGTAGTCCCAGTCCTCGACTGTCAGCTCCCCGGTCGTCCCGAAGGTGCCGGCGGCGGCGTTGGCGACGAGGTAGCGCAGCGGGCCGAGCCCCTCGATCGCTTTCTCCACCGCTGTGACGTTGTCCTCGGCGTCGCCGACGTCGCCCTGGATCACCAGCGCCCGGCGGCCGAGCGCGCGGATCTCCTCCGCCGTCCGCTGCGCCGCCTCCTCGTTGGTGACGTAGGTGATCGCCACGTCGGCGCCACGCCGCGCCGCCGCCAGCGCGCAGGACCGCCCGATCCCACGCGAGCCACCGGTCACCAAAGCGTTGCCCTGAAGCTCGCCGCTCATCCGCAAACGAACCTATCCGCCGCCGAGGGCGCCGGCGCGAGGTTGCTGCGAGCTCTTTGTTTGGATCTACATCCACCCGTTCGCGGCATTGACACCACCCTGGGTGTGGTCAATCCCGCAACCGCGTTCGGACGCCCGCCAGGCGGACCTTCGGCGAGACTTCGTGCGGAGGGGTCGGGTGGTCCCCGAAACGTCTTGCACTTTTTTGCTTCAGCGCCCCAAGGCGCCAGCCGCCGCACGTCCCCCGAAAAAGTTAAGTGAAGGGGACCACCCGACCCCTCCCCCCGGAACCCCCGCCGGAGCAGCCGCCCTACTCAGGAACGTCAGTCCCGAGCCACCCTTTGTAGAACCCCTCAATGTCCGGCAGGTACTCGTGCATGACCGGGTAGCCGGGCGGCACCGCTTCGGTCTCGAGCAGGCGACCGGAGACCGGGCAGTAGTACTCGCGCAGCTCCTGCCAGTCGCCGTCGGGGTGACCGAGCTTGGGGTAGACCTCGCGGAAGAGCTCGTCGTTGTCGCGGACGAACATCGGCACGTGCATCTTCCAGTTCTGGTCCCAGCGGCAGAGGTCGGCGCCGGCGTCGGTGCGGATCACCAGCTCGCCGTCGGAGCGGCGGCGGACGATGTTCATGCCCTCGCCGTAGGGGAGCACGATCGGGTCGTCGTAGTCGACCCGCGCCTGCAGCAGCTCCAGCCACTTCTCGAAGCGGTCGGGGTCCTTGATCCCGGACTGGATGTCCTTGACCGCGCGGCGGCTCAGTTTCTCGTCGAGCAGGTCGGCGAGGGTCTCCTTGGTCACCGTCGTCGTCACCGGCACTTCGACCTGGTCGCCGGGCAGGAAGACCTCGGAGTTGGCGAGGAACTCGCGCACGGAGTCCTCGGGCATGACCTTGCCGGGGGCGGCCCGCTGGACGACCACGGTCGGGGTGATGACGTCGAAGTCGAAGTCTTCCGGTAGGTCCCAGAAGCCGCGGAACTCGGCCGCCCAGGCCGGCTCCAGCCGCATCGACTCCGCGTACATCACCTTCACGGTCTCGATCAGTTCCTGGTTGAAGATGCGCTGGCGCTGGTCGGCCCACCACTCGGAGGCGGGACGGGCGCGGTCGAGGCGGCCGTGCATCAGCCCTTCGCGGTTCTCGATCCCGTAGGCGCGCTCGGCCCAGGGGCGCTGGATGTGGCCGCCGGCGATGTCCTCCTCGACTCGCTCGGCGCTGCGCAGCAGCGGGTCGCCGAGGCCGCCGCCGCCGCGCCCGGAGGAGAGGTAGAGGTCGCCGGTTTTAACCGCGATCATCATCGTGTACGGGTCCTGTTCGAGCTGGTGCTCGCCGGCGAACTGGTTCATCAGCGCCTCCTCGCCGGAGACGTCGCCGACCGGATAGGCCTTGCCGTCAGCGGCCTGCTCGAAGATGTCGGAGCCGAAGACGTTGTGGACGTAGGCGCTCGGCGCCGGGTACCCGCCGAACAACCCCGGTGAAGTCAGCATCCCCCCGGCGCCGATGTTCTCGATCTCGAAGTCCTGGGTGCCGTTGACGAGCAGCAGCGTCTCGAACGAGGAGCCGCCGCGGTGGCGGCCGAGGCCGCCCGTGTTCGGCTTGATCCGGCGGCCGAGGTAGATCATCGGCTTGACCAGCTCCCACATCTCGATGTCGCCCATGTCGCCCTCGGGGTTGAAGACGGCGGCGCCGTAGTCGAGCCCGTCGAGGACGTACTTGGCGCCCTGGCCCTGGGCCCCGATCTCGAAGTTCATGAAGCCGGAGATCTGCCCGTACTGGTCGAGGCCGCCGCCCTGGGCGACGTTGCCGGGCACGGTGTAGGTGGAGACGATCTCCTCGATGTAGCCGCGCGACTGCAGGGCGCGGGAGACCGCGCGCAGGTAGCCGGTCGAGGTCGTGAACATCGGCATCCACGGAAACGAGGACGAGCAGGGCGCTTCGCCGAGGTCGGCCCAGCTGCCCTCGGTCAGGTTCAGCTCGGTCGCGTAGTAGGCGCCGTCGTTGATCTTGTCGTTGCAGATCGGCGTCTGCGTGAAGAGGATCCACTGCATCCCCTGCTGGGCCGAGGGGGTGGCGTTGAAGGAGTGCCAGCCCCAGGCCGAGGAGCCGCGCAGGTCGGTCGTCCAGCGGCCGTCTCTGTCGACCACGGCTTCGTAGGCGCCGTGGATGATCAGGTCGCGCTGGGCCCGCTTGGGCAGGTTCATCTTGTTCGCGTATTTGGCCTCGGTGAAGCCGGCGGAGCGATAGCGGCCGGGGACCAGGAGCCCGCGCACGCGCGACTTGAAGTCACGGCGGCCGTCCTCGATCGCCTCCCGCATGAAGACCTTGAACGGCTCCTCGCCTTCTTCCAGGACCAGGCGCTCGACCGCGTCGCGGATCATGTGGCAGCCGGCGAGGCGGGTGCGCTCGTCGAGCAGGTAGAGGCCCGGGGCGCGGCTCTGCATCGAGACCCGCTTGTTGTGCCACTGGGCGATCGTGTCGTTCTCGCCGATCTTCATGCAGTGCAGGTCGATGCCGTCGTCGAAGCGGGTGGTCGGGCCGACCGGGACGCCGCCGGGGGTGGTGGCGCCGATGTCCATCACGTGGATGACGCCGCCGGCCCAGCCGATCAGCTCGCCCGGGTTGGTCGGGTTGAAGATCGGCACGAAGGTCTGCACGTCGGCGTTGTGGACGTCGCCGATCGTCGGCTGGTTGTTGGCGAAGATGTCGCCGGGGCGGATCTCCGGGTTGTCCTCCCAGCCGTTGCGGACCATGAACTTGATCGCCTCGGACATCGTGTGGACGTGGACGATGATCCCGGTCGAGAGCGCGACGTTGTCGCCCTCGGGCGTGTAGAGCGCGAAGCAGATCTCCCCCAGCTCGCGGACGATCGGCGAGGCGGAGATGTTGAGCGCGGTCTCCCGGGCGGTGACCATGCCGCCGCGCACCCGCGAGAAGAGCTTCTCGAAGTGCAGCGGGTCGGAGTCCTTCATCGCCAGCTCGCGCAGGCCGTGGTAGTGGCCGGTCTGCTCGAACATGCTCTCCGAGGCGGCGAGCATCTCGGCCAGCGACTGGCCTTCCCAGCCGATCGGCGCCTTCTCGTCGGGCTCGAGGACGCGGGTCTTGTCGATCGTGGCCATGGTGATCAGGCCTCCTTGTTCTCGAGGTGGAAGATGCCGTGCTCGTCGAGCCAGGCGCGGCGGTCGGGGGGGATCGGGAAGGTCGTCGACTCGGCCTCGAGGACCGCCGGGCCCTCGATCACGTGGCCGTTGCGCACCTGCTCCATCTCGTAGACGTCGGTCTGCGCGTAGCCCTCGTCCCACCAGACGTCGCGGGTCTCCTTGACCGGCGGTGAGCCGGACTCGCGCGGCATCGTCGGCAGGGTCGGCTGCTCGATCGGGACCGAGCCCTTGACGATCGCCTGCGCGACCAGGTAGCCGAGCTCCGGCGAGGAGGCGGCCCGCGCGTACATCCGCGTGTAGGTCGACTCGAAGGTCGCGATCAGGGCGTTGACGTCCGCGATCGACTCGATCGCCGGCTTCGGCGCGTCGACCTCGATGTCGACCAGCTGGCCGTAGTACTGCATCCGCACCATGTGCGTGAAGGAGACTTCCTCGGACTTGTAGCCGGACTTGCCGAACTCGTCGCGGACGCGGTCCTCGAGCGAGCGCCAGGCCTGGGTCAGCAGGCCGCCCATCGCCACCTTTTCCTCCTCGGGGGCGGTCGGCAGCAGCGGCAGGTCGACCTGGCGGTCGAAGCGGTACTCGAAGTCGGCGCAAGCGCAGCCGAAGGCCGAGAACCCGGCCGCCCACTCGGGCACCAGCACCTGCTGGTAGGGCACGCCTTTGGTGTAGCCGGCGACGTGCAGCGGGCCGCCGCCGCCGTAACAGAGCAGGGTGTAGTCGGCGGGGCTGTAGCCCTTGCCGAGGATGCGGCCGACGGCCTCGTTGCGCAGCGAGGTCTCGAACAACTCGATGACCCCGGCGGCGGCCTCCTCGACCCCAAGCCCGAGCGGGTCGGCGACCTGGCGCTTGACCTCGTGGCGGGCGCGATCGATGTCGAGCTGGACCTGGCCGCCGAGGAAGTACTCGGGGTTGAGCCGGCCCAGAACGAGGTTGAGGTCGGTGATCGAGGCGGTCTCGACGCCGCCCTCGGGGTAGGCGGTGCCGATCATCGCGCCGGCACTGTCGGGGCCGATCTCCGGGCGGCGGGCGTTGGGGTCGATGCGGACGAAGGAGCCGCAGCCGGAGCCGACCGAGTCGATCTGGACCAGCGGCATGTTGAGCAGGAATTTCGCCATGTCCGGGGTCGTCGTCACCTCGTAGCGCTTGCCGGTCAGCAGCGCGATGTCGAAGGAGGTGCCGCCGATGTCGGTGCAGAGCACGTTGTTGAGGTCGATCCGGTCGGCCAGCCAGCGGGCGCCGACGACGCCGCCGATCGGGCCGGAGACCAGGGTCGTCGCGAGCTGGTCGGCGTCGATCGAGATCGTGCCGCCGTGGGAGGCCATCACCCGCAGCTCGAAGGCGGCGCCGCGCTCCTTGGTGCGGTCGCGGACGGCGCGCAGGGTGCCGCGCGAGGGCTCGGCGGCGTAGGCCTCGATCACGGTCGTGTTGAGGCGCGGGAAGTCACGGCGCGAGGGGTAGAGCTCGGAGCTGACGAAGATCGGGACCTCGCCGTTGAGGCTGCGCTTGGCCTTCTCCTCTTCGACGATCTCCCGCACCCGCTGCTCGTGGGCGGGGTTGCGGTAGCTGAAGATCAGCGAGATGACGATGCCCTCGACGCCGTCGTCGAGCAGCGCGTTGACGCCGTCGCGGGCGTCCTGCTCGCGCAGCGGCAGCACCTCGGCGCCGAAAAGATCAATCCGACCTCGGACTCCCTGTACTCGTGAACGCGGGACCAGCGGGTCGTTGTGGTGGTGGGTGGCGATGTGGAGGCGGTCGGCGTAGGAGAAGCCGAGGTAGGTCTGGATCCCGCGCTCCATCTGCAGCGAGTCCTCCTGGCCGGCGGTGACGAGGACGCCGACGCGGCGGCCCTTGCGGGTCAGCAGCCGGTTCAGCATCGCGGTGCCGCTGAAGACGGCGGACTGGATCCGCGGGAAGGCCTCCTCGGGGGTCGAGTCCCACTGGCGCATCGCGTCCTCGGCGGACATCATCAGGCCCACGGACTCGTCCTGGGGGGTCGTCTGCGCCTTGCCGACGATGAAGTTGCCCTCGTCGTCGACGATGAAGGTGTCGGTCATGGTTCCGCCGGCGTCAATCGCCAGCACGCGTGGATCGTGCTCTCTCTTTCCCATGGATCGACCATAGGCCGGCCCCCGCGGCGTGTCGTCGTTTTCCCCAACCGATCGCGGCGGCGCCGTTTGTGGCCAGACCACAAACGGGCTACGGTCGAAGAATGGCTCGACGGGACGATTTGGGGACTCCAGGTCCACATATCGGCCCGTCGGCGGGGCTTTCGGCGCCGGCTGGGAGCCAAGCCGAGGTTGACGCGATTGTCGACACGCTCAGCGCCGAGCTCGACGCGATCGCGGCAGCGCTGGCGGACACGATCCACGAGCACCTCGACGAGCTCGACGACGACATGCGGACCTGGACCCTGCAGTCGACCCGCGCCAACCTCGGGGTGATGGTGACGCTGATGCGCGAGGGCGCCGACCCGCGAGCGGTGATCGCGCCGCCGGAGGCGCTCGGCTACGCCAAGGAGTACGTCGTCCGCGGGCTCGACTTCGTGCTGCTGCAGCGCGCCTACCGGACCGCCCAGGGCGTCTACTCGACGATGATCCTGCAGCGCCTGCGCAAAGTCACCGACGACCCCGACCGGCTGGCCGAGGCGATGGCCTTCTTCAACGCCTGGATCTTCGCCTGGATCGAGACGATCGAGCGCCAGCTCACCGACGTCTACATGAACGAGCGCGAGCAGTGGGTGCGCGGGGCGGCGGCGATGCGGGCGGCCGAGGTGCGGGCGATCCTCGGCGGCGCCCCGGTCGACGCGGCGGCGGTCAGCCAGCGGCTCGGCTACGAGCTCGAGCGCTTCCACGTCGGCTACGTGGTCTGGAACGAGGGCGCCGAAGACTCGCCCGGCCACGCCGGGGCGCTGTTCGGCGAGATGGAGCAGGCTGCGGCCGCGGTGGCCGAGTCGCTCGGCGCCCGCACGGCCCTGACCGTCGCGCAGGGGCGACACCTCGCCTGCTGGGCGGGGCGCCACGAGCCCCAGCACCTCGGCGACCTGCGCCTCCCCGGGGGCGCCGCCCGCGGCATCTCGGTGGCGGCCGGGACTCCCTCCCACGGCGTCGAGGGCTTCGTCCTCAGCCACCGCGAGGCGCTGCTCGCCCGCCAGGTCGCCCAGCTGCGCGGCGACCGCGGCGTCCGCGTCGCCTTCCCCGACGTCTCCCTGGAGGCGCTGATGATCGACGACCCCGAGGCCGCCCGCCGCTTCGCCGAGCGCGAGCTCGGCCACCTGGCCGCCGGCGACGACGCGACCATGCGCCTCGCCGCCACCCTCACCGTCTTCCTCGAGGAGGGCGCCAGCTTCGTCCGCGCCGCCCGCCGCCTCGGCGTCCACACCAACACCGTCACCTACCGCGTCAAGCGCGCCGAGGAGCTGCTCGGCCATCCGGTGATCGAGCGTCAGCTGGAGCTGCGCGTGGCGCTGCGGCTCGCCCGGCTCAGCTCAGGCTAGGCCGCCAGATCGAGACCTGCATTTTCCCCCTATAGCGGGGTAAATGCAGGTCTCGGCGGAGCCCTGGCTCAGTCGCTGACCCGGACCAGCAGCTTGCCCATGTTCTGGCCCGTGAAGAGCTGGCCGAGGGCGCCGGGGGCGGCGTCGATTCCGCCCTCGACGATCGTCTCGTCGTAGTGGAGCTTGCCTTCGCCGAGCAGGGTGGCGAGGTGGCCGATCGCCTCTTCGAAGCGGTCGGCGTAGTCGAGGACAAGGAAGCCCTGGATGGTGGCCCGCTGCATGATCAGCTGGCCGATGTTGGTGAGGCCGCCCTGGTGCTCGCCGCCGGGGTTGTAGGTGTTGTACTCGGCGATCATGCCGCAGAGGGAGATGCGGGCGCCGATGTTGAGGCGGCCGAGGATGTGGTCCATGATCGGGCCGCCGACGTTCTCGAAGTCGACGTCGATGCCGTCCGGCGTGGCGCGGTCGAGCTGATCGGCCCAGTCGTCGGCGCGGTGGTCGACGCAGATGTCGTAGCCGAGCTTGTCGACCGCGTGGGCGCACTTCTCCGGGCCGCCGGCGATGCCGACGACGCGGGCGCCGCGCTCGGCCGCGAGCTGGCCGGCGATCGAGCCGACCGCGCCGCAGGCGCCGGAGATCACGATCGTCTCCCCCGCCTTGAGGTCGGCGTTGTCGATCCCGATGTAGGCGGTGATCCCGGTGTGGCCGAGCGCGCCGAGGAAGGCCGAGAGCGGCGCTGGCAGCGGGTCGGGCAGCACGGTCAGCGGCGCCTCCAGCAGGTTGTCGTCGGCGAGGACCAGCTCCTGCCAGCCGACGAAGCCGCTGACCGTCGCGCCAACCGGCATGTCCTCGCGCTTGGACTCGATCACCTCGCCGACCCCGAGCCCGCGCATCACGGCGTCGATCGGGACCGGCGGCATGTAGCCGCGGATGTCGCTCATCCAGATCCGGTTAGTCGGGTCGAGCGAGAGCAGCTGGGTGCGGACCAGCGCCTGCCCGTCTGCCAGCTCGGGCAGCTCCTCGCTGACCAGCTCCAGATCGCCCTCGGCGAGCTCGCCGGCGGGACGGTTGCGCAGCCTCAAGGCACGGTTGGTGTGGGACATCTCTACTCCTCGGTTTAGCGTTTCAAGTCGATCGCCCAATGCTCAGTGGCGACCCTGACGTAAGGGGTTTTGACGGTCTCGATCAAGTGCTTGACCTCGGCCAGTTGCGGCGGCAGCAGCGGGTAGTCGCGAGCGATCGGGCCGGCGGCCTGCATCGCCTCGATGTCCGACTCGGGGATCAGCGCCTTGAGGATCAGCAGGTCGTCTTCGCCCGGCTTGGTCCCGTGGCGGGCGCGCAGCTCCTCCAAGGTCGGCTGCTCGGGCGGGCTGGCGGTGACCCGGGGCGCGTTCTCGGCGACCATGATCCGCTCCAGCACCGCCGGGTCGATCGGCGCCGGCGGCTCGCCGTAGTAGCCGGCCGCGTAGGCGACCACCTGGTCGGGGACGAGGTCGTAGCGCTCGCCGCCGACCACGTTGAGGACCGCCTGAGTGCCGACCAGCTGCGAGAGCGGCGTCGCCATCACCGGCCAGCCCAGCTCCTCGCGCACGCGACCGGTCTCGGCCAGGACCTCGTCGAGGCGGTGGCTCATCCCGTGCTGGCGCAGCTGCGCTTTCAGGGTCCCGACCATGCCGCCGGGGACCTGGTGGGTGACGTTGAAGAGGTCGTACTCGCTGACCTGGTCGACCAAGTGCCCGGCCGCCTTGCCGACGGCGCGGAAGTGCTCGTCGACCGGCGCCAGCAGCGAGGTGTCGAGGCCGTGGCCGACTCCCATCAGCTCGAGGTTGCGGACGACGCTCTCGGTCGAGGGGGTCGAGGGCCCGTTGGCCATCGAGCGCGCCGCCGTGTGCAGGACGGTGACGCCGTGGCGGACCGCTTCCACGTAGGTCAGCCCGGAGGTCCCCATCAGGTTGTTGGCGTGGATCTCAACCGGCTTCGGCGCCGCCGCGGCGACAATCTTCGGCAGCAACGTCCGCAGCCGCTCGGCTTCCAGCACGCCGGCGGTGTCGTAGAAGAGGACCCCGTCGATCTCCGGCACGGCGGCGATCTCGGCCGCTTTCGCGGCCAGGTAATCGTCGGTGTGGACGGGGGAGATCGTATAGAAGACCGTGCCGACGACCTCCGCCCCGTAGCCCTTGGCGATCTTCGCCAGGCGGGCGAAGTTGTCGATCCCGTAGAGCACGTCGTAGATCCAGAACGAGCGCACCCCGTGCTGACAGAGGCGGGTGATCCAGAGGTCCATCAGCGCGTCCGGGGAGACCCCGAAGGAGATGCAGGCGTTGGCCCGCATCCCGCCCCGCATCGGCGTGCGGTGGATCTGCTCGCGCAGCAGATCGAGCCCTTCCCAGGCGTTCTCCTGCTTGTACTTGATCAGCACCTCCATGTGGGAGCTGCCGGCGAAGTCGATGACGCTGAAGCCGGTGCGGTCGAGGAGGTCGGCGACCGGCAGCGCCATCCCCGCCTGCATCCGCATCCCCCAGAGGCTCTGCTGGCCGTCGCGCAGGGTGCTGTCGAGGATCTCAACCGCGGCCATCGGCGCTCCCGACTGCCTGCTCGCGCAGGGTGCTCTTCAGAACCTTGCCAGCCGCGTTGCGGGGGAGCGCTCCGACCTCGTGGTACTGCTTGGGCCGCTTGTGGCGGGCGATCGCCTCGAGGCAGCTGCGGTCGAGCCGCTCACGATCGATCGTCGCCTCCGGGGCGGGGACGACGAAGGCGACGATCCGCTCCCCCCACTCCGGGTCGGCGACGCCGACCACAGCGACCTCGGCCACCGCCGGGTCGAGGTCGAGCACGTCCTCGACCTCGCGCGGGTAGACGTTGTAGCCGCCGGTGATGATCACGTCCTTGGCGCGGTCGACCAGGGTCAGGCGCCCCTGCTCGTCGAAGCGGCCGAGGTCTCCCGTGTGCAGCCAGCCGCCGCGCAGCGCCTCGGCGCTGGCCTCTGGCATGTCGAGGTAGCCGGCCATCACGGTCGGGCCGTCGACGCAGACCTCGCCGACCTCTCCGGGCGCCACCTCGACCCCGTCCTCGCCGAGGGTGCGGACGCTGAGCCCGACCCGGGCGACGCCGACCGAGCGCAGGGCGTCCTCGTCGCCGGCGGCGACGGCGTCGCCGATCGCCCGCTTGCCGTTGGCGGTGATCGTGCACGGCGTCTCACCCTGGCCGTAGCCGTTCCACAGGCACGGCCCGAAAGCCTCGACGCCGTCGCGCAGCTCCGCCGGCGCCACCGGCGCGGCGCCGACCAGGATCGTCCCGATCGCCTCCCCCACCCCGGAGCCGGCGAGTGGGTGGGCGCAGAGCCGGCGCAGCAGGGTTGGCGGCACGAAGAAGCTGGAGCGGCTGCCGGCCGCGATCAAGGCGAGAAGCTCGTCGGCGTCGAAGCCGCCGGACTCGGGCAGCACCTGGGCGGCGGCGCGGGAGACGAAGGGCAGCGCCATCAGCCCGGAGGCGTGGCTGAGCGCGGCGACGTGGACGATCGAGTCCTGCGAGTCGATCGCCATCGAGTCGGCCATGAAGGCCGCCGCCATCGCCCAGAGGTTGCCGTGCGAGAGCCGCGCCCCCTTCGGCTTGCCGGTGGTGCCGGAGGTGAAGAAGATCCAGGCGTCGTCGGTCGATAGCCGCGGCGTGGCCGCGACCGGCTCGAAGGCGGCCAGCCCGCTCTCCTCGTCCTCCCCGAAGACCAGCATCGGCACCGCCAGTGGCTCGCGCCCGAGCGCCGCGGCGACGTCGTCCGTCGCGAAGCAGAGAAGGGCGTGGCTGCGGTCGACGATGTCGGCCGCCTCGCGCGCGTGCAGGCGGCTGGAGATCGGCACCGCGACCGCCCCCGCGTGCCAGATCGCGAACAGGGCCTCGAGGTAGGCGGAGTGGTTGGCGGCGTAGAGCGCGACCGCGTCGCCGGGGCCGATCCCGTGGCGCTCGCGCAGGCCGCCGGCGCGGCGGGCGACCGCCTCGGCCAGCCCCGCCCAGGTGCGCTCGACCCGCTCGCCGACCAGCAGCGCCGGCGCCGCGGCGGCGTGGCGGGCGGGGCCGTCGAGCAGCCCGGCGAGGCTCGATCCGTACACGGGAGCGCTCCTCGCCGGGCCGCCGGCCGGTGTCTCTTCGCCTAGCTCGCCGCCAGCTCGGCCGACTGCGGCGCGTCCGGGTTGTTCTTGAACCAGGAGTCGTCGTCGTAGTGGCGCAGGTCGTGCGCCTTCGAGCTGAATGCTTTCGCGGCGGCGTTGGCCTCGTCCTGGGTCAGCTGCCCCTGGGTCGTGCGCCACTTCGCCGTTTTCTCCGGCAGCGTCGTCACCCCCGGGCCCATCGGCCCGACGCCGGCGGTGAAGCTGTCGTCGGAGAGCACCGAGTAGGGGATCTGCGACCACATCTCGCCGCGCTCTTTCGAGTAGCGGGCCATGTGGTGGGGGCTGCGGTTCTGCGAGCTGAGCGTGATCAGCCCGACCAGCTCGGCGATCGCCGAGCCGCCGTACTCGTCGTTCATCAGCGGCTTCATCCGCTGGCAGCGCTCGTCGATCAGCATCCAGTCGTCCTGCTCGTAGACGCCGGCGAAGTGGGCAACGTCTTTGAGCGTGCCGGAGTAGACCAGCAGGCCGGCGTCGATCATCTGCTCGCGGCTCCAGCCGGCCATCATCTTCCACATCTCCGCCGTCGCCGCTTCCATCTTCTCGCGCTGGTCGTCGAAGTAGTCGGCCAGCTCGGAGGCGCTGTCCATGTGGACCGGGATGTAGCCGTCGGAGAGGTAGTCGGAGGTGTACAGGCCGACCGCGACCAGGTTGTCGTTGTTGTAGGACGGTTCGGCCTCGAAGCTGCCCCAGTCGTCGACCATGTTGAAGTGGGTGTCCTTCATGATCACGGTCATCGTCAGGTTGTTGTGCTCGATCTCGGAGGCGATCCCGTCCATCCACGGGTAGTCGCACTCGGAGAGGTCGAGGGCGTCGCGGACCAGCAGCTCGTTGCCGTCCTTGGTTTTGTACGGGCCGTTGTTGCAAAAGCTGAGCCGGCACTCGCAGTGGCTGAGGAAGCCGTAGGCCGAGACCGCCGCCATGAACTTGGTGAAGGCGGTGTGCAGCTTGTCGCCGGGGGTGACCCCGAGCGCGCCGTCTTCGAAGAACTGGGTCTGGCGGGCGGTGTGGATCTGGTCTTTGTAGCCGCCGTCGCTCGGGAAGGTGTGCGCCTCCGAGCGGTGGAAGGCGAGGTTGATCCGGCGCGTGAAGTCGAGCACGTCCATCACGTCTTCGACCGCGTCGGTCGGTTTCAGCACGCCCATGTCGATCAGCCACTGGCGGCCACCCAGATAGAACTGGGTCGAGACGTCCATCGTGATCGTGTTCACGTAGCTGCCGACCTGGCGGGCGCGGTCGGCGATCTCCTCCGCCGGCATCGCCGCGTCGACCTTGCGGACCAGCTCCGGGTAGCGGAACCAGGCGTTGTAGTACGAAAGCGTGATGTACGGGTTGACCGGGAACAGTTTCGACTCCTGCACCGTGCGCGTGGTGCACATGAAGTAGAAGGAGTCGGCCAGCTTCTGGATGTAGCTGTTGGTGTCCAGCAGGTCTACGTAGCTCTTCTTGATCGGCATCTGGCTCCCCCTAGGAGATCTTGATGATCCGGGCGCGATGCTCACTCGCGCCATCGGCATCGGCGTAGGCGTCGGCGGCGGGCTTGGAGTACTCGACGGAGACCTCGTCGCCGTCTTTGAGCCCGTCCAGGGTCGCGTTCATCAGGCAGGGCACGTTGTACTCGCGGGTGAGGATCCCGAGGTGCGAGCGCACCGTGCCGCCCATGCAGACGACGGCCTTGAAGTCGCCGAGGATCGGCGCCGTCAGGGTGCCGCCGGAGTCGTCGATGATCGCCACGGTGTTCTCCGGCACACCCCCGGTCAGCATCTCCATCACCTTCTCGACGTCGGAGATGTAGCGGGCGGTGCCGCTCACGTCGGAGGCTTTGAAGACGTTGTCGCCGGTGCCGACGATCGGGCGCCCCTGCTCGTCGGACTCGTTCGCGCCGGTGTCGGCGATGCCGGCCAGCGGTTTGTATTTGTCCGGCTCCTCCTTCAGCGAGATCGTCGCCGAGACGTCGAACTTGTAGCCCTCGGCGAGCAGGTCGGCCTCGATCTGCGTCAGCTCCTCGGCCGTCGGTTCGAGGATGCGGCTTTCGACCGCCTCCTCCCAGCTCTTGCCGCTGGTGGCGAGCTTCTCGGCGACCAGAGCGCGAACCGCGCTGTGGTACCGCTCGACCACGGGCGTCGCCGACTCGCGCGCCCAAACATCCGGATACGGCCTCACAGCGGCCTCGGTCGTCGTCTCGCTCACGTCTGTCTCTCCTCCTCGTCGAGTCCCCGGTCATCAACCTGGATCGACTCCTGGGCCAGGCGCAGCAGCAGCGCCGCCGCGTGCTGGCCCGGGAGCCTCTCCACTTTCGGGACGCCGGCGAGCAACACGGCCCGCGCCCCCTCCGCAGTTGCGAGCGCCGAGCCGCGGGCCGCGGCGGCGCCTTTCAAGCTCAGTGCCAGCGCGTCGACGTCGGGTGCGCCTTCGTCGAGCGCGGCGCCGTCGGCGTCGAGGTCGACAGTGCCGTCGGCGGCGTCGACGACCTCGACCGGGCTCAGCTCACGCGCCCAGCCGATCAGCTCCTCCAGCCCCGGCACCGCCGCCGGGTCGACCTCCTCGGTCGGGAGGATGCCGGCGTAGACGACGCCGGCCGAGCCGTCGACGGTCAGCTCGCGGCCGACCAGCGCGGCGGTCGCGCCCTCGCCGACGCCGACCACGCTGGGGCGGCCGAGGGCGCGGGTGACGACGGCGGCGTGCGAGGTCGAGCCGCCGCGCTCGGTGACCACGGCGCGGGCGGCGATCATGCCGCTGACGTCCTCGGGGCTGGTCGTCGGCCGGGTCAGCACGGTGTCGCCCTCGGCCGCGCAGGCGGCGTCGGAGTCGGCGACGGCGCTGCCGGAGGCGACGCCGGGACAGGCGGCGATGCCGCGTGCCACGACCTCGGCGCCGGCGCTCACCTCCTCGCTCAGGCGCGGGGCGAGGACCGTCGCCAGCTGCTCGGCGCTGACCCGCGAGACCGCCTCGGCGCGGTCGATCGCGCCCTCGTTGCAGAGGTCGATCGCGGCACGGACGGCCGCGAGGGGGGAGCGCTTGGCCGAGCGCGTCTGCAGCAGGAAAAGCTCGCCGCGCTCGACCGTGAACTCGATGTCCTGGACGTCGCCGTGCTCGCGCTCGAGCAGCTTCGCGGCCTCCAGCAGGCGCTCGTGGGCGGCCGGCATCGAGCTCGCCAGCGCCTCCAGCGGCAGCGGGTCGTGGGTGCCGCTGACGACGTCCTCGCCCTGGCCTTTCGGCAGCCACTCGCCGTAGGGGGCGGGGTCGCCGTCGAGCGGGTTGCGGCTGAAGAGGACGCCGGTGCCGGAGTCCTCGCCGAGGTTGCCGAAGACCATCGCCTGCACGATCACCGCGGTGCCGCCGTCCTCGGAGATGTTCCAGTGGCGGCGGTAGGCCTTGGCGCGACGCGAGGACCAGGAGCCGAAGACGGTTCTAATGACGGCCTGGAGCTGCTCGTGCGGGTCGGTCGGGACCTCCTCGTCGGTGTCGTCGAGGACCGCCTCGCGGACCTGGTCGGGGGTCGCGTCCTCGCCCGGCTCGTCGAGGTCGGCGCCAAGCACGGTCTCGCCGAACTGGTGCACGAAGCGGCAGTGGGTGGAGCGAGCGAAGCTCTCATCGCCGGAGAGGCGGGCAAGCGCTTCCTCGACCTCGTCGGTGATGCCGAGGTTGAGGACCGTGTCCATCATCCCCGGCATGCTCACCGCGGCGCCGGAGCGGACCGAGACCAGCAGCGGGCTCTCGCCGCCGCCGAACTCGCGGCCGAGCTTTTCCTCCAGCCCGTTGACGCCGGCCAGGACCGACTGCCAGGCCTCCTCTTCGAGCTCGCCGCCGGCGGCGTGGAAGCGGCGGCACTCCTCGATCGGCAGGCACAGCGCCGGCGGCACCGGCAGGCCCAGGCTCAGCATCCAGGCGATGCTGCGGCCCTTGTTGCCGACGACGTCGCGGTCGGGGACCGAGCGGCCGTCGAGGACGACGACGCGGTCGGCCACCGCGGTCACGGTGCCTCCTCGCGTTCGCGGCCGAGCATGCGCAGGAGGTCCTCATGCAGCTCGAACCAGACCGTGTGGTAGCTGTCGATGCGGACCGCGCTGACGTATTCGGTCTCGCCGGCGAGGACCTTGTCGTAGGCCTCGTCGAGGCGGGTCTTGTAGATGCCGAGCCGTGGGTCGAGCGCGGCGAAGCCGTCGAGCACCTTCTCGGCCCGCTCGTGCTGGTCGCCGAGGCGGTCGACGATGCCGGCGTCGTACTCGGCGTCGGAGTGGTCGTTGGCGATCCGCTCGCCGCCGGGCCCGGGCAGCATCTGCCAGTCGGTGAACAGTTCGAGCAGCTTGCGGTTGATCCGCTCGAAGCGCTCGTAGGCCTCGGCGGCGGCGGGGTTGGCGCGGAACTCGGCGAAGGCCTCGGGATAGCGCTCGTCGAGCCACTCGCGGCCGCTCGGGGAGACCATGAACATGTTGCTGGCGCCGGCGGCGCGGCCGTCGGCGACATGGGCCTCGAGGGCGCCGGTCACCTCGGCCTCATCGGCACCGAGGATCGCCGCCACGGAGTCGGGGCTGCCGGCCTTCTTGACCGCGAGCGCGTGCAGGGAAAGAAGATCCTGGTCAGGCATCGGCCCAGCCTCTCACGCCCCGAGCGCCCTCGCCACCCGCGCCTGAGCGCGCTTGTGGATGGTCACAACCAGGGCTGTTGGGGGGTCCCAGGCGGGCACGTTCACCCAGGCCTCGGAGCGCTCGCGACATTGACCCGACCCTGGCTCGCAAGCCCATCCGATTTCCCCCCAGATCGGCCCCTCCGCCCCGCCGTATCGACCTTCAGACCATCAAACGAGACCTTCGGCGCGGCTCGTGAGGAGGGGTCGGGCACCCCTCGAAACGTCTTGCACTTTTTGGGCGCCTCCAATCTCGGACGGCCGCAAACAATCAGCAAAAAGTTAAGTGAAGAGGGGTGCCCGACCCCTCCACGCAGACCCCCCGAAGCAGCCCGTCCCTACGACGCAGCCGACCAATGGCGCAGCAACGCTTCGGCCGTTTCTGCCGGCCGCTCGAACGGCCACCAGTGCCCGCACTCCAGGACCACCAGCTCGCCCTTCATCCGCGTCGCCAGGCGCTCGCCGAACTCGAGCGGCACGTAGGGGTCGGTGCGGCCCCAGATCACCAGCGCCGGCACCTCGACTCTCTCCAGGTCGGGCTGCCACTCGGCGCCGATGTGGACCGCCGAGCGGTAGATCTTCAGGATCGAGTCCTTGCCGTAGTCGGTCAGCCAGATGTTGTGCTCGGCGTCCTCCTGTGGGACCCCGTTTTCAACCAGGTGGGCGATCCCGAACTCGGGCGTCAGCTCCTCCTCCATGTACTTCTCGCCCTCGCCGGGGGTCTGCCAGACCTGGGCCAGCGGGTGCCAGGGGTACTCGGTGTCGACCGCGGCGCCGCCGCAGGCGACGCTGGCGAGCAGGTCGGGACGAACGGAGGCGACGCGCTGGACCAGCAGCGAGCCCCAGTCGTGGCCGACCAGGTCGACGTTGCCGCCGAGCCCTTCGAGCTGCTCAACGATCCACTCGACGTAGGCCTCCTTGGTCGCCGGGAAGCCCCCCGGGGCGGGATTGGCGAAGCCGGGCAGGTCAGCGGCGACGATCTCACCCTCGTAGTCGCCGAGGCTCTCGACCACGCGCCTCCAGAGGCGAGAGGAATCGGGGTTTCCGTGGACCAGGAAGGCGGGCATCGTGGTTCCTCTCTCGGAGTTCAGCCGGCGGGGCCGGTTTTTTCCGTCAGGTGGGAGATGTCGTTGAAGGCGCGCAGCAGCCAGCGGCCGTCCGCGAAGACGACCAGGCGGGAGATCGAGCCGTTGTCGGAGTGGACGAAAGCGAAGGGCCGGGCGGCGGTCGCCTGGCGGCAGAGCTCGCCGATCACGGCGCCGTGGACGAAGGCGACGGCGGAGGTGTTGGGCCCGACCGCCTCGACGATCTGCCGCACTCCGGCGCGCAGGCGGGCGCCGAAGTCTTCCCAGGACTCGCCGTTAGGGATCGCGTCCCAGCGTTCCTCGGCGAAGACCTGGGCGACGATCGGGTCGCCGCGGCCCTGGCGGATCCGGTACTCGCCGCCCTCGAAGTCGCCGAGGTAGACCTCGCGCAGCTCGTGGACCGCGACCGGCTCGATCCCGGTCGCCTCGACCAGCGGCGCCGCCGTTTCCCGAGTCCGGCGCAGGGTCGAGGTGAAGATCCCGCCGATCTCCTCGTCCTTCAGCCGCTCCCCCGCCGCGGCGGCCTGGCCCTTGCCGGGGCGCTCGGAGAGCGCCGGGTCGGAGTGGCCGTAGAAGAGCGGGAACTTGGCCCCGACGACTGCCGCCTCGGAGGCCCCGTGGCGGACGAGGACGATCTCGGTCGAGCCCGGGGGAAGCTCGTAGGGGCTCTGCTCGAAGCTGTCGCGGTCGGCCATTAGACGCGGTCGCCGATCATGGCGCGGTGTAGCCGCCGTCAACGCTCATCGCCGTGCCGGTGACGAAGGAGGCGCGGTCGGAGAGCAGCCAGGTCGCCGCCTCGGCGATCTCCTCCGGCTCGGCGAAGCGGCCGATCGGGTGGTTGGCGCGGGCGGCGGCGATCAGCTCCTCGTCGTTGCCGAGCGCGTCCTCGAAGAGGTCTTTCTCGACCATCGGGGTGAGCACGTAGGATGGGCAGATCGAGTTGACGCGGACGCCCGACTCGGCGTACTCCAGCGCAGCCGATTTGGTCAGGCCGACGACGCCATGCTTGGCGGCGACGTAGGCGGAGGCGCCGGGCCAGCCGATCAGGCCGGCGGCCGAGGCCATGTTGAGGATCGAGCCCGAGCCCTGGTCGGCCATCGCCAGCAGCTCGTGCTTGGTGCAGAGGAAGACGCCGACCAGGTCGACGTCGAGCACGCGCTTCCAGTCCGCGAGCGCGTTTTCGCCGACGTTGCCGATCGCGTCGAGGATGCCGGCGCAGTTGAAGGCGCCGTCGAGGCTGCCGAACTCGGCGCTCGCCTTAGCGACCGCCGCTTCGACCGAGGCCTCGTCAGTGACGTCGCAGGTGACGAAGACGGCGTTGCCGAGCTCGGTGGCGAGCGCCTCGCCTTTGGCGTCGTTGACGTCGGCCAGGACCAGGCTGGCGCCCTCGGCCTGCGCTTTGCGCGCGGTCGCTTCGCCGATCCCGCTGGCGGCGCCGGTGATCAGCAGGGTCTTCCCGTCGAGCATTCCCATCGCGGTCTCCTTATTGGGGGGCCGCGTCGGCGAGCCTGGCCCGCAGCGGCTTCTTGTCGATCTTCCCGGTCGAGGTCTTCGGCAGCTCGGCCACGACCTCCCAGCTGGACGGCACCTTGAAGGCGGCCAGGCGCTCGCGGCAGTGCTCCTCGAGGGCGACAACGTCGTCGCCCTCGATCAGCGCCACCACAGCGTGGACCTCCTCGCCGCGGACCTCGTCGGGGCGGCCGACCACCGCCGCCTCCTTCACGTTCGGGTTTTCCAGCAGCGCGTCCTCGATCTCCCGCGGGTAGATGTTCTCGCCGCCGCGGATGATCATGTCCTTGACCCGGTCGACGAGGAAGAAGTAGCCGTCCTCGTCGCGGTAGCCGACGTCGCCGGTGTGCAGCCAGCCGTCGCGCAGGGTCTCGGCGTTGGCGTCGGGGCGTTCGTAGTAGCCCGCCATCACGTTGGCGCCGCGCACGCCGACCTCGCCGACGACGCCGGGGCCGGCGATCTCACCCGACTCTTCGTCGAAGATCACGACCTCCTGACCACGCGTGGGGAGACCGATCGAGCCGACCTTGCGGGGCCCGTAAAAGGGGTTGATGGTCGAGCAGCAGGTGCCCTCGGTGAGCCCGTAGCCCTCCATGATCTTCAGCCCGAACTTCTCCTCGAAGCGGCGGAAGAGCGCGGGGCTGAGCGGGGCGGCGCCGCAGATCACGAAGCGCAGGCTGTTGGTCTCGGCCTCGTCGGCGCCGGGCGCGTGCAGCAGCGCCGCCAGCATCGTCGGCACCGAGGAGAAGGTGACCGGTTCGAAGCGGTCGACCTCCTGCCAGAAGCGGGAGGCGCTGAAGCGCTCCCACATCGCCACCTGGGCGCCGAGGTAGAGCGGCAGAACCGTCGTCACCACCTGGGCGTTGACGTGGAAGAGCGGCAGCACCATCCCGAGCGTGTCGCCGCGGCCGACCGGCAGCGGCTCGCCCAGCTGCCAGGCGTTCATCAGCAGGTTGCCGTGGCTCAGCATCGCCCCCTTGGGGCGGCCGGTGGTGCCGGAGGTGTAGACGAAGGAGGCGAGCTGGTCGGGGCCGAAGGAGGCCGGCTCCTCGGCGCTGCCGTGGCCGCGCAGCGGCGCCGCCAGGTCGGGGTCGCCGGCGACGATCAGCTCGCGCAGCGCCGGCAGCTGCTCGCGGTGTTCCTCGAGGCCGGCGGCGGCGTCGGCGGTGGCGACCACGCAGGACGCTTTCGAGTCGGAGAGGATGCCGACCGCCTCGCGCGTGGTCAGCGCCGGGTTGACCGGGTTGAAGACGGCGCCGAGCCAGAGGATCCCCCACCAGACCTCAAGGTAGTGAGGGCTGTTGGGCAGGATCACGCCGACCACGTCGCCCTCCCCCACCCCGTGCCCACGCAACCCAGCGGCGACCTCGGCGACGCGGGCGGCGAACTCGCCGTAGGTCCACTCCTGGTGGGCGTCGCGGACGAAGCGCTCGTCCCCGATCTCGACCGCGCGCGAGGCCAGCAGTTCGGGCAGGTTGCGAAGGTCGGTCGAGAGGGTCCCGGACATCGGGACTCACTCTCGCACTGGGACGGGGCAAGGGCACGTCGTGTGGACGGAGGGTCTTGTGCAGATTCCAAGCCTCGCCCGGGAGCGTGATCGCCATTTCACCCCCTTGGGGTGGGAAATGGCGATCACCCGGCGGAGCGGTAGTCAGCCGCCAACGACCGTCAGCGAGGTCGAGGCCTGGGGGCCGATCGAGTCGCCGCAGAGGGCGAGGCCGACGCGGGCTCCGGGTACCTGGCGGCGGCCGGCGCTGCCGCGCAGTTGCAGGGCCACCTCGATCAGCTGCAGGATCGCGCCGCTGCCGGGCACGCGGCCCTGGGCGAGGGTGCCGCCGCTGGCGTTGACGGGGACAACGCCCCCGAGCTCGGTGAAGCCGGTCTCGACCAGCTCCGGGCCGCGCAGGGCCGGGGCCAGCTCGAGCGCCTCGTAGGCGGAGATCTCGGCTGCCGGGGTCGCGTCCTCAACCTCGGCCAGGTCGATGTCCTCGGGCCCGATCCCGGCCCCGAAGTAGGCGAGGCCGGCGGCGCGGGCGACCGCCGGGGGCTGGCCGGCGCCGACGCCGAGCAGGACCGAGGCCGGCAGCTGCGGCGCCCGCTGCCCGGCCCGCGTGCCGAGGTCGTCGCGGCTGCTGAGAACGATCGCGGCCGCTCCCTGCGCCGGTGTCGCCACCATCATCTGCCGCAGCGGCCAGGCCAGCGGGGCGCTGCCGAGCACGGTCAGGGCGTCGACCGCACGCCGCACCAGCGCCCGCGGGTTGGAGGCGCCGTGGCCGCGGTTCTTGGCCGCGACCAGCGCCAGGTGTTCTTCGGTGGCGCCGGATTCGCGCATGTAGAGGCGGGCCGAGGCGGCCAGGGCCTCGACCGGGATCGCGCCGGCGCCGAAGGCCGGCGGCGGGTCGGAGCCGACGCAGACGACGACGTCGCTCTCCCCCGTCGCCACCGCGGTCCAGGCCGCGTGCAGGGCGAGAGCGCCGTGGGCGCCCTCGCAGTCGGTCGAGTGGACGGGGTGACCGATCGCCTCCTCGCAGCCAAGCACCGCCGAGTCCTCGCCGGAGGCGACAGCGAGGGCATCGACCTCGCGCCCTTCGAGGCCGGCGTCGGCGAGCGCCGCGGTGACCGCGTCGTGCGCCAGCCAGCGCACGTCGCGAACCTCCCTGGAGAGAGAGGTCGCACCCACTCCCAGCAGGTGAACCCTCGGCACCTCCCGAGACTAGGCCGCCCCGCGCCGCCGCGGGCGACCCGTTCTCGGCGGCGCGTGAATTACTCCAAAGGCGGAGCCGTAGGCTGGGTGATCGCCATTTCCCACCCCGAAGGGGTGAAATGGCGATCACCCAGCGGCCGGCGGCGGGGCTAGCTAGCTAGCTAGCTAGCTAGGCGGCGGCGTCGATGACCTGGAGGGCGACCGGGGGCTCGACGGGGGCCGGGGAGGCCAGGCCGTGCGGGAGGCGGCCCTTCAGCATCAGCACCAGCAGCGAGAGCCGGGCGCGGAGCTGGGCGTCGGGGTCGTGCATGATCGCCAGCCCGGTCAGCTCCTCGACCCGGGAGAGCCTGTAGCGGATCGTGTTCTCGTGGACGTCGAGCGCCGCGGCCGAGCCGCGGATGCTGCCCATGTTCTCGAAGAACGAGCAGAGCGTGGTCAGCAGGTCCGCCTTCGAGTGCTCGCGAACCAGCTCGCCCACCGTTTCCTCGGCGAAGCTGGAGACCGCTTCGCTGTCGGAGCTGGAGAGCAAGAGCGCGCCGATCCCGAGGTCGTCGGCGGTGAACAGCGCCGGGTCCCCACTGGGCGAGAAGCGGCGGATGCACTCGACCACCTGGCGCGCCTCGCGGTGCGCGGTGCGGTAGCCCGCGCGGGTCGAGTAGACCGCGGAGACGCCGACGATCAGGCTCGGGTCGAGGTGGTCGCGGACCGCCTCGAACACGTGCTTGTAATCGCCCGCTCGCGCGGCCGCGCCGCCCTCACCGGGCAGCTCGACCAGCGCCGCGACGGCGCCGCCGACCGCGGTCACCTGCACCCGCATCTGCGGGGCGACGCTGTGGAAGGCCGAGGCGAGCGCCCGGAAGTCGGGGGCGTCGTCCTCGCATTCCGAGCGTGCAGCGGCCAGCATCACCACCCGCGGCGCGTCGAGGTCGATGCCGAGGCGCTCGGCCCGCCGGGCCACGGTCTCGCTGTCGGAGGCGCCGCCGAGCAACTCCGCCGCCAGCGAGGAGCCGGCGTTCCAGTCGGCCTCGACGGCGCTGCGGTCGGCGCTCACCTGGAGCGCGATCAGCGCCGCGGCGCGGCGCACCGCGATCATGTCGCCGCCGTTGAAGCGGGCCTTGTGCTCCATCACGACCAGCCGGCCCCAGACTTCGTCTCCCAGCATCACCGGGGCGACGACGTGGCGGCGCAGCAGGTTCGCCCGCGGCAGCGGCCCGACCACGAAGACGCGGCTGCCGTCGTGCTCGGCCAGCGCCCGGAGGATCTCCGGGTTGCTCGCGAACGCGGGCTCCAGCAGGCGCGGCACCGCGGTCTCGTCAGCGCCGTCGGGCAGCGCCGTGACCACCCGGTTCCCCTCTTCGTCGAAGATCGCGCAGGGCTTCAGCAACAGCTCCGAGAGGGTGCCGAGCAGGTCCCCGAGGGGCCTCCCTTCCAGCACCAGCTCGGTCAGCCGCTCGTCGACGGCGGTGGCCCGCCGCAGCGACTGCACCTGGCGGCCGGCGACCGCCAGTTTGGAGCCGAGCTCGAGCCGCTGCTGGGTTTGCTCGATCGCCACCGCGGCGAGGGCGGCGAAGCAGCGGGCCGCCTCGACGTCCTCCTCGCTGAAGGCGTGCTGGCGGTCGGTGTCGTCGAGCATCATCAGCCCGATCGTCTCCTCGCCGACCAGCATCGGCACCGACATCACCGAGCGCACTTTCCAGCGCCGCACGGTCGCCTTGACCATGCGGGTGTCGCTGCGGGCGTTGGCGACGACGACCGGTTCGTGCGTGCGCAGCGCCTCGCGGGTGACCCGGTCGGCCGGGATCCCCGCCAGGCAGTGGCGGATGTCCTCGTCCTTGACCCCGTCCTTGCTGCGCGAGACGCAGCCCCGGAAGAGGTCCTCGCGCTCGTCGCGGAGGAAGACGCTGCAGCGGTCGACGCCGATCAGATCGCTGATCTGCCGGGCGACGTCGACCAGCAGGTCGTCGATTTTTTCGACGTCTTTGAGCTTGACGGCGATCTCGGTGAAAGCGGCGACTGCGCGGCTGCTGGAAGTCTCGATCATCACTCTCTCCTTTGCCTAGCTGAGAAGGGTCTGGGTCGCGGCCGCGTAGATCTCCGCGGCTTCCGCCACTTCGGCGATCGGGATGTGCTCGTCGACCGTGTGCGCGAGCTCGAAGTCGCCGGGGCCGAAGGTGATCGTCGCCGGCGCGTCGAAGCCGTTGCCGTCGGGCCGCATCAGCTCGACCGCGTCGACCCAGCCGCCGTTGAACTTGCGGACGATCGGGTCCTTGGCGCCGTGCTCGTTGATCGCCTCCGCCAGCGCCTTGACGCCGGGATGGCTCGGGTCGACTTCACCCGGTCGCAGCCAGAGCCGGCCGGCGCCCATCGGCAGGATTTTGCGTTCGTACTTCACCTCGCCGTCCTCCTGCTCGAGCATCCGCAGGAAGACGTCGACGGCGTCGCGGACTTCGTTCAGCGAGGCGCCCGGGGGCGAGAGGATCGAGAGCACCGCGTCGCAGCGGCCCGGGATCGCCCAGCCGCCGCCGGGACGGGTGCGAATGCCGTTGGTGGTGACCCGCGGCTCGAACCACTGCGAGTCCCCCTTCGGCAACTCCAGCCGGCCCTGGTCGACCGCCTCGACCAGCTTCGCCATCTTCGTCACCGCGTTGATGCCCTGCTCGGGCTCGGTCGGGTGGGCGGTTTTGCCGATCGCGGTGATTTTCCAGGTGGAGATGCCGGGGTAGGCGATCTCGACGCCCTCGTTGCTGGTCGCCTCGGCCGACCACATCGTCCCGACCCGGTCGATAACGCCGAGGTCGGCCATCAGGGCGGCGCCGCGGAAGCCGTCCTCGCCGTCGGAGTCGGACATGTAATAGAGCGGGCCGCTGCGCGGGGCGCCCGAGTCGACGACTGCCTTGATCGCCATCAGCATCGAGACCATCGTCCCCTTCGAGTCGACCGCGCCGCGGCCGTAGAGGACGCCGTCCTTGACCACCGGGTTCCAGGGGTCGTTGGTCCAGTCGGAGGCGACCGCGTGGACGGTGTCGAAGTGGCCGTCGAAGAGGACCCCGGGCCCGTCGCCGTCGCCCTCGATCACGCCCAGCACCATCGGCACCTTGCGCCCCTCGACCGGGTACATCTCGACCGTCATCCCGATCTCGTTCAGCTGCTTGGCCAGCCACAGGTGCGCGGTCGTGTCCTCACCGACGACGGAGCGGATGCCGACTATTTCCTTCAGCAGCTGCTCGGCACGCTCGACGCTGATGCCGGTGGGGCGGGACTGTTGCTCGGTGGTCATTTCGCGGGGGGTTTCCTTTCGGGGGGGACTCAGTTGGAGTTCTGGTGCAGCAGTTGGGGGTGCTCGCGCAGGCCCATGCCGCCGTCGACCGGCAGCGAGGCGCCGGTGATCCAGCGGGCGGCGGGAGAGGCGAGGAAGGTGACGACGTCGGCGACCTCGGCCCCCTCGGCGATCGCGCCGAGGGGGGTCTGGGCGACGAACGCCTCGGAGACGCCGGGACGGGCCAGCATCGGCTCCATCAGCGGCGTCCGCACGAGGCCGGGCAGGACCGCGTTGGCGCGCACGCCGCGCTCGCCCAGCTCCAGGGCGGCGGAGCGAACCAGGGCCTCCAGGCCCGCCTTCGAGGCGCAGTAGTGGGCGAGGCCGGGGACCGGCGCGGCGGAGTCGATCGAGGAGATCGCGGTGAAGGAGCCCCCCTCTCTTATATGGGGCACGCTGGCCCGCAGCACGTTGAAGGCGCCGTCGAGGTTGACCCCGAGGACCAGCTCCCACTCGCCCGGCTCGATCTCCAGGATCGGCGTCACCCGGGCGGTGCCGGCGGCGTAGACGACGGTGCCGAGTTGGCCGTGCGCGGAGACCAGCGCCTCGACCGCGGCGGCGACGGCGGCGTGGTCGCGGACGTCGAGGGCGACCGCGGTGGGGTCGTCGGCGGCCGGCTTGAGGTCGGCGACGAGCGTGGTCCAGCCCGCCTCGGCGAGGGAGTCGGCGCAGGCGCGGCCGATGCCGGAGGCACCGCCGACGACCAGGGCGGTCCCGCTCACGGGCGCCACTCCATGCCGCCCTCGAGCAGGTCGGCGAGCTCAACCAGGGCGGCGGCGCCGGTGGCGCCGTCGACGACCCGGTGGTCGAAGGTCATCGTCAGCGAGAGGGTCGGGACGACGGCGATGCCGCGGTCGCGAGGGATGGCGCGCTCGACCGTGCGGCCGACCGCGAGGATCGAGCTCTCCCCCGGGTTGATCATCGCCGTGAAGCTGTCGACGCCGAAGGTGCCGAGGCTGGAGAGGGTCGTGGCGGCGCCGCCCATGTCGCCGATCGGCAGCCGCCCGGCGCGGGTCAGCTCGACCAGGCGGGCGCGCTCCAGCGCCAGCGCGGCCAGGCCCAGCTTCTGCACCTGGCGCAGCGCCGGGACCAGCAGGCCGCGGTCGGTGGCGACGGCGACGCCGACGTCGACGCCCGCGGGATGACGCAGGCCGGCGGCGTTGCCGTCGGCGGCGGGGACGAAGCTGGCCGCCAGCAGCGGCTGGCGGACCAGGGTCTCGGCCAGCGCCTGCAGGAGGAGATCGACGACCCCGACCTTGGCCGGGCCGGCGGCGCTGAGCCGCGCCTTCTCGGCCAGCAGCCAGGTGACGTCGATCTGGCGCTGCAGGTTGTACTGGGGGACGAGCTGGCTCTCGGCCATGCGGCGCGCGATCGCGGCACGGATCGTGGTCAGCTCCTCGAAGCGCTCGCCCTCGGCAGGAGTGGACGTCGGCGAGGCAGAGGCCGCGGGGGCGGCCTCTGCCTCGCGCTCGACATCCCCGAGGGTGATGCGGCCGCCGGGACCAGTCCCGGAAACCCGCTCCAGCGGGATCCCGAGACGCTCGGCGGCACGGCGGGCAATCGGTGCGGCACGGCGGCGACCGGAGTCGCTGCCGTTGGTGGAGGTCGTGGCGCCGGTCGCGGGCGGCGCCGGCGCGGAGGTCGAGGAGGCGGCGGCAGCGGCAGCGGTGGGCGCCGCGGCCTCGGCGGGAGAGCCGACCGCGGCGGCCACCAGCTCGCCGTCCTCACCGGGCTCGCCGAGACGGAGGATGGTGGCGCCGACCTCGATCGTGTCGCCGACCTCGACGTCGATCCCGATCACGGTGCCGGCGAGCGTGGCGGGGACCTCGGCGATCGCCTTGTCGGTCTCGACCTCGGCGATCACGTCGCCCTCGGCGACGCTGTCGCCCACGGCGACCGTCAGGGCAGTTACCAGCCCCTCGGTGACCTCCAGCCCCATCTGAGGCAGTACGACGGCGGTGCTCACGATTCCCATCCTCCCCGGAGGATCTCCTGATCGTCAGACAATAAACACTAGTCCTTGGAGGTTTCCCATGTCAATCCCCATTATTGGAGTTGACAATCAGACAATCTGGCAGACTGGCGACACAATGAGCACAAGCGAGACCGCTACTGGGGGCGCCTCGGGCGCTGCCACGCAGGAGTTGGGCCTGTTCGCGACGATGGCGCTGATCCGCGCCTTCGAGACCCGCGTCGCCAGCCTCTACCGCGACAGCGAGATCCCCGGCTTCGTCCACACCTCGCTCGGCCAGGAGGCGGTCGCCGCCGGCGTCGGCGGCGCGCTTGCCGACGGCGACTACGTCGCCACCACCCACCGCGGCCACGGGCACTGCCTCGCTCGCGGCATGGAGGTCGAGGGGATGATGGCCGAGCTGTTCGCCCGCGGCGAGGGCATCTGCCACGGCAAGGGCGGCTCGATGCACATCGCCGACCCTTCCAAGGGCGTGCTCGGCGCCAACGCGATCGTCGGCGCCAGCCTCCCGCTCGGGGTCGGCGCCGCGCTGTCGAGCAAGCTGCTCGGCCAGGGCCGCGTCTCCGCCGCCTTCTTCGGCGAGGGCGCCGTCAACCAGGGCGCCTTCCACGAGGCCGTCAACCTGGCCGCGATCTGGGACCTGCCGGCGCTGCTGGTCTGCGAGAACAACATCTACGCCGAGTTCAGCGACAGCCGCAAGATGACCCGCGTTCCCGACGTCGCCGCTCGCGCCGCCACCTACGGGATCGAGTCCGAGAAAGTCGACGGCAACGACGTCCTCGCCGTCCACGAGCTCGCCCAGGCGGCGGCGGCAAAATGCCGCGAAGGCGCCGGCCCGTTCCTGATCGAGGCCGAGACCTACCGCTGGCACGGCCACTACGAGGGCGACGCCCAGTCCTACAAGCCCGAGGACGAGGCGAGCTCCTGGCGCGAGCGCGACCCGCTGGTCGTCTCCCGCAACCGGCTGCTCGGCGAGGGTGTCGACGGCGGTCGCCTGGAAGAGATCGAGAAGGAGGCCGACGAGCGCGTCGAAGCCTCGATCGAGCGCGCGCGGCAGCTGCCGCCGCCCGACCCTGAGGAGGCCTACGCGGATGTCTACGGCGAGTGAGGTGAAGCCGGAGACGCGTTACATCGACGCGCTCGGCGAAGGGATGGCGATCGCCCTCGAAGAGGACGAGAGCGTGGTCGTGATCGGGATCGACGTCGGCGCCGGCGGCGGCATCTTCCGCGTCACCAAGGGCCTGCACGAGCGCTTCGGCGACGAGCGCGTTATCGACGCCCCGATCAGCGAGATGGGCTACGTCGGCGCCGCCGTCGGGGCCGCGATGACCGGGCTGAAGCCGATCGTCGAGATCATGTTCATGGACTTCGTCGGGGTCTGCATGGACCCGATCCTCAACCAGGCCGCGAAGCTGCGCTACATGACCGCGGGGGCGCTGGAGATCCCGGTCGTCTTCCGCATGCAGACCGGCGCCGGGCGCTCCGCCGGCGCCCAGCACTCGCAGAGCCTGGAGGCCTGGTTCGCCCACATCCCCGGACTCAAGGTGGTCCTCCCCGCCACCGTCGCCGACGCCCGCGACCTGATGCTCGACGCCGTCCACGATCCCAACCCGGTCGTCTTCGTCGAGAACCGGCGGCTCTACGCGATGCGCGGTGACGCCGAGGCCGAGCGGCTGCCGCTCGGCAAGGCGCGGGTGGCGCGGGCCGGCGGCGACGTCACCGTCGTCACCTGGGGCCAGATGCTGCGCGAGTGCCTGCGGGCGGCGGACGAGTCGGAGGCATCGCTGGAGGTGATCGACCTGCGCTCGCTGGCGCCGCTGGACCTCGACACCGTGGTCGACTCGGTGCGGCGCACCGGCCGCCTGCTGATCGTCCACGAGGCGGTCCAGGACTTCGGCGGCGGCGCCGAGATCGCCGCCCGGGTCGGCGACCTGCTGTTCGACGAACTGCGGACGCCGGTGAAGCGGATCGGGGCGCCGGCGGTCCCGATGCCTTTCAGCCCGGAGCTGGAGAAGGCTTTGTTGCCAACCTCCAAAGCAATCTCAACCGCCGCGGAAGCGCTCAAACTGGAGGGATAGTCTTGCTGTTGTTACAAGCAGGGCCGCGGGAGAACGCCATGAGCGACGGTCAACTAGTCCAACCGATAAAGATCGCCCGAGCCTACGAGCAGCTCGCGGCGCTACTGCGCGAGCGGATCACCTCCGGCGACCTGCGCGAGGGCGACCGCCTGCCCTCGGAGACGGCGCTGGCCAAACAGGCCGGGGTCAGCCGCTCGACCGTGCGCGAGGCGCTGCGGATCCTCGAGCAGGGCGGCTTGGTCGAACGCGCCAGCCCGCGGATCATGGTCGTCTCCGACCGCAGCGACGACCCCTCCTTCCGCGAGCTGCGGCACGAGCTGCGCCGCCACAACGTCACCTTCCACCACCTGCACGAGGCGCTGATGACCGTCGACCCGGAGGTCGCCCGCTTCGCCGCGATGCGCGCCGACCGCGGCCAGCTGCAGGCGATGCACGAACTGATCGCCGCGCAGGAACGCCACCTCGACCACCTCGCCGAGTGGAGCCGGCTCGACGTCGAGTTCCACGCCGCCGTCGCCGAGATGAGCGCCAACCCGGCGCTGATGGTCGCCCGCGAGCCGATCAGCCAGCTGCTGCTGCCGGCGCTCTACCGCTTCATGGACACGCGGGAGATGGCCGAGCACGCGACCAGCTACCACCGCCGCATCCTCGAAGAGATCGAGGTGCGCGATCCCGACACCGCCGCCGCGGTGATGCGGCGGCACATAAACGACTGGCGCACGTCCTGGGAGAAGCGCGGTTTGGATCTCCACCAAGAGATCCTCGATCTCTCCTTCACCGGCGCTCCGGAGCCGAATACGGTCGTCTCACCCCACGAAGAGGAGGAGAGATGGGCTTCGTCAAGCGCTCCGAGGAGATCACCCGTATCGAGCATGCCCTCAGCCACCCGAGGTTCGTAGGGGGGCAGATGCTGTCGGTGGAGTTCACCACCGACGAGAGCTTCATCGAGGCGGTGCTGCCGCCGCCGCTGGAACCGACCGACAGCCCGACCATTCGCGCCATGGTCGGCCGCTGGCAGTCCAACTGCGTGGCCGACTTCGCCGGCGGCTCGATCTACGTCGCCGCCCAGCACGAGGGCGTGGTCGGCGAGTACGTGCTGGCGATGTACATGGACGGCGACGTGCCGACCATCTACGGCCGCGACCTCTTCGGCGAGCCGAAGAAGATCGCCCGCAGCGCCCTGCTGCGCCGCGGCGACAACTTCCGCGGCTGGGTCGAGCGCAACGGCGTTCGCATCATCGAGATCCAGGGCCAGCTGGACAAGGACACCGGGGCCTTCGACGCCGAGGGCTACAACTTCAACTTCAAGGCGCGGCCGGCGGCGAACGGGATCGGGCTCGAGGAGGACGCGATCCTCACCCGGGCAAAGTTCGACGTCCACGCCACCTCCTCGCTGGAAGGGGCCGGCAGCGTCGTCCTGCGCGGGACCGTGCACGACCCGCTCGACGAGATCCCGATCCGCTCGGTGGAGAAAGCGACCTACACGGAGTGCGACCTGATCGGCGCCTGCGAGGCGGTGGCGACGACGCCCGCTGACGTGTTCCTGCCGTTCCACTACGGCCGCCACGACGACTGGAGCGCGCTCGACACCGAAGCGGCTGGCGTGGTGCCTGTGGCATGAGCCCGGAGTCGGGCCCGCCCGTGGTGATCGCCGGGGCGGGCATGACCCGCTTCGAGAAGAGCCCGCTGAGCCTGCGCGAGCTCTCCGCCACCGCCGTCCGCGACGCGCTCGCGGACGGCGGGATCGAGGTCGCCGACGTCGAGGCGGCCTACGTCGGCAACGGCGCCGCCGGCCTGGTCACCGGCCAGGAGATGATCCGCGGCCAGGTGGTGCTGCGGCCGCTGGGGATCGAAGGGATCCCGATCTTCAACGTCGAGAACGCCTGCGCCTCGGCCGCCAGCGCCCTGCACCTGGGCTGGCAGGCGGTCGCCGCCGGCGCCGCCGACGTCGTCCTCTGCCTCGGGGCCGAGAAGCTGACCCACGAGGACAAGACGGTGGGGATGAAAGCGATCGGGACCGCGATCGACGTCGAGCGGCGGGCCGAGCTGGCGCTGGAAATCGGCTCCGACCCCGACGCGGAGACGCAGCGCTCCTTCTTCATGGACCTCTACGCGGACATGACCCGCAAGTACATGGCGGCCTCCGGCGCCAGCGCCGAGGACTTCGCCCGGGTCGTGGTCAAGAACCAGCACAACGGCGGCCTCAACCCGCGCGCCCAGTACGGCGGCGAGCTGACCGTCGAGCAGGTGCTGGCCAGTCGCGAGGTGGTCTCCCCCCTGACCCTGCTGATGTGCTCGCCGATCTCCGACGGCGCCGCCGCCGTGGTCCTGATGAGCGCGGCCGCGGCCAGGCGCGCCGGCATCTCCGGGCCGCGGATCCGCGCCTCGGTCGTGCGCTCGGGCAACCGCCACGACCGCTCCGACCCGACCGCCGGCTCCACCGCCCTCGCCGCCAAGGCGGCATTCGAGATGGCCGGCGTCGGGCCCGGAGACATCGACTGCGCCGAGGTCCACGACGCCAGCGCCCCGGCCGAGCTGATGGCCTACGAGCAGATCGGCCTCGCCGAGCCCGGCGGCGGCCCGGCCCTGATCGAGTCCGGCAAGACCGCCCTCGACGGCGCCCTGCCGGTCAACACCAGCGGCGGCCTGCTCTCCAAGGGCCACCCGATCGGCGCCACCGGCATCGCCCAGATCTGCGAGTCGACCTGGCAGCTGCGTGGCCAGGCCGGCCCGCGCCAGGTCGACGGCGCCAAGCTCGCCCTCGCTCAGAACGGCGGCGGCTGGCTCGAGGGCGACTCCGCCGCGATGGCCGTCCACATCCTCTCCGCCGACTAGCGACCGCGACGAGACCGCGATTGACCACCTATACGGGGGTCAAATGCAGACTCGTCATTCGCGGTCGAGCTGTTTTTGCATCTCGTCGGCAAGCTGGGGGTCGTGATACGGCCCGGGCGCGCGGAGCTCGTCGATTATCTGGCGGCGGGTCTGGTCGTCTTTGTTCTGGCTCAGCTTGCGCTTGCAGATGAAGCGCTCGACCGGGAGCCGGATGCCCACCGTTCCTTTGGCGATCTGGGCGCCGGCCTCCGGGTCGAGCGCGGCCGGCTCGGAGCGCTCGCGCTCGAAGTGGTCGACGAGCCTGGTCAGGACCGCCAGGTTCTCCTCCTCGCCGAGCAGCTCCGGCACCCCGTAGCAGTGGGCGACGGTGAAGTTCCAGGTCGGCACCATCCGCTCGCCCGGCGCGTACCAGCCCGGCGACACGTAGCCATGGGTGCCTTGGACGATGCAGAGGATCTCCTCCTCGCCGAGGCCGAGCACCTGCTCGTCGGGCTTGCCGACATGGGTGAGGATCGCCAGCCCGTCGGCCTCCTCGTCGAGGAGCAGCGGGTAGTGCGAGGCGGCCAGCCCTCCCCCGCCCGCGCTGACGATCGTCCCCCACGGGTTCGCGCGGATCAGGTCCGCCACCACCGCCGGGTCGCGCACCTCGAAGTCGGGGTTCGGCCTCACCCCGCCATTATCGGCTGCCGCTCAGCCGGCGTTGTGGTTCTGGTGCGAGGCCAGCTCGGCGTCGCCGGCCGCGACGTCGCCGCCGGCGCTGGTCAGGTAGGCCTGCTCGACGTCGCCGATCCGCTTGCGGGCGTCCTCGCCGGTGAGGTCGAGGCCGACGCGGCCGCGGCGCATGACGATCGCGTGGTCGGTGTAGCGCAGGGCCTTGTGGGCGTGCTGCTCGACCATGACGACGGCGGTGCCGTCCTCGTCGGCGGAGCGGCGCACGGCCTGCAGCAGGCGGTCGACGACCAGCGGCGCCAGGCCGAGCGAGAGCTCGTCGGCCAGCAGCAGCCGCGGCTTGCGGCCGAGGGCGCGGGCCAGCGTAAGCATCTGCTGCTCGCCGCCGGAGAGCAGGCCGCCGCGGGTGCTCATCCGCTTGCCCAGCTCCGGGAAGAGGGTGACCGCGTACTCGGTGTCGACGCCGCCGATGCGGAGGTTGTCGCGCAGGCTCATGCCCTTGAAGACCGAGCGCTCCTCGGTCACGTAGGACATGCCGGAGCGGGCCCGCTTGTAGAGCGGAGCGCCGGACTTGACGTCGGCGAACTCGATCTCGCCCTCGATCAGCGGCAGTTCCCCCGCCAGCGCCAGCATCGTCGTCGTCTTGCCGGCGCCGTTGGGGCCGAGCAGGCAGAGGACTTCACCGGGGTTGACGTCGAAGCTGAGGTCGTGGACGACGGGCTGGCCCGCGTAGCCGGTGCACATGCCCTTGACCGAGATGACCGGATCCATCAGGAGCCCTCCTGACCCGTAATGCTCGCTGGGAGCGTGGTTTGGGCCGACTCGTCGACCTCCTCCTCGCCGAGATAGGCGGCGATCACGGCCGGGTCGTTGCGGACCACGGCCGGCGTGCCCTCGGCGATCTTGCGGCCGAAGTCGAGAACAACCAGCTCGTCGCAGACCGTCATCACGAAGTTCATGTCGTGCTCGACCAGAAGCACGGCGATCCCCCACTCGCTCGCGAGGCGCTTGACCAGGTGGGCGAGCTCGGCCGTCTCGGCGTCGCCGAGGCCGGCGGCGGGCTCGTCGAGCAGCAGCACGCTCGACTCCGTGGCGACAGCGCGCGCCATCGCCAGCAGGCGGCGACGGCCGTAGGGCAGGTCCTCGACCAGGCGATCGAGGTCCTCCTCGAGGTCAAACTCGCGGATCGTCGAGAGCACGGTGTCGGGCAGCGGCACGTCGACCGGCCAGACAAGGTCGCGGAAGTAGGAGGACATGTCGCGCGGGTCGGAGGCTGCACGGAGGTTTTCCAGCACCGTCGAGTCCTCGAACAGCTCCAGCGACTGGAACGAGCGGCCCATCCCGGCGCGCGCCCGCTTGGTCGCCGACCATTTGCTGATGTCCTCGCCGTCGAGCCGCAGGACCGTCTCCGGCGAGGCTTTGGTGAAGCCGGTGACGGCGTCGATCAGGGAGGTCTTGCCGGCCCCGTTGGGGCCGATCAGGCCCAGCACCTGGCCCGGCTTGATCGAGAGCGAGACGTTGTCGACGGCGACGGTGCCGCCGTATTTGACGGTCAGGCTCTCGACCTCGAGGGTCTTCGCGCTGACCTTGACGTTGTGGTCGGCGCTCGGGGTCGGCAGCACCCGCGGCTCCGGCTCCTTCAGCGCCAGGAACGGCATCACCCCGGCCAGCTTCGTGCGCAGGAAGGCGAGCTGGGCGATCTGCTCCTTGACGATCCCGTTCTGGTTGACCAGCAGCAGCACGATCAGGGAGACGCCGCCGATCAGCGGGATGTATTTGCCGATGCCGCTGTCGATTTCGTTCAGCAGCCGTTCGGAGAAGGCGCCGGGCGCCAGGGTGGCGCCGATCACCGGGCCGAACAGGTAGCCGATGCCGCCGATCATCGCGTAGGCGACCATCGTGATCGAGGTGAAGGAGTCGAACACCGCGAAGCTGATCGAGGGGGTGCGGAAGGCGGTGAGGATGCCGCCGAGGCCGGCGATCGCGGCACCGACCGCGAAGGCGTAGAGCTTGGCCCCCGGGACGCTGATCCCGAGCGCGGCGGCGGCGCGCTCGTTGGTGCGGACCGCGATCAGCCTGCGGCCGGTCCTGCCGCGACGGATGTTGCCGACGATCAGGGTGGCGACGATCAGGCAGAAGAGCGCCATCAGCCCGTAGCGGGTCGGGTGCGAGGCGGCGTTGATGTCGAGCCCGAACAGGCTCGGGTCGCCGATCTGGGTGCCGCCGAAGCCGCCGGTGAAGTCGGTGTTGGAGAACAGCACCAGCTCGACCGCGCTGCCCAGCCCCAGGGTGACGATCGCGAGGTTGATCCCGCGCGTTCGCACCGCCGGCAACCCGAACAGGACCCCGAGCGGGACGGTTGCCGCGATCCCGGCCAGGCAGCCGAGGATGAATGGTATGTCGGTGGTGGCCAACAATCGCCCACCGACCCAGGCGCCGAAGCCGGCGAAGGCGAACTGCGCCAGCGACAGCTGCCCCGTGTAGCCGGTGAGGACGACGATCGACAGCAGCACCACGGCGACGCAGATCGTCACCGTGATCGCGTCGATCCAGATCGGCGACATGATCGAGAGCAGGACGACGCCGACGATCGTGCCTATCGCCAGCCCGACCTTGTGGATCTGGCCGGTGCCGATCGTCGGCAGGCGCTGCAAGAGGTAGTCGCGCAGCGGCAGTGCCTGACCGCGGATCACCAGCCAAAGCACGATCAGGATGAAGGGGACGGCGGTGCCGACGCCGGTCTGGTCGACGTAGCGAGTGACCTCGGTCTGGGCGATGCCGATGATCAGGCCAGCGAAGAGAGCGATCGGGAAAGAGCGAAAGCCGGCGACCAGGGCGGCCGCGGTGGCGGCCAGCACGAGGTTGGTGAGGACGGCCGGCTGCAGGGTGACGATCGGGACGATAAGGATCGCGGCGAGGCCGGCGAGGCCGCAGCCGAAGGCCCAGTTGAGGGTCGCGATCCGATCCGGCGAGAGGCCCAAGGCCGAGGCCGAGCGCTCGGACTCCGAGACGGCGGCGGTGGCGAGGCCGAAGCGGGTGTAGCGGTAGAAGAGCCAGAGGCCGACGGTGAGCCCGGCGGCGATCCCGAGCAGGATCAGGCGGTCGGCCGAGATCACGATCGTGTTGTGGATGTGGACGATGTCGGTCGGAAGGTCGCTGGGCACGAACTTCGAGGTCGCCGTGTAGCGCAGCACGGCGATCGCCTGCAGCGTGATCAACACACCAAGGGTCGCGATCACCCTCACCAGCGGCGCGCTGTGGCGCAGCGGTTTCATGATCAAGAGATGGACGAGGGCGCCGATGATCGCCGAGAAGGCGACGCCGGCGACGAGCGCGGGAAGGAAGGACCAGCCCTGGTTGGCGGTCAGCTCCCACCAGGCGTAGGCACCGGCCATGCCGATCGCGCCGAGGGCGAAGTTGAGGACCCCGGAGCCGCGGTAGATGATGATCAGACCCTGCGAAGCAAGCGCGTAGGTGGCCCCGATGCCGAGGCCCAACAGCGCGAAACGAATTACTTCCTCCACGAGTGCTCCTTTCGGTCCTAGGGTCGGGGGGTCTACTGCGGTGCTGCGAAGTTGGGACTGGGTGCTGCGGTGCTGCGGCGCTGCGAAAAGCGACCCCCGACCCCGGGCGGAGTGCCCGGGGTCGGAAGCCAGTGCGGATCAACCGAAGGGAGGTCCGCAATCCATCGGTTTGGTGCCACCAGCGATTTCAGAGACGTCGGTGAATTCTTCACTCGACGGAACGAGCTTGCCTTCTTTGAATTCACTGAACACGACGCAGCGGTTGACGAGGCGGTCGTAGCCTTCCGGACCACCGTCTTTGCCCCAGTTGAGGGCGAAGTCCTCCGGCGGGACCATGCCCGGGAGGTCGACCACTGCGGTTTCAGCCGCTTTCAGGAACGATTCGTTGTCGAGTTTTTCTCCACCCATCGATTCGACAACCTGTTTGAACCCCTGGTAGGCGGCCCAGGTGCCCATGCCGCCAAGACTGTTGTAGTCCTGGGCGGGATCGGCTTCGTATTCGTCCAGCGCGGCCCGGTAGTCATCCCACGCGGGGGTGGAGATGTCCGGGTACATGCCGGCGTTGACGTCGCCTTCGACAACTTCCTCAAACCCCTTGACGGCGTTTTCGTTGAAGTTGCCCTGCGGCCCGTACATGCGGGCTTCGGAGCCCGACTGCGCGAACGGAGGCATCCAGGCGATGTAGGGCGTTTCGGAGACGACCATCACCAGGCAGTCGGCATCGCCTGAGGTCGCTTCCGCGACCTGCGGGCTGTAGTCCTGCGCGGTGGCCGGCAGGGTCACGAATTTGCCGATCTTGGTGCCTTCGGCTTTGGCTGCGTTTTCCATCAGCGGGATGAAGGCTTCGGCGCCTTCGATGATCACGCCGTTGATGTTTTTGCATCCGTCTTCGACAGCTTTCTTGACGAGGCCGACCGCGTACAGCGGCTGGTTGCCCATCGGGAAGCTGATCGGAGAGACCAATTCCGAAGGAGCGATCGCGCAGCAGTTGCCCCACTGAGCGGTTTTGCCCTTTTCGAGGATCGGGATGATCGCGTCACCGGTGAAGGTGAAGTTCCCGATCACGGCAACAGCGCCGCCAGCGACCGCTTCACGGCCACACGCGGCTACGCCGGTCGGGGTCCCCTTCGCATCGCAGAAGTGAACATCGAGAGGACGTCCTTCGATGCCGCCGTGCGAGTTGATCCATTCTTCGGACACGCGCGCGGTTTCTTCGATGTTCTTGTACTGCGGCCCTTCGGTGTTGACATCCGTGTAGGTCCAGGTGACGATCGGCTCGCCGGTGGCTTCTTCGCCGCCGCCAGCTTCACCCGTGTCAGCCGCCGTGCTTTCGCTCGACGAGCTGTCATCACTGCCCCCACACGCGGTCAGCGCAAATGCGCAGATGCCGAGCGCGAGCAGGGCCAGCATAAGGGCCCATTTCGAACTCGTCGCACCGCGACGGTTCTGTTGCTTCATCAACTCTCCTCCTCGGTAGCAAACCAACTTGAGGCAAGCGTAAGAGCGGGGGTTGGGGCGCGGGTGGGCAGGCCCTAACACGCTTGGAGATTCACCAAGTGGCTCTACAGAGCGGCGCAGGAGCCTTTCCAGAGCCGTTCTGGGCGGGGCGCTCCTCCCCAACCTCGGGCCGGCAAGGGAGGGTGGGGGTGTCTCGTGCTCGCTGGATTTTTCGCCCGGAAGCAACGGAAACTCTCAGGCACGGGCAAGCGAAAAATTAACGCCGCTGCGCGCGAGACACCCCCACCCTCCCTCAAAGGCCCGGGATCGTCTCGAAGCTGACGACCAAGGCCCGAAATCTCTCCTAAGAGATAGGTCCGAGGGACGGGGTCTTCCGTGAGGTCGCAGTTAACCGCGGTATGCGCGGCTTATTGCGACCTCACGAAGCAAGGCTCCTCACGCTCTCCGCGAAGCGATCGAGGAACGGGATCTCTGCGAGAGATGGAGCGGCCCGAGCAGCCACGGAATTATTCGAGAGGTCTATCGGGAGGGGTTGGGGTGCCCCTGAAGCGTCTTGCACTTTTTTGCTTCAGCCCCCCAAGGCGTTTAGCCGCATC
>DATAON010000010.1:0-22360 GCA_036265715.1 Solirubrobacterales bacterium | reverse complement strand
CGCTCTTCCGCCTCGGTCGCCGACCGATGGCGTTGCGCGACCACCTCCTCGCCCAGGACCTGATCTACGTCGGCGGCGGCAGCATGGTCAACCTGCTGGCGGTCTGGGAGGCGCACGACATCGCCTCGATCCTCAGCCTCGCCTGGCGCCAGGGCATCGTCCTCGCAGGCCAGTCCGCGGGCGCGATGTGCTGGTTCGAGGCGGGCATCACCAAGTCCTCCGGCAAGCCCCTGGAGGCCGCCGGCCTCGGCCTCCTCGGCGGCAGCCTCTGCGTCCATTACAACAACGAGCCCGAGCGCCGGGCCGCCTACCTGGAAGCTGTCGGCGACGGCATGCCGGGCGGCTACGGGCTCGACGACTACGCCGGCCTGCTCTGGGAGGGCGAAGGCACGCCCTCTGCCGTCACCGCCCGCCGCGGCGCCCGCGCCTACCGCGTCTGCGCCCGCGACGACACGGTCGCCGAGTCGCCGCTGCCCGCCCGCTTCCTCCCGGCCCCGGCGCCCGCCGCCCTGCGTGAGGACATCGCCGAGTTCCGGCGGATCAAAACGATGCGCAAACGGGCGGGCTGGCTCGGGTAGTTCGTTGGCGACTCTCCGTCGCTATGCGACAGAGAGTCGCCAATCGGTCCTAGTGACCCTCGCCCGCCACCGGCGGCGCGGTCGGGTCCGCGCTCTCCTCGCCGAGGCTCTCGCGGGCGATGTACTCCTCGGCCAGCAGCAGGTTGTCGATCGAGCGCTCGACGACGTTGAGGAGGTCGCCCATCAGCGCCACCTCCTCGACCTGCTCCTTGACGAACCACTGCAGGAACTGCTCGGCCCGGTAGTCCTTGAGGTCGCGGGCGAGCTCGAACAGGGCGAAGATCTCGTCGCTGACCCGCTTCTCCTGCTCGAGCGCCATCTTCACCGGGGCGGCGCCGTCGGAGTAGGTGGTCTCGGCGGCCTTGATGTCGGGGACGTGCACGCCCTCGCCGACGTCGAGCAGGTACTGGATCATCATCATCGCGTGCTCGCGCTCCTCCAGCGCCTGCCGGTAGAAGAAGGCGGCGAGGCGGGGGAGCGTCTCGGCGTCGTAGTAGACGGCGGCGCCCACGTACTGCTGCGAGGCCGCGAACTCGTTGGCGATCTGCGCGTTGAGTGCGTCGGCGAAAGTCTTGTCGGCCATCTCGGAAGCTCCTTGTCGGCGGGGCGAGGGGAACTCCAACGTAACCGAAAGCCCGGATTCGGTCGGCCGAATCGGCGCTTAGGGAGACCGAAGCGCCGCTAGGCGATCCAGCGGAAGCCGAGCGCGTCGATCGACGGTTGCAGCGGGCTGGAGGGAAGACCGGGCTTGGTTGCCTGGCTGGGGTCGTTGTAGCCGCCGGGGGCGACGTCGTTAGGGGTGTCGGGATGGAAGATCGAGGCCAGGCACTGGATCTGACCGCGGCCGGGGCCGAGCTCGGTCTGGCCGCCGCCGTAGGCGCCGATGCCGCGCTCCTCGCAGTAGTCGTAGGCGGCGAAGAGGTTGGAGATCGCCCCGAAGCGCGAGGGCTTGACGTTGACCGTCTTCGGCGGTGACCACGGCATCGCCTCGATGTCGGCGATCGAGTGGATCGGCGCGTCCCAGGTGACTCGATCGGATACGGGGTCGAGCAGCGGTCGCGTCTCCTCGGTCACGTCGGGGTCCTCGAGCCAGGCCTCGGGGAACTTCTCGATCAGCTTCGCGTAGAGCTCGGGGTCGGTGATGACGTCGACCGGGGTGCCTTTGTAGAAGCCCTTGAGGTCGAGCGAGTCGACGGCGCCGGTCTCGACCAGGGCGTCGATCAGCTCGTCGTCCCAGTCGTTGAAGGGGTCGAGCTTGAAGCGCAGGGTCGGGTAGATCGCGAGCCGTTCGCGCAGCGGCTGGATCGAGGACTTGGCGCCCTCTTCGAAGCCCGCCAGCCGCATCGAGTTGACGAAGTTCAGCGGCTTTGGCTCGCGCCCGAGGATCGCCGCCAGGTTGGTGCCCGCCTGGCGCAGCGCCAGGTCCAGGGCCGCCGACTCGAAGGCCCAGCGCCGGTAGTCGACCGAGATGTCCCGCTGCGGCTCCGCCGCCGGGAAGAGGTTGATGCCGTCGAGGTGCTTGGAGAACTCGTCGAAGGTGTAGCTGCCGGTGAGGCCCTCGGGCGGGCCGGCGTCCTGCTGGGCGACGTGGTCGACGGCGTCGTAGGTGACGTCTTCGCCGATCCCCTCGTGGCCGGCGCCGCTGAACTTGATCAGCGTGGTCAGCCGTTCGAACTCGCCGAGGACGATTTCCAGGCCCTCGAAGGAGCAGGACTCGATCTCCAGCGGCAACTCGGCGATCGCGTCGTAGGAGGCCATCGCTGAAACCTAGATGATCGCCTCCGTCGACTCGCGGTTCTTTTCGGACCCAGGAGGTCCTTAAGGAACCACGAGTTAGCGCGAGACCCGCAGCGTCTTCAGCTCGCGGTCGGAGCCGCCGCGCACGTAGCCGCCGTGGGAGACGCTCTCGCGGATGTAGTCGAGCGTCTCCGCGGTCAGCCGCTCGCCGGGGAGGACGTTGGGGATCCCGGGCGGGTAGGCGGCGAGGCCCTCGGCGGCGATGCGGCCGGCGGCGGCGTCGAAGGGGATCACCTCCTGCGGGCCGAGGAAGGCCTCGCGCGGGGTCAGCACCAGCTCGCCCCAGGGCGGCGGCGGCGCCAGCTTCTCCTGCGGCTCGCCCGGCTCGGCACCGAGTTCGGCGACCGCCTCGCGCAGGGCCGCGACCAGGCGCTCGCCGGCCGCCGCGGCCGGCTCGCCGAGGCCGAAGATCGCGACGACGACGTTCTCCGAATAGAGCTCGAGGTCGATCCCGTGCGAGTAGAAGATCGATTTCGCCAGTTTGTAGCCGGTCGAGCCGGTGCCGCGGACGTCGATCGAGAGCCGCAGCGGGTCCCAGCCGGCGATCCCCGGCTGCCCGACCAGCGCCTCGTCAAGCACGCCGAGGCCGGGAATCGCTTTGACCGCCTCACGGGTGGTCTCGATCGCGGCCAGCGTCTCCTCCAGCAGCTCGGCCCCGTGCACCGCCGCCTGCCGGCGGGCGGCGTCGAGCGAGCCGGTCAGCAGGCCGCTGGGGCTGGTCGTTTCGACCAGGCTGACGCAGCGGTCGACCACCGCCGCGTCGATGCGGCCGCCGTGGCCGAGGTGCAGCATCGCCGCCTGGGTGAGGCTGCCGACGATCTTGTGGGTCGAAGAGGTGACGAGGTCGGCACCGCAGGCGAGCGCGTCGGTCGGCAGCTGGTCGCTGAAGTGGAGGTGGGCGCCCCAGGCCTCGTCGACGACCAGCGGCACGCCGCGCTCGTGCGCGACCGCGGCCAGCGCGGCGACGTCGGCGCAGGCTCCGAAGTAGGTGGGGGAGACGACCATCGCCGCCACCGCTCCCGGCGTTTCGTCGAGCCCGGCGGCGAGCGAGTCCGGGGTGAGGCCGTGGGCGATCCCCAGCTCCGGGTCGAGCTGGGGCGAGACGAAGGTCGGGCGCATGCCGCTCAGCACGAGGCCGTCGATCACCGAGGAGTGGACGTTGCGCTGGACGACGACGCGGTTGCCGCCGTGGGCCAGCGCCAGGCAGGCACAGTGGTTGCCCTGCGAGGCGCCGTTCATCAGGAACCAGGTGCGGCGCGCGCCCCAGGCGCCGGCGGCGAGCAGCTGCGCCTGCTGGAACGGGGTCGGTTCGGGGCCGATGTCGACTCCCTCGGTGACCGAGGGGACGTCGTTGCGCAGGCCCGCCTCGCCGACCAGCGCGCGCATCGCCGGGTCGGCGCCGGCGCCGCCCTTGTGGCCGGGCACCTGGAAGCGGCCGGGATTGCGAGCGGAGTAGGCGAGCAGAGCGTCGACGAACGGGGTCGAGTCCTGATCGCGATCGGGCATCGATCCGAGTCTACGCCTGCGCGGCGCGCTGCCCGCGCCGATTTCAGCGCCGCCGTCGGGGCGGCGTGCGCGAGACTGTCGACGATGGAGCACACGAGACTCGGCTACTGGCTGGCGGAGGCTGGGCCGGTGGCGGCGATGCCCCCGCTCGCGGGGCGGATCGAGGCCGACGTGCTTGTCGTCGGTGGCGGCTACACGGGCCTGTGGAGCGCCTGGCACGCGAAGCGGCTGGAGCCCGAGGCCCGCGTCGTCCTGCTCGAGTCAGGGCTCTGCGGACACGGGCCGAGCGGCCGCAACGGCGGTTTCTGCAACGGCATGTGGTACTCGCTGCCGTCGATGCGCGATCGCTGGGGGGCCGAGCCGGCGCTGGCCGTCGCCCGCGCCGCCGAGGCGGCGGTCGCGCAAATCGGCGCCTTCTGCGCCGAGCAGGAGGTCGACGCCTGGTGGCGCCCCGCCGAGTACCTGCACGTCTCCACCGCCGCCGCCCACGACGGGACCTGGGACGACGCGGTCGCGACCTGCCGTGAGCTCGGCGTCCCCGAGGCGGTGCGGGGGCTGAGCGCCGCCGAGGTCGCCGCCCGCTGCGCCTCGCCGGCGCTGCGCGCCGGCGCCACCTGCCGCAGCTCGGCCAGCGTGCAGCCGGCGCGCCTGGCGCTGGGGCTGCGCGAGCGCCTGCTCGCGGCCGGGGTCGAGATCTACGAGCGCTCGCCGGTGCGCGGCTTCCGCGAAGGCGACGACGGGGTCGTGGCGCGGACCGAGGGCGGCGTCGTGCGGGCGCAGCGGGCGGCGCTGGCGATCGGCGCCGCCGCCAAGGGCCGCCACGGGCCGCTGCGCGGGCGCCTCTCGGTCGCCTCCTCGCACATCGTCCTGACCGAGCCGGTGCCGGAGCTGCTGGAGGAGATCGGCTGGACCGGGGGCGAGTGCATCACCGACGGCCGCGCGCTCTTGCACTACTTCCGCACCACCCCCGACGGGCGCATCGCCTTCGGCTGGGGCGGTGGCCGGATCGCGATGGGCGCCCGCCTCGGCGGCCGCTCCGAGCTCGACCCCGACGTCGTCACCGCAATCCACGCCCACCTGCTCGACTACTTCCCCGGCCTCGCCGGCAAGCGGATCACCCACGCCTGGGGCGGCCCGATCGACGCTTCCCCCTCGCACCTGCCGATGGTCTTCAGCCAGCGCCGCGGCCGCTCCTTCGCCGCCGCCGGCTACACCGGCAACGGGGTCGGGCCCTCGAACATGGTCGGCCGCACCCTCGCCGCCCTCGCCCTCGACCGCCGCGACGAGACCACCTCGCTCGCCTTCGTCGACTCGAAGCTGCCGCACGTCCCGCCCGAGCCCTTCCACTGGATCGGCGGCGAGGCGATCCGACTCGGCATCCTCGCCAAGGAGGAGGCCGAGATGGCCGGCCGCCCCCCCGGCAAGATCGCCTCCGCCGTCGCCGGCATTCCGAAGCTGATCGGCTTCCACATCGGCCGCTGACCCGCCACTCCGCCGGGTGATCGCCATTTCCCACCCATACGGGGTGAAATGGCGATCACGCAATGGTGCGGTCGGCGAGGAAGCGCCTGAGGCGTGCGATCACGGCATCGGGTTCGCGATGGAAGCGAGTGTCGGTGACCCTGGTCATCGCGATGCCGTGGACGAGGAGATCCTCGGTGCGTTCACGATCGCGCTCGAAAGCCTCGTGACTGCCATGGGTCCCATAGGTATCGAGTTCCACCGCGAATCTTTGCTCTTCCCAGTAGAGGTCAAGCTCGAAGCCGTGAACGTTGAGGTTGGCTGCGGGCCGTGGAAGCCCGGCCTCTCGGATTGCGCCCACAAGGAGGCGCTCGAACCCGGAGCGGGTGAACGGTGGAGGTTCGTAGAAAGCGACGGCGCGCCGCAACTTGCCCCAGCCGTGGTGGCCCCGCGTGCGGTCAAGCAGCTCGTGGATTGCGCGCAGATCGAGCAACCTCAGCTCTTCTGCCCGCTCCATGCGCTTGCGGGTCTCTCCGCGTCGTTCGCCGACTGCCAGGTCGAGCAGCACTCGCGGCACCGAAGTCACCGGTATTTCGTCGACCATCGACCGGTCAGCTGCGACCAGGTGGCGGGCGTAGTGAACGACGATACGCGGCGGTTTGCGCCGTCTCGGAATCGGAGTCGTCACCTCATACGGTGCCGGGCTTCCCTTTCCGAGGCCCCAAAGCCAAGCCGCCGAGTGGTGGCTCAGCACCGAGTCAGGTCCGCAGGCAAGGACCGCCGCCAGGCTCCATCCCTCAGAGCTCAGCGCCAAGTGCCCGACGGCATAGACCCCAACGTGCAGGCGATGTAGTCGCCCGTTCTCCACCGCTCGTTCCACCTGTCGCTCGGAGAGTCCCAACGGTCCCCGTAGCTGCCGGATCGAGACGACGCCGTGCTGTCGATTCGCCAGCTCAGCCAGCGCCGGCCACCCCGCCGAGCGTGATCGCCATTTCCCACCCATAGGGGGTGAAATGGCGATCACCGGGGTGGTTCTCCCCCCCGGTGGTGGATCTGGGCTCAGGTAGTGGCGGAGGCTCAGGTGGTGCCGGCGACTCCGGGGGTGCCGGCGGCCGGGAGGGGGGTGTCTTCCTGGTCCGGTCGCACTGCGGCCATCTTTTCGGCTCGCTGCTGCTGCAGGGTGGTGACGATCATCGCGGCGACGGTGAGGCCGAAGAGCATCATCGCGATCACGTTGACCTCGACCGGGATGCCGCGCTGGGCGGCGCCGAAGATGTAGAGCGGGAAGGTCACGGTGGTGCCGGAGTTGAAGTTGGAGATCACGAAGTCGTCGATCGAGAGCGCGAAGGCGAGCATCGCGCCGGCAAAGATGCCGGGCATGATCAGCGGCAGCGTGACCAGGCGGAAGGTTTCCAGCGGACTCGCCCCCAGGTCCTTGGCCGCCTCCTCGAGGCTGCGGTCGAAGCCGATCAGGCGCGAGCGCACCACCACCACGACGAAGCTGATGCAGAACATCACGTGGGCGATCAGCAGGGTCTCGAAGCCGAGCGAAGGGCTGCCGAGGATGAGGAAGAAGGAGAGCAGCGAGGCGCCGATCACGATCTCGGGAGTCGCCATCGGGATCACGATCAGGAAGTTGGCGCCGCGCCGGCCGAGGAACTGGTGGCGGACCAGCGCCAGCGCCATCATCGTCCCGATCACGGTCGAGATCAGCGTCGCCAGCAGCGCCAGTTTGATCGAGGTCCAGAGCGCGTCGTTGAGTTCCGGGATCGAGAAGGCATTGCCCCAGTGCTCGAGCGTGAAGCCGACCCAGGTGAAGTTGTAGCGCCCGCTCGGATCGTTGAAGGAGAAGACGAAGATCACCGCGATCGGGACCAGCATGTAGATGATCACCAGCCCGGCGACGATGTTGACGCCGCGCTCGCGCAGCCAGTGCCAGAACCTCGCGGGGGCGCTTTTGGCTCTCATTTCGCCGCTGCCTCCTCGCCCATCAGCGCCTCCGAGCCGGCGAACTTGATGTAGATCAGGACGACCACGAGGATGATCGCCATCAGCACGAAGGAGAGCGCGGCGGCGGCCGGATAGTCGCTCTGTTTCAGGTACAGCGACTGGATCACGTTGCCGATCATCTGGTTGCTGGAGCCGCCAAGGAACTGGGCGTTGATGTAGTCCCCGGTGGCGGGGATGAAGGTCAGCAGCGTCCCGGCCACGACGCCCGGCGCCGAGAGCGGCAGCGTCACCCGGAAGAAGGCGGTGGCGGCGTTCGAGTAGAGGTCCTTCGCCGCCTCGATCAGCCGCTCGTCCAGCCGCTCCAGGCTGGCGTAGATCGGCAGCACCATGAAGGGGAGGAAGTTGTAGACGAGCCCGGCGATCACGGCGGGGCCGGTGGCAAGGATGTGACCGTTGTCGCCGACCAACCCGAAGAACTGGAGGATTTCGACCACCGGGCTGTCATCGGAGAGGATCGTCACCCAGGCCAGGGTGCGGATCAGGTAGGTGGTGAAGAACGGCGCCACCACCGCCAGCAGCAGCGCGTGGCGCCATTTGCCTGCCCTGAAGGCGATCGCGTAGGCGAGCGGGTAGGCCAGGAGCAGGCAGATCAGGGTCGCCAGGCCGGAGTAGACGAAGGAGCGGATGAACTGCTCGTCGTAGAGGCTGAGCGCGTCGGAGTAGTTCTCCCAGTGCCAGTTGAAGTGGTAGTAGCCGAGTTCGTAGGAGTCGAGCGAGAGCCGCCCCATGAAGTACAGGGGGATGACGAAGAAGACGATCAGCCAGGCTGCCCCCGGCAGGAGCAGCGCGTAGGGGATCGAGCGGCGTCGCAGCATCGACCTAGCCGTTCAGCACCGCGTTGAAGGCCCGGTTGATGTTCTGTTCTTCTTCGCCGGTCGGTGAAGGCTGGATCGAGCAGTTTTTCGTGAAGTCCGCGTCGGGGAAGATCAGCGGGTTTTCCGCCACGTCCGGTTCACTTTTCAGCAGCTCTTCTTTGGTCCCTTCGACCGGGCTGACGTAGTTGACGTAGGCCTCGATCTGGGCCATGTGGACCGGGTCGTAGACGTAGTTGATCCAGGCCTCGGCGGCGGTCGGGTTCGGCGCCCCGACCGGGATCACCATGTTGTCCGACCAGAGGATGCAGCCCTCGGTCGGCATCCGCCATTCGATCTCCGGGTTGTCGGCCTGCAGCTGCACCGCGTCGCCGGACCAGCCGATCACCGCGGCGGCGTTGCCGTTGGTCAGGTCGGCGGCGTAGTCGTTGCCGGTGAAGCGCCGGATCTGCCCCGATTCGGCCGCGTCGCCGATTTTTTCGATCGCTTTCATCCAGTCGGCTTCGGTCGCTTTTTCGACGTCGACCCCTTCGCACTTCATCACCAGCGGCACCGTGTCGCGGAGTTCGTTCAGCATCTCGATCTTGCCCTTGAACTTGGGATCGAAGAGGTCGCAGATCGAGCGCACGTCGGGCGCCAGTTCTTTGTTGACGATGATCCCGGTCATCCCCGTCTGCCAGGGCGCGGCGAAGTCGCGGCCGGGGTCGTAGGACGGAGCCCGCAGGTTGTCGACGAGGTTTTTCTCGAAGTTCGGGATCGCCGCCGGATCGAATTCCTGCAGGTAGCCGAGTTCGTTCATTTTGTTCGCCATCCAGTCGGTGACGACGAAGATGCTGCGCCCGCCCGATTCACCCGAGGTCAGCAGCGGCTGCATCTTCGCGAAGAACTCTTCGTTGGCGTTGACGTCTTCGACGTACTTGACCGAAACGCCCGTCGCCTCTTCGAAGTCTGGAACGGTTTTTTTGTCGATGTAGAGGGGCCAATTGGAGATCGTCAGCTCGCCGCTCGGCTTCCCTTCGAGCTTGACCCGGTTGCTGCCGCCTCCGGCTTCGGCTCCGGGGGCGTTGCCTTCGGACTCGATGCCGCTGCCGCAGGCGGCCAGTCCCAGCACCGCCGCCAGGGCCGCCAGGGCGAGCGCGATCTTGATCGCGCTCACGCGCCTACTCACCGTCATCGCCCTCCTCCTCGTCCTCGTCGATCACGACGTGCATGTGCTCGGGCTCCCAGCTGAGGACGACGCGGGCGCCGCCCCCGGGCAGCCGCTGGCGCTCGGCCTCGTCGGCGTTGGGGACCAGCACGGTCATCCGCACGCCCTCGCCGAGGTCGGTGATGATCTGCGTCGCCGTCCCCAGGTAGACCGAGCTCTCGACGACCCCTTCGACCTGGGGCGTGCCGGGGGCCGGCGCCGACTCCCCAGCCAGGTCGATCCGCAGCTTCTCCGGTCGCACCACCGCGGCGCAGCCTTCGCCGGCCGCCAGCGGGCCGGTGTCGCCGGCCACTTCGGGGCCGCTGTCGAGCTTGACCATCCCCGGTGCCGAGACCGTCCCCGGCATCAGGTTGGAAACGCCGATGAAGCCGGCGACGAAGCTCGTCGTCGGCCGCTCGTAGACCTCCTCGGGCCCGCCGACCTGCTCGACCCTGCCGCGGCTCATGATCGCGATCCGGTCGCTCATCGTCAGCGCCTCCTCCTGGTCGTGGGTGACGTAGACGAAGGTGATCCCGACCTCGCGCTGGATCCGCTTCAGTTCGACCTGCAGCCCCTTGCGGAGTTTGAGGTCGAGGGCGCCGAGCGGCTCGTCGAGCAGCAGCACCTTCGGCAGGTTGACCAGCGCTCGCGCCAGTGCCACCCGCTGCTGCATGCCGCCGGAGAGCTGCGAGGGCTTGCGCGCCGCCTCGGCCGCCAGCCCGACCCGTTGCAGCTCGCTCGCCACCCGTTCGGCGATCTCGTCCTTGCCCACCTTCTGGCGCTTGAGCCCGAAGGCGACGTTGGCCTCGACGCTGAGGTGGGGGAAGAGGGCGTAGCTCTGGAAGACGGTGTTGGTCGGGCGCTTGTGCGGCGGCAACCCGGCGACGTCGGTGCCCTCGATCTTGATCTCGCCCACGCTCGGCTGCTCGAAGCCGGCGATCATCCGCAGCGTCGTCGTCTTCCCGCACCCGCTCGGCCCGAGCAGGGTGAAGAACTCGCCGCTGCCGAGGGTCAGGCTGATGTCGTCGACCGCGACGTGATCGCCGAATCGCTTGGTGACACCGCGGAGCTCAACGCTGGGAGTGGGATCGGCATCCATTGAAATGGCTTTCTTTTCCTTCCGTCGCGGCTACCCGCCGGGGCCGCTATTTATCCGCTGGCACTACTAGCACCGGTCGCTCTGACAGGTGCAGAAGCTTGCTCGGGGTCGAGCCGAGGATCACGCCCTTGAGCGGCGGGTCGCCGAAGCTGCCGACGACGATCATCCGCGCGTCGTGGCGCTCAGCGGCGTCGAGCAGCGCGTCGACCGCCTTCTTCGCGACCAGCTCGACCTCGATCTCCATGCCGTGCGCGACCGCCTGCGCCTGCGCCTGGGCGACGACTTTCTCCCCCAGTTCCTCGATCGCCTCCTCGTGGTCGGCGATCTCGCCGCCCCAGAGGCCCGGCGGCGCGTAGCCGAAGACGACGACGACGCGGTCCTCCAGCTTCACCGCCAGCTCCAGCGCCTCGGCCAGCGCGCATTCGCCACAACCCGATCCGTCGAACCCAACGACGATGTCAGCCATCAGACCTCATCCTCCGCGACTCCGGTCGGTTCCGGCGGCGGCGCCTCGCCCTCGAGGAACCCTGCGGGGACGACCTCGGGCCGGCGCCGGAAGAATTCAGGGAACCTCTTCCACTGCACGAACATCAGGGCCACCCCGAGCAGCAGGAAGAAGACAGCGATCACCAGCGGCGGCCCGATCCCGAACCAGGAGTTGCCCGATTCCGAGTTGGCCGGATCGGAGAGTTCGATCCCGTTCTTGACCAGCAGGTAGAAGAGGATCGCGCCGCCGAAGGCCGGGCCGAGGCCGATGAAGAAGAAGTTCTTGACGCTGCGCAGAAGCTCATGGCGGTAGTAGACCGCGCAGGCGAAGCCGGTGAGGCCGATGTAGAAGGAGATCATCAGGCCGAGAGCGGCGAGCGAGTCGAAGAGGATGTCTTCGCTGACCAGGGTCAGGCCGACGTACCAGAGGACCGAGAGGGTTCCCATCAGGATCGTCGAGACGTGCGGGGTGAGGTAGCGCGGGTGGACCTTGCCGAGGCTCTTCGGCATCGCGTGCGCCCGCGCCATCGAGAGCGTCGTCCGCGCCGTCGGCAGGATCGTCGTCTGGGTCGAGGCCGCGGCCGAGGTCAGCACGGCGATGATCAGGATCTTGTCAAGGGGCGAGCCGAAGACTTCGGCGCCGAGGTGGCTGAGGACGTCTTCGGGTTCCGCCGTCAGGCCTTTGACGCCGTCATAGGCCTGCGCCGCGAAGGCGACGATGAGGTAGATCCCGAGCAGGATCAGGGTGCTGATCACGGTCGCTTTGCCCGGGGCCTCGCTGGAGTCCTCGGTCTCCTCGTTGACGGTTGCGGTCGTGTCCCAGCCCCAATAGATGAACACGGCTAAGAGCATCCCGGCCGAGATCTCACTGGGGGTGAGCGAGAACGGGTTGATCCAGTCGAGGCTCGGGTGGACCGCGTTGGGGCCGGCGTCGCCGGTGTAGACCTTGTAGAGAGCGACGACCGCGAACAGCGCCAAGGTGATGACCTCGGCCCCGAGCAGCCCGACCTGGGTGCGGGCGGAGAGCTCGATCCCGATCACCACGATCGCGGTCATCACCACGATCCAGAGCACTCCGACCGCGGTCACCGCCGCCGTCGATTCGGCGGCCCCGGTCATCCCAAACAGCTCGAAGGTGTAGATGCCGGCGATTTGGGCCAGGTTGGCCATCACGATGATGTCGGCGACGACGATCGTCCAGCCGGCGATCCAGCCGAGCTGCGGCCCCATCGCCTTGGTCACCCAGGAGAAGCTGGTGCCGCAATCCGGGTCGGCTTTGTTCATGTAGTAGTAGCCGGCGGCGACCAGGAACATCGGCACGAAGCTGATCAGCAGGATCGCCGGCGCCTGGAAGGCGACCGCGGCGGCGACGAAGCCGAGGGTGGCGGCGAGGCTGTAGCCGGGGGCGGTGGAGGCGACCCCGATGACGACGCTGGAGACGAAGCCGATCGCGTTCTTCTTCAGCCCCTTGTCTTCGACGCCGCTGCGCGGCGGGGTGGAGCGGGGCGGGGGGACCGATGCGCTCTCCATCGGGCGACCGTATGCCCAGGCGGACACCAACGCAAGTGGCGAATGTCCCAAAAGCACAGCGGGCACTTGTACCGGTTGTATAACTGGTGACCCGCTTACTTCACCCAGCGACCACTTGCGTCTGCGCCATCTTGGCTCTAGCTTTGTCCATAACGTCGTAGTACGAGAGGAGATCCGCATGGCCACCGCGTCGCAGGCAGTTGACACTGGGCTCCAGCAGCTGGCACGGCGCCATCTCTGGATGCACTTCTCGCGAATGGGCGGCTACGACGCCGATCACGAGATCCCGATCATCAGCCGCGCCGAGGGCTGCTACGTCTACGACGAGCACGGCAACCGCTACCTCGACGGCCTCTCCGGCCTCTTCTGCGTCAACGCCGGCCACGGCCGCAGCGAGTACGGCGAAGCGGCGGCGCGCCAGGTCGAGGAGCTCGACTTCTACACGCTGTGGAGCTACGCGCACCCGCGGGCGATCGAACTCGCGGCCCGGATCGCCTCGCTGGCGCCGGGTGAGCTCAATCGGGTCTTCTTCACCGACGGCGGCTCGGAGGCGGTCGAGTCGGCGCTGAAGCTGGCCCGCAACTACCACCGCATGCACGGCAAAGGCCAGAAGCACAAGCTGATCGCCCGCGAGGTCGCCTACCACGGGACCTCGATGGGAGCGCTCTCGGCGACCGGGATCACCGAGCTGCGGTCTCAGTTCGAACCGATGACGCCGGGTGGCTGCCACGTCCCCAACACCAACGTCTACCGCTGGCCGGAGGAGCGCGAGCCGACCTTCGCCGCCGACGCGATCGAGGAGCGGATCGTCTTCGAGGGGCCGGAGACGGTCGCCGCGGTGATCCTCGAGCCGGTCCAGAACGCCGGCGGCTGCTTCGTCCCGCCCGACGGCTACTTCCAGCAGGTGCGCGAGATCTGCGACCGCCACGACGTGCTGATGATCTCCGACGAGGTGATCTGCGCCTGGGGCCGGCTCGGCCACTACTTCGGCTGCGAACGCTTCGGCTACGAGCCGGACATCATCACCGTCGCCAAGGCACTGACCTCGGCCTACGCGCCGATGGGGGCGATGATCGCCTCGGACACGGTGGCGGCGCCGTTCATGGAGGGCGACGCATCCTTCTCCCACGGCTTCACCTTCGCCGGCCACCCGGTCGCGGCGGCGATCGCGATGGCCAACCTCGACGTCTTCGAGAAGGAGGACCTCTGCGGCCACGTGCTCGCCAAGGAGGACGAGTTCCGGGGAATGCTGGAGACGCTGCGCGACCTCCCGATCGTCGGCGACGTCCGCGGCGCCGGCTTCTTCCAGGCGATCGAGATGGTCAAAGACAAGGACACGAAAGAGAGCTTCAACGACGAGGAGGCCGAGCATCTGCTGCGCGGCTTCCTCTCCGGCGAGCTCTACAAACGTGGCCTGATCTGCCGCGCCGACGACCGCGGCGACCCGGTGATCCAGCTGGCGCCGCCGCTGATCTCCGACACCGAGCAGTTCGAAGAGATCCACGACGTGCTTCGCGCGGTGCTCACCGAGGCCTGGGACCAGGTCGTCCGTTAGGAGCCCGGTGCTCACCGTCCAGAGCCTGCTCGACGAGCTCGACCTCGAACTGGCGGCCGGTGGCAAAGCTGTGGCCTCACCGGTCCGCTGGGTCCACATCTCCGAGCTGGAGGACCCGACCCCGTGGCTGTCGGGCGGCGAGCTGATGCTGACCACCGGGATCCCACTCGACACCGCCGCCAAGCAGCGCTCGTTCGTGCGCCTGCTCGCCGACTCGAACCTGGCCGGGCTCGGGTTCGGCACCGGCTTCAGCCACGACAACATTCCCGCGGCGATGGTCGACGAGGCCGACAAGCGCGAGTTCCCGCTCTTCGAGGTGCCCTACTCGACCCCGTTCATCGCGATCACCGAGAAAGCCTTCGCCCGTCTGGTCAACGAGCAGTACGAGGTCCTGCAGCGCGGCATCGCGGTCCAGCGCCGGCTCGAGCGGCTGGTCCTGGAGGAGCGCGGGCTGGAGGAAATCGCGGCGACGATCGCCTCCGCGGTCGGCGGCACCGTGGCGATCCTCGACGGCCGCGGCGACCGCCTCGCCGGCCGCGGCTTCCGCCGCCAGCTCTCCGCCGACGCGATCGCCGGCATCCGTAAAGAGGCGCTCGGCCACTCCGGCGACGGCCACCCCTTCGTGCCCTCGCACTCCTCGGTCGCCGGCCGCGCGCTCGCCCACCCGGTGGTCTCGCCCGGCGGCGGCCCGCCGCAGGCCTGGGTCGTGATCGTCCGCGACTCCGGCGGGCTCGGCGACTTCGAGCGGCTGATCCTGCAGCAGGCGGTGGCGGTGGTGGCGCTGGAGCTGATGCGGCGCCGGGTCGCGCGGGAGACCGAGCGCCGGCTCGCCGGCGACGTCCTCGCCGGCGCCCTCGGCGGCCGCATGGAGCCGACCGAGCTGCGGCGCCGGCTCGAGCCCTTCGGGATCGGCGACGAAGCGGCGGTGCTGGTCTTCTCGCTCGAGCATCCGGCTGCCGCCACCCCGGCGCTGGAACGGGCACTGGCCGCCGACGCCTGCCCAGCGGTGGTGGCGCCCTTCGCCACCGGCGGCCGCGAACTGCTCTGCGCCGTGATCGACGCCGCCGACCGCGACCCGATCGACGTCGCCGCCGACGCCCGCCGGGCACTGCGGCCCGAACGCGGCCTGATCCGCGCCGCCGCCAGCCGCCCGGCCGCGCCCGAGGCTCTGCGCCACTCCTTCCACGAGGCCCGCTGCGCGCTCGAGGCGACCGCCTTCGACAACGGCAACGCCCCCGAGGTCGCCTCCTGGCGCGACCTCGGCGCCTTCACCCTGCTGCTCTCGATCCAGGACGACGATGCGCTGGCGCTCTACTGCGACAGCGTGCTGGGCCCGATCGAGGCGGGCGACGAGGAGTACGGCGGCGAGCTGCTGCGCTCGCTGGAGGCGTTCATCGAGCAGAACGGCCAGTGGGAGCGGGCCGCGCGCGAGGTCTACTGCCACCGCCACACGCTGCGCTACCGGATGCGCAAGGTCGAAGAGCTGACCGGCCGCGACCTCTCGCGCGCCCACGACCGGATCGAGTTCTGGCTGGCCCTACGAGCGAGGGAGTTGGTCGCATGAGGATCGGAGTGCCGACGGAGATCAAGGCGGACGAGTACCGGGTCGCGGTCACCCCCGCCGGGGTGCGCGAAATGAGCGACCACGGCCACGAAGTGCTGATCGAGGCCGGCGCCGGCGCCGGCAGCGCGATCACAGACGCCGACTATGCGGCGCAGGGGGCGAAGATCGTCGCCGACGCCGCCGCGGTCTTTGCCGAGGCGGAGATGATCCTCCACGTCAAGGAGCTGCAGCCGACCGAGATCGAGATGCTGCGGCCGGGGCAGCTGCTGTTCACCTACCTGCACCTGGCGCCCGACCCCGAGCAGACCCGCAGCCTCTGCGGCTCCGGCGCCACCTGCATCGCCTACGAGACGGTCGAGGACGCGCACGGCCGCTTGCCGCTGCTGGCGCCGATGAGCGAGATCGCCGGCAAGATCGCGACCCAGGCCGGCGCCTTCATGCTGGAGAAGCCGCTCGGCGGCCGCGGCATCCTGCTCGGTGGCGTGCCCGGCGTGGCGGCTGCCAACGTGATGGTGATCGGCGGCGGCGTGGTCGGCATGAACGCGGCCTTCATCGCGATCGGGATGGAAGCCGACGTCTTCGTCTTCGACCGCTCGATCGACCGCCTGCGCGAGCTCGAAGTCGCCTTCGGCGGCCGCTGCTCGACCGTCTACTCGACCACCCTCGCGGTCGAGGAGATGCTGCCGCGGGCCGACCTCGTGGTCGGCGCCGTGCTGGTCCAGGGCGCCCGCGCGCCTTACGTGATCCGCCGCGAGCAGCTGGGACTGATGAAGCCCGGAGCGGTGCTGGTCGACGTCGCGATCGACCAGGGCGGCTGCTTCGAGACCTCGCGCCCGACCACCCACAGCGAGCCGACCTTCGAAGTCGACGGGATCACCCACTACTGCGTCGCCAACATGCCGGGGGCGGTCCCGATCACCTCGACCCACGCGCTGACCAACGCGACCCTGCCCTACGCGATCGCGCTGGCCGACCTCGGCGTCGCCGAGGCGATCCGCCGCGACCCCGGCCTGCGGCCGGGGGTCAATGTGGCGGCCGGCAAAGTGACCCACCCGGCGGTTGCCGAGGGAGTGGGTATGGACTACGTACCGGTCGAGGACGCCCTCGGCCTTGAACCTTCAAATTGAGAGCAAGAGGGAGAGCCGAATGAGCGCTTACGCAGTAGTCAACCCAGCCACCGGCGAGACGATCAAGGAGTACCCGGAGATCAGCGACGCCGATCTCCGCGCCGCGATCGACCGTGCCGCCGGCGCCTCCCAGACCTGGTCGGCATCCTCCACCGTGGCTGAGCGCGCGGCGCTGGTCCGCAGGGCCGGCGAGCTGCACGCCGAGCGCCGCCAGCAGCTGGCCGAGATCATCGTCCGCGAGATGGGCAAGCCGATCGAGCAGGCCCTCGGCGAGGTCGACTTCGCGGCCGAAATCTACGCCTTCTACGCCGACAACGCCGAGGATCTGATGGCCGACGAAGCGGTCAAGGGGTTCGCCGGAGAGGGCACCGCGATGGTCCGTCGCAGCGCCTTCGGCGTCCTGCTCGGGATCATGCCCTGGAACTTCCCGTACTACCAGGTGGCCCGCTTCGCCGGACCGAATCTGGTGATCGGCAACCCGATCCTGCTCAAGCACGCGCCGCAGTGCCCGGAATCCGCCGCGGCGATCCAGTCGATCTTCGACGACGCGGGCGCCCCCGAGGGCGCCTACCAGAACATCTACGCGACCAACGAGCAGGTCGAGTGGGTGATCGCCGACCCGCGGGTGCACGGCGTCTCCGTCACCGGCTCCGAGCGCGCCGGCGCCGCCGTCGCTGAGATCGCCGGCCGCAACCTGAAGAAGGTGGTGCTTGAGCTTGGCGGCTCGGACCCGTTCATCGTGCTCGGGACCGACGACCTCGACGCCACCGTGCAGTCGGCGGCCGAAGCGCGGCTCGACAACACCGGCCAGTCCTGCAACGCCGCCAAGCGCTTCATCGTCGTCGACGACCTCTACGACGATTTCGTCGCGAAGCTGACCGCGACGGTGGGAGCCTCGAAGACCGGCGACCCCAGTGCCGAGGACACGGCGATCGGGCCGCTCTCCTCGGAGGCCGCGGCCGACCGGCTTGAGGAGCAGGTCAACAAGGCGGTCGCGGACGGGGCTGAGGTTGCAGTCGGCGGCAAGCGCGACGGCAATTACTTCGAGCCGACGGTCCTGACCGGCATCGCCCCCGGCTCCGAGGCCTCCCAGGAAGAGTTCTTCGGCCCGGTTGCCCAGGTCTACAAGGTCTCCTCCGAGGAGGAGGCGGTGGCGCTCGCCAACCAGACTCCGTTCGGCCTCGGCTCCTACGTGATGACCACCGACAAGGAGCAGGGCGAGCGGGTGGCCGACCAGATCGAAGCCGGCATGGTCTACGTCAACCTGGTCATGGCAGACAGCCCGGAGTTGCCGTTCGGCGGTTTCAAGCGCTCCGGCTTCGGCCGCGAGCTGGGCGCCTACGGCGCCGACGAGTTCGTCAACAAGAAGTTGATCCGCAGCGCATAGTCTTCACTCGATGAAGCTGCGGAGGGGGGTCACCGGGGTTGTCGCTGCGCTGCTGCTGTCCGCGGTTGTCTTCGCGGCCGGCGCATTGGCGGCCGAAGAGGAGGCGGCGCCGGACCCGCCGCGCTGCCACGGGCGGATCGCGAAGATCGTCGGCACCGACGGCGACGACGTCCTGCACGGGACCTCCAGCCGCGACGTGATCTGGGGCGGCAAGGGCGACGACACGATCTACGGCAGCCTCGGCAACGACCTGCTCTGCGGCGGCCCCGGCGCCGACCTGATCCACGGCGGCCGCGGCAACGACGAGGTAGACGGCGGCGCCGGTGACTACGACCGTGTGATCGGCGACCTCGGCGACGACAAGGTGGTCGGCGGCGCCGGCGCCCACGACGAGGCCGCGGGAAGCCTCGGCATCGACATCGTCAACGGCGGCGCCGGCAACTTCGACCTGGTCCGCGGCGACTACGGCTGGGACCGGATGTCGGGCGGGGCCGGCCGGGGGGACATCGCCTCCTTCGCGACCGCCGTTGCCGGTGGCAAGGGCACCGGCGTCTGGGTCTCGCTGCGCGACCACAAGGCGCTTGGCGACGGCCACGACAAGCTGTTCGGCTTCGAGGACCTCGAAGGCTCCGCCTTCCGCGACACCCTGATCGGCGACAAGGGCAACAACGTGCTCGACGGCGGCCTCGGCGACGACAAGATCTTCGGCGCCGGCGGGCGCGACACGATCGAAGGCGGCCAGGGCACCGACGGCTGCCAGGGGGCGAAGGGGAGAACCATCTCTTGCGGCAAGGAGAGGAGCCCGAAGTCCACCGCCTACGTCGAGCTGAACCCGATGGCGCGCGGCGGCTCCGGGCTGCAGATCGTCGGCGGCGGCGGCCCCGACCACTTCCAGGTGGCCTTCGACGAGGCGACCGAGACCTATGAGGTGAGCGCTCGCAAGGGGATCGCGACCGGCCCCGGCTGCGAGCGCCCGAACGGCGCCGCCAACCACGTCCTCTGCGCCGCCGGCGGTCCCGGCCTCTGGCTGATGGCCGACCTCGGTCCCGGCAACGACAGCCTCGTGGTCGCGGGCTCGCTGAAAGCGGTCGGAACCACCCGCATCGCCGGCGGTTTCGGCAACGACGAGATCCACGGCGGTCCCGAGGACGACCTGATCGAGGCCGGCCGCGGCGCCGACAAGCTCTACGGCGGCGCCGGCGCCGACGGCCTGATCGGCGGGCTGCCCGGCCCGACCTACTTATATGGGGGTTCCAACGGTGACCTGCTGGCGGCCGGCGGCGGCTGTGCCGGCGGCGGCATCTTCGGCGGCCCCGGCCGCGACGACGCCTCCTTCGCCGAGACCCAGGCGCATCCCGGACTGCTGATCATCTCCTTCCCCCGCCGCGCGGCCTGGGTCGACGAGATCGAGGGCTGCGACAGCGTCTACCTCTCGCCGACCAACGAGGACATGGAGGGCTCCTTCGACAATGACGTCCTGATCGGCGACGCCCGCAAGAACGCGATGCTCGGCCAGCCCGGCCACGACAGCTTCTTCGGCAACGGCGGCGACGACGTGATCGACGCCCGCGACGGCGTCCGCGACTTCTCGATCCAGTGCGGCCCCGGCAACCCCCCGCGCCCGAAAGCCAAGGGCAAAGGCATGACCGCCCCGACCGGCACCGCCGCCGGCCGCGCCCTCCGCGACGTCTTCGATCCCGCCCCCTTCAACTGCGCGATCGTCAAAAACGGCACCCCCGTCCCCGGCCTCAACGGCTAGCGCCCCGGCGCCAGCGAGGGCTCGAGCCTCCGCTGGCGTCCAAGCCGGGGGGAGACTCCAAGCGCGGTTGTCCTTATTCGCCCTGTGGGCGAAGAAAGACAACCGCGCAGGCGCCACCGGCCGCTTTTCGAGCTGGCGTCAGCGCAGCACGGCGTTATTTCGACGCGGCAGCTCGATCGGCTGGGGTATTCGCCAAGCTCGGCGTCGAAGGCGAACCGAGTGGGGCGACTGCGACGGATCCACCGCGGCGTCTACATCGTTGGACATGAGCCGCTGAGCTGGGAGGGGCGCTGCATGGCAGCGGTGCTGGCGGCCCGTCCCGCCGTGGCCAGCCACCTCGCCGCTGCCTATCTATTGGAACTGGTCCGCTTCCGGCCGGAAACGATCGACGTGACCGCGCCGAGCCCGCGGCGCTCCCGGCGGGACTTCCGCGTCCACCACGCGTCTCTCCAAGCCGCCGACATCACCGTCATCGACGCCATCTCGCTCACCGCCCTGCCCCGCACGTTGCTGGACCTGGCGGCGACGCTCTCGGAGGAACGGCTGATGAAGGCACTGGAACGGGCCGAGGAGCTGCAGGTCTTCGACCTCGGGCCGATCGAGGAGCTGCTCGCCCGTGCCGGCGGCCATCCGGGCGCGGGCAGGCTGCGGCGGGCGCTGGCGATCTACCGGCCCGAGCCGGCCTTCACCCGCTCGGGCCTGGAGCGGCTTTTCCTCTCGCTCGTACGCAAGGCCGGCCTGCCGATGCCGGCGATGAACCACGTCGTCTCCGGCTTCGAGCTCGACGCCTACTGGGAGCGCGAGCGCTTCGTGGTCGAACTCGACGTCTTCGAGACGCACGGCACCCACGTCGCCTTCGAGCGCGACCGCGAACGCCAGGACGAGCTGCTGGCGCTCGGGATCGAGATGATCCGGGTTACCGGTCCGCGCCTGCGGCGCGAACCGCAGGCGGTGATGCGCCGCGTCGCCGACCACCTCGAGCGCCGCCGGCGCGACCTCGCAAGACCGCGTGCTTGAACTAGGCTTGGACGATGACCCGCAAGACCGCCCAGGGAGATGAGGCTGCTGCGATCGCGGCGGCAGTGGCGCGGTTCGAGGCCGAGTTTGCGACCGCGTCGGGGGTCGAGCCCGTGGCGACGGTCAGTCCGTGGCAGCGTGCGGCGCTGCTGGAGGGAGTGGGGGCCAAGGAGGCGGTCCAGGAGTCGAAAGGAAAGGGATCGACATGGCTGTCGTAAAAATCATCGAGTTGGTCGGGAGCTCCAAGACCTCGACCGACGACGCGGCGAAGCAGGCCCTTAATCAGGCCGAAGGCTCGCTGCGCAACATCCGCGCCGTCGACATCGTCTCGACCGGCATCCGCGGTGAGAATCTGGACGAGTACCGAGCCCACGTGCGCGTGGCGTTCCTGGTCGAGGGAACCGAGGTCGACTGATGGCTGAGGCAGGGGAGCCGAGGGAGGTCTCGCGCGAGGAGGCCCAGCAGCTGATCGACGACGGCGCCCAGCTGATCGACGTCCGCGCCGACCACGAGTGGGAGGTGGGCCGGATCTCCGGCGCCTCCCACCTGCCGCTGGGCGACCTTGCCACGCGCTCCGGCGAGATCGACCGCGAGCGCCCGGTCGTCCTCTACTGCCGCGGCGGCAACCGCTCCTCGATGGCCGCCGCCGCCCTGACCGAGGCTGGCTTCGACGCGGTGAAGTTGACCGAGGGCATCGTCGGCTGGTCCGAGGAGGGCCTGCCGCTGGAGCCAGAGGGCGGATACGTGGCCGAGTCCGGGGAAGCCGCAGCCGTGCTGCAGGCACGAAAAAGGGCTGCTCAGGGCTAAATACCCTAATCCCGGTCAGGTTTTGCTATTTTCCTCCGTATGGAGGTAGTCGTCGCAGAGAACAAGGAGCAGCGCGGCAAGGGCCGCGTCGGCACCCTGGAGAACCCGGAGAGCTACGTCAACGTCCCCGGGCACGTGATCCCGATCATCGAGCGCGAGTTCGACGACTTCGACAACGAAGCGGAGACCTTCCTCGCCGGCAAGATCGAGGAGCCCGAGTTCATCGGCTTCCGCCTCAAACAGGGCGTCTACGGCCAGCGCCAGCCCGACGTGCAGATGGTCCGCGTCAAGCTCCCCTTCGGCGGCGTCACGCCGGAGCAGATGGACGCCTTCGCCGACGTCACCGAAAAGTACGCGCCGCTCGACAAGGGTCACGTCACGACCCGCCAGAACATCCAGATCCACCACGTGCCGCTGCGCGACATGGAGGCGCTGATCCGCGAAATCTCCGCGGTCGGGCTCTCCTCGCGCGAGGGTTGCGGCAACACGGTGCGCAACGTCACCGGCGATCCCTGGGCCGGCATCGCCCCCGACGAGATCTTCGACCCGACGCCCTACGCCGGCGCCTACGTCCGCTACTTCGTCCGCCACCCGACGACGCAGCTGATGCCGCGCAAGATCAAGACCGCCTTCACCGGCTCCGACGAGGACCGGGCGATCACCGGCATCCACGACATCG
>DATAON010000009.1:0-27618 GCA_036265715.1 Solirubrobacterales bacterium | reverse complement strand
CGCGGTCGCCCTTCTGGGGGCGACCGCGACCGCCAAGCCGGCGGCGAAGCCGAAGACGGTGACCATCAACGACTTCTACTTCGGCCCGACGGCGGTGACCATCAACAAGGGCGGCACGGTCAAGTGGACCTGGTCCTCGTTCAACTCCTATCCGCACGACGTGCACCTCAAGCAGGGGCCGAAGGGGCTGAAAGAAAAGGGGACCTACTCGACCAAGACGACGGCGGTGACCAACGCCCAGTTCAAGAAGTCGTTCCCGACGCCCGGCACCTACAAGTACATCTGCACGATCCACCCGACGGAAATGAAACTGACCGTCACCGTCAAGAAATAGGGCTGGCGCGATGGAGGGGATGGATCGCCGCGGCTTCCTGGCCCTGACCGGCGGCGCGCTGATCTGCACGATCGCCGGCCAGGAAGTCGTCGCCGACGAGGGGCAGATCGACGTCGAGGGGCTCTCCCGGCAGGTCAAGGTGCCACCGAAGGTGGCGGCGGCGCAGTGGAGCGGGGGCGCGCCGGGAGTTCGCCGGCTGGCCTCGCTCGGCCCCGGTGGCAGCACCCGCGAGTACTGGATCGCGGCGGAGACGATGAAGTGGAACATCGTCCCCACCCACCGCGACCAGATGACCGCGCAGAAGGTCAAGCAGGGCAAGACGAGCTTCGCCGCCTACGGCTACCGCGCCTACACGGCCGGGTTCAAACAACCGCTCGGCGACGCGACGGTGCCGGGGCCGCTGATCGAAGCCGAAGTCGGCGACACCGTCGTCGTCCACTTCCGCAACAAGCTGCAGGCGCCGGTGACGATGCACCCGCACGGGATCTTCTACGCCAACGAGATGGACGGCGCCTACAAGGGCAAGTGGACCGACCCCGGCGGCTTCGTCCAGACCAATCGCACCTTCACCTACGTCTGGGAGGCCCAGGAAGGGACCGAAGGGACCTGGCTCTACCACGACCACGGGCCGATGGACCCGCTGCCGGTGTTCAAGGGGCTGTTCGGCCCGCTGGTGATTCGGCCCCGCGGCGAAGCCCGCCCCAACCGCGAGTTCTTCCTCGGCTTCCACACCTGGGACCCCTCGATTACCGGCCTCAAGGGAACTTATTACTGCGTCAACGGCAAAGCCTACGCCGGCAACACGCCAACCCTGGAAGCGCACGTCGGCGAGCGGGTCGCCTTCCACGTCTACGGCATCGACAACTTCTTCCACACCTTCCACCTGCACGGCCACCGCTGGAAAGAACCCGACGGCCGCATCGCCGACAACAAAACCTTCGGGCCGGCCGACTCCTTCCGGGTCGAGATCGTCGAGGACAACCCGGGGCGCTGGTTCTACCACTGCCACGTCTTCCAGCACCTGCACCAGGGGATGAACGGTTGGTACCTGGTCACCTGAGGCTCGCACTGGCGGCGCTGGCGCTCGCGGCCCTCGCCTGGCCGGGAGCCGCCGGAGCCGCCAACACGCGGGTCTCGATCGCCAACTACGCCTGGTCGAGCCCGCAGGTCCAGATCAACCTCAACGAGAAGGTGACCTGGGACTGGCTCGGCCCCGACCTCGCTCACTCGGTCACCGGGATCTCAGCCAACGACCTGCAGTGGGACTCCGACCCCGGCACCGACGCCCCCGTGCACCAGGCCGGCGACTCCTACACGCTGCAGTTCGCGGCCCCGGGCACCTACCTCTTCCAGTGCAAACTGCACGCCTCGGTCCGCGGCGAGGTGGTCGTCTCCTCGACTCCAGGCGACCCCAACTCCGACCCCGGGCCGCAGCCGCCGCTGAACGTCGACGTGAAGCCGCCGACGCTGGGATCGCTGGCGCTGAAGAGCCAGCGCTTCCGCGGCACCAAGGGCGTGGCCCTGAGCGCCGAGATCAGCGACCGCGGCGTGCTCGACGCCGAGTACTACCGGCTCAACGCCAAGGGCAAGCGCGTCTACAACGGCTACAAGACCTGGAACACCTTCATCGGCGTCAACCACCTCAAGCTCGGGGCCCGCTGGAGGCACTTCCGCGCCAAGCCCGGGCGCTACGAGGTGGTGCTGCGGGCCACCGACACCGCCAACAACGTCTCCAAGCCGATCAAGAAGCGGTTCGAGATCCTCGGCTGAGCGGGCCGCTCAGGAGCGGCGCTTGGAGCGTTTCGTCGCCTTCGGGGCGCGGCGCTTGCGGGGCGGCTTGCCGGCCTCGTGCAGGGTCCGTTCGGCGGCCGTCTCGGTCGCCTCGCCCATCGTGATCTGGAACATCGCCAGCAGCGCGTCCGAGGCCAGCGGCCGCATCCGATCGAGCGCCTCGCGCACCTTCGGCCAGTCCTCCTCGGGCCGGCCCGCCTTGTCGAACGGCTCCCAGATCTCCTTGACGAAGAGGTCGACGTAGGCCCAGGCGGCGCCTTCGGCGTTGCGACGCAGCTTGTCGGCGGTCGCCAGGGCGGCATCGGGGCTGACCCCGAGCTCGATCAGGGCGACGCCGGCGCGGTGCAGGCGCGGGCTGATCGCCTCGATCTTGCCGTCGGGCAGCTCGCGCAGGATGCCGAGCTCTTCGCTGTGGCGGAGCAGCTTCGGGTCGAGCTTGTCGACTCCCCAGCTACTCGCCAGCTCGGCGGCCCCGAAGATTTCCGGCGTCTCGTCCTCGAATGGGGCGCGCACGGCGCGGGCGAAGTCGACGATCTCCTGCGAGGAGCCGCCGGTCGTCTCGAGGACGCGGCGGATCGCCTCGAGGTTGAGGCCCTCCGCCTGCATTTCGCGGGTCAGCTCGATCCGCGCCACGTGCTCCTCGCTGTAGTAGCCGGTGCGGCCGTGGACGTCAGGCGGCGGCAGCAGGCCGCGCGTCTGGTGGGCGCGGATGTTGCGCACCGTCATCCCGGTCCGGCGCGCCAACTGGCCGATCGTCAGCTTGCCGTCGGGCGCCCCGCGCTTTTTCGCCGCGCTCATCGGCCCATCGTAAGCGGCAAGCGCTGCCCGTTCATCTTCGCGGCCGCGTCTGAGCAGAGAAATGCGATGGCGGCGGCGATGTGCTCGGCCGGGGTGAAGGTCGGGAACTCCTCGCCCGGGCTCTCCTCGCGCATCCGCGGGGTCAGGATCGCGTCGACGACGATGATGTTGGCGGTGGCGCCGCCGGGCTCGAAGCCGTCGGCGAAGGCGAGGGTCCAGGCCTCGGCGGCGGCCTTGGCGGCCGCGTAGGCGGCGTTGGTGTTGGTCGGCGCCTGCGCCTGCTTGGCGGAGACGAGGACGAAGCGGCCGTTCCCGCTGGCCGCAAGTTGGTCGTGGAAGGCGCGGGTCGCGTGCTGGACCGTGCGCACCAGCAGGCCGTGGAGGAAGTCCCAGTCCTCCAGCGAGGCCTCGTGCAGCGGCTCTCCCCCACGCCAGCCGCCGACCAGGTGGATGAGGCCGTCGACGTGGCCGAAGCGGTCGACCAGCGCCGCGCACCAGGCTCGGGCCGCGTCCTCGTCGAGCAGATCGACCGCGCGCCCGTCGAAGCGCTCGGGGTCGATCCCGAGCTCAGCGGGGAGCGCGTCGAGCAGGTCCTGGTTGCGATCGGTGCCGGCGACGAGGGCGCCCGCGTCGGCGAGCTCCTTCGCGACCAGCGGACCGAGACCGCCGCCGATGCCGGCGATCGCGATGACGCGGCCGTCGAGAGAGGGGTTGCTCATACCTGCATCTTTAACCACCGGCGGGCTCGGTGCTGGCTGCAGAAACTTTCTGTCTGCACTGCGTGAGAACGTTCATTCGATGAGCAAGCCGAGCGGATACCACCGGCGGGAGCGCGACCTGAGCAGAAGTGCACAGGGTGACATCGGTGAGGCCTCCGCCATCGAGTGGCTGACCAGCAAGGGCGCCCTCGTCTGGTTGCCCGTGGGGCACAGCCCCGACGTCGACCTGATGGCCGAGCTCGGTGAACGAATCCTGCGAATCCAGGTGAAAACCTCGACCTACCGAGTGGAAACTCCGCGGGGGAAGACTCGCTGGGACATCAGCATCGCGACCAATGGTGGCAACCAGAGCTGGACCGGCCTGACCAAGAAGTTTGACCAGAGCAAGGTAGACCACCTCTTCGCCCTGACCGGGGACGGGCGTCGCTGGTTCATCCCGGCCCACCTGGTCGAGGCGCGCCGGGCCATCAAGCTGGGTGGGGCGAAGTACTCGGAGTTCGAGATCGAGCGAGGGACCCCATTCGAAGCACTCGTCTATCCCGATCGCAACACCAATAAGATTGGCGCGATTGACCTCCTGGGGGAGTGCCAGAGCGGTCAAATGGATCAGACTGTAAATCTGACGGCTATGCCTACAGAGGTTCGAATCCTCTCTCCCCCATCTCAGGTGCGGCAGGTTCTGCTGCGACCCAAACGCCAGGTGACTATCCCGCGGGCTCCTTGTGAGCAAGCGGGATTGGTGGCCGGCGATCGCTTGCGGGTGCGAGCCGAGGGGAACGGCAAGGTCGTCTTCGAGCGGATTGACGAAAGCGACACCGCGATGGGCGAACCGCCGGTCTAGGAGTCGCCGGCGCCCTGCGCCGTCGCCAGATGGGCGGACATCTGCTCGTTGAAGCGGGTGAGCGCGGAGAGCGGGCGCATGAAGACGGTCAGGTCGGCGACCTTGCCGTCCTCGTCGAGGGTGAGGAAGTCGATGCCCTCGAGCTCGCGGTCGCCGACGTTGGCCTTGAAGCGAAGGACCAGGGTGTTCCCCTCGGCGAGCTCGTCGGTGTAGACGAAGTCCTCCAGGGTCATCGTCACGAAGGTGAGGATCTGACTGACGACGTCGCGGCCCTCGAAGCCGCGGAAGAGAATCGGGCTGTGGAGGACGACGTCCTCGCGCAGGGCCTCGCTGAGCAGGGTCAGGTCCTTGGCTTCGGCGGCGAGGCGAAAGGGGTGGGGCTCGGGCATGGCGCCACTCTAATCGGGCTGGGATACTCGGGCAATGCCGAGCGATCGCTTCTACTCACGCTTCTCCAACTCCTTGGGCGCCACCGGACTGCGCTGGACCGGCAAGCTAAACGTGCCGCTCTACCGGCTCAGCGGCGGCCGCATCGGCGGCAGGGTCGGCAAGGCGCCGCTGCTGTTGCTGACGACCACCGGGCGCAAATCGGGTCAGCAGCGCACCGCGCCCGTGGTCTACCTCGCCGACCGCGAGCGCATGGTCCTGATCGACACCAACGCCGGCAACGAGAAGCTGCCGGCCTGGTCGCTCAACCTCAGCGCCAAGCCGGAGGCCGAGGTCGAGGTCGGGCGCAAGCGCCAGCAAGTCCGCGCCCGCGTCGCCGAGGGCGAGGAGAGGGCCGCGCTCTGGGCCAAGCACATCGACCAGTTCGCCGGCTTCGACTACTACATCACCCTGCTCGAACGGACCCCGTCCGTCTGGGTCTTGGAGCCGGTCGCCTGACGAGGCGGAAACGCCGTCGGGCAAGGACGCAGGGAGCGAAGCGTGCTCCGCACGTGAGCGACCGAGGACGCCGCCTGACGGCGTTTCCGGCCGTCAGGACGCTTCGCGGAGCATCTGCGCCTCTGGCAGACGCTTCAGTTTTTTCAGCGTGTTGTTCTCGATTTGGCGGATCCGCTCGCGGGTGACGCCGAAGGTGCGACCGACTTCCTCGAGGGTCAGCGGCTCGGTCCCGGAGAGGCCGTAGCGAAGTTCGATCACCTGGCGCTCGCGCTCGGGCAGGGCGTCGAGCGCCCGGCGCACTCCCTCTTTCTGCAGGTGCTCACTCGCTTCCTCGAAGGGCTCGAGAACGGCGTCGTCGGCGACGAAGTCGCCGAGCTCGGATTCGTCCTCGTCGCCAACGGGTTTCTCCAGCGACACCGGCAGCTGGGCGACGCGGAGGATGTCCCGCACGTCGGAGACGGGCCAGCGCAGCTCCTCAGCGATCTCCGGCGCCTCGGGCTCGCGGCCGAGCTTCTGGACCAGCTGGCGTTCGACGTGGGCGACGCGGTTGAGTTTCTCGACCATGTGGACCGGGATGCGGATCGTCCGCGCCTTGTCGGCGATCGCCCGGGTCACCGCCTGGCGGATCCACCAGGTGGCGTAGGTGGAGAACTTGTAGCCGCGGCGGTAGTCGAACTTCTCGACCGCGCGGATCAACCCCAGCGAGCCCTCCTGGATCAGGTCAAGGAAGCTGAGGCCGCGGCCCAAATAGCCTTTGGCGATCGAGACGACGAGGCGCAGGTTGGCCTCGACCATCTGCCGCTTGGCGAGCATGTCGCCGCGCTCGATCCGTTTCGCCAGTTCGACCTCCTGGGCGGCGGTGAGCAAGTCGACCTGCCCGATCGAGCGCAGGTAGAGGCGCAGCGAGTCGAGGCTCGGCTCGACCGTGAGGTCAAGCTCTTCTTTCTTCGACTGGCCACCCTCGGCCTCGCCGCCGCGCTGCTCTTTGTAAGCGCTGACGCCGTTCTCGGCGATGACGTCGATCCCGTGCTCGACCAGGTGCGCGTGCAGCTGCGAGACCTGCTCCTTGGTGATCTCGACCTCCTCGAGTGTCGAGGCGATCTGCTCGAACGTCAGGTAGCCGCGCTCGCGGCCCTGGGCGACAAGTCCGCGCAACTCCTCGATTTCGCCGATCGGGCTTTCCGCGGCGCCGGACTCGACAACCTCGTTCGAGGACTCCAACGGATCGATGATCACTTCCTCCAAAATCCCTCTCCCCGGTTCCCTGGCGCAACCCCTCGCTGCGACCGTGTCGAAGTATAGGCGGATGTAACCAACCGCCGGACCGCCGGGTCCGCCGGTCGCCTACGCTTCAGTGACCGATGGCCGACCACTCCACCGCCACCAGCGCCGCCCCGGACGTCCAAGCCTCTCTCCCCGCCACCCAGGTCAGTCTCTCCCGGGTCGGCGTGACCGGGGTCGAGAAGGTGATCCGGGTCAAGGCCGACGGCGTCGAGAACCTCTTCTACGCCGAGTTCGAGTGCTTCGTCGACCTCAACCCGCTGCAAGCCGGCGTCCACATGTCGCGCTTCGAGGAGATCGTCGGCGAGGCGATCGACGAGGTGGTCCTCGGCGAGGCCTTCCGGGCCGAGGTGCTGGCCGCCCACGTCGCCGAGCGGGTGCGCGAGCGCCAGGGCGGGGCGCGGGCCGAGGTCTCGGTCACCGCCCGCTACCCGGAGACGGCGAAGACGCCGAAGAGCGGGCAGAGCACCCAGGAGATCTACGTCCTCTATGGCACCGCGGTCGCCTCCGAGCGCGGCACGAGGACGCTGACCGGGGTGCAGGCCCAGGGCATGACCGCCTGCCCCTGCGCCCAGGAGATGGTCGCCGGGCTGGCCCGCGAACGCCTCACCGAGGAGGGCTTCGGCGCCGACGAGATCGAGCGCATCATCGAGGTCGTCCCGATCGCCACTCACAACCAGCGCGGCATCGGCACCCTCCACGTCGGCTGCCCCGAGGGCGGCCCGGCCTGGATCGACGCGGCGGAGCTGCTGCGGATCGTCGAGAGCTCGATGAGCTCGGAGATCTACGAGCTGATGAAGCGGCCCGACGAGATGGCGGTCGTCGTCAAGGCGCACGAACAGCCGCGCTTCGTCGAGGACTGCGTGCGCGAGATGGTGCGCCAGGTGGTCGCCGGCTACCCCGATCTGCCCGACGAGACCTTCGTGATGGCGCGCCAGGAGAACCTGGAGACGATCCACCGCCACAACGTCGTCGCCGAGCGCTACGGCACCCTCGGCGAGCTCCGCGCCGAGCTCGCCGACAGCGCCCACCCCTCGCGCCACCAGACGATGCGCGAGTGGCTCGAGGTCCCGGGCGGTTGATCCCCAACGGGAGCGGCAATAGGATCCGCCCCATGAACAGAATTCGCTTCGCCTCCCGCCGTATCGCAACCCTCGCGCTCGTCCTGCTCGTCTCGCTCGTCGTCGCGGTGCCAGCCGCCCCGGCCGCCGATGCCAGCGGCCCGGCGACTACCTCCGCCATCGCCAAGAGCTGCAAGAAGGGCAAGAAGGACAAGAAGGACAAGAAGGACAAGAACTGCGGCAAGAAAGGAAAGGGCAAAAAGGGCTCGAAGCGGGTCGGCGCCTAGCTCGCTGACCGCCCTGGAGACCCTTAGCCGGCGGGGCGGGTGCCAGCCGCCGCTCGCTCGCGCTGCTGCTCCTCGATTCGCTTGCGCAGGCCGAAGAAGTAGTCGGCGCCGCTGATCACGGTCACGACCAGCGCCAGGTAGACGAGCAGGTCGACGCCGAGCGGCGCCGGGTTGGCGATGATCAGGGCGAAGATTGCGGCGATCTGCAGCACCGTCTTCAGCTTGCCGAGCCAGCTGGCGGCGATCACGAGGCCGCGCTCGGCGGCGATAGTGCGGAGGATCGTGACTGCGACCTCGCGGGCGATGATCACCATCGCCACCCAGGCTTCGAGGCGGTTCAGCGAGACCAGGGAAACCAGCGCGCCGACGATCAGCAGCTTGTCGGCGAGCGGGTCCATCAGCTTGCCGAAGGTCGTGATCGAGCCGCGCGAGCGGGCGAAGTAGCCGTCGAGGCCGTCGGTGGCCGCGGCGAGCGCGAAGACGACAGCGGCAAGGGTGTCGCCGTTGGGCGTCTCCCCCAGCAGCGCGACCACCACCACCGGCACCGCCAGGATGCGCAGCAGGGTCAGCGCATTCGGCAGGTTGAGCGGAAACATCGTGGGCTCAGTTTGACTGCTTCGCCACCTGGGCCGCCGCTTCGGCGTCGCGCTTGGCGAAGAACTCCTCGCCCTCGATGCTGACGTGGGGCAGGATCCGGTCGAGCCAGCGCGGCATCCACCAGGCCTTCTTGCCGAGCAGCACCATCACCGCCGGGACCAGCAGACAGCGGACCAGGGTCGAGTCGATCGCGATCGCGACCGCCAGCCCGATCCCGAACTCCTTCACGACCGGGTCTTCGACGAGGACGAAGCTGGTGAAGACGCAGACCATGATCGCCGCCGCCGAGGTGATCACGCGGCCGGTGTTGGCGAGACCCTGGACGACCGCGGCGCGGGCGTCCCCTGATTCCTCGAAGTGTTCCTTCATCTGGGTCAGCAGGAACACCTCGTAGTCCATCGACAACCCGAACAGAATCGCGAACATCAGCAGCGGCACGAAGCTGACGATCGGGATCGCGTGGTCGAGGCCGATCAGGTCGACCCCCCAGCCGAGCTGGAAGACGGCGGTGACGATCCCGTACGCGGCGGCGACCGAGATCAGGTTCATCGCCGCCGCCTTGATCGGGACCAGCACCGAGCGGAAGGCGATCATCAGGACGATGAAGCTGAGCGCGACGACGATGAAGATCATCAGCGGCAGCTTGTCGGCGATCTGGCTCGCGAGATCGATGTAGCCGGCGGTCTGGCCGCCGACGTAGGAGCTCGCCTGCGTCCCTTCGAGCGCCGTGGGGATGACTTCGTCGCGGAGGTTTTCGACCAAGCTCACGGTCTCGTCCTTCCACGGCTCCGACTTGGAGATCACCGTGAAGACCGCCACCGTGCCCGCTTTGTCAAGGCTCGGTTCGGAGACCGCGGCGACGTCGCCCGTGCCGCCGATCGCCTGCTCGAGTTTCGGCAGCACCTGTTCGGCTTCTTTGGGAGAGCTGAATTCGGAAGCGACCAACAGCGGCCCGTACGCGCCCGGGCCGAAGCCTTCGTCCATCCCTTCGAAAGCCTCGCGCGAGGTCGAGTCCTTGGGCAGGGCGCTGATGTCGTTCTGCCCGAGATCGAGCTGGAGCAGCGGCAGCGCGAGGACGACAAGCACGGCCATCGACGCGATCGCCGATCGCCAGGGCCGGTCGGCGACGGCATCGGCCCAGCGCAGCCAGCCGTGCGGTTTCTTGTCGTCGGGATGGGTCTTGCCGATGTGGACGCGGAGGCTGTTGATGCGGGGGCCGAGCGCTCCCAACATCGCCGGCAGCAGCGTCGCCGCGGCGCAGACGGCGACGACGACGGCGATCGCGGCGGTGAAGCCGAGCGTCGAGACCAGCGGGATGCCGGCGAAGGCGAGCGAACAGAGGGCGATGATCACGGTGAAGCCGGCGAAGACGACGGCGCCGCCGGCGGTGGCGACGGCGCGGGCGATCGACTCCCTCAGCTCCATCCCTTCTTTGAGCTGAAGTTTGTGCCTGGTGACGATGAACAGCGCGTAGTCGATGCCGACGCCGAGGCCGATCATCGTCGCCAGGGTGGCGGCGACGCCGGGGATCTCGGTCGCGTGCTCGAGCAGTTTGATGATCGAGAGCGCGCAGGCGAGGCCGAAGATGGCCGAGACGATCGGCAGCATCATCGCGGTCGCCGTGCCGAAGGCGAAGAGGAGGATGATCACCGCCGCGCCGAGGCCGACGGCCTCGGCGAACTCGGTCTCCGGTTTGGAGAGCTGCTGCCCGACGTAAGCGCCGATCGAGGTGTTGACGCCGACCTTGCGCGCCGGCTCGGCGGCGTCGAGGATTTCCTGCGATTCCTCTTCGTTGATTTCGCCCGGACCGACGCCGAGCACGACCGGGATGTAGGCGATCCGCTGGTCCTCGCTGATCGTTTTCGAACCTTCGACAAGCGGGCTTTTCGCCGAGTTGACGTGCGGCATCGCTTCCAGCTTTTTCGCCGATTCTTCGATCGCGGCGGCGTACTTCGGTTCGGTCAGCTTCTTGCCGGCGGGCGCTTCGAAGACCAGCGGGTTGGAGCCGTAGGCCTGCTCGGGCAGGTTCTCTTCGAGCAGTTCGGTCGCGATCGTTGAGCCGGTCCCGGGCAGGGTCAGGTTTTCGCTCGTCTTCGAGCCGGCAGCCGAGGAGATCGCGACCAGCGCGATCGCGAGCAGCAACCAGACCCCGATCACGGGCCAGTGGTGTCGCGAGCAGAACCGGCCAATGGCGTAAAGGGGCCCGGTCACCGGTTAATCATCCCTTACGGGGCGGGCGTCGTGCCGCTCTCGAACGCGGACGGCACCCATTCGAGGGGTTTTGCGCCGAGCTGGCGGCGCAGAAGAGCCAGGCGCTGAGCCTGATTGGCGACCGTTGCCGACAGCAACGCCCGGGGCCCGCCGAACTCAAGGCGGCCGATCGCGCCGATCTCGTCTTCGATCGTCACGCTTTCGACTGCGTAGAGGAAGCGCAGGCGGTCGGCTTCGGTTCGCAGCTCGCCGGACTCGATCTCTTCGTCCTCGACTTCTTCCTCGCCGTCGAGGTCGCGCAGGGCCGCGAGCAGGGCGACGGTGTGCTCCTGTTCCTGGGCGCGGAACCGGGTGGCGAGTGCGAGTGCCTGGCCCTCGAGGTCGGGCAGGATGCGGTCGTAGAGGTCGATCGCCGCCCGCTGGCGGCCGAGGATCTGATTGAGGACCTCGGCGTCGTGTTCCCTGTCGGCAACGACCGTGCTCTCGCCGCTGTCGCCGCCGCCCCCACCGCAGGCGCCGAGTGCCAGCGCCAGCAGGAGACAGGCGGCCGCCAGCAGGGCGGCGCGGCGCACGACGCCGCTGGGGATGATTCGGTTCGGTGCCATGAGTCGGCGGCGAACCTTATGAGCTGGGAAAGCGGCAAGTCGTTGCCGGAGCTGGCGACGACGATCCACGAGTGCCGGCTCTGCCCGCGCCTGGTCGAGTGGCGCGAGGCCAGCGCCGCCGATCCTCCGCGCCGCTACCGCGGCGAGGACTACTGGGCGCGACCCACCAGCGGGTTCGGCGATCCGGCCGCGCGGGTGGCGATCGTCGGCCTGGCGCCAGCCGCCCACGGCGCCAACCGAACCGGTCGCATCTTCACCGGCGACCGCTCCGGCGATTGGCTCTACGCGGCGCTGCACCGCGCCGGCTTCGCCAACCAGCCCGAGTCCGTGCGTCGCGGCGACGGCCTCCGCCTCAGCGGCGCCTACGTGACCGCGGTGGTGCGCTGCCCGCCGCCGGCCAACAAGCCGACCCCTGAGGAGCGCGACCGCTGCCTGCCCTACCTCGAGCGCGAGCTCGAGCTGCTGGAGCAGTGCCGGGTGATCGTCGCCCTGGGGTCCTTCGCCTGGGACGGGGCGCTGCGGGCGGCGCGGGCGCTCGGGGTCGCGGTCCCACGGCCGAAGCCGCGCTTCGGCCACGGCGCCGAGGCGGACCTCGAGCGCTGGCAGTTGCTCGGCTGCTTCCACCCCAGTCAGCAGAACACCTTCACGGGCAGGCTGACGGTGCCGATGATCGACGCTGCCTTCGCCCGCGCCCGCCAGTTGGCGGGGTTAGATGCTCAGCGGCGCTGAGTTACCGGAACTATTTCCAGCAATAGGTCGGTCTGCAGCAAAACAGGCCAGGTGCGCGCCGCGTGTGGGCGGCCACCAGGGGGACCACATAGACGGGGGGCGCGATGCGCAGACCACGCATCAAACGGACGACGGAGCCGGTCGATGCTCCAAACGGGGACCTGCTTCTGCTGCGGCCGAACACCAGCAGCGCGATCGAGATCGGTCAGCCGAGCGACGACGACAGGCGGCTGCTGGCCGCGCTCGACGGCGAGCACACGCTGGAGGGCCTGCAGGACGAGTTCGGCGCCAAGCTGGTCGACGAGACGCTCGCCCAGCTGCGCGAGCTGGAGGTGATCGAGGACGCCGCCGACTACGACCAGCTGGCTCCGGGGGAGCTGGCGCGCTTCGACCGCCAGCTGCGCTACTTCAGCGACATGGGCGGCACCGAGACGACGCCGTCCGAGCGCCAACGCCGGCTTCGCGAGGCGAAGGTGGCGGTGCTTGGCGTCGGCGGCCTCGGGACCTGGTGCGCCTGGTCGCTGGCCTGCTGCGGGGTCGGCGAGATGTGGCTGATCGACGGCGACACGGTCGAGGTCAGCAACCTCAACCGCCAGATCTTCTTCACCGAGGCCGACATCGGGGCGCCGAAGGCGCAGGTCGGGGCCGAGCGCCTGCGCGCCTTCAACTCGTCGATGCGGGTGACGGCGACGACGCGGCGCCTGGGCAGCCAGGTCGAGATCGCCGACTTCGTCGCCGGCGCCGACGTCGTCATCGACGCCGCGGACTGGCCCGCCCACGACATCGAGCGCTGGTGCAACGCCGCCTGCTTCGAGCTCGGCATCCCCTACATCACGATGAGCCACTACCCGCCGATCGCCCGGGTCGGGCCGCTCTACGTCCCCGGGCGGACCGGCTGCTACTCCTGCCAGGAGATCGCCTACCGACGCGAGTACCCGCTCTACGACGAGACCGTCGAGCAGCTACGGGCGCTGCCGAGCCCGGCGGCGACGCTCGGCCCCGCCTGCGGTCTGATCGGCGGCCAGGTGGGGATGGAGGTCGTGCACCTGCTGACCGGGCTCAGTCAGCCCTCGACCCTCGGCCTCGCCCACATCTACGACCTGATGACGATGGAGGTCAAACGGGAGCCCGTGGTGGCGGAGCCGGAGTGCCCGATTTGCGCGCATCTGCAACCCGCCGAGAGAGTCAAGGAGACCGCAGCCGGGTAGGTTTTGGCGACCGATGAGGCTCGCCATCCCGATCGCGATCGTCGTCCTCGCCGCAGCGCTGGTGGGCGGCTGCGGCTCCTCCGACGAGGGCGGTTCGGAAGCCAGCACCGCGACGGCGCCCAAGCGCAGCGGGCAGGAGGCCCCGGCCGGGGCCTCGGCCCAGGAGTGCGCCGGCAAGGTCGGCGCCGCGACGGCGCTGCGCGCGACCGGGGTCAGCTGCAAGCAAGCGAAGGCGCTGGCCAAGGCCTGGGCCAAGGAGGCTGGCTGCGCCCCCGTCGACGGCTCCTCGCGCTCCTCCTGTCAGCTCGAGGGCGACTACGACTGCCTGGCGGCGATGACCGGCCGCGGCCTCGCTGTCAGCTGCGCCCGCCCCGGGCGCTCGGTCGCCTTCACGATCAAGAGCTGAGCCGAGGCTAGTCGGAGCGGCCGCGGACGATCCGCTCGGCCGGGTCGAAGAAGAGGACCAGCCACATCAGCGGCGCCAAGCTCGGGGCGACGAAAGCGACCGGGATCGAGGCGAGGAAGACTGCGGCGATGTAGGCGGAGCGGATCCGGTTTTCGCGGTGGGACTGGGTGTCGATCGTGGTCAGCCCGCCGCTCCTGGCGTCGGCGACCATCCACTGGCCGATCAGGACCACGGCCGAGAGGTTGGCCGCGTAGACGACCACCGACGCCGTCTCGCCGCCGAAGTCACCGAGCACCTGGCTGCTGAACGGGATCAGGACGATGAAGCCGAGGTAGAGCAGGTTGAGCGAGATCAGGCGCTGGTCGAAGGCTTTGACTTCGCCGAAGAAGCGGTGGTGGACGAGCCAGAAGCGGCCAATCACCGCGAAGCTGATCCCGTAGGCGAGGAAGTTTTCCCGCTGGTCCCAGATCGCGTCGGCGACTTCGCTCTTGGGAACGTCGGCGTCGATGCTGAGGTTGAGCGCCAACAGGGTGATCGCCACCGCGAAGACGCCATCGCTGAAAGCGACGATCCGCGAGAACTCGATCTCGTTGCCCTCGCGCCGCTTGACGTCCCGCTCTCTGCCCACCGCGGCATCATCGAGGGCGGGCGCGACGGAACCGCGACGTGATCCCTCCTAGAATGGCCACCGGCCCGCCGGCGTAGCTCAGTTGGTAGAGCACTTCATTCGTAAAAAAGGCCGCTCAGGCGCGACGCGACCGATTTGTCAGCGGTGGGGTCTCCGTGGAGAGATGAATAGCGCTAGGAAGTGGCTCGGGCAAGAACGCTCTCCCCTCCACGACCTCATGCGTTGCCGGGTCTGGGCCTAGAATCGGAATCAGATGTCCGATTGGACTGGAATCCCAGTCGACTAAAGTCCATGCGTCAACTATATCTCTAAAAAGTTGACGCTCTTCTAGTCTGGGCAACTATGCTTGACGCCGCGCGGGAAAGCACTGTAAATAGAGCTTTTCTGAGGACCAACCTCGGGCTGGAATCGCCATATTGAGAGCGACTCGATGGCCGTTCCCCTATGGAGGGCAAACTCCGGCTGGTAGAGCACTTCATTCTTGCCGAAATGCTCTACCGACCGGATTTCGCTCTATAAGCCAAATCTCCCTCCAGCAGAGACTCGTATTTTGCCGGGGAGAGGCAGTGCTTCTAGGTAAATTGAGGGACGGCCCGAGTGGGGAGAGGGGTTCAAATCGGCCGCTTTCCTAGAATGGAAGCCGAATGCCGGCGTAGCTCAGTTGGTAGAGCACTTCATTCGTAATGAAGGGGTCCCCGGTTCAAGTCCGGGCGTCGGCTCTGGGGGAGGCAGCCATCGACAGGTGGGTCATATGACGTTTATTCGACTAGGGGATATTCCGCCGCCACTGTGGTCGGTGGTTCTGTGCCTATCCGTCGGAGCTGGGCTCATCTATGCCGGATCCGCGCGGCTGGGTGTCGTGCTCATCGTCGCGATTCTGCTGGTTAGCGCACCCCGGCTTTGGCGCCGTTCTTGATCTGCCGATGATGCCGCGCTAGGCGCTGGGATCGCGACTGTCCGGGAGATCACCGTGAGCCGACTCAAGATCAGCCAAGTCGACGAGATCTCGTTCGCGCCCGGCCAACCTCTTCATCGCAACCAGGTCCGCGAGGGAGCAGATCGGGGCCTCAACCCCATCAACGCGTCGAACTTCTGAGCGCGTAAGGAGATCGGAGAAGGCCAGCCCGGCGGCTACCTCCGAGAGAAGATCCAACTCGCCGTGCGGGGTCGACAGGTGAATCGTCCGATCTCCGGCAATCCCACCCTCGGGGATGGGTGAGCCGTCGGGTCGACTGGCCCCCCATTGATCGACCAAAGAGCTGATCCGGTCGACGTTGTCGGAGTCGGGATCAAACACGGCATCGATGTCTCGCGTCGCTCGCACGACCCCGTGGCGAATCAGGGCGATTCCTCCGATCAGCACGTAGCGGACCCCTGCCCCGTTGAGATCTTCGAGAATGCGACCGAAGTCGGTCAACGAGCGGACGCGAGCTCGGCGGCCTGGAGACTCAGCGCGATCCCCTCTGCGAGCAGTTCGTCGGGGTTACGCGATGCGTCCTTGATGAGACGGTATCGACGCCATTCCTCACCTGCCCTGGCATCGTCGCCCTGGGCCTCGGCCTCGCGAGCACGGGCGCCGGCTTCCGTCAGTCGATCTGCTGAAGGCACTTTCTGCATCAGATCAGGATAGCCCGGGACTCACGGTCGACTTGAGATTCTCGTGCCCCGAAATATGTCCCCAACTCTGCAGTTTGTATCGACTCAGCCGAACTCCCTGGACAGGATCGTGCCTAACCGGGCCAGATCAGCCTCCAATATGGCGTCTGTAATGAAGGGGTCCCCGGTTCAAGTCCGGGCGTCGGCTCTGCATCGCGCCCTCACCCCTCCTCCGAACGGGGGAGCTCAGCATCCGCCCACCGCTCAACCTCTCCCAGGAGCGCGACGGTCGCCGGACGATCCAACGGCTCGGCATCAAGCAGGTCCTCGTAGCGAAGCGGCACCGCATATTCCGTCAGGGCGACAGCCCGCTGGATGTCGAAGGGCGGCGCATCGCTTGGGTCGAGGCGCGCCAATGCGACCAAGCGACGAAGGTCGTGCGTGTACTCGAACTCCTCGCCGCGGCTCGCCACCACCGCCTTGAGCCACTTCTCGACGGCCTGCTGGGCATGGAAGCCAATGCTCTCGTCGTCCACCTCCGAATCGGCCGACAGCTTTCGGACCACGGTTGCATCGCCCCTCGCCTTGCGGGCAAGGATCGCGGCGACCTCTGACGGCTCAAGCTCCTGCGAGGACACGACCCTCTTTCAGCGCCTGATGGATGACTCCGCCGCGAACGTTGCCCCAGCGAGCTACGTGGTCCTCGCTGACGACAATCAGATCGATCGGCGCGCCGATATCGCCGAGGGCTTCCCTGAGGCGCACGAACTCCTTGTTGCGGCTCTTGAGCTCGGGCTCGATCACGAGAAGGTCGAGATCGCTCCTCGGACCAGCGCTTCCCTTGGCATGGGAACCGAAGAGGATCACGCGGGCGTCCGTCCCTGCGGCAGCCGAAAGGATCTTCCCGGCTTCCGTTATCAGCGCCTCATCGACCATCGTGCCGACACGGTAGCGAGCCTGCCGGAGTGGGCCGCCGCCACCCACGCGATTCCGTGTCCCGAAATATGTCCCCGACTCGGCAGATCTATGCCGAGCTCAGCCGAACTCCCTGGACAGGATCGTGCCTAACCGGGCCAGATCAGCATCAAATATGGCGTTCATAATGAAGGGGCCCCGGGTCAAGTCCGGGCGTCGGCTCTCACTCGGGCACGTACTCGTGGAAGCGACCGAGGTCGCGGAAGCCGATGCCGGCGTAGACCCCCTCGGCCATCGGGGTCGACTGCAGGCTCACGGTGGTGCAGCCCCGCGCTCTCGCCTCGGCGATGGCGTGCGCGGAGAGCATCGTGGCGAGGCCCTGGCGGCGCGCGGCCGGGGTCGTCCCGACCATGTAGATCCCGCAGTCGCCACCGTGGTCGAAGGCCATCAACGTGGCCGCGCTCACGCCGCGGCAGCGGGCGACGTAGAAGTGCGCGCCCTCGGCGGCAAGTTGCGGCAGCAGGCCGTCCGGGCCGTCAACGCGCCAGAACCGCTCGGGGCTGGGTTTCTCGACCAGATCGAGCGGCGAGGTGTCGACCTCGGCGAGGTCGGCGATCGGCATCGCCATCGTCCGCGTCGAGGAGTCGTAGCGGTACCCGCGCGCCTCGACGGCGCCGGCCAGATCAGCGTCGGCCTCGTGGACCCAGATGGCGAAGCGGTCGATCCCGCGCTCGGCATAGACGCGCTCGACCGCGTCCAGGGTCCGGCCCGAAGCGGCCGCGGCCCCGCTGAGGAGGGTGTTGTTGAGGAACTGGCGATCCGGGTCGTGGACGAAGGCCGCGATCGTGGCGCCGCGGCCCCTGACCACCGCAGCGCCCGGTGAGCCGGAGGCGAGATATGCCCAGGAGTGGACCAGGGTCGCGACCGAGCGCTCGAAGAGCTCGGCGTCGGTGCGCGGGAGAGACGGGCTCGCGGCGGCGATCGCCTCGGCGTAGACCCCGTGCAGGGTGCTGCGCGGCGTCGGGACCTCGAGGCCGTAGGCCTCGCGCATCGCCTGGGCCAGGGTGCGCTTGAAGGTGGGGCCATGCCAGGCGTGGGCCTCGCGGGCGCGGCCGACGTGGAGGTGGGTGAGCTCGTGGAGCAGGGTCTCAAGCACGTCGCCGGGACCGATGCCCGGGTAGGCGGTGACCGAGAGTCGGTGCTCGGTCGGGACCGCGAAGCCGAGGCGGTTCGGCTTCTTGGCGGCGCGACGGATGCGGAGCTGCGGGCGCTTGGCGACCAGCGGGCCGGCGGCGAAGACGGGCAGTGCCCGCAGGCGATCCATCTCCCGGTCGAGCGGGATGCCGGCGACGAGGTAGTAGCTGGCGACCCGCACGCCCCGTAAGTTTGATCGATGCTCGCCGCGCTCGGCTGGGGAACCCTCGCCTCCTCCTCCCTGGTCCTGGGGGCGCTGGCGGCCTCTGCCCGCGACTGGAGCCCCAGGCAGCTGGGGGTCGTGCTCGCCTTCGGCGCCGGGGCGTTGATCAGCGCCGTCAGCTTCGAGCTTTGGGAGGAGGGCTTCGCGATCGGCGGGCTCGGCTGGACCGCGCTCGGGCTGGGGCTCGGCGCCCTCACCTATTTCGCCTGCGACTCGGCGCTCGACCGCCGCGCCGCCAAGGGCGGCGGCGACGACACCGGCACGGCGCTGGCGCTCGGTGCCTTCCTCGACGGCATCCCCGAGCAACTGGTGCTCGGGATCGGGCTGGCCGGCGGCGGGCCCGTCAGCGTCGCCCTGCTGATCGCGATCTTCGCCTCCAACCTGCCGGAGGCGATCGGCTCGGCGGCGGAGATGGAGCAGGGCGGGAAACCACGCCGCTCGGTCCTGCTGCTGTGGCTCGCCGTCGCCATCGCCTGCGCCCTCGCGACCGGCGCCGGCTACCTGATCGCCGACGCCGCCTCCGGCGGCCTGCACGCGGCGATCAACGGCTTCGCGGCGGGAGCGCTGCTGGTGATGCTGATCGACTCGATGATCCCGGCGGCGAGCCGGGACGCCGGCCGGCCGGCGGGTCTGGTCACGGTGCTGGGCTTCGCCGTCGCGGCGGCACTCTCGTCGCTTTCCTAAATACCCTTGAGTTAACGAACTTTGTCCGGTGGCTGGCTACGATCCAGCGCTTGACAGATTTCGAGATCCCCTACGACGAGACCCGCGACCCCACCTGGGAGGTCGGGGTCGATCGCATTCCCTGGCGGCGGCGACACGACGACACCTGCTCCAAGACCGGGCCGTGCCCTCGCTGCGGGCACTCGATCGCCTTCGTCGAAGAGGCGCCGGCCGACAGTGAGAGCCGCGGTGCCGGCGGCCAGGGGAAATTCGAGGAATGCAACTGCGAGGTGGTCCACCCGGAGACCCCCGAAGGAAGGATCGGCTGCGGCGCCAACGGCCTGATCCGCCGCGCCGACAGCAACCTCAGCGCTGACAGCGGGGGCACCAAAAGGTAGTGCGGTTGGCGTCGCCCTGGCCGCGCGAGGAGATCGGGCCCCCGCAGACCGGACAGGGGCCGCGGCGCCGGTAGACGGCGAAGGTCTTGCGGCCGCTCTCGACCGCGTCGACCATCTCCTCCCGGGCGGCAGCGAGGACCGCGATCAACTCAGCGTCGGAGAGATCGCCGACCGGCCGCCAGGGGTCGATCCGAGCGGCGAAGCAGGCCTCGCTCTTGAAGATGTTGCCGACGCCGGCGAGCAGGCGCTGGTCGAGCAGGGCGTCGCCGACGCCGCGGGTCGGATCGGCTCGGAGCGCGGGCACAAGGGCCTCGGGGTCGAAATCGGGGGCGAGGACGTCGGGGCCGAGCCGGGCCAGCTGCGGATCGCGGCGCACGCGGTCGACCGACAGCAGCCGCATCGTCGGGCCGCCGAACTGAACCGCCTCCTGGTCGCGGCCGGAGAGGACCGCCCAGGCGGAAGAGCGCGGCCGGCGCCAGGCCGCCCCGCGTGGATACAGGTGCCAGCCGCCGCTCATCCCCAGGTGACTGTGCAGGACTAGCTGGCCGAAGCGCAGGAGCAAATGCTTGCCACGGGCCTCGGCGCCCTCGAAGTAGCCGCCGTCGAGCCGCTCGACCCCGGCCGCCCGGCCACGCGGGTTGGGGGCGCTGACCGCGAGCGCTTCTCCGGCCAGCGCCGAGTCGAGCCGGCGTGCCAGACGCAGAATCGTGTCGCCCTCTGCCACTCTCCAATCATGAAGATTGACTCTCTCGGCCGGGCACTGGCCCTGCAACTCGCCGCCGGCCGCCTCGCGGTCGGCACGGGCGCCCTCTTCGCCACCCGTCCGGCCCTGCAGGCGCTCGGCTTCGGCGAGACCGACGCCGCCGGCCGGGCGCTGGCGCGGGTGCTGGGCGCTCGCGACCTCGCGGTCGGGGGGCTGACCATCGCCAGTCGCGGGGACCGGGAGGCGCTGCGCGCGATCACCCTGGCCGCCGCCGCGCTGGACGCCGCCGACACCGTTGCCTTCGCGCTCGCCCTGCGCGACCCGCAGCTGCGGCGGGCCGCGGTCGGCGGCGCGGTCTCCGCCGGCGCGGCGGCTGGCGCCGGCCTCTGGGCCTGGCGCCGGCTCGGTTAGCGCCTAGCTAGGCGCCGGTCAGCGGGACGCCGTTGCCGGCCGCCTCGCTGTATTCGTGCGACTCGATCACGCGGTCGATCAGCCCGTAGCTGACGGCGTCCTCGGGCAGGAAGAATTTGTCGCGTTCCATGTCGTCCTTGATCTGCGCCTGATCCTGACCGGTGTGATGGGCGTAGATGCCGTCGAGGCGCTCGCGCAGCGAGAGAATCTCCCTGGCGTGGATCTCGATGTCAGAGGACTGGCCTTCGAAGCCGCCGCTGGGCTGGTGGATGAGGATGCGGCTGTTGGGCAGCGCCATCCGTTTGCCTTTGGCGCCGCCGGTGAGGATCAGAGAGCCGGCCGACATCGCGATCCCGTAACAGATGGTCTGCACGTCGGGCTTGATGAACTGCATCGTGTCGTAGATCGCCAAGCCCGCGTAGGCGTTGCCGCCGGGAGAGTTGATGTAGAGGCTGACGTCCTTGTCGGGATCGTCGGACTCGAGGTGCAGCAGCTGGGCGATGATCAGGTTGGCGAGGTCGTCGGTGACCTGCTCGCCGAGGAAGATGATCCGCTGCGCCAGCAGGCGGCTGTAGATATCGAAGGAGCGCTCGCCCCGAGCGGTCTGCTCGACAACCATCGGTACCAGTGGCAATTCGGCCTCCCCTGTCTTCCTAGTTCACGCTTGCAGCCTTGACCCTACCCAGGTCGCGGCGCCGGCTCCGTGCGCTCAGGAGCCCTCGGCATTGAACTTGTAGCCGACGCCGCGCACGGTCAGCACCAGCTCGGGCCGCTGCGGGTCGCGCTCGACCTTCTGGCGCAGGTTCGAGATGTGAACGTCGCAGGCGCGCTCGTCGCCGTCGAATTCGGTCTGCCACAGCTCCTCCATGATCTGGGCGCGGGCGAAGACCTCGCCGGGGCGACCGACCAAGAGCCGCAAAAGCTGGAACTCCGAGCGGGTCAGGTTGACCGGCAGGCCGCGCACGGTGGCGACGTGGCGGACGAGGTCGATCGAGACCGGCCCGGCCTCAATCTTGACCGCCTGCGCCAGCGGCGAGCGGTCGAGTTCGCGCCGGCGCAGCTGGGCGCGGACGCGGCCGAGCAGCTCGCGCACCGAGAAGGGCTTGGTCACGTAGTCGTCGGCGCCGACCTCGAGCCCGACCACCTTGTCGACCTCGGCGTCCTTGGCGGTGAGGACGATGATCGGGACGGCGCTGCGCGAGCGCACGTCGCGGCAGATATCGAGCCCGCTTGGCCCCGGCATCATGATGTCGAGGATCAGCAGGTCGTAGGGGATGCCGTTGCCGAGCAGCTCGGTCGCCTCGTCGCCGTCGGCGGCGGCGGTGACGTCGAAGCCCTCCTGGGCCAGCGCGTAGCCGACCGAGTCGCGAACCGAGGGCTCGTCGTCGGCAATCAGGATGCGTCCGGTGCTCATCGTGGCTCTCCGTTCATGCGACCGGGGTTGGGCTCGGTTGGGCGACGGGCAGGCGGACCCAGAAGGTGCTGCCCTCGCCAAGGACGGAGTCGGCGCCGATCTGGCCGCCCATCACGTCGACCATGCGGCGGGCGATCGCCAGGCCGAGGCCGAAGCCCTCCTGCTTGCGCGACTCGCTGCGGCGGTAGAAGCGCTCGAAGACGCGCTCGATCTCCGCCGCCGGGATCCCGGTCCCGGTGTCGACTACCTCCAAGATGACCTCTGACTCGCCTTCATGCCGGCCGCGAACGGTAACGGTGCCGGGGGGTGGCGTGTTCTTGAAGGCGTTGGTGAGCAAGCCGATCATCACCTGGCGCAGCAGCGTCGGGTCCCCGGTGGCGGCCAACTCGTCCTCGACTTCGACCTCGAGGGCGACGTGCGGAGGAGGCTCGACGGCGGCGACGACGTCGCGGATCGCGGCCGGGACGTCGACCACCTCGCTCTCGGCGGCGCCGCGAGACTCGACCCGGGCCAGGGTCAGCAGCGACTGGGTCAGCCGGTTCATCCGCTCGGCGTCGTCGGCGAGCCGGGAGAGGAAGTGGTCGCGGTCGAGCGGGTCGTTCTTGGCACCGCTCTGCAGCACCTCGATCGCGCCGGAGATCCCGGCCAGCGGGTTGCGCAGCTCGTGCGCCGCGTTGGAGACGAAGTCGGCTTCGGCGAGCTCGCGGCGGAGCTCGTCGGTGCGGTCGCGCAGGACCGCGAGGACGGCGCGCTCGTCCGGCAGCGAGCGAGCGGTCATCGCATAGGCGTGGTCGCCGATCCGCAGTGCCGGGTGAGCGGCGAAGCCGACCTCCGAGGCCCGGTGCAGCTGCGGCAGCACCACCTCCGGCGGCCGCCCGGCGGAGTCGAGCAGCCGCGAGGCGGCTTTGTTGGAGAAGCGGATCGGGCCTTCGAAGTCGACCACCATCACCACGTCGGTGAGGCCGTCGAAGATCGCCGCGAGCTTGTTGCGGTCGGCGGTCAGCACGCCGAAGCTCTCCTTCAGCGAGGCCCGCATCGAGTCGAGGGCGCGGGCGAGGTCGCCGATCTCGTCCGGCCCGGAGACGTTCAGCGGCGCGTCGAAGGAGCCGCCGGCCATCTCTTTGGCGGCGCGGGCGAGGCGGACCACGCGGTGGGAGATCGCGACCGCGATCAGGAACCCGGCCAGGACCCCGATCATCACCGCGGCGATCAGCGCCTGCACGTTGTCGCCGAACAGATAGACGGCGGCAGCGGTGATCAGGCTGACCGAGCCGAAGGCGCCGGTCAGCCACAGCCGCATCCCGATCCGCGGCGCAGTCGGCCGGGGCCTGGCGGGAAACTTGCTCGGGCTACTCATGAAGGTTTACTAACACAATCCTTTGCTCGCCGTGGGATGGCGAGAGCGCCTGCCCGTCTTCGTGGGAGAATCGAAACACAGTGAGCACGCTCGTCTTCATACCCGCCTGGAACGAGGCGGCCTCGATCTCCGCCGTGATCGCCGGGGTCCGCAAGGCGATGCCGCAGGTCGACATCCTCGTGATCGACGACGGCTCCGGCGACGCGACGACGCGAACAGCGAAGGAGAACGGCGTCCTCGTCGCCACCCTTCCCTTCAACCAGGGCCTGGGGGCGGCGCTGCAGACCGGCTACCTGTACGCGCTGCGCGAGGGCTATGACTTCTGCGCCCACCTCGACGCCGACGGCCAACACCCGCCGCCGGAGGTGGCGCGCCTGCTGGCCGAGGTCGAGGCCGACCGCGCCGACCTCGTGATCGGCTCCCGCTTCAGCGACCCGAGCGCCGAAGCCAACGCCGACGACTACCGGGCGACCCTCTCGCGGCGGATCGGCATCAGCGTCTTCCGCTTCTTCCTCACCCTGGCCACGCGCCAGCGCTTCACCGACACGACCAGCGGCATGCGCGCCGCCAACCGCCGCGTGATGTCGCTGTTCAGCAAGCACTACTCGCCCGACTTCGCCGAGATCGAGTCGCTGCAGCTGGCGGTGCGCGAGGGGCTGCGGGTCGAGGAGGTGCCGGTGCGGATGCTGGAGCGCGCCGGCGGCAGCTCCTTCCTCACCCCCGTGCGCTCGGCCTTCTTCATCTTCAAGGGCGTCGTCGTCCTGCTCGTCGGCCAGTTCCGACCGCGGCGGGTGGAGGCCGACTGATGCTCCCGCTGGCGGCAAGCGACCCGACCACGGTCCACCTCACCTCGCAGACCCGGATCCTCGCGGCGATCCTGGCGATCGCCTTCATGCTCGCGATCCTCGAGCTGATCCGGCGCGACAGGCTGCAGGAGCGCTACAGCGTGATCTGGTTCGTCGCCGGGCTGGGCATGCTCGCCGGCGCCGCCTTCCCCGGGCTGCTGGAGCTGGTCGCCGACGCGATGGGCGTGCGCGACACCAACGTCGCCCTGTTCTCGATCGTCCTCTTCTTCCTGCTCGGGCTGGCGCTCAACTTCAGCGTGATCATGTCCCGCCAGGCCGCCCAGATCACCCGGCTGGCCCAGGAACGAGCGCTAGAGGGAGTACGTCAAGACGAGGCTCAGGGGTCGTTAGGCAAGGACGCAGGGAGTCCCAATAGCAGCGCTATTGGGACGACTGAGGACGCCGCATAACGGCGCCTGAGACCGTCCGCTCGAGCTTAAAGAACAACGCTTCGAGGGCTAGCTCCTCGCTGACGTTGAGGTCGAGGCTGCGGCGGGTCTCCTGCGCGAGCTCGGCGCCCTGGCGGGCCTTCCCGGGGTCGAGACCGGCGGCCTGGGCGCGGAGAACGTCGAGGCGGTCGCGGTTGAAGACAACCTCCTCGGCGCCGGCGGCAAGGGCGGCGAGGTCGCGCAGCCAGAGCGCGCAGAGCTCCAGCCCGAGGTCGAGGATCTCGGTCCGGCGCCGGCGCCCGGCCCGTTTGGACTCGTCGCCGATGTCTTTGGCGGTCCGTTTCATCCCCGACTTCGCCGCCTCTTCCAGCGCCGCCCTGGTCTCCTCTTCGACGTCGGTTCCGGCCGCCTCAGCGCCGGCCAGCAGCTTGCGCCAGGGTGCCTTGCCAACCTCGCCCGCGAGCGCCGCCGCGAGGCAGCGCTCGGCCTCGCCGCGCAGCCCCACCCCACGCGGGCTGAGCAGTAGCCGCGCCCGCTCGAGGTCGCCGGCCGCGAGCCGTGCCGCGGCGGCCGACCCCTCCCCCAGCTCGGCTTCGAGGACCTCGGCCGAGAGCGGCGCGAAGTCGACCGGCTGGCAGCGCGAGGCGATCGTCTCCAGGAGGCCGTCCGGCTCGGAGCTGAGCAGGATCAGGTGGACGAACTCGGGTGGCTCCTCGAGCGTCTTCAGCAGCGCGTTCTGGCTCTCATCGCGCATCGCCTCCGCCGCCTCGACCACGAAGACCCGCTTGTTGCCTTCGAAGGGGCGGTAGGCGGCGGCGCGGATCACCCGCTCGCGGACCTCGTCGACCAGGTGCTGGGCGCCGCGCGGCGCCAGCCAGACGAGGTCGGGGTGCGGCGAGGGATCGAGCAGGGCGCGGCGGCGGACGTCGTCGGGGTCGGCGGCGCCGGTGGCGAGGATCTCGGCCGCGAGGGCGCGGGCGGCGGCGCTCTTGCCGGCGCCGCGGGGGCCGCGGAAGAGGTAGGCGTGCGAGGGCCCGGAGGCGAGCGCCGCGGTCAGCGCGACCCGGGCGCGACCCTGGTGCTCGGTGGCGCTGTCGAGGACCGCGCTCACGCCGAGCGGCTGCGGACGGCGTCCATGACGCGGGCGTGGACCTCCTCGACGCTGCCGCCGGCGTCGAGGACGACGACGCGGTCGGAGGCGATGATCGCGATCTCCTCGTAGGCCTCGGCGACGGCGCGCTGCAGCTCCAGGCCCTCGGCCTCGAAGCGGTCGTCGCTCTCGGCCCGGCCGAGGCCGGTCTCGGGGTCGACCTTCAGCAGCAGGGTCAGGTCCGGCCAGAGGCCGTCGATCACGGTGTCGGTGAGCGAGAGCACGTGGCTGGTCCCGAGCCCGCGGGCGCCGCCCTGGTAGGCGACGCTGGAATCGGCGAAGCGGTCGGCGACGACCACCTTTCCCGCCTCCAGCGCCGGGCGGATCACGCGGCTGACCAGGTCGGCGCGGGCGGCCGAGAAGAGCAGCAGCTCGGCGAAGGGGTCGATGTCGAGCGTCGGATCGGCGAGCAGGTCGCGGATGCGCTCGGCGGCGCTGGTGCCGCCGGGCTCGCGGATCGCCACCGTATCCGGACCGAGCGCCTCGACGAGCAGCTTCGCCTGGGTGCTCTTGCCCGAGCCGTCAACTCCCTCGAGCGAGATGAACAACTGCCTTGGGCCTCAGCTTTTGGCCGCGGCTTTGGCGCGTTTGCGCCCCCGCGTGGCGGTATCGGCTTTGGACGCTTTGACTTTCGCTTTTTTCGGCTTGGCGGGAGCGTCCTCGTCGCCTTCGACCGGCGGTTTCTTGTCCATCGCAGCTTTCGCCGCTTTGGCGGCTTCGCGCTCGGCCCGGCGTTTCTTCATCTCCTGCATCGACTCGCAGTCGTCGTTGAGGCAGAGGTTCCAGGGCCGGCCGCGGAAGGGCTGGACTTTCAGCCGCGGAGTCTGGTCGCAGATCGAGCAGCGGCCCTCGAGTTTGAAGACGTCGCCGCGCTGGGGCAGCGGGAAGGTCTGGTCGCACGAGTCCGGGTCGTCGAGGGTCCAGCCGCTGCAGCCGACGAACCGTTTGCCCGATTTTTTCGCGCGGATGATCCGCAGCATGTGCGGCGAGCCGTCCTCCTTTTTGCGGCCGGCTTCTTCGCAGACCTTGCAGGGGCCGAGGATGCGGTCCTCGTCCATCCCTTTCCAAATCACTTTGGCCAGGTCCTCGCGGCTGCCGTCGATTTCGGTCCAGGTCTTGTGCAGGAGGTCGCGGCTCTCGCCGACGACCGCGCCCTTGGTCATCTCGCCGGCGGCGATCCGGTCCATCTCGGCCTCGAGCTGGGCGGTCATCTCCGGCGTCGCCATCGCCGGCACGTAGTTCTTGAAGGCCTCGTAGAGGGCGATCCCGGTCTCGGTCGGGATCGGCGGGTTGGCGTAGACGTAGCCACGGTCGAACAGCTTCTGGATGATGTCGGCGCGGGTCGCTTTGGTGCCGAGGCCGCGCTCCTCCATCATCTCGATCAGTTTCGCCTGTGAGATGCGGCCGGGCGGCTGCGTCTCCTTGTCGACGATCCAGGGCTCGCCGTCGATGGCCAGTTCCTGGCCCTCCGCCAGCGCCGGGATCTCCTCGTCGGCGGAGCGGGCGTAGGTGTAGATGCCGGCGTAGCCGGGGTCGACCACGACCGAGCCGCGGACGAAGTAGGTCTCCGAGCCGGCCTCGATGTCGGCGCGGGTGGACTCGGTGATCATCGGCGGGCTGAAGGTGGCGAGGAAGCGGCGCACGACGAGTTCGTAGACGCGTTTCTTCGGTCCCTCGAGGGCGCCCGGGTGGATCGCCTGGGTCGGGTAGATCGGCGGGTGGTCGGTCGTCTCTTTTTTGCCGCGGGTCGCTTTCAGCTCGCCGTCGAGCAGGCCCGAGGCGGCGGAGAACTCTTTGACCCGGACCAGCGAGGCGACCAGCTCGCGCACCGGCAGCGAGGACGGGTAGACCGTGTTGTCGGTGCGCGGGTAGGAGATGAAGCCGTCCATGTAGAGGTCCTCGGCGATCCGCATCGCGCTGGCGGGGGTGATGCCGAGGCGGCTGGAGGCGTCGGTGCTGAAGGCGGTGGTGTTGTAGGG
>DATAON010000008.1:0-27184 GCA_036265715.1 Solirubrobacterales bacterium | reverse complement strand
GGTCTTGATCGGCTTGCCGGCCTCGGCGGCGATCGTCTGGGCCAGGCCCTCGATGCGCTCGCCGACCAGCTCGGCGGCGCGGTCGAGGACCGCGGCGCGCTGGTGCTGGGGGAAGGAGGCGGTCTCGAAGGCCTCATGCGCGGCGGCGATCGCTTTGTTGGCGAGGGCCGCGTCGCCCTGGGCGACGCGGCCGACGAGGGAGCCGTCGTAGGGGCTCTTGACCTCGGCCCACTCGCCGGTGGAGACCCACTCGCCGGCGGCGAGGAGTTTGTGATCCACCGCTTTCACCGTCTGCGAAGCCATTTACGCCCTCCTCTCGAAGCTTTCGTTTCAGCCTAGTGCAGGCCGCTACTCGGCGACCGCGAATCTGTTTCGACACGAAGATGCGCTCCCGCCTGCTTGCCATCCTGCTCACGCTTGCCCTACTCGCCTCGCTGGCGCTGGCGGCGAGCGCCTCCGCCGCGGTCAGCTGGGTGGTGCACGGGCGCGGCTTCGGCCACGGGGTCGGGATGAGCGCCTACGGCGCCTACGGCTTCGCCAAGCACGGCAAGAGCTACCGCTTCATCCTCGACCACTACTACACGGGGACCACGGTCGAACCGGTCGCCAAGCCGCGGGTGATCCGCGTCCTCCTCGGCACCAACTCCGGCGACGTCGAGTTCAGCGGCGCCACCAGCGCCTGCCGCAGCCAGCTCGATCCCGCCCGCAGCTACGAGGCGCACCGGGTCGGCAACGCGATCCGGCTGCGCAGCTCCAGCGGGAAACTGGTCGCCAAATGCGGCGCCAAACTGCGCGCCGCCGGCGCCGGGAAAATCGCCATCGGCGGCTACGGGACCTACCGCGGCGCGCTCGAGACGACCGTCTCCGGCTCCTCCCTCAACGTCGTCAACGCGCTCGCCCTCGAGCAGTACGCCAAAGGCGTGATGTCGAACGAGGTGCCGCCCTCCTGGCCGGCCGAGGAGCTGAAAGCGCAGGCGGTCGCGATCCGCTCGATCGCCCTGACCAGCGACGTCGGCGGCGGCGCCTTCGACGTCTACCCCGACACCCGCAGCCAGGTCTACGGCGGCATGGAAAGCGAGTACGCGACCACCAACGCCGCCGTCGCCGCCACCCGCGGCCAGGTCCTGATGTACAAGGGCGAAGTCGCGACCGCCTTCTACTCGGCCTGCTCGGGCGGTCACACCGAGAGCGTCGGCAACGTCTTCGGCACCCCGATCCCCTACCTGGTCGGCGTCCCCGATCCCTACGACTACTACTGCCCGCTGCACAAATGGACGCTCAACTTCAGCGGCCCGGAGATCAGCTCCAAGCTCAGCGGCTACCTCAACGGCAAGCTGAAACGGGTCGTCATCACCAAAACTGGCGTCTCGCCGCGGATCCTCGAAGCGAAGCTGGTCGGGACCGGCGGCGTCACCACCGTCACCGGCTCCGAGCTGGCCGGCGCGCTCGGCGGCTATGACACCTGGATGACCTTCGAAAAGGTAGTCCGCTAGCCACTCGCCCCGCTAGGGCAGTGCCAGCCGCGCGTAGATCGGGTGGTGGTCGGTTTCGGGGAGGCTCTCGACCGAGTACTCGACGACGTCGAGGCGGCGGTCGAGTAGCACGTGGTCGATCGTGATCGGCGGCGAGCGGTCGTCCCAGCGCCCAGCCGGCCAGGTCGGCTTCAGCCCCTCGCCGGCGACCGCGCCGGCGTCGCGGTAGCCGCGGTTGACCACGTCGCGCAGCTGCGCGTGGTCGAGGGTGGCGTTGAAATCGCCGACGAGGATCCAGGGAGCGCCGTCGCCCGTCGTCGGCAGGCTGGAGAGGGCGGCTTCCCAGGCTCCGATCCCGGTCCTGCCCGGGGTCAGCGGGTGAACGGCGACGATCCGCAGGGTGCCGCCGCCAGGGAGCGCGGCGCGGGCGCGCGGCATCCGGAAGAAGAGGTGCGGACCGGCCGGCATCCGGGTCAGCGGCAGCGTCGAGTAGATGCCGGTGCCGGCCGCTTCCTCGGCGACCGCGAGAGCGCTATGCGGAAGCAGGCGGCCGATCCCCTCCCGCTCCAGCGCCGCTGCCAGCTTCGGGCTCAGCTCCTGAACGCTGAGCACGTCAGGCTCGAGCCGCGCGACCAGCGCCACCAGCGCCTCGGGGTCGACGGTGCCGAAGTGGGCGTTGACGGAGAGGGCCCCGATCGTCTCCCGGCCGGAGGCCGAGACGGTGCCGTCACCGATCGCCCGCGGCAGCACCGCCAGCGCCAGGCAGAAGGTGGCGAGCGCGCAGGCCGCCGCCGCGGCCCAGTTCTCCAGCGCCGCCGCCAGGCCGAAGACGAGGAAGGCGGCGATCGCGACGTAGGGCGTGAACGCCATCAGCGCGACCAGCGGGAAACCGGAGTCGAGGCCGAGCATGCGGACCGCCGTCCACGCCAGCACCGGGACGACCGCCAGCCAGATCAGCCAGTTGCGCTTCGCCCCCACTCAGCCGTCGCCGAGGGCTGGATCGGGATGCCGTGGTCGGTCTCCCGCATGCCGAGCTCGTAGGCGGCGCCGGCCGGGAGGCTGAGCTGGCGGGCCGGCTTGCCGGGGCGCTCGACGGTCAGCTCGAGGTCGGCGACCGAGCAGTTGACGGTGTTGTGCTCAGGGCCCTTGGGGTCGGCGTAGACCCAGCCGACGAAGTCCTTGGCGGGGGCGGAGACACGGCCGCGGACGGCGACGTCCTTGCCCGGCAGCAGGAACTCGCAGCCGGTCGGGGTCTCCTCGATCCGGGCCGAGCGGATCTGGCCGAGGCCGCCGAGCCGGTGCGGCTCGCCTTCGAGCATCAGCATCCCGGAGGGGATCCAGGGGCTGGTGCGGGAGCCGAGCGCGACCCGGGCGGCGCCGGCGTCGAAGTAGGTGCCGGGAGCGTCGGCGAAGCCGGTCCCCTCTAGCCAGACCCAGCGCTCGGCATGCTCTGAGCCCCAGTTGTGGCCGATCATCCCCGGCCAGCCGCTCAGCTCGATCGAGACGTCGTCGATTTCGAGCCGGCCCTCGAAGCGGGCGTCGGGCCAGGGGGCGACGAACTTGGTCCGCGGCAGCGGCGCCTTGTAGAGCCAGTCGGCCGGCAGGTACTTGCAGGGGCGGTCGTCGCCGTCGAAGTTGAGCGACCAGCTAGCGGTCAGCGCCTCGGTGTCGACCGAGCCCTCGGCGCGGCGCGGCCCGACCTCGGCGTCGGCGACGCGGATCCACGACCCGGCCGGGGTCGAGAGCTGGGCGGCCGGCACCGTGACCTTGGTCGCGCGCGGGCCGTCGGCGCTGCGGTCGAAGAGGACGAACCAGATCGAGCCGTTGGGATCGGCCCCGGGCCGCTTGTGCACGGTGTGGCGGATCCAGATCCCGCGCCCCCCACCGGGCTCGCAGGCCTTGATGTAGAAGCTCTCGTAGTGGCCGGCCTTCGCCGCGACCTGAGTAAACCGCGCCCCCTCGTCCATAGGCAAACCCTAGAGGCCGTGGCGGGTTTTGACCTCCTATGGGGTCAAAAGTCGACACGCGATCCTTGCCACCATGGCCCTCTCCGGATACGCTCGCGCCGTGCTCGTCCACACCCGCACTCTTGCCCTCTGCTGCGCCCTGGCGCTGAGCCTCGCCTCGGTTGAGGTCGCCGCCGCCGCGCCAACCTCCGCTGCCGCGGCCAGCGACACCGCCAAAGGCAAAAGCAAAGGCAAAAAGACCTGCAAAAAGGGCTACAAGCTGAAGACCGTCACCAAGAAGAGCGGCAAGAAGGTGAAGGTCTGCAAGAAGAAGAAAGCGGCGTCGAAGCAGCCGCCGCCCGCCACCGGCGGCGGGCCGCCGACGGCGCCGCTGTTCGAAGCGCCCGGCAAACAGCTCACCGGCGAGGCGGCAAAACCGTTCCTGCAGAAATACCTCGTCAACTCGACCTTCACCGATTGCGTCCAGGGCTGGCCCGCCTGCGGTGGCTTCGAGAACCGCTTCAGCCACGCCGCCGACGCGACCTTCTACAAGTGCCTGCTGCGGCCAACCTCCGGCTCCGACGTCAAGAGCGTCGGCGAATACGGGTTCCAGGACGCGCGGGTCGAACCAGACGGATCCTGGCTCTATAAGGAGCTCGTCTACTGGTACGGCAACTACACGCTGTTCGAATGGTCGGTCTCGACCACCGGTGTCGTCACCGGCGCCTCGCTAAACGAAGGCGGCGCCACCCCCGAAGGAATCGGCCCCCTGCAGTACGTCGGCGGCGTCGCCAAGAACTGCAGCTACTAGCCCCCCCCCCGAGCGGCGCTGGGACCAAGCAGATCAAGGACGATCGAGGGAGTGTGCTTCGCACATGACCGAGAGAGGACGCCGAGACGCGCCGGTCCCAGCGCCGCTCAGACCTTGATGGTGATTACGTCGCCGTCTTGGACGACGTAGTCGCGGCCCTCGATCCGCAGCACGCCCTTGTCGCGCGCCGCCACGTAGCCGCCGCAGTCGACCAGCTCCTTCCAGCCGATCACCTCGGCTTTGATGAACGCTTCCATGATCTCGGTGTGGATCGTGCCGGCGGCTTCGAGCGCGGTGGCGCCGCGGTGCAGGGGGCGGGCGACCGCCTCCTTGCCCTCGCCGGCGGTGAAGAAGGTCAGCAGCTCCAGCAGGTCGTAGGCGGCGCGGACGAGGCGGGCGAGGCCGGAGCCCTCGACCCCGTATGACTCGCGCATTTCCTCGGCTTCGGCGGGATCGAGCTCGGAGAGCTCGCCCTCGATCCGGGCGCTGACGGCGACGACGCCGGCATTGTTGGCGGCGGCGTGGTCGGCGACCGCCTGCGGCGGCTCGGCGTCGCCCTCGTCGACGTTGGCGACGTAGAGGATCGGCTTCGTGGTCAGCCCCTGCAGGTTGCGGGCGGCATTGGGGGCGAGGTGGGGCAGCGGGATCGTCCGCGCCGGGCGGCCTTCGGCCAGCGCCCCGTGCACCGCCTGCAGCCACTCGAGCTCGGCGATCGCCTCTTTGTCGCCCGTCTTCGCCTGCTTGCCGACGCGGCCGAGCCGGCGCTCGACCTGCTCGTAGTCGGCCAGCACCAGCTCGGTCTCGATCGTCTCGATGTCGGCCAACGGGTCGACGCGGCCGTCGGGGTGCGGCACGCCGCTGTCCTCGTGGCAGCGGACGACGTGGCAGATCGCGTCGGTCTCGCGAATCGAGGCGAGGAACTGGTTGCCGAGCCCCTCCCCTTCCGAGGCGCCTTTGACCAGGCCGGCGATGTCGTGGAAGTCGATCGTCGCCGGTTCCAGCTTCGAGCTGCGCACGGTCTCGGCGACCGCTTCCAGGCGCTCGTCGGGGACCTGGGCGACGGCGACGTTCGGCTCGATCGTCGTGAACGGGTAGTCGCCCGTCTGGGCGCCGCCCTTGGTCAGGGCGTTGAAGAGGGTCGACTTGCCCGCATTCGGCAGTCCGACGATTCCGACCTTCATGCGCGGGCGCTCCTTATATGTGTGTGACGCATCAGTTCTGGTTGGTCGCTCATATCGAGAGCGGCACGATCAGGCCGAGGACGATGCCGAGCAGGGCACCGACGAGGACGTCGGACGGGTAGTGCATCCCCAGGTAGGGACGGCCGAGCGAGATCGCCAGCGCCACCACCAGCGCCCCCGCGGTGGCGGGGTCGACCCGGACCATCGCCGTCGCCACCGCGAACGAAGAGAGCGCGTGGGCGGAGGGGAAGCTGAGCGACGAGGGAGCGCCACCGAGCGGCGGCAAGCCCTCCAGCACCGGCCGCGGCCGTTTGACCGCCAGCTTGATCCCGTAGTTGAGGACGATCGCGACCGGGCCCAGCAGCGCGCAGATCAGCCACTCTTCGCGCCGGTCGGGGTCGATCAGCGCCAGCGCCACCCCGATCACGACCCAGACGAGGCCGTTGTTGCCGGCCTTGCCAAGTGCTTTCGCGATCGACTCCATCCCGGGCGTGTGCCCGCGCGTGCGCATCACTCGCAACAACCGCAGATCGAGACTCTCCATCGGCGCAGCACGATACGGCAGGAGGCCCTCCCTAGAATCGCCCCAACCCCCCAACCGCAACGAAAGGAGCGCCGATGGCGTCGCTCGAGGGCCGTTCCCTGGAGATCCTCAAAGAGGGCAAGAACTACGCGCACGTCGCGATCCCGACCGACGACGGCTCGGTCCAGACGGTGATCGCCTGGGCCCACGTCGACGCTGACGGCAACGTTCTCGTCAACAGCGCCGAGGGACGGGCCTGGCCGGCGAACCTGCGCAAAGCCGGCAAAGCCACCGTGACCCTGATGGCCGACGGCAACCCCTACGAGTGGGTCTCGGTCCGGGCCAGCCTGGTCGACGACACCCACGAGGGCGCCGACGAGGACATCGACATGCTCGCCAAGAAGTACATCGACGCCGACTCCTATCCGTTCCGCCAGCCGGGCGAACAGCGGGTCAGCTTCACCCTCGCCCCCGAAAAGGTGACGTACGTCAAGCAGGGCTAGCACCGTGCCGTCGATCCCCGGTTACATCCACACACCCGGCAACCACTGCGGATCGACGGCGCTGCGCAACCTGCTCGCCTTCCACGGGGTCGCGATCAGCGAGGAGATGGCCTTCGGGCTCGGCGCCGGCGCCGGCTTCTATTACCTGGCGATGGAGGATGCCTCGCCGAGTCGCTGGTTCAACGGCCGCACCGCCCGCCTCGAGGAAACCTTCAACGAGCTGACCGGCGCGACGCTGCGGATGCAGACCTTCGGCGAAGACGACGAGGGCGCCTGGGCGGCGGCGCGGGACGAAGTCGACGCCGGCAGCCCGGCGCTGCTGCTGACCGACCTCTACCACCTCGACCACTACGGCAACTCGGCCCACTTCCCCGGCCACGCGGTGGTCCTCGCCGGCTACGACGAGGAGGTCGCCTACCTCTCCGACACCGGCTTCGAGGAGCTGCAGCGGACCCGGCTGGAGAACCTCGCCCGCGCCCGCCACTCCAACCATCCCGCCTTCGCCCTCGACGGCCACATGTTCACCCTCGCCGACGGGGTCGACCGCGAGCGCCTGCAGGCGGCGGTGCCGACGGCGATCGCGCGGGCGACGGCGGAGATGCTGGAGCCGCCCTTCGGCGAGTTCGGGGGCCTGCCGGCGATCGACCGGCTGGCGGTCGAGGCCGGCAGCTGGCCCGAGGCGGTCGAGGACTGGCAGTGGTGCGCGCGCTTCGCCTACCAAGTGATCGAGCGCCGCGGCACCGGCGGCGGCTGCTTCCGGCGCATGTACTCACGCTTTCTGGAGGAGGCGGGGCGGGATGCCGAGGCAGTGCTGGCGGCCACGGCGGCGGCGCGCTGGACCGCGCTGGCCGAGGCGTTCAAAGCTGCAAGCGAGAGCGACGTGCCGGAGTCGCCACTGTGGAGCGCGGTCGATTTAGAGGCGCAGCGCGCCGCCGCCGCCGAGCACGAGCTCTGGGAGACGCTCGCTCACTCCTAGCCTGGAGCGGCCTCCGCTTAGGAGGGATCGGCGCTAAGGACAGCCAGCGACCTCGGGGCGCACCGCCGCGCGCCGCTTGTGACATGGACCCGACCAGAGTGGGGTCAATGTCGCAAGCGAGGAGGAATCACCCGCCGCGTTGGGTCTCCCGCAGAAGTCGTGGTTCCTTTTTCTCCTCTGGGGTGAAAAAGGAACCACGCGATGCTCGGGGGTTTCGCCAATCCCTCCTAGCTGGAGACCAGGGCGCTGACCGCGCGCGTCTTCGCCACCGCCACCGCGCCCAGGCCGACCAGCACCAGGCCGGCGATCAGCGGCGCGCCGCCAAGCGCGGCGGTGCCCCAGCGCTCGCTGAGGAAGAGCGGCTCGAGGGCGACGGGGAAGAAGGTCTGGATCGCGAAGGAGAGCGGGACTACGAAGGTGGCGGGACGGCGCTGCAGGGCGGTCATCTCGGTGGTCAGGGCGATGATCCCGGTGCCGGCGGTGATCGCCAGCCAGACCACGGCCAGCAGCAGGGCGCCGTCGGCGACGCCGTCGCTGAACAGCTTGGTGGCGATGTTGCCGGCGCCGAAGGCGAGGGCCGAGGCGACGATCACGAAGGTCGCCGAGTCGAGCCGGCCGCGGCCGCGCAGGGCGAAGGGGATCAGGGCGACGAGGGTCATCGCCGCCATCACCGAGATCGCCGCCGACTGGCTGGCGACGGTGCCGGTCCCCGACGGGGTGCCCCAGGCGAGCAGCCCGATCCCGGCGGTGATGCCGAGCACGCCGACCACCTCGGCGACGCCGACGCGCTCGCCGAGCATCCTCACCCCGAGGTAGAGCATCAGCAGCAGGCCCGCGGCCAGCACCGGCTGCACGACCACGAACGGCAGCAGCGAGAGCGCGACCACCTGCAGCACGAAGCCGGCCCAACCCAGCATCAGGCCGGCGATCCAGCGCCGGCGCCGGACCAGGTGGGCGAGCAGGGTGAGCCGCAGGCCCTCGCTGGCCGGCTCGCGGCGGGCGTCGGCGGCCTGCAGGACGATCCCGACGTTGAAGGCGACCGAGGCGGCGACTGCTGCGAGCAGCCCGAGGGCGACCACGGGCGCCTAGGCCGCTGCCTTCGAGGCCATCCGCTCGGGTGAGATCTTGACCACGTCCCAGGCCAGGCCGGTCTTCTCCATCAGTGTGATCAGCGCCGCCGAGGGGTCGAGCTCCGCCCGCCCCAACCCGTGGCGGGCGGAGGTCGGGAAGGCGTGGTGGTTGTTGTGCCAGGCCTCGCCGAAGGTGAAGGGCGCCAGCCAGGCGACGTTGCGGGACTCGTCGCCGGTCTCGTAGTCGCGGCGGCCGAAGAAGTGGCAGAGGGAGTTGACGCAGAAGGTGATGTGGTGGAGGACGAAGATCCGCACGGCGCCGCCCCAGAGCAGGCCGAGCAGGCCGCCGACCAGGGTGCCGGTGAGCAGGTAGCCGAGCCCGAACGGGATCGCCAGCCCCAGCACCGCCCAGAGCACGAAGGTGCGGTCGACGAAGCGGACCACCGGGTCGGCCATCAGGTCCGGCGCGTAGCGCTCCTCTTCGGCCGGCTCGTCGCTGAACAGGACCCAGCCGACGTGGGCGTGGAAGAGGCCGCGGATCGCGCCCCTGAAGCCGTGGCCGTGATCGTGGTGGGGGCTGTGCGGGTCACCGGCTTCGTCGGAGAACTGGTGGTGGCGACGGTGGTAGGCGACCCACTCGATCACCGGCCCCTCCAGCGCCATCGAGCCCAGCACCGCCCAGACGAAGCGCATCGTCTTCGTCGTCTTGAAGGCCCGGTGGGTGAAGAGGCGGTGGAAGCCGACCGTGATCCCGAAGCCGAAGGGAATCAGGGTGGCGAAGAAGATCAGCAGGTCCTCCCAGACCAGGAGGCCGCCCCAGGACTGCCAGACCGCGACCGCGATCAGGATCAGCGGCACGAAGGTGACCGCGAAGTTGGCGACGCGATCGACCATGCTGCCGGCAGCGGGCATCCCCGCCGTGTACTCACTATCGGACATTTGCGAGCTTCCTTCCGACCCCGGCGTGCCGTTCCGCGCACCCTCGGGGGTTATGGGTTTCCGGGCAGTCGGAGAACCCAATCTGCTGCGTCAGGGAAGGTTCGACAGCGGCTCGTAGCCCTGTTTTGCCACCTAGACGTTAGACCTCTTGTCTAAAGAGCCGCGGGCGCGAGCCGTGCGTGGCGCCGCTACTTGAACTGGAAGCTGGTCAGGTCCTGGCTGAAGGTCGGGTTGAAGACGACCGCGTCGAGGTCGATGTCGCTGGAGACGAAGGTCGGGACCGTGGCCGAGCCGTAGGGCGCCCACGGCGCCGCTTCCATCACTTCGCGGTCGAGATCCGCGTAGCCGGCTTCGATCTCCGGGTCGAGCGGCTTTTCGGCCAGCTGGTCGATCTTGGCGCTGACCTCGGGGTCGGCGAAGCGGGCGAGGTTGGTGCTGTTGGTCGGGTAGATCGCCGCTTCGGAGAACATCGGTTCGAAGAAGGTGTTCGGGTGCGGGTAGTCCTGGAACCAGCTGGCCCAGCCGATGTCGAGGTCGGGCGTCGTTTCGTTGCCGATCACGGTGAAGTAGTTGTCGGCGTTGATGATTTTCAGCGTCGTCTCGAAGCCGATTTCGTCGAGCACCCCGTCGAGGTATTCACCGGCTTCGTTGTTGGGCGATTCGGTGTCGGTCCAGACCGTGATCTGCTTGTCGGCCGGGTCGGCTTCGCGGATCAGCTCCTTCGCCTTGGCGAGGTCGTAGGGGTAGAGGTCGAGCTCCTCGTAGCCCGGCATCCCCGGCGGCAGCACCTGCTGGCCGGCGGCGAGCTGGCCGGCGTAAATGCGTTCCAGCGCTTCCGAGTTGAGCGCGTAGTTGACCGCCTGGCGCACCTGCGGGTCATCGAACGGCGCCTCCTTCGTGTTCATCCAGAAGAAGTAGGTGCTCTCGGTCGGCTCGACCCGGAACTGGCTGCCGTCGAATTTGTCCTTGACCGCCGCGTAGCGGTCGGCCGGCGGCGGGTTGCCCATCCAGTCGTAGGTCCCCTGTTCGATGTCGTCGACCTGGGTCGAGGGGTTGCGGATCACCGTCACCTCGATCCTGTCCATGTGGCCGTCGGGGACGTCGGGGATCAGCGCTCCGTTGGCCTTCGCCCACTGCGGGTTGCGAGCGTAGTCCCAGCCTTTGCCGGGGGCCGAGCGGACGATCTCGTAAGGCCCGGTGGCCGGCGGCGGGTCGTTGGTCAGGTCCTGGTTGGGGGTGCCGGCGGGGACGAGGGCGACGAACGGCAGCGCCAGCTCGTTGGCGAAGGTGCCGCTGGGGGCAACCAGGTCGATCGTGATCTTGCCGGTCTTGTCGTCGGCCTCGATCCCGGGGATCCCGCCCTGCTTCGTCTTCGCGAACGCTTCGGCGCCGACGATCCCTTCGTAGTAGTAGGTGCCGCTGGAGTTGAGCCGGAAGAGCCGTTCGACCGTGTACGGGAAGTCGGAGGCCTTGACCGGGGTGCCGTCGGAGTACTTCAGCCCCTTGCGCAGGGTCAGGGTGTAGGTCTTGCCGCCGTTGCTGATCTCGGGCATCGCCTCGGCCAAGGCGGGGATCACCTCGCTGCCAGCCTTGCCGCCCTCGTGCGCGTAGCTGAGCAGCGGCAGGTAGGTGTTCCACAGCGCCGTCCAGCCTTCGGCCGTGTGCGAGAGCGCCGGGTCCATGTAATCCGGGAAGGCGGAGAAGCTCGCCTTCATCGTCCCGTTCGCGCGCCCGGAGGAGCCCGAGCCACCGCAGCCGGCAGCGACCAGGCCAAGTGCGAGCGAGGCGAGGAGCAATCCGATGAGCGCGGTCCGGCGCATCACGTCGGACCCGGATCGGCAAATGCCGGGCAGGACTTGAACGTCGGCCGGTCCCGCTCACCTCACTCCCGGCATCCGGCCAAATAGAGAAACCGCATTGTCAAGTACAGCGCGGTTATCGCCGAAGAGCCTCTACATGTGGGAAAAGACGGTTCCGATCGAGCGCGACGACCACGTCCTGCGCACGCGCAAGACCGCGGCGGCGACGCGGATAGTCCTCGGCTTCGTCGGCATCGCCCTGATCGCGGCCCAGCCCTCGCTGCAGCCGCACGCCTGGCTCGGCATCGCCGGCTTCGCCTCGATAGTCCTCACCTCGGTGGTGCAGCTCGCCTCCACACGGGTCTCCTGGCTGCGGGTCGAGGAGTCGCTGGCGGGGATCGCCGCGATCCTGATCGTCGGCCTCGGCGACCAGCGGGTGACGATCCTCAGCGTGCTCTGGCTGGTCGCGGTGGCGACCGGGGTGATGGCGCGCGGCGGCCGCGTCCACTGGATTGGCCGCACCGTCGTGCTGGCGGCGCTGGCGCTGCCGATCCTCCGCATGGGCGAGATCGACGGCCAGTACGCGGCCTTCTGCTTCGCGGTGATCGGGTTGCAGCTGACCAGCGGCCGGCTCACCCGTGAGCTCAACCGACTGCTGCGCCAGGCCCGACTCGAGGCCGAGAGCGCCGAGACCCTGTTGCTGGCCGGCGACATCGCCGCCCGCATGTCGATCGACGGCGCGCCGGCGCGGCCGCCCGAGCCTGAGCCGCCCCGCCCGCTCGACCCCGAGGAGACCGCCAACGCCCACCGCGCCCTGGCCAAGCTGATCGCCGGCGAGGGGCTGGCGATGGCGATGCAGCCGATCGTCGACATCGGCCGCAACGAGGTCCACGCCTACGAGGCGCTGGCCCGCTTCGAGCGCCGCCGCAGCGACCGCAGCCCGCTGCACTGGTTCGCGCTGGCGGAGGAGCTGGGCGAGCGGGCCGAGCTTGAGCGCGCCTGCCTGCGAGCAGCGCTGGAGCTGTTCCCGCGGCGGCCGGAGGGGGCGCGCATGTCGGTCAACCTCTCAATCCCGACCCTGCTCGACGACGCGACTCAGGCGATGCTCTGGGAACTGGGCCGCAGCCGCGAGGACGACCTCGACGGCCTGATCATCGAGATCACCGAGGAGACCCTGGTCGACAACAGCCTCGACTTCGGCGCCACGATCGCTGCCCTGCGCCGGCGTGGCGCCATGCTCGCCGTCGACGACGTCGGCGCCGGTTACTCCGGCCTGCGCCAGATCACCGCTGTCACCCCCGACTACCTGAAGCTCGACCGCTCGCTGATCTGCGGGATCGACCGCGACGACGACCGCGCGGCGCTGGTCAGCGCCCTGGTCGGCTACGGCAGCCAGGTCGGCAGCCTGATCGTCGCCGAGGGCATCGAGGAGTTACGGGAGCTGGAACGGCTGCGGGAGCTGAAGGTGCCGCTGGTCCAAGGCTTCTACCTCGGGCTCCCCGGCAAGCCGTGGCCGCAGATCACCCCCGAGGGGGAGGCGGCGCTGACGCCAACGATGGCGGCAGCCTGGCGAGCCGCGCGCACGCTTTCCAAGGCCTGAGCTAACTTGAACGGGCGTGAGCGACTACCGCCCAACCCACGAAGCGCTTGCCTACCGTCGCGGCGACGGCTTCCTGGCGATGTGCAGCTGCGGCTGGATCGGGCGCGAGCGGCTGGATCGGCGAGCGGCTACGCGCGACGCGCGTGAACACGAGGAACGGGCGCCGCTTCGCGAGGCACGCCGCTTGGCCGAGAGCGCCGAGAGCGAGTAGGCACCGCCCGGCGGCGGCCCTGCAGCGCGATCATCTCTTCGGCGCCAACGCGGGCGACGTGGGCCAACCCGCCAAGCGCCAGCAGGAAGAGCCCGCGGCCGGGCGAGCCGAAGACCGCGGCGAGGAAAGCCACCGCCAGCAGGCAGTAGAAGAGGCGGGTGAGCGCCTCGGCGACGCCGCGCAGGCGCTCTGGAGAGGGAGTCTTCACGCCCGCTGAGTTCGCCGCGGCGGCGCAGAACCCTTGCTGCGCTCAGCCGAGCGCCTTGCAGGCGCGCACCTCGGTCGAGCGCACGGTCGGGCCGCCGGCAAACTCGAAGCTGGCCCGGGCGAGCGGGAAGTTGGCGCCGGGGAAGCCGGCCGGGGCCGGACAGCTTGCGCGCAGGTAAGCGCCGTCAGCGACGCCGGGCCCGCCGAGCGTCATCGAGAGACCGGTGACGTAGGCGCGGTTGGTCGCGACCCGCGGCAGCGAGGCCGTGATCACGGTCGCGAAGGTGCCGCGGGCGTGGCCGATCCGCATCGGCAGCGTGAAGGAGGTGGGCGCCGGCCTGGTCCCGTAGACGTGGGCGAGGATCGCGGGAGCGCCGCGGTAGCGCCCGTTGAAGGCGACGACGTGACCGCGCGAGGGAAACGGCGACTGACCGGGGATCGCCACCCTGGCCGAGAAGTCCCCCTCGCCGACCAGCGAGCGGCCGCAGACTGCGAGCGCGTACTTGGTCGACGAGGCGCTGATCTGGGCAAGCGTGCAGACAGGCAGAGCGCCGGGGTTGAGGCGGCCCTGGCGGTTGATCGCGATCCGCAGCGTGCGCAGGCGCGGCGGCAGGCCGCCGCCGAGCGGCGTCACCCTGCCCTCGAGCCGGACGCTGACCGGCGCTGTGCCGGCGCGCGGCAACGCCCGCGGCCTCAGTTCGGACTTGAACCCGACCCGCACCCCGCCGCGCTGGATCACGTCCCCGCGCGAGGGGGTGGCGGCGATCGCGGCCAGAGCGACCAGTGCCAGGACCGACACCCGCGCCGCCCGCCGGCTCACATCCGCCTCAGGTGAACCGCGACGGTTCGAAGCGGCAGTACGTGAATTCGAACGGGACCACTTCAGCGTTGGCCCGGTTTGACGTCTGTCGCAGTTTGGTCACCATCTGACTAACGCCGCGCCGGTCTTCCTTCTTCAGTTTGGTCGCGGTGAGGTCGAACTGTTCGGCCTCGGTCTTGACGTAGCCGAGCCATTTCGCCAAGCGCGCCCTGTCGGCGCTCGGCTGCGGCACCGCCAGCAGTTCCCGCCGCGTCTGCTTCAGCGCCGTCGCCGCCTTCGCGAATTTGGTGCCAGCCAGCTTCAGCTTGTCTTCTTTGACCAGCTTGCGGACGCCGCTGAGGATGCGATCGTTGGCCTTGGTGTTGGCTTTGCAGATCGGCTCGACCATCGCCTTGTATTCGTCGCGGGTGGGGCCTTCGGCCGCCACGGCGGCGCTGGCTGCGATCGCAAGCGCCAGCACGGCGATCGCCGCGACCAGGCCCCGATTTCGCCCCCTGCGAAAGAACACGACACCAACCGTACCGACCTGGGCGCGCGCGTCGCGATCGAGTGCGGGAACGAAAAAGCGACCGGTGACGGCGCTCGTTGCCTGCCTCGCGCGTAGCCTTCGCGCTTAGAAGCTCGGTTGCGCCACCCTCGGGACCGATTCACCGCTTGGCTTCCGCGGGCGCCGGTCCCTCCCGGTCGCAAGATCAACTTAGGTGGGGCTCGGCGGCGGCGCAAGGGGTGGCAGCGCACCGATCCCGCAAACTGCGAGATCGGGCGCTAGCGCCGCTGCGCTGCCAGCATCTGGCGAGCGATCACCAGCTTCTGGATCTCGTCGGTGCCCTCGTAGATCCGGTAGAGACGGGCGTCGCGGTAGAAGCGCTCGATCGGCACGCCGCGCATGTATCCCATCCCGCCCAGCACCTGGACGCCGCGGTCGGCGACCTCGTTGACCATCCGCGCGCAGAAGAGCTTGGCGACCGCGGGGCCTTCGCGGGTGTCGGTGCCGGCCTCGTACTCGCGCGCGGCTTCCAGCACCAGCGCCCGGCCGGCGCGGGCTTCGGTCCGCGACTCGGCCAGCAGCGCCTGGACCAGCTGGAAGTCGCCGATCGGAGTGCCGCCCTGGCGGTTGTCGACGGCGTAGGCGGTCGCCTCCTCGACGATCCGCTCGGCCATGCCGACGCAGAGGGCGGAGATCGTCAGCCGCCCCTTGGCGAGCGATTTCATCGCCGCCCGGAAGCCCGTTTCCTCGGCGCCGCCGATCAGCGCGCTGGCTGGCACCCGCACGTCGTCGAAGAAGACCTCCGAGGTCCAGGCGCCCTGCTGGCCCATCTTCTTGTCGTGCGGGCCGAGCGAGAGCCCGGGCGTGCCGGCGTCGACGAGGAAGGCCGAGATCCCCTTGGTCCCGACCGCCTGCGGATCGGTGCGGGCGAAGACGACGAACACGGTCGAGAGCTCGGCGTTGGTGATGAACCGCTTGGAGCCGTTGATCACGTACTCCTCGCCGTCGCGGATCGCCCGCGTGCGCATCCCGCTCGGGTCCGAGCCGGCCTCGGCCTCGGTCAGCGCGAAGCAGCCGACCGCCTCGCCGCTGGAGAGCGGCGGCAGGTAGCGCGCTTTCTGCTCTTCGCTGCCGTAGTTGGCGATCGTCTGCCCGGCAATCCCGTTGTTGGTCCCGAACAGCGAGCGGAAGGCCGGCGAGCAGCGCCCCACCTCGAAGCACAGCCGCACCTCCTCCTCCATCCCGAACCCGAGCCCGCCGAACTCCTCCGGCAGCGCGTAGCCGAACAGCCCCATCTCGGCCGCCTGGTCGCGCAGGAACGACGGCACCGCATCGGTCTCTTCGATCTCGTCTTCGCGCGGGATCACCTCGCGGTCGACGAACTCGCGGACCGACGCGATCACCAGGTCGAAGTTCTCGGAGCTCATCTCAGCTTCCCCCACTCACCGGCCTTACTTTAAGCCTGGCAGCGGGCCTCCTGCGTTGGCGGAGGTCAGTGTCAAACGAGGCCGAGCTCGGTCACGTCGAAGAGCCCGTCGTCGTTGGCCTCGATCTCGCGCAAACGCGGCTCCTCGTCGGGACCCGGAGCGAAAGCCCAGAAGCGGGCCGGGCGGGGGCGCAGCCAGGCGAGGTAGTGGTTGCGTGCCTCGACGCGAGTGAGAACCGTCGCGCCACCTGGCGGGCTGCCTTTGTCTTCGGCCAAGCGGTCCCAGCGAGCGCGGGTCAATGCTGCGAGCTGTCGGCAGGTCGTCGTGTCGAGATAGACCCGGTCCTTGCGCCTCCAACAGGAGAGCGACGGTGCCTTGTCTCCCGCCCGTCGCGCCGGCAACCCGAACCTCAACACCAGCTCTTCCACCGAGTAGCCAGCGGTCGAGAGCCGCACGAAGCGACTGTGGGCGATCCCACGCTCAAAACGATTGTCCAGCCGCTCACCGCCCCAGGCGAGCAACGCCGTCAACCCGCCGATCCCGAGAACCAGCACCGCGACCAGCACCGTTTCCCCCGGCTCAAACGACCAGGACTGACTGGCGATCAGCGCCGCGGCGCATGCGGCCACCACCACCAGCGGCAGCAAGCTGAAGATCCGCTCCACTCGCCCCGGCAACCGCGCCATCACGCTCACCAGGACCAGCAGGAAGACCGCGAAGATCAACGGCGTCGCCGTCTGCGTCAGCACCTCGTCGCTGATCGCTTCGTTGCGGTGCAGCAGCGAGATCGCCAGGTAGGCCGTCGTCCCCACTGACACAAGCACCGCCACGATCGCGAACAGTTCGAACACCGCGATCCCGGAGCCGCGCCTGCGGCCACCGAAGAACAGAGCGAAGATCGTGCCGGCGCCGAGGGCGCCGGCGAGCGGGATCAGGCCCTGGAGGGCGGCACGGTCACCGCTGTTGAGGAGCTGCTCCTTCACCGGGCGGCAGTCTGCCGGTGGGCGAAGACAGATTGCCGAGCCAAACGAACTCGGTCAACCAACACCTACGATGGCGGCATGAAAGTAAATGACGACACCGTCAAGGAACTGATCGAGGGGACCAAGCAGTTCGAGGTGCCGATCTGGCAGCGCCAGTACACCTGGGGCGCCCCCGAGCAGGACCAGCTTTGGGAGGACGTGCTGGAGCAGTACCGACTGCTCGCCGCGGACAGCCCCGACGGCGGTCACTTCGTCGGCACTTTCGTGCTCTCCCCCCGGGACCCGTCGGCGACCGGTGTCACCCACTTCCTGGTTGTCGACGGTCAGCAACGGATGACGACGCTGATGCTGCTGCTGTGCGCGATCCGCGATGTCGCGGCGGTCGGCGACGAGAACGCGGTGGCGAGATACGACAGCAGCTACCTGATCAACCAGTTCGCCGAGGGCGACGATCGCTACCGGCTCCTCCCGACCGACACCGACAAGGAGCCATTCCTGCGCTGGATCAATCGAGCCGAGGACAACGGCTCCGGCGACCACATCTCGGCGGCCTATCGGCGCTTGCGAAAACACGTCAAAGAGTTGGTCGCTGCGGGCGACGAGAACACGATCAGGCATCTGACCACTGCCGTTGTCGAGCGCCTCGAGCTGGTTGAGATCACCACGCAGAGCGACGACAACGTCCACCGGATCTTCCAGTCGCTCAACGGCACCGGCGTGCCTCTCAATCAGGCCGACCTGCTGCGCAACCACATCTTCATGCTGTTGCCGACGCGCGGGGATCAGGTTTACACGGACGTCTGGCAACCGATGGAGCAGCTGATCGGCGTCGAGAACCTGCAGGGGCTGGCGCGCGTCGATCTGCTCCGCCGCGGAGATGACGTCGCTCGGGACCACGTCTACGAGGCCCACCAGCGTCTGCTGACGCCGATCGCCGATGATGAGGAGCTGGTGGAGGGACGCATCCGCGACCTCGCCTACCGGGCTTCCCTCTACAAGAAGCTGATCGACCCGGGAGCCGAGGAGGACCCCGCAACCGCGGCGGGGCTGGGCAGGCTGGCCCGCTGGGGCGCTCAGACGAGCCACCCGCTGCTAATGGTCGCGCTCGACCTGCGAGCGCGGGGCAAGCTCGACAGCGATCAGCTCGCGGAAGTCGTCGCGCTGGTGGAGTCCTTTTTTGTTCGCCGGCAGCTGGTCCGGATACCGCCCAACGCCCTCAACCGGGTCTTCGTCCAGCTGATCGCGAAACTGCCAACAGATGGGACTTTCGTCACGGCGCTGCACCGCGAGCTCTCCCGTGACCGCCTCTACTGGCCGAGTGACTCGGAAGTCGCCGAGGCGGTTCAGAAGCAGCCCTTCTTCCACATCGGCCGCAGCAACCAGCGCAAGCTGATCCTCGAGCGACTGGAGCGGAGCTACGGGCACCCGGAGGTGGTCGACTTCGAGCAGGCCAACCTGACGATCGAGCACATCATGCCGCAGACCCTCAGCGCTGAGTGGAAGCAGCACCTGCAGGAGCTCGGAGAGGAACCGGCCGAGGTTCACGGCGAACTCGTCCACACCCTTGGGAACCTGACTCTCACCGCGTTCAACGGATCGCTCAGCAACAACCCCTTCGAGCGCAAGTCACAGATCTACGAGGCGAGTCACCTCGAGCTCAACAGGGCACTGGCTGAGAATGAGGTGTGGGGACGGGAGCAGATCCTCACCCGCGCAATCGCGCTGGCACAGCAGGTCGCCGCGATCTGGCCAGCTCCCCTGGCCGGGGTCACCAGCGAGCCAGAGGGGGCTTTCGACTGGGACCGCATCGATCGAGCGATAGCCGCAATCCCGGCTGGGCGCTGGACCACCTACGGGGACCTGGCGGAGCTGGGCGGAACGGCTGCCGTCCCGGTCGGCGTCCACCTGATGCAGATGATCGCCGGCACCAACGCCTATCGAGTGCTAACCAGTGCCGGCAGGGTGAGCGAGGGTTTCAGCTGGCTCGACCCCAGCGACCACCGCGATCCAGTCCAAGTCCTCACCGCGGAGGGAATCGAGTTCTCCTCTGACGGCACCGCTCCCGACCATCAGAGGATCACCGCGGAGGCCCTCGCGGCGCTTATCGCCGAGCCAGAGGACGAGGCCGAAGAAGATTCATAGGATCTCCAGCTCGCAGCACGAGGAGCGGGAGCGACGGGACTCGAACCCGCGACCTCCGGCGTGACAGGCCGGCGCTCTAACCAACTGAGCTACGCCCCCGAGCGAACTCGGTGGGCCGATTGGGAGCGGCCCGGTCGCCAAATCTAGCGGTTTCGGGGAGTCGCGCCCCCTCGGGTGCCTCGGCGGTGACGATCTCTTCCAGCAGGGCGCGCAGGTCGGCCAGGCGCTTGCTGCCGTAGCGCTTGCCGAGGCGCTTCTCGAGCGCGGCGAAGATTCCCAGCGCGGCCGCCTGGGCCTCTTCGCCCTGCTTGGTCAGGCGGATCAGCTTGGCGCGGCGGTCGGCGGGGTCGGGAACGCGCTCGACGTAGCCGCGCTCGGCGAGGTCGTCGACGATCTCGCCGATCGACTGCTTGGTCATCCCCGCCAGGCTCGCCAGTTCGGTCAGGCGCATCCCGTCCTCGTGGACGAAGCGGAAGACGCAGCCGTGATTAGGGCGGATGTCGCCGTAGCCGGCCTCGATCAGGTCGGCGCGGAAGGCGACGAAGGCCGCCTCGGAGGCGACTTCGAGCAGGGCCGGGAGCGGGAACTGGTCGAGGGGGGTGTTGGAGCGGAGTGACATTTAGTAAGGAGACCTGATAAGTTCGCTTGATAAGGCAGCCTGACAAGGCTTCCTTACGAATTGTACTCGATGCCCAGGAGCGCTCCTATGTCTTCGTCTTCGCAGTCCAGCCCCACCGACAACCGCAAGTGGTGGACGCTCGGCGCCGTCTGCGTCGCCACCTTCATGCTGCTGCTCGACATCACCGTGGTCAACACGGCGCTGCCGGCGATCCAGTCCGACCTCGGCGGCAGCTTCACCGACCTGCAGTGGGTGGTCGACGCCTACGCGCTCTCGCTCGCGGCCCTGGTCCTGACCGCCGGCTCGCTGGCCGACCGGCTCGGCCGCCGCCGCGTCTTCGCGATCGGGCTCGCCGTCTTCTCACTCGCCTCGCTGCTCTGCGCGCTCGCCCCCGACCCGACCTTCCTCAACCTCGCCCGCGGCCTGCAGGGCGTCGGCGGCGCGATCATGTTCGCGGTCTCCCTCGCCCTGGTCGCCCAGGAGTTCCCCAGCGGCGCCGAGCGCGGCATGGCGATGGGCATCTACGGCGCCACGATCGGGATCGCGGTGGCGATCGGGCCGCTGGTCGGCGGCCTGCTCACCGACGGCCTCGGCTGGGAGTGGGTCTTCCTGATCAACGTCCCGATCGGGGTGGCGGCGATCGCCGTCACCTACTGGAAGCTGGCCGAGTCCAGCGACCCCAACGCGACCCGGATCGACTGGGGCGGGCTCCTCACCTTCTCCTCCGGCCTCTTCGTGCTGGTGCTGGCACTGGTCCGCGGCAACGACGAGGGCTGGGGCAGCGGCCTGATCATCGGCCTCTTCGCCGCCGCCGCGGTGCTGCTGGCCGCCTTCGTAGTGATCGAGGCGCGGGTGCAGGAGCCGATGCTGCCGCTGGGGCTGTTCCGCCGCCGCGCCTTCACCGGCGTCCAGCTCGCCGCCTTCGCGGTCTCCGGCTCGATGTTCGCGCTCTTCCTCTACCTCACCCTCTACCTGCAGAGCTTCCTCGGCCTGACCGCGATCGAGGCCGGCGTCCGCTACCTGCCGATCACCCTCGCCTCCTTCGTCGTCGCCCCCTTCGCGGGGATGGCGCTGGCGAAGGTCCAGGCCCGCTACCTGCTCAGCGGCGGGCTCGCCTTCGTCGGCGTCGGCCTGGCGCTGATGACGGGGCTCAGCGTCGACTCCGAGTGGACGGCGCTGCTGGTCGGCTTCGTCGTCGGCGGGATCGGCATCGGCCTCGTCAACCCGGTGATCGCCGACGTCGCCCTCAGCGTCGTCCCCAAAGAGCAGAGCGGTATGGCAGCCGGGATCAACGACACCTTCCGCCAGGTCGGGATCGCGGTCGGGATCGCCGCCTGGGGAGCGATCTTCCTCGGCGTCGGCGCCTCGAAGACGCAGGAGCTGGCCGCCAGCGGGCTCAGCCACGAGCAGGCTCACGGCCTGATCGAGGCGACCTCGTCCGGGACCCTGCCGCAGGCGGTTGCGGCGCTGCCCGAGCGGGTCCAGGCGGGAGCGGCGGGTGCCGCCCAGCAGGGCTTCATCTCCGGCCTCAACGAGATCCTGCTGATCGGCGCGGTGCTCTGCTTCGCCGGCGCGGCGGCGTCGCTGTGGCTGGTCCGAGAGGGCGACATCGAACGCGAGACCCTGGTCGGGACCGACTTCGAGGAGGCGCTGGAGCCCGCGCGCGCCTGATGTAACCGGACTTGTCCGTCACCCGCGACGGACAAGTCCGGTTGCAGCGTCGCGGCTGATTTAGTCTCCACGCATGAGGCTGGTCAGCTACGACGCCGGGGACGGGGCGCGCGCCGGGGTGCTGGAGGACGGTCGCGTCGTCGATGCCTGGGCGCTGCTCGGCGAGCCGCACCGGGGCGGGCTGCGGGAGCTGCTCGCCGCCGACCGCCTCGACGACCTCCACGCCCGGCTCGGCGACACCGGCGCCCCCGCCCACCCGCTCTCCGCGGTGGCGCTGCTGGCGCCGATCCCCGACCCCGACAAGATCGTCTGCATCGGCCTCAACTACCGCAGCCACGCGGAGGAGTTCGGGCTCGAGCTACCCGAGGCGCCGACGATCTTCGGCAAGTACCGCAACGCCCTGGCCGCCCCCGGCGCCACCGTCACCCTGCCGGCCAACAGCGGGAAGGTCGACTACGAGGCCGAGGTCGCCTTCGTCATCGGCCGCCGCGCCAAGGAAGTCGCCGAGGCCGACGCGCTCGACCACCTAGCCGGCTACACCCTGCTCAACGACCTCTCCGCCCGCGACCTCCAGTTCCAGACGCCGCAGTGGATGGCGGGCAAGGTCTTCGACGGCTCGGCGCCGTGCGGGCCGTGGCTGGTCACCCCCGACGAGGCCGGCGCGGCGGACGCGATCGAGTTCGCGCTGACGCTGAACGGAGAGCAGATGCAGTCGGCCTCGACCGAGGATCTGATCTTCGGCGTCGCCAAGCTGCTCTCCCACCTCTCCGGGCTGATGACGCTGGAGCCCGGGGACATCGTTGCCACCGGCACCCCGTCGGGGGTCGGCAGCAGCCGCAAGCCGCGGGTCTGGCTCGGCGACGGCGACGAGCTCGCGATCGAGTCCCCCACCCTGGGCCGACTCGAGACGACGATCGCGACCTGAGCATCGCGTGGTTCCTTTTTCACCTCACAGGTAATTAAGGAACCACGGGATTGGCGGCTCAGGGGGCTGAGCCCGGCGTGATCTCGTAGGCCTTGGCGGGCAACGAGGCCGAGAGCGGCCGGCTCGCCGGCGCGGCGCGGCCGCTGGCCGAGGTGCTGGCGCGGGCGGCCCAACGCACCTTGTAGGGGACGTAGGCGAGCAGGGCGCGCCAGGTGTCGGTGCCGATCTGGCCGTCGGCCAGCATCCCCTTCTCTTCCTGGAAGGCGCGCACGGCGGCCTTGGTCTGCTTGCCGAAGATCCCCGTCACCGGCAGCTCAGCACCGGCGCCGATCAGGTGCTGCTGCGCCCAGACCACCATGTCGCCCTTGCTGCCTTTCTTCAGCAGCGGGTGCTCGAAGGCGGGGCGGTAGCCGGTCACCGGCTTGAGCGCATCGCGAGCGCCCAGCGCCGCCCACTCTTTGCCGTCGGTCTCCTGCCAGTCCCACCAACTCGGCGCGAGGCCGCCGTAGCTGGCCGAGAAGCGGCGGAACAGCTTCAGCCCGGCGTTGCCGGGAGCTTCGTAGGTCTGCCCGAGGGGGTAGATCGGGTGTCCCCAGATGCGGTTGTAGAGGTAGGTGTGCTCGAAGACGGCGCGGACCGAGGTGCCGATCGTGCGCCAGTACATCTGGGGCTGGCTGGCGGTGGCGCCGCCCGGGCCGAAGAAGACCGAGTAGGGGTAGGACGGGTGGTAGTCCACATAAGGGAAGCCGGCGAGGGAGATTGGGTAGTCCGCCCCGGCGGCCGCGCGCAGCTTGCGTATGTAGAGGTCGGCGGCGGCGTACTTGCCCTCGTAGTCGCCCTCGGCGTCGATCACGAAGCAGTCGGCGCCGCGGGCGATCGAGGTCGCCGCTGCCACGGCCTCGGCGGCAGGCCGGTCGCCGTAGACGAACTGCCAGGCGCAGACGTCGAGGCCGCCCGCGTGCAGGCGCGTGACCAGCTGTTTGTTGAACTGCGACCAGACCGTGCCGCCGTCGGCGGACTTGACGTAGACGGTGCCGATCCCTGCCTTCTTGGCCTGGGCGACGATCGCCGGAATGCTGCCGCCCTGCGACTGCGACACGTACCAAATCCACATTCCATGGCGGTCGAAGGGCGTTTTGGCGGCCGTGGCGACTGGCGCTTCTTCGGCTTCGCCGCCGGTGCCGCCGACGGGCGCGGCCACGGCCGGCGCGGCGCCGAACGTGCCCAGCACGACAATCGCCCCGAGCAGGGCCATGGTCCACCGTCGCCTCTGAGTCATTAGGTGCGGCACTTAAACTCTGAACACATTCGCTGTCCGGGCGCTGCGGCGGTTTCCCAGAGAGGTGTCCGCAAGATCCCATGCGCTCCGGTCAGGAGACTCGATGCAACCGATCCTCGTTTCGCCTCGTATTGAAGGGTCGATGAAGATTGCGATCGTTGGAACTGGCGTCTCCGGCCTGGTGGCCGCCCACCGCCTCCATCCCCGGCACGAGATCACCGTCTACGAGGCCGCCGAGCGACTCGGCGGGCACACGAACACGGTCGCGGTCGGGGGCGAGGACGGCCCCGCGCTGGCGATCGACACCGGCTTCATCGTCTTCAACGACCGCAACTACCCCAACTTCGAAGCCCTGCTCGAGGAGCTCGGGGTCGCCTCCCAGGCCTCCCACATGGGCTTCTCGGTGGCCGACGGCAAGGGGCGCTTCGAGTACTCCGGCACCCCCTGGGGCCTGTTCGCCCGCCCAGCCCACCTGCTCAGCCCCAGCTTCTTCGGGATGCTGCGCGACTGGCGCCGCTTCAACCGCGAGGCGCGGACGCTGATCGGGATGAACGGGACCGCGCCATCGCTCGGCGCCTGGCTGCAGCAGCGCGGCTACTCGCAGCAGTTCATCCAGCGGCTGATCGTTCCCCAGGCCTCCGCCGTCTGGTCCGCCGACCCGGAGCAGATGTGGAGCTTCCCGGCCAGCTTCATGGCCGAGTTCTTCGAGAATCACGGCATGTACAGCCTGCGCGACCGTCCCAAGTGGCGGACCGTCGCCGGCGGCTCGGCCCGCTATGTCGAGGCGATCTCGGCGCCGTGGCGGGATCGGGTGCGGCTGAACGCCCCGGTGCGGCGAGTCGAGCGGCGCCCCGACGGCGTGCTGATCGAGGCCGACGGCTGCGAGGGCGAGCGCTACGACGAGGTCGTGGTCGCAACCCACTCCGACCAGGCTCTGCGGATGCTGGCCGACCCGAGCGCGGCCGAGCGCGAGTTGCTCGGCGCGATCCCCTACCAGCCCAACGAAGCCGTCCTCCACACCGACGCCTCGCTGATGCCGCGCCGGCGCGCGGTCTGGTCGAGCTGGAACTTCCACCTCGGCGAGGGGCCGCCGCGCGGCAGCACCGTCACCTACTGGATGAACAAACTGCAGAAGCTGCCGGCCAGGCGCAACTACTTCGTCACGCTCAACCGCGGCGAGGAAATCGATCCCGACAAGGTGATTCGCCGGATCGAGTACGACCACCCGATCTACACCCGCGAGGGCGTCGCCGCCCAGGCCCGCCACGCCGAGATCAGCGGCGTCAACCGCACCCACTACTGCGGGGCCTACTGGGGCTGGGGCTTCCACGAGGACGGCGTCGTCAGCGGCCTCCGCGTCGCCGAGGCGATCGCCAGCGGCGCCCGCCCCGCCCGCGCCCCCGACTACGCGATCGCCGCAGACGGCGAGGCGCTGGCGGCGTGAGCACGACCTCCACCAAGCCAGCGCGGTTGTCTTTGGTAGCCCAGAGGGCGACTAAAGACAACCGCGCACCAATCGCCTCCGCCGTCTACGAGGGGACGATCCGGCACCGGCGCTTCGAGCCGGTCGACCACTCGTTCCAGTACCGGTTCTTCCTCATGTACCTGGACCTGGCGGAGGTGCCGGGGGTGCTGGATCCCTATCCGGGCTGGTCGGCGCGCCGGCCTGCGCCGGCCCGCTTCCGTCGCGCCGACTTCATGGGCGACCCGGCGCGGCCGCTCGACGCCTGCGCCCGTGACGCGGTCGAGGCCGCCACCGGCGCCCGCCCCGCAGGGCCGGTCCGCCTGCTTGCCGGCCTGCGCTACCTCGGCCACTCCTTCAACCCGGTCAGCTTCTACTACTGCTTCGACGCGGCCGGTGAGCGGGTCGAGGCGGTCGTCGCCGACGTCGAGAACATCCCCTGGGGCGAGCGCCACGCCTACGTGCTTGCGCGCGGCGAAAGCGAAGGTACGGTGTTGTCAGACGAGTTCGACAAGAGCCTCCACGTCTCCCCCCTGATGGGCATGGATCAGACCTACGCCTTCCGCGCGACCGAACCCGGCGAGCGTCTCGCCGTCCATATCGAGTCGCGCCCGACCGAGACCGGCGCCAAGTCCTTCGACGCCACCCTCAACCTGCGCCGCCACGAGCTCTCCCGCCCTTACCTGGGTCGGCTGCTCGCCCGCTACCCGGCGATGTCGCTGCAGGTGGTGGCGAAGATCTACGCGCAGTCGCTGCGGTTGAAGCTGAAGGGCGCCCGCTACTTCCCGCACCCGCAGGGAAGCCGCCCGAAGGGGTTCATCGCGCCGTGAGGTGCCGACGGTGATGAAGGACGCGCTCTCGCGGACCGCGGTCGGGACCGCGCTCAGCCGCGTCTCCAGCGGCCAAATCGAGGTAATCGAAGGCGGCCGCACGCGCAGCTACGGCCCCGAAGAGTCGGACCTGCGGGCGACGGTGACGATCCACGACCCGGCCGCCTGGCGCGGGCCGCTGCGCGGCAGCGTCGGCCTCGGCGAGACCTACGTCGACGGCCTCTGGGAGACCGATGACCTCGTCGCCCTGATCCAGATCGCCGCCCGCGAGCTGCGCGACCTCGACGGCGTCCGCGGCGCCGTCGCCCGCCCCCGCGCTGCCCTGCACCGGCTGCGCAACCTCGTCCCCGAGAACACCCGCAACGGCTCGCGCCAGAACATCTCCGCCCACTACGACCTCGGCAACGACCTCTTCGCCGCCTTCCTCGACGAGCGGATGATGTACAGCTGCGCCTACTTCGCCGACGAGCAGGTGACCCTGGAGGGGGCCCAGGTCGCCAAGCTCGACCGCATCTGCGACCGGCTCGAGCTGAGCCCCGACAACCACCTGCTGGAGATCGGCACCGGCTGGGGCGGGCTGGCGATCCACGCGGCCAACCGCAGCGGCTGCCGGGTGACGACGACGACGATCTCCCGCGCCCAGCACGAGCTGGCCACGCAGCGCGTGCGTGAGGCCGGGCTCGAGGAGCAGGTGACGGTGCTGCTGCAGGACTACCGCGACCTCGACGGCCGCTACGACCGCCTCGTCTCGGTGGAGATGATCGAGGCGGTCGGCTGGCAGTACTTCGACGAGTACTTCCGCCGCTGCGACGAGCTGCTGACCGACGACGGGGCGATGCTGCTGCAGGCGATCACGATCGACGACCGCATCTACGAGGTCGAGAAGGCGAGCAAGAGCTTCGCCAACACCCACGTCTTCCCCGGCGGCTGCCTGCCGTCCGAGGGGCTGATCGCCAGTAGCCTCGCCCGCGTGACCAGCATGCGCCAGGTCTGGATCGACGACATCACCGCCCACTACCCGCCGACCCTGGCGAGTTGGCGCGAGCGCTTCTTCGAGGCCTGGGACAAGCTCCGCCAAGCGGGCGGCTACGACGAGCGCTTCCGCCGCCTCTGGGACTTCTACCTCAGCTCCTCGGAGGCGGGATTCCGCGAGCGCCGAATCGGCGACGTGCAGGCGCTCTTCGCGAAACCGGGATGGCGCTGACCCCGGGCGGCGGCGAGCGCGAGCCGCTGCTTTTGATCCACGGGCTGGGCGGCTCCAAGCAGGTCTGGGACCCGGTGCTGCCGCTGCTGGAGCCGCA
>DATAON010000007.1:0-44614 GCA_036265715.1 Solirubrobacterales bacterium | reverse complement strand
GCGCTGAAGCAAAAAAGTGCAAGACGCTTCAGGGGCACCCCAACCCCTCCCGGCGAGCCTCTCGAATGATTCCTTGGCTGCTCGGGCCGCTCCATCTCTCGCAGAGATCCCGGTCCTCGATCGCTTCGCGGAGAGCGTGAGGAGCCTTGCTTCGTGAGGTCGCAATAAGCCGCGCATACCGCGGTTAACTGCGACCTCACGGAAGACCCCGTCCCTCGGACCTATCTCTTAGAAGAGATTCCGGTCCTTGGTCGTCAGCTTCGAGACGATCCCGGGCCTTTGAGGGAGGGTGGGGGTGTCTCGCGCACAGCGGCGTTAATTTTTCGCTTGTCCGTGCTTGAGAGCTTCCAATTCTCCCAGGCGAAAAATCCAGCGAGCACGAGACACCCCCACCCTCCCTTGGCGGCCCGAGGTCAGCGAGAAGCTAGTACCCCGTCGGGTGCCGCACTTCGAAGCCTTCGGGGTACGGAGGCTCGTTGTGCCAGCGGGGGCCGGTTTCGCCGCCGAAGTTGCCGACGGTGTCGAAGCGCAGGCCGGCGACTTCCATGTAGACGTGGGTCGCGTTGGCGTAGATCGTGATCCACTTGCCGGGGCCGGGCTCGCCGTAGCCGGCGAGGGCGCCGGAGACCAGCGGGGTGTCGAGCAGGCCGGCGCCGTGGAGGGCGTAGCTGACCGAGCCCGAGCAGTCGTAGCCGTAGGAGTACCAGGAGCCGTGGCCGCCGCCCCAGACGTAGGGGGTGTGGGTGATCGAGTTGGCGGCGGCGATCACGGCTTTGACCGCCTCCGGGGCGCCGCGCGGGGCGCTCGCGAGCTTGCCCATCAGGACCGCCTGCGCGCCGGGGGTGACGAAGCCGCTTTCCAGCGGCGCCAGCGCCCAGTCGGCGTAGCGGACCTTGCACTCGCCGGTGATCGCGTCGGCCTGGCTCAGCACCTCCTGCACGTACCACTCGGCCTGGTTGTGGGAGAAGACGCCGGCCTCGATCGAGCCGCGGGCCCAGATCAGGCGGGCCAGCGTTGCCGCCGAGTCGACCGGGTCCTCGTGGTTGATGCGGCCGTCCTCGTCGCCGTCGACCGCGTACTGCTTCCACTCGCTCGCGTCGAGGCCCAGCGGCCCGGTCTCCCGCAGCTGCTCTTTGCTCATCCCGCGGCCGAAGTCGGACTCCAGGCGGGCGATCGCGGCCAGCGTCCAGACGCCGCGCTTGCCGAGTTCGTAACGGGCCGCGGCGCTCTCGAAGGCGCGCAGGTAGAGGGCCGGAATCTGTTTGCGCCAGCCCTCGGCCGGGGTGCATTTGAAGACCTGGATCTTCGGCGTCAGGCTGGAGGCGGTGATGCCCGGGCCGCCGACTTCCTGCGCGAAGCAGGCCGCGTTGGCGAGGACGTCGGCGACGTACCAGTCGGCGTGGTTGTAGGCGAAGATCGCGCCGTATACGTCAGCCGGCATCCCCGAGGCGCTGAGGTAGGAGGCGGCGGCGAAGATCGCGTCTTCGGGGTTGTTGGGGTCGGCGACGCCGTCCTGGTTGGCGTCGACCCCGTAGGCCTCCCAGGTCGCCGGCATGAACTGCATCCAGCCGACCGCGCCGGCGTAGGAGGGGCCGAGGTTCTGGCCGAAGCCGGTCTCGATCTCGTTGATGCCGGCCAGCACCGCCGGGCCCTGCGGGCCGAGCCCGTAGGCGTTGGAGGCGCGCTGGTAGATCGGGATCAGGACCGGCGGCACCCCGCTGGAGGCGCAGCTGGAGGTCGGGAAGGCAGGCAGCGTGATCGCCGGACCGGGATCGCTGGGCGTGGTCCCGCCCGACTCCTCGGCGGCTTCTTCTTCGCCCTGGTCGGGTTCGGGTTCGGGCGTGCCGTCGCCGGCGTTGACGCCGCCGTTGGCGACCGGCTCCTCAGCCTTTGGCTCGTCTTCGCTCGGCGGCGCCAGCGTCGCCCCCTGCTCGAGCGGGCCGGGGGTGACCGTCGCTTCGTTCGGCTCCCCGATCACGGCGCCGGGAACGGCGGTCGTGGTCGCGGTCTCCGCCTGGGCGACCGCGATCGGCAGCGAGAGCACCACGGTGGCGATGGCGGCAGCCGCGGCGGTGCGGATCTTGTGGGCGCGTTCCATCGGTTAGCTCAGCCGAGCACGTTGGTGACGCGCCACTCGTTTTTCAGCTTTTCCATGTCGAGCCGCAGCTCGCTGGTCAGGCCGACCCGCAGCAGCGAGACGCTGACCGTGTAGACGCCGCCGTGCGAGGGGCCGGCGACGACGTTGACGACCTTTGCTTTCGGGACCTCGACGTTGGCGGGCAGTCGCGGCGGCCGCTTCAGGAGGGACTTCGCCAGTTCGGTGGTCGCGGTGGCGGCGAAGGCTTTGCGCACCTTCGGCTCCTCGCCGCCGGTCTCGTAGTCGACGAAGGCGTCGGCGAAGTCCTCGGCGACGGCGATCGCCGCCGGCCCGGCCGGCGGCCCGTCGACGCCGATCGAGGACTGGGTCGCGGAGGCGGCGGCGGAAGTGGAAGCCGACGAAGCGGACGCAGAAGAGGAGGAAGAGGCAGCGCCGGGGCCCGAGCCGATCGTCGCCGTCGCCGGGTCCGCGCTCGCCGGGGCTGCTTTTTCGATCGGCTGCGCGGTCTCGACCTTGGCTTTCTCGCCCTCGGCCGGCTTGAAGACGGGGGCGGCGCCCTGGAGGGTCTCCTCCGGCGCGGCGGTCTTGTCGACCTCGGGGGCCGGGGCCGCCGGCGGCTCGGGGGCGACGGCGACCTGGTCGGAGGCCGGTTCACCGCTGTCGCTGCCACCGCCGATGCTAAGCACCGCGGCGACGCCGACGGCGATCACCAGGACCGAGGCGAGCGCAGCGATCGCCCGCCCGGGAGCGCCGAGCTTGCCGGCGCGATCCTGCACGGGCCAGACGAGGCCTCGGCGCAGAACCCAGGCCAGCCACTCGAAGCCGCGGCCGATCAGCCTCAGCAACCCCCGCAGCGCGTCGCCGCCGCGCAGGAGGACCCAGTCCTCGAACCAAAACGAGACCCGCTCGGCAGCACGCGAGCGCCGGCTGCGCCGACGCTCTTTGCGGTTGATCGGGGTTTCTTGACTATCCATATGCCGGGTGAAGAGTGGCCCTCAAGCTTAAGGCGAAACTTAAGAGTGGTCCTACGGATAGTTGTTTCGGCAGGAAGTCGCCTTTATATGAGCGTTGAAACCCCTAAACCGGGGTGCCGCTGCGCTCATCGGCGCGCTCAAAGGCCAGTTCGCCGTCGACGGCGTCAATCCTCACCGTGTCTCCCTCGGAGAACTCGCCCTCCAGCAGCTTCAGCGCCAGCTTGTCGACCAGCTGTCTCTGGATCACCCGCTTCAGCGGCCGTGCCCCATATACGGGGTCGTAGCCGAGGTTGCCGAGCAGGGTGCGGGCGTCGTCGCTCAGCTCGACCTCGATCCCGCGCTCGTGCACGCGGGAGACGAGCTGGTCGACCTGGAGCTCGACGATGCGGCCGATGTCGGCCTTCGAGAGCCGGTGGAAGATCACCGTGTCGTCGATCCGGTTGAGGAACTCGGGCTTGAAGGTGGCCGCCAGCACCTCCTCGATCTGCTCGCGGATCTGCTCGTCGACCTGCTCGCCGACGATCCGGTCGGAGCCGACGTTGGAGGTCATGATCAGGACCGTGTTGGTGAAGCTGACGGTGCGGCCCTGGCCGTCGGTGAGGCGGCCGTCGTCCATGATCTGTAGCAGCGTGTTGAAGACGTCGGGGTGGGCCTTCTCGATCTCGTCGAGCAGCACCACCGCGTAGGGCCGGCGCCGGATCGCCTCGGTCAGCTGACCGCCCTCCTCGTAGCCGACGTAGCCGGGGGGCGCGCCGACCAGGCGACTGACCGTGTGCTTCTCCATGTACTCGGACATGTCGAGGCGGACGATCGCCTGCTCGGAGTCGAACATGAACTCGGCCAGCGCCTTCGCCAGCTCGGTCTTGCCGACCCCGGTCGGGCCGAGGAAGAGGAAGGAGCCGATCGGCCGGTTCGGGTCCGAGAGCCCGGCCCGCGAGCGCCGCAGCGCGTTGGAGACGGCGGAGATCGCCTCCTCCTGGCCGATCACCCGGTCGTGCAGCCGCTCCTCCATCTGGATCAGCTTCTGGACCTCGCCCTCCATCAGGCGGCTGACCGGGATCCCGGTCCACTTGGCGACGACCTCGGCGACGTCCTCCTCGGTCACCTTGTCGGCCAGCATCGTGCCGCCGCCGGAGTGCAGCTCCGAGAGGCGCGCTTCGCCCTCGGCGACCTTCGCCTCCAGCTCCGGCACCTCGCCGAACTTGAGCTTCGCCGCGCGCTCGAGGTCGGCCTCACGTTCGGCCTGCTCGATCTCCACCCGCGCCTGCTCGAGCTGGTCGCGGGCCTCCTTGATCGCCTCGATCGGCTCCTTCTCGTTCTGCCAGCGGGTGCGCAGCTCGGCCGCCTCCTCGCGCAGGTTGGCGAGGTCGGCCTCCAGCACCTCCAGCCGTGCCTTCGAGGGGTCGTCGGTCTCTTTCTTCAGTGCCTCGCGCTCGATCTCCAGCTGCTGCACGCGCCGCTCGACCTCGTCGATCTCGGTCGGGACCGAGTCGATCTCGATCTTCAGCCGCGAGGAGGCCTCGTCGATCAGGTCGATCGCCTTGTCCGGCAGGAAGCGGTCGGCGATGTAGCGCTCCGAGAGGGTGGCGGCGGCGACGATCGCCGAGTCGGTGATGCCGACGCCGTGGTGCTGTTCGTAGCGGGGCTTGAGCCCGCGCAGGATCGCGATCGTGTCAGCCATGTCGGGCTCGCCGACCAGCACCGGCTGGAAGCGCCGCTCCAGCGCCGCGTCCTTCTCGATGTGCTTGCGGTACTCGTCGAGGGTGGTCGCCCCGACCGCCCGCAAGGCGCCGCGGGCGAGCATCGGCTTCAGCAGGTTGGCGGCGTCGACAGCGCCTTCGGCGGCGCCGGCGCCGACGATCGTGTGAAGCTCGTCGAGGAAGAGGACGATCTGGCCCTCGGCGTCCTGGACCTCTTTCAGCACCGCTTTCAGCCGCTCCTCGAACTCGCCCCTGTATTTGGAGCCGGCCAGCAGCGAGCCGATGTCGAGCGCGATCACGCGGCGGTCGCGCAGGCTCTCGGGCACGTCGCCGTCGACGATCCGCTGCGCCAGGCCCTCGACGATCGCGGTCTTGCCGACGCCGGGGTCGCCGATCAGCACCGGGTTGTTCTTGGTGCGGCGGGAGAGGACCTGGATCACGCGGCGGATCTCCTCGTCGCGGCCGATCACCGGGTCGAGCTTGCCGGCGCGGGCGTCGGCGGTCAGGTCGCGGCCGAATTTCTCCAGTGCCTCGGCGGTCGCCTCCGGATTCGGCGAGGTCACCTTCTGCGGGCGCACCTCGGTGATCGCCTGGTCGAGCGCGTCGCGGTCGGGGAGGAACTCGCCCAGGGTCGCGTCGGCGCTCAGGGCCAGCAGCATGTGGTCGGTGGAGATGTACTCGTCGCCGCGCCGGCCCATCTCCTGCTCGGAGCGGCGCAGGGTCTCGGCCAGGGCCGAGGACATCCGCGGCTCCTCCGCCGCGCCCCCGAGTTTCGGCAGCGCCGCGACCGCCTCGCTGGCCCGCGCCGCGATCGTCGCCGTGTCGGCGCCGACCCGCTGCAGGATCGGGACGACCAGGCCCTCGGGCTGGTCGAGCAGCGCGACCAGCAGGTGGGCGGGGGCGGCCTCGGGGTTGCGATGTCCGCGCGCCAGCTCCAGCGCCGCCTGGACCGCTTCTTGCGATTTGACGGTGAATCGATCGGCCTGCATCAGTGCAGCCTTCCTTTCGTGGTGCCCTCCAGTTCTTCAATCCGCTTGCGCGCTCTATCCAGCTCGCCGCTCAGCTTCGCCACCCGCTCTTCCAGCCCCAGCACCATCTCGACCCCGACCAGGTTCAGCCCTTGCGCGGTCATTTCCTGAATCCGCCGCAGCCGCTCGACGTCGCGCTGGGAGTAAAGGCGCGTGTTCTTCGGGGATCGCTTCGGAGCGATCAGCCCGCGCTGCTCGTACATGCGCAGCGTCTGCGGGTGCATCTCCGCCAGTTCGGCTGCGACCGAGATCATGAACACGCCCTGCTCCTTGTCAAAGGTCGCCTTCACGCGGCGCCGGTAGGTGGCCATCAGGCAGCACCCGCCTTGCGCAGCAGCTCGGCCCGTGGGTCGGCGCCGTTGAACGCCTCGGCCAGCTTCTCGGCCGCCTCGCGCTGCTCGTCGCTGAGCTCTTTCGGGACCTCGATCTCGAGCCGGTAGCGGATGTCGCCGCGGCCCTTGCCCCTCGGCTTCGGTGGGCCCTCGCCTTTGAGCCGCTGGATCGCCCCGTGCCTGGTGCCCGGCGCGACCTTGATCTTCTTCGAGCCGCTCAGGGTCGGCACCTCGATCGTGCCGCCGCGCAGCGCCTCCGGGATCGTGATCGGCACCGTCACCTCGAGGTTGCCGTCGTCGAGCCGTTTGAAGACTGGCGAGGCCGCCACCCGCGTGGTCACGTAGAGGTCGCCCGGGGGGCCGCCGCGCGGCCCCGCCTCGCCCTTGCCGGCGAGCCGGATCCGGGTCCCGTCCTTGACCCCGGCAGGGACGTTGACTTTGTAGCGCTTGGTCTGCTGGGTGAGCCCGGAGCCGCCGCAGGTCGGGCAGGGGTCTTCGATGACCTGGCCGGCGCCGCCGCACTGCGGGCAGGGCTGGCTGATCGAGAAGAAGCCCTGGCTCTGGGCGTCGATGCCGCGGCCTTCGCAGCGCGGGCAGGTGACCGGGCTGGTGCCCGGCTTGGCGCCGGAGCCGTGGCAGGTCTGGCACTGCTCGGCCTTGGCCACGGTGACGTTGATCTGGTCGCCGTTGACGGCTTGGTCGAAGCTGAGCTGGACTTCGGTCTCGAGGTCGCGCCCGCGCACCGCCTGCGGGCGTCCGCGCCCGCCGCCGCCGCGGTTGAAGACCCCGCCGAGGATGTCGTTGAGGTCGATCCCGCCGAAGCCGGCGCCGCCGGGCTGACCCTGTCCGAACGGGTTGCCGCCACCGCCACCGCCGAAGCCCCCGAAGGCCGGCCCGGCGTCGTACTCCTTGCGCTTCTCGGGGTCGGCGAGGACGTCGTGGGCGGCGGAGATCTCCTTGAACTTTTCCTCCGCGGCGGGATCGTCGGGGTTGCGATCAGGGTGGTACTGGCGTGCCAGCTTGCGGTACGCCTTCTTGATCTCCTCCTCGGATGCGTTCTTGGAAACCCCAAGCGTCTTGTAAAGCTCGTCTGCCACTTCGCTCCTATGCGCTGACGACCACCCGCGCGGGGCGGATCAGCTGCTCCTCGAATCGGTAGCCCTTCTGCATCACCTCGACGACGATGCCGGGCTCGGTTCCCTCGACGGGCATCGTCGAGAGCGCCTCGTGCTGGGTCGGATCGAACTTCTCGCCCCGCGGGTCGACCTGCTCGATGCCGTGCTTGCGCAACGTCTCCCGCAGGCCGCGGAAGACGAGCAGGACCCCGTGCGCGAGCCCGTCCTCGGAGTCGCCCTCCGGGTCGAGCCCGGCCGCCTCGATCGCCCGCTCGAGATCGTCAAGCACCGGCGCCACGTCGGCCGCCACCCCGACCTTCCCCCGCAGCGCCGCCGCCTGAACCTCGGCCGCCATCCGCTTGCGAAAGTTCTCGAAGTCGGCCTGAGTCCGCTTGGCCAATTCGAGGTACTCGTCTTTCTTCGCTTCAGCGTCAGCGAGCAGCGCCACGAGGTCTTGTTCGACGGCCTCTCCCGAGGGGGGGGAGGAGGAGGCCTCAACCGAGCCTCCCCGCTGTTGCGAGGGTGAGGTCTCCTCCTCGCCTCCGGCGGGCCGGGGCTCGACCGAGTCGTCCTGGTGTCCCTCGATCATTTGCCGTCCTCGTCAACGACCTCCGCGTCAACGACTTCCTCGTCGTCGCTGGCGCTGCCCTCGGCGGACCCACCGTCGGCACTTGCCTGCTCAGCCGAGGCCGCCGCGTAGATCTGCTCCGACGCCTTGGTCATCGCCGTGTTCAGCTCCTCGGTCTTGGCGTTGACCTCCTCGAGGCTGCCGCTCTCGACCACCTCGCGCACGCCCTTGACGGCGGCCTCGACCTCGTCCTTGGTCGCCTGGTCGACTTTGTCGCCGGCGTCGGCAATCGCTTTCTCGGCGCCGTAGGCGGCGTTCTCGGCGAGGTTTCTCGCCTCGGCCAGGTCACGCTGCTTTTTGTCCTCCTCGGCGTGGGACTCGGCGTCGGCGACCATGCTCTGGATTTCCTCGTCGGAGAGCCCGGAGCCGGATTTGATCTCGATCTTCTGCTCTTTGCCGGTGCCCTGGTCTTTGGCGGTGACGTTGATGATGCCGTTGGCGTCGATGTCGAAGGTGACCTCGATCTGCGGCATCCCGCGCGGCGCCGGGGGAATCCCGCTGAGCTGGAACTTGCCCAGGCTCTTGTTGCCGCTGGCCATCTCGCGCTCGCCCTGGAGCACGTGGATCTCGACCGACGGCTGATTGTCGTCGGCGGTCGAGAAGGTCTCCGACTTCTTCGTCGGGATCGTCGTGTTGCGCTCGATCAGCTTCGTCATCACGCCGCCTTTGGTCTCGATCCCCAGGGTCAGCGGGGTCACGTCCAGTAGCAGCACGTCCTTGACGTCGCCGGCCAGCACTCCCGCTTGGATGCCGGCGCCGACGGCGACGACCTCGTCCGGGTTGACGCCCTGGTGCGGCTCCTTGCCGGTCAGCTCCTTGACCCGCTCCCGCACCGCGGGGTTCCGGGTCATGCCGCCGACCAGGACCACGTGGTCGATAGTCGCCGAGGCGTCGCCGAGCGCCCGTTTGACCGGGCCGACGATCCGCTCCAGCAGGTCCGCCGTCAGCTCGTTCAGCTTCGAGCGGCTCAGTTTCAGGTCGAGGTGCTTGGGCTGACCCTCGACCGCGGTGATGAACGGCAGGTTGATCTGCGTCTCCTGGGTCGAGGAGAGCTCGATCTTCGCTTTCTCCGCCGCCTCGTAGAGGCGCTGCAGGGAGTTCTTGTCGGCCGCGAGGTCGACGCCCTGGTCGCGTTTGAACTCGGCGACCAGCCACTCGACTATCGCTTTGTCCCAGTTGTCGCCGCCGAGGTGGTTGTCACCGGCGGTCGCTTTCACTTCGAAGGCGCCTTCGCCGATGTCCAGCACGGAGACGTCGAAGGTGCCGCCGCCGAGGTCGAAGACGAGGATCGTCTGGTCGTCTTTCTCTTTGTCGAGCCCGTAGGCGAGCGCGGCCGCGGTCGGCTCGTTGATGATCCGCTTCACCTCGAGGCCGGCGATCTTGCCGGCGTCGGTGGTCGCCTGCCGCTGGTCGTCGTTGAAGTAGGCGGGGACGGTGATCACGGCGCTGTCGACCGTTTCGCCGAGCTTCGCTTCGGCGTCGGTTTTCAGCTTCTGCAGGATCATCGCGCTGATCTCCGGCGGGCTGTACTGCTTGCCGCGCACGTCGACGCGCACGTCACCGTTGGGGCCGGCCTCGACCTTGTACGGGACGATCGTCTCCTCCTCTTTGACCTCGGCCTCCTTGCGGCCCATGAAGCGCTTGATCGAGAAGATCGTGTTCTCCGGGTTCATCACCGCCTGCCGTTTGGCCACGGTGCCGACCAGGCGCTCGCCACCCTCGGTGAAGGCGACGACGGACGGGGTGGTGCGGCCGCCCTCCGCGTTCTCCAGGACGGTCGGCTCGCCGCCCTCCATCACTGCAACGCACGAGTTGGTCGTGCCGAGATCGATCCCGATCGTCTTTGCCACTTTCTGCATACCTCCAGGGGTTTCGTTATCTAAGCCTAAGAAATCTAAGTGGCAGTATGGCAGATTATGACGAGATTACAAGCAGAGAAAAGGGCGCCACGCGGGCGCCCTTTTCAAAACTCCTCTGTCGCTTCGAGCTAGCGCAGGATCAGCAGTGAGCTGAACAGCCCGGCGTGGTCTGAGTCCCAGTAGCCGTTGTTCTTGACCTGCCCGGTGACTTCGGAGGAGACCAGCTTCACCTTCTTCGGCGTGTTGGTCATCACGTGGTCGACCGTGTGGTTGAACTCGGCCTTGCCGCCGCCGGTTTTGAGGTCGTAGCTCGTTTCCAGGCAGCAGGTGCGCTTTTTCGTCGTCGCCCGCTCGCGGAAGCCAGCCTTCTTCAGCACCCGGTAGGCCTGGCCGTCGCCCGGCTTCACTTCCGTCTTGATGTCGGAGTTGAAGTCGCCGACCAGGATCACCGGCTGTTTGCCGGAGGCCGGGCCGCCGGGGCCGACCAGCTCTTCGGCCTGCTGGGCGCGGATGCTCGGGTAGACGTACTCGGGGTCGAACGCCTCGAGGTGGCTGTTGACGAACTTGAACTTCTTGCTGCCGCGGACCTTCGCTTCGACGCTGGTCCAGCCGCGGGTGACGGGGACTTCGGTGCTGCCGGCAACTTTGACCACCAGCGGGTGGATGAAGTTGGCGCTCTTCGGGTTCGAGGTGACGACGCCGTCGCCGACCCTGGCGAGGATCACGTCGCGCATCGTCAGGCGCCCGTTGACCTCGGCGTTGGCGAGCAGGCCGGTGCCACCTGGCCCGTCCCCGGGGATGCCGTTGGCGTTGGCGGGCGCCTCGAAGTCGAACTCGTTCTGGACGACCACCGCCCTGTAGTTGGTGCCCTTCTTGTTCAGCTGCGCGAGCAGCAGCGCCAGGAAGTCGTACTTGACCGTTTCCGCTGACGGTTTGCCGGAGAAGACCGGGCCGAGCGAGGGAGGAGCTTCACGCCACAGCGCGACCTCCTGCAGGCCGACCAGGTCGGGTTCCTCGCTGAGGATCTCCTTCGCCAGGCCCTTGGCGCGGACCGGGAAGTTGGTCGCTTCCACCTGGCGCACGATGCCGCCGTTCGCCTCGAAGAATTCCGCGTTCGATTTCGAGGCCAGCGCCGGCCCGAGATCCGCCCCGAGGTAGAGGTTGCGGGTCATCACGTTGACGATCGTGCCTTTGTCTTTGGCGACCTTGGCCTGGGCGACGCCGGCGCAGGCCATGCAGCCGAGCGCGGCGAGCACCACAAAGAACGCGACCCGACGGGTCGGTGCGGTTAGGTGATTCAAAGTTCAACTCCTCCTGTGGGTTCGGTTCCCTGCCGGCCCTCAGGGAAACCGTAACGCTTGGGGGAGTTGCGGAGGGAGCTTTTAGCCCTCGCCGGCGGTGGTGGCGACGAAGGCGGCGACTTCTTTGGCCTGCTCTTCGTTGAGGATGCCACCGGGCATCCGGCCCGGGGTGTCGCCGTTAACGCCGTTTTCGACCGCGTTGAGGACGCGCCCTTCGGTCGATTTGATCGTGTCCTTGTCGCCTTCCGGCGGCCCGGCGGGGGCCAGCAGCTCATCAAGGTCGGGCCCGTAGTTGCCGTCGGTCCCGGCCGCATAGAGCGTGTGGCAGTTGCCGCAGTTGATCTTGAACAGCTCCTGGCCGCTTTCGAGATTGGCCGGGACGTCTTGGGCGCCGTTCTTTGCGTCCCCCTTGCCGTTGAACACGAGCCAGGGGATGAGGACGGCGAGGGCGACAACGAGGCCGCCGAAGACGATGAAGGTGCGCTTGCTCATTTAGCGGCGGGGATACTAATGCCCGCCCCCCGGTTCGCGCGGTACCAGGGGCACATCCGCCGCAGCTGGCACTCGCCACAGCGCGGTTTCGGGCGGCAGAGCGTGCGTCCGTGGCGGATCAGGTTCATGTGCAGCTCGTAGGCGTCGGCGGGGTCGACGACGGCGAGCATCTCGTCGTGGGCGCGCTCGAACGAGGCCTTTGCCGGGAACAGGCCGAGCCGGCCGCCGACCCGGTGGACGTGGACGTCGACCGGGATCTCCGGGATGTCCCAGGTGAAGATGTAGACGCAGGCGGCGGTTTTGCGCCCGACCCCCGGCAGGTCCAGCAGGAACTCCATCGACTCCTCGCGCGGCGCCGTCCGGACCCACTCGAGGTCGGGCGGGTCGCCGAGCCGCTCGAGGATCGCCTGGATCCGCGGCGCCTTCTGCTTGGCGAGGCCGCCGGGGCGGATCGCCTCCTCAAGCTCGGCCAGCGGCGCGTCGCGGACCGCCTCCCAGGTGGGGAAGCGCTCGCGCAGGGCGGCGAAGGAGCGGTCGCGGTTGCGGTCGTTGGTGTGCTGGGAGAGCACCGTCTTGATCAGCTCCGCGATCGGCTGCCCGTGCGGCTCGTTGACCGGCCGCCCGTGCATCTCCCGCAGCCGGTCGCGAATCGCCCGCACCCGTCTCTTGTCAGGACGCTTCCAGGCCACGGGCAGACCCTAGGGCGGGGGAGGGACGGGCACCCTCTCCTGGAGACCGTCCGGCCGGCAGTCAAGCCAGCTTCGGATCGGTTCCGCTCCCAAAGTCTCCCGGAGAGGGTGCCCGTCCCTCCAAATAGGGTTCAGTCCGTGTCGAGGGGCGTAGATGAGCGAGAGATGGTTGTCGACGGGGTGCGGGTCTTCTATCGCCGGGTTCCCGGCGAGGGGACGCCGGTGGTCTACTGCCACGGCAACCCCACGCACGGGGAGGACTGGCAGCCGTTCATGGAGCGTGGAGGCCCGGCGATCGCTATCGACATGCCGGGCTGGGGGCGCTCGGCGCGGCCCGTGCCCGCCGGGTTCGACTACTCGATGCACGGGCTCTCGGCCTTCCTCGAGCGCTGCCTCGAGGAGCTCGGGGTCGGCCCTCGCAAGTTGGTCCTCCACGACTGGGGCGGGCTGGCGCTGATCGGCGCCCAGCGGCGCCCCGACCTGGTCGAGCGCCTGGTCGTGATCGATGCGGTGCCGCTGTTGCCCGGGTACCGCTGGCACTGGATCGCCCAGCTCTGGCGCCGGCGCCCGATCGGCGAGCTCCTCAACGCGACCACGACCAAGCGCTCGTTGGCGCTACTGCTGCGCCAGGCCCGCGGCGACCGCAGCGCGATGCCGCCCGAGTTCGTCGACCTGATCTGGCGCCACTGGGACGCCGGCACCCAGGCCGCGGTGCTCGCCCTCTACCGCGACGCCGACGAGGACGAGCTTGCGGCCGCCGGCCGCGAGCTCGGCTCGCTCACCTGCCCGGCGCTGGTTCTCTGGGGCGACCGCGATCCCTATCTGCCACTCCGCTTCGGCGCCGCCTACACCCACGCCCTCCCCAACGCCGAGCTCGAGGTGGTGCGCGGTGCCGGCCACTGGCCCTGGGTCGAGCAACCGCGCCTGGTCGAGCGCGTCATCGAGTTCCTCGCATAGCGGGGCTCCCGATACGCCCACGTCTTTGTGCTGAGTAACGCGCGGATTACAATTGTCTGTTCCGTGTCGCGCGCCTTCTCCAGCGTTACCGCCAGGCTGCCCAAAGGTTGGGGCGACCTCGGGCGCCAGATTTTGATCCTGGTCGGCGTCGACCTCGCCTACACCGCGGTGCGCGGCATCGCCGACGGCGAGAAATCGGTGGCAATGGCGCACGGCCAGCAGGTGATCGAATTCGAGCAGGGCCTGCACGCCCTCTTCGAGCCCGACCTGCAGGCGTTCTTCCTGCCCGCGCAGTGGGTGATCGACCTCGCCAACCAGCTCTACCTCAACGCCCAGTTCTCGATCGCGCTGGGGTTCCTCGTCTGGCTCTACTTCTTTCGCAACGACTCCTACAACTTCGTCCGCAACATGTTCGTCGTCTCGATGGGGCTGGCCCTGATCGGCTACACGCTCTACCCGACCGCGCCGCCGCGGATGTTCCCCGAACACGGCTTCGTCGACACGATCAACGAATTCTCCGGCGTCAACCACGACTCCGCCCTGGCCAAGTCGTTCATCAACCCCTACGCGGCGATCCCCAGCATGCACTGCGCCTTCGCGGTGATGATCGGCACCACCGGGGCGCTGGTCTGCCGCCACTGGTGGTCGCGCGCGTTCTGGGCGTCCTGGCCGGTGTTGATCCTCTGGGTCGTGATCGTCACCGGCAACCACTACTGGATCGACGCCGTGCTCGGCTGGATGGTCGCGATCGCGGCCGCCCTGGTCGCCCAGCGCCTGCTCGCCCGCGCCCGCCCCGAGGTCTGGTCCTTCCAGGCCGCGGGCAAGCAACGAGTGCCGCAGAAGGTCGAAGCCTAGATGGCCTCCTCGGCCCCGCCGCGGGCACCGCAGGGACGCCGCAACGGTCGCGGCGGCGGCGCCCGCAACGGCCAGGAGCTGCGCGCCTACGCCCGCGACCGCCTGATCGAGTCGCGGCTGACCCCGAACGCGATCTCGATGGTCGGCCTGTTCGGCAACCTGGTCGCCGCCGCGCTGGTCACCCAGGACCTCTTCTTCCTCGCCGGCGTCGCCTTCATCCTCGGCTCGGTGATGGACACGCTCGACGGCCGCTACTCGCGGATGTCGGGCAAGGGCACCCTTTTCGGCGCCTTCCTCGACTCGACCCTCGACCGGGTCGAGGAGGGAATCGTGCTGGCCGCCGTCGCCGGCTACTTCGCCGCGCAGGGCGAAGACTTCGCCGCGGCGATGTGCGTGGTCGCCGTGCTTGGCTCGCTGATGGTCTCCTACACGCGGGCCCGGGCCGAGGCGCTCGGGGTCGAGTGCAAGGTCGGTTTGGCGACGCGGCCGGTCAGGGTGGTGCTACTTTCGATCGGGTTGATCTTCGCCAAGGGCGCCGGGATCGGAGATTTCGAACTTCTGGCGCCGTCCATTTATGTGCTCGCCGCCTTGACCATCTTCACGGTCTTCCAGCGCGTCTGGCATGTGAGAAACGAGCTTTCCGGTGCCGAAGTGGCCGTCGCCGAGCACGACGATGGCGAGGAAAGCCTGTAACCAGCAAGGGCGCCGGGTGTGTTCACCCACTCAGCGCGATCCCCAGGAGGACTTCGATTTCATGAGTGAGAGCAACGGAGCAAACGGCAGCACGAACGGCGTCAGCCGCTCGGACGAGAAAGTCCGTGTCGCGATTGTCGGCGTCGGCAACTGCGCCAACTCCTTCATCCAGGGCGTCCAGTACTACAAGGACGCGGACCCGGCGGAGGAAGTACCCGGCCTGATGCACGTCGAACTTGGCGGCTACCACGTCCGCGACGTCGAATTCGTCGCCGCCTTCGACATCGATCAGGAGAAGGTCGGCAAAGACCTCTCCGAGGCGATCTGGTCGGGGCAGAACGACACGATCAAGTTCGCCGACGTCGAGCCGCTCGGCATCACCGTCCAGCGCGGGATGACCCACGACGGCCTCGGCAAGTACCTCAAACAGAAGATCACCAAAGCGCCGGGCGAAACCGCCGACGTGGTCGGGATCCTCAAAGAGTCCAAGGCCGACGTCCTCGTCTGTTACCTCCCGGTCGGCTCCGAGGAGGCGACCAAGTGGTACGTCGAGCAGGCGCTCAAGGCCGGGGTCGGCTTCGTCAACTGCCTCCCCGTCTTCATCGCCCGCGAGGACTACTGGGACAAGCGCTTCGAAGAGGCCGGGCTGCCGATCATCGGCGACGACATCAAGTCCCAGGTCGGGGCGACGATCGTCCACCGCCAGCTCGCCCGTCTCTTCCATGACCGCGGCGTGCGCCTGGAGCGGACCAGCCAGCTCAACGTCGGCGGCAACATGGACTTCTTCAACATGCTCGAGCGCGAGCGCCTCGACTCGAAGAAGATCTCGAAGACCAACGCGGTCACCTCGATCATGGGCCACGAGCTTGATGACGACAACGTCCACGTCGGCCCCTCGGACTACGTGCCGTGGCTGACTGACCGCAAGTGGGCCCACATCCGCCTCGAGGGCAAGGCCTTCGGCGACGTGCCGCTGACCGCCGAGCTGAAGCTCGAGGTCTGGGACTCGCCGAACTCCGCCGGCGTCGTGATCGACGCGGTGCGGTTGATCAAGCTGGCCCTCAACAACGGCATCTCCGGCCAGCTCGACGGCCCCTCCAGCTACCTGATGAAGTCCCCGCACTCGCAGCGCCCGGACGACGAAGCGCGCGAGCAGACCGAGGAGTTCATCGCCGCCAACAAGCGCGGCAAGGCGCCGGCAGTCGAGTCGGCCGAGGCGCCAAGCACCACCCAGGCCTAAGCGGCCAACCTTCGTCAAGCGGGAGCCCGCCGGCCGCGGCGGGCTCCTATGCTTGGCTCTTGGCTTCGACCGTGTCCTCCGCCCCGCTCTCGATCGCCCAGGTGGCCCCGACCAAGCGGGGAGTGGAGAGCCCGGTCAACCGCTTCGTCGACGCCGTCTCGGCCGAGCTCGAGCGGCGCGGCCACGAGGTCCTGCGGATCACCACCGGTGATCCGGTCCGGCGCCTGCTGGGCAAGAAAAGCGCCCGCTTGCTGGACATCGTCCACGTCCACGAGCCGTTCGCGCCGAGCATCTCCTCGGCCGCCCTGCGCCATTCCTACGCGCTCAACGTCGCCACTTTCCACGCGCCGCAGGAGCGGGTGCTGTCGACCCAGGTGGCGCGGCCGCTGGTGGAGATCTTCTTCGGCCGGATCGACGCCCGCACCGTCACCAGCGCCGCCACCGCCGAGCTGTTGGGCCGCTACTTCCCGGCCAACTACGACCTCGTCGAGTCGGCCGGCGACGGTCGCGACTGGGCGGCGGTCACCGACGAGCTGGAAGCGCTCTACCGGACGCTGGTCGCGCGGCGCCACCCAGAGGGCGGCGACCCGGAGATCCGCAAGCGGATCTCCACCCGGCCGCTGATCGAGGTCGACCTGCACATGCACACCGACCACTCCGGCGACTGCGCCACCCCGGTCGAGGTGCTGCTGCAGACGGCCCGCGACCGCGGCCTCGGGGCGATCGCGATCACCGACCACAACGAGGTCTCCGGGGCGCTGGAGGCGCGGGAGATCGCCAAGGGCTTCGACGACCTCAAGGTGATCGTCGCCGAGGAGGTGAAGACCGCCGAGCAGGGCGAGGTGATCGGCCTCTTCCTCGAGGAGAAGATCCCGAAGGGGCTGACGATGGCGGAGACGATCGCGGCGATCCGCGAGCAGGGCGGGCTGGTCTACGTGCCGCACCCGTTCGACCGCTTCCACTCGGTCCCCGACTACGAGCACCTGCTCGACATCGTCGAGGAGGTCGACATCCTCGAGGTCTTCAACCCGCGGGTCGCGGTGACCGCCTTCAACGAGGAGGCGGTGCGGTTCGCCAACAAGTACCGGATCGTGCCGGGGGCGGGGTCCGACAGCCACGTCGCCCAGGGGCTCGGCAGCGTGCGGGTGCGGATCCATGACTTCGACGGGCCCGAGGAGTTCCTCGAGGCGATGCGGGACGCTGACATCACCCGCAAGCACAAGAACCTGGTCTACGTGCAGACGCTGAAGCTGCTGCAGACGGCGGGCCGGCCGAAGGCGCCGAAACGGCGCGTGCCCGACGCCAAGCCGGTGCGCGGCGGCAAGCCCCGCAAACGGCGTTCGGCGAGCAAGAGCTGATGCAGGGGCCTGGCGGCAAAGGAGCGGCGCCCGGCCCGTCAAAGGAGTCTCGGCAGATGCGAGGCACCGACGACGAGATCCGCGAGAAGTACCTGGAGCGCGCGATTCGCGAGCTCAACCAGATGAGCCGCGAAGTGCAGGAGTGCCAGCACTGCCCGCGCGGCAATCTGATGCCGGTGCTCGGCTCCGGCCACCCGCAGGCCGACGTCTTCATGCTCAAGCAGGCGCCGATGACCGCGGAGATCGAGGAGGGCGTCGCCTTCTACGGGCGCGCCGGCAACGCGCTGATGAAAAGCTTCAAGCGCCTCGGGATCGACCCGCTCGTCGTCTACGGCACGCTCTGCTGCAAATGCCCGATCGCCGAGCCCGACCTGGCGCCGCAGGAGTGCGTCGCCCGCCTCGCCGAGGAGCTGGCGATCGTGCAGCCGAAGATCGTCGTCGTCATGGGCGAGCCCGCCCTGCGCATCCTCAACGGACTCCAGGTCCCCCTCTCGCGCCCGATCGAGCAGCGCGAGGGCGAGATCCAAGCCTTCACCCCCACCGTCGACGCCCTCTACGTCCCCGACATCGACGCCTCGCTCGACGAGGAGGGCGCCAAGCAGCGCTTCTGGCGCGCCTTCCGCATGCTCGGCGAGTGGTACGAGGACCTGCCGCCGTACTGACGGGCAAAACCTGTGGTTCCTTAATTACCTATAGGGGGACAAAGGAACCACGGGATTGCTGAGGGCTTAGCCGGTGAGGTCGAGCTCGGTGGTGAGCTCGGGGGAGAGCGTCATTCGGTAGTGGCCCGGGGGCATCGTGGCGGGGATCGTGAAGCTGGAGCAGCGGTTGGCGGAGATCCCGGCCGGGACGACGCAGGCGATCGCCGGGACGGGGCCGGTCGGGCTCTCGGGGGCGACTGACCAGGTCGAGCCTTCGGGCTGTTCGATCGTCAGGCCGAGGCCGAAGTTGACGATGGTGCTGGGCGGTAGTGCTCTCGACTCATCGCCACCAAGCATCCCCGCGCTCTCCCACTCAACCTCACTCGCGCCAATGCTAGCCGCGCTTCCGACTTTGGACCCCCTATAGGGCGCACAAACTCGGAAGGGCTGAGCTAGGGGCCGCTGGCTTCGACCCGGGCGCGCTCGGCGGTGAGGTCGGCGGTGCTCTTGGGGGAGAGGAAGCGGTCGATCGCGGCGAGGGCGACGGCGGAGACGACGAAGGTGAGGTGGATCACCGTCTGCCAGAGCATCGTGTCCGAGGAGGTGTTGGCGGCGTTGATGAAGGTCTGCAGGAGGTGGATCGAGGAGATGCCGACGATCGCCATCGCCAGCTTCACCTTCAGCACGTTGGCGTTGACGTGCGAGAGCCACTCGGGCTGGTCGGGGTGGTTCTTGAGGTTGATCCGGGAGACGAAGGTCTCGTAGCCGCCGATGATCACCATGATCAGGAGGTTGGCGATCATCACCACGTCGACCAGTCCGAGGACCAGCAGCATCACGTCGTTCTCGCTGAGGTGGCCGACGTCGCTGACCAGATGCCAGAGCTCCTGCATGAAGCGCCAGACGTAGACGCCCTGGGCGGCGATCAGGCCGAGGTAGAGCGGCGCCTGTAGCCAGCGGCTGAGGAAGATCGTGGTCCCGGCGTAGCGGGCCAGCGGGCGGTCGATGGGGGGACTGTCGGCGCTCAAGGGCGGCGCACTCTAGTCACTTTTCTTTAGGGAACCCTAAGCGGGGGGCGCGGCGGCCTCGGCGACGGCGCTCATCGCCTCGACCTTGGCGCTGGCGAGGCCGCGGACGACGATCGTGTCGAGCGCGGTGTAGGCGCCGAGCTGGCGCTGGGCGTCGGTCGCGTCGGCGGCGGCGACGCCGACCGTGCCCTCGGGCTCGGCGAGGCGGTCGAAGTGGTCGCGGTAGCCCTTGTGGAGGTCACGGTAGAAGGACTCCTCCTTGGCCAGGCGCTCGGCGGCGTCGGGGCCGACGGCGGTGCGGACGTAGCCGAAGACCGGTGGCGTCGGCACGCCCGCCTCGGCAGCCCCGGCCTCGACCTTGGCGCGAGCGCCGGCGGCGAACTCGGGAGTCATCCAGTTGAAGAAGGCGCCGTCGTAGGAGGCGCCGGCGAGGGCACACATCTTCGGGCCCATCGCGGCCAGGACCAGGCGGACGCCGGGCAGCGCCTCACGCAGCTCCGGCAGCGCCTCACGCATCGCCGTCAACGGCTTCTTCGAGAAGCCGGCGCCGACCCCGAGCCAGAGCTTGGCTGGGTCGATCCCGAACTCGGCGATGTCGGCGGCGATCTGCTCGGGCGGGGTGCGGTCGATCGCGATCACGCCGACCCCGAGCTCCAGCGCCGGTGCTGCGGCGGCGAACTCGGCCAGCGTGCCCAGCCCTTTGGCGCCGGGGTGGTCGTTGGACCAGACCGACTCGTAGCCGAGCTCGGCGCAGCGGGCCGCGAGCGGGCGGGCGACGTCCGCGGGCAGCCCGGCGGCGACGCCGAAGGCGCGGCCCATCAGGCGGCGGCCCCGGTCGCGCACTGGGAGTGAAGAGGATGCATCGGCTCAGCGTATCGGTGCGAACAGGCGCTTACCGTCACGCGACGCTTCCTCGCGGGACGATCCACTGGCTGGCCTGGCCGGTCAGCGCCGCGATCCGGTCGAAGTCGGCGTCGTAGTGCAGAACGGTCAGCTCGGCCCGCTCCGCGCAGGCGGCGACCAGCAGGTCCGGGAGGGGGACCGCCCGGTGCTGGGAGCGCTCGGCGAGCAGCGCCTGCACCTCGAGCGCACGTCTGACGCTGGACTCCTCGAGCGCGACGCGAGGCATTCCGCGCAGCGCCTCGGAGAGAGCGCGGTAGGTGGCTCGACCCTTGGCGCTGTAGAGCAGCTCGAGATCGACGATGCCGCAGGTGGCGATCTCCCCGGCGACGAGCAGCGGCTCCAACACCGCGCGGACCTCCGGGCGGGTGTCGCTCCTCGTCAGCGCGCTCTTGTCGGCGAGGAAGGTGGGCACCGGCGTCAGTGCCAGGCGCCGGACATGACGTCTGGGTCGTCCAGCTCCAGCGCCCCAGGCCGGAACAGCAGCTCAACCAGGGTCCGGCGCTGACGGACCTTGATCACTTCGGCCAGGGCCGCGTCAACGGTGTCGGTCAGGGTCGTCGTGCCGAGCAGCTCCTTGGCGGCGTCGACCTTTGCGGTGTCGATCTCGAAGGAAGTCTTGCGCCTGGATTCAGTTGCCATCCACTCAGGATAGCGGCGAATCGCGGTTTAGATAGCAACCGGCGTTGATTTGTCTCTCTCGAACAGGGCCACGCACTCGATGTGCGGGGTCTGGGGAAACATGTCGACCGGCCTCACTCGGCTCAGCCTGTAACCGGCCTCGACCAGCTGGGCCGCGTTGGGCGCCAGCGTGGTCGGGTTGCAGGAGACGTAGACGATCTTCTTCGCCTCGCACTCGAGCAGGCGGCGGACGATTTTCTGCGATAGCCCCGCCCGCGGCGGGTCGATCACGACGACGTCGGCCTTGCCCGCCTGAACCAGCAGCGGCCGCACGCCCGTGCGTGCGTTGGCGGCGAGGAAGTGCACGTTCTCGATCCCGTTCGCCTTGGCGTTGCGCTCGGCGTCTTCGATCGCCTCGGGGACGATCTCCAGCCCCCAGACCTCGCCCGCCTGCGCGGCCAGGGTCAGCCCGATCGTGCCGATCCCGCAGTAGAGGTCGAAGACCTTCTCGCTGCCGGTCAGCCCGGCGAACTCGGCGACGACGCCGTAGAGCTGCTCGGCCATCTCGGTGTTGGTCTGGAAGAAGGCGCCGTGGGACATCTCCAGCTTCAGCCCGCAGAGCTCCTCGCGCAGGCGCTCCTCGCGCAGCACCCCGGTCGGGCCGTCGGTGCCGCCGCTGTCGCCCTCGATCGTCGTGTGCAGGTCGACGGGGGGTTTGGGGAAGCGGGCGGGGGAGGTGACGAGGCGGGTCTGGATCTGGTCGCTGCCCCAGCCCTCGCGGACGACGAGGTTGCGCAGCACGCCCTTGCGGGAGCGTCCGTCGTAGGCCTTGATCGATTCCAGCTGGGCCCAGTCGCGGACCGCGTTGCGCGCCTTGTTGCCGGCCGCGGAGGCGAGGTGGCAGTCGTCGACGTCGACGATCAGGTCCCAGCGGCCGCGGGCGTGGAAGCCGAGCGTCGGCTGGTCGCCGTCTTCGCCGAAGGAGTACTCGAGCTTGTTGCGGTAGCGCCACTGCTCGGTCGCCGCGACGATCGGCTCCAGCTCGAAGCCCTCCAGCTCGCCGATCCGGCGCAGCGCCTCGCCCACCTGGTCGCTCTTGTGCGCCAGCTGGCGCTCGTAGGCGAGCCCCTGCCAGGGGGCGCCGGGGCAGGGCTCGCCGCCGTGTACGCAGACGTCGGCGACGCGGTCGGGGCTCGGCGTCAGCAGCTCGACCGAGCGCGCCTCGGCGAAGCGCTTCTTGGCTTTTGTCACCTCGGCGCGGACGCGATCGCCCGGCAACGCCCCGGCAACGAAGACGACCAGGCCTTCGGTGCGGGCGACGCCGCGCCCGCCGTAGGCGAGCGATTCGATCTCCACCTCGAGCAGCTCGCCCCGTTTTGGACGGCGCGCCGGTGCCTTGTGGCCGCTGGCCGCCTCCATCGCGCTAGCCGAGTTTTTTCCGCGCTCGTCGCGCTGCCTGGGTCGCCTGTTTGCGCACTGGCTCGGCGCGGCCGCCGACCTCTTTGCGCGCCTGTTTGACCAGTCGTTCGAGCTCGCCGAGCAGGGAGTCGGTCTGCTTGCGACCGCGCTTGACCATTTCGGTGAGCAGGCTCTCGGCGTCGCCGCGGGTCATGCGCCCGCGCTGGACGGCGTCGTCGACGATCTCCTGGATGCGGTCGCGGCTGAGCGTGACGCTCTGCTCGAGGCTCTCGCGGAACTGGGCGACGCTCTTGTCGAGGCCGGTGGTCGGTTTGCTGCTCGACCCTTTTTTCGACGCGGGCTTGGGAGCGGCCTTTTTCGCGGCCGCTTTTTTCGGAGCAGCTTTTTTAGATGCGGGTTTCGCTTTCGCGGAAGCTTTCGGTTTAGCCGCTTTTGCTTTCGGTTTCGCTTTGGCGGCTTTCGCTTTGGCTTTACCTTTGCCCGCTGCTTTTTTCTCGGCCATCTCGACCTGCCTCCAGACTGGTGTTTTCCCCGGGTGTGCCCCGACTATCTCAAGTCTGGAGCGCTGGCGGCTCAGCGATGCGGTATCTGGCCTCGACCGGGGCGTGGTCGGAGAGCCGCAGGGCGCGGCCGTCGAGCGGCAGCTCGCGTCGCTCCGGCGCCCAGGCCGTCGGCGGCGCCAGCACCTCGAGGCCGCGGACGAGGACGTGGTCGATCGCCCGCGGCGCGGTCGGCGCCGCCAGCCCGAACTGCTCGCGCAGGTGCTCGAAGATCTTCGGCGTCTCGGCCGGGCGCAGGTTGAGGTCGCCGCCGAAGATCAGGGGTGAGTCGCCGGCCCACCTGCTCGCCGCCTTGACCGCCCGCAGCACGTCCTTGACAGCCGCCTCGGGGATGTCGTTGGTCGCGTGCAGGTTGGCGATGCAGACGCCGGAGGCGGTGCGGGTGAAGGCCATCGCCCGCCGCTCTGGCTCGCCCCTGTGGATCTCCAGCTCGCGCCGCTCGGCGATCCCGCCGAGCTTGCCGGGGACGCGGACCAGGGTCAGGTTGGAGCCGCCCTCGCCGGAGGCGATCAGGTCCGGGTTCTGGCGCGCCAGCAGCGCCCGCAGCGGGCCCAGCGAGTTGCGCGAGGTCAGCACCGCGTGCGACTCGGCGGCGCAGGCGCGGGCCAGCGGCGCGGCAAAGCGGGGCGGGCACTCCTGCAGCAGGGCGACGTCCCAGGCCGTCGCCGCCAGCAGCGTCGCGAACTCCCGGCCGAGGTCGCGGTTGACCTGGACGTGGGTCTCGTTGCGCTCCTCGATCCGCAGCAGTCGCGAGCGCCAGCTGCGCAGGGCTGGGTCGGGCGGGTAGTCGCGCCCGTGAAAGAGGTTCCAAGCGATCGCCGTGAACTCCACGGCCCGTAGTATCCGCCGCTTGACTCGCAACTTCCTCACCGGCGAAGAGCTGGGCGCGTTTGAGCTCGGCAAGCTGCTCGACCGCGCCGCCGAGTTGAAAGCTGGCCGCGCCGATGGCGTCGGCGCCGACTCGCTGACCGGTCGCAGCGTCGCTTTGATCTTCGAAAAGCCCTCGACGCGGACGCGGATCTCCTTCGAGGTCGGCGTCGCCCAGCTCGGCGCCCACCCGGTCGTGCTGCGCGGCGACGAAATGCAGATCGCCCGCGGCGAGTCGATCGCCGACACCGCCCGCGTCCTCTCCCGCTTCGTCGACGCGATTGTGATCCGCTCCGGCTCTCACGAGGCAGTCGCCGAGCTGGCCGAGACCGCCGAGGTCCCGGTCGTCAACGGGCTGACGCCGCTACACCACCCCTGCCAGGCACTGGCCGACCTGCTGACGATGCGCGAGCGCTTCGGCGACCTCGACGGTCGCCGCCTCGCCTACGTCGGCGATGGCAACAACGTCGCTCGCTCGCTGGCGATCCTCGGTGAGCTGGCCGGGGTCGAGGTGGTCGTCGCCGCGCCCGCCGGCTACCAGCTGGAGGAGGGGCACGGGGTCAAGCTCAGTGCCGACCCGCGCGCCGCCGCCGACGGGGCCGACGCTCTATATACGGACGTCTGGGTCAGCATGGGCGACGAGGCAGAGGCCGATCGTCGCCGCGGCGACCTCGCCCCGTTCCGGCTCGACGCCGACCTGCTGGCTGCCGCCAACGACGACGCCGTGGTCCTCCACTGCCTGCCCGCCCACCCCGGCGAAGAGATCACCGCCGACGTCCTCTACGGCGATCGCTCCGCCGTCTGGGACCAGGCGGAGAACCGCTTGCACGCGCAGAAGGCGCTGCTGGAGACGCTGCTCCTTCCGTAGCCTGGGCTGCCCGTGTATCCCGAGATCGAGATCGGCCCGGTGACGCTGCAGACCTTCGGCCTCTGCTTCGCGCTCGCCTTCCTCGCCGCCGGCGCCCTGGTCTGGAAGCGGCTGCAGGAGATCGGCGAGCCGCCGGACTGGGCATACGAGATGGGCTTCTCGGCGCTGATCGGCGGCGTCGTCGGCTCGCGCCTCTACTTCATCGCCCAGAACTACGACTCGGTCAAGGACGACCTGCTCGGCAACCTCTTCTCCGGCGGCGGGCTGGTCTGGTACGGCGGCGCGATCGGCGGCGCCCTCGCGGTTTTGGCCTGGGCCTGGTGGCGCGGCTTCCTCGGCCTGGCGCTGCTCGACGTGGCCGCCCCGGCGCTGGCGATCGGCTATGCGATCGGCCGCTGCGGCTGCCAGCTCTCCGGCGACGGCGACTACGGCAAGGCCTGGGACGGCCCCTGGGCGATGGCCTATCCGGACGGGACCGTGCCGACCGACGAGACCGTCCACCCGACCCCGGTCTACGAGACCTTGATCATGGGATTCGGCGCCTGGCTGCTCTGGCAGCTGCGCGATCGGGTCCGCGCCGGCGTGCTTTTTGCCCTTTATCTCGTCTACGCGGGGGCGGAGCGCTTCCTGATCGAGTTCCTGCGCCGCAACGACACCGGGGCGCTGGGATTGACCACTGCCCAGTGGGAGAGCCTGACGATGATGCTCGGTGGAGCGATCTGGATCGCTATCGTGATCCGCCGCCACGGAGGCATCGGCCGCCCGGCGGCGAACGAAGCGGTTCAGGCTGCCGCTTGAGAAGCGAGAAATCGGTGTTAATCTTGCGCAAAATCTTTGGAGCAATTTAGCGAAGGGAACGGCAGGCAAATGGCGGCAATAGACATTCAGAGTCAAGAGGGGCCCTCGGCCCGGACCGTCAGCGCCGTGCTTGACGACGCCGCCGAGCGGATCGCGGCGGCCGGGGTCGAGAACGCCCGCGCCGACGCGGAAACGCTGGTCGCCGACGCGATGGGCGTGAAGACCGGGGAGCTCTCGGTCGACAGTGCCGGCGAGATCGACTCTGAGGTCGCCGCGGCGATCGAGGAGAGCGTCGCCCGCCGGGTCGACCGCGAGCCGATGGCCTACATCCTCGGCCGCGCCCCCTTCCGCAACCTCGAGATCGCCGTCGACTCGCGCGTCCTCTGGCCGCGCCGCGAGACCGAGCTGCTGGTCGAGGTCGGCGCCAAACTGCCCGAGGGCTCCCGCGTCCACGAGGTCGGCACCGGCTCCGGCGCGATCGCGCTGGCGCTGATCTCCGAGCGCCCTGACCTCAAAGTCACCGCCTCGGACCTCTCGCCGGAGGCGGTCGAAGCCGCCCGTGAGAACGCCGAGCGCCTCGGCCTCGATCTCGACGTCAGCGTCGGCCTCGGCCTGCCCGACGACCTCGAGGACGTCGACCTGGTGATCGCCAACCTTCCCTACGTCACGGACTCGACGATCTTCGAGCGCTCGCCCGAGATCCAGCGCGAGCCGCGGATCGCCGTCACCGGCGACTGCGGCGAGGACGGCCTCGGGGTGATCCGCGGCCTGGTCGCGGAAACGCCGTCGGGTTGGCAGCTGGCGATGGAGCACGACACTCACCACGGCCCGGCGATGCGCGAGCTGCTGCGCGACGCCACTACCCTTCAGGACTATGAGGGGAACGAGCGGGTGACTGTCGGCTTCGCTCCATGACGCTGGCAGCGATTGATGACTGAGGAGGCGCCGCCGCAGGCGGAGCCGGTTCCCGACGCGACCGGCGACCGCTCCGCGGCCGCCAGCGAGGCGCAGCGGCGGGCCAAGGTCGAGCGCCTGCGCGCGGCCGGGATCAATCCCTACCCGCACAATTTCTACGGCCGCACCCACGTCGAGGACATCGTCGCCGCCCACGACCCGGCCGAGCTGGGGGAAGGCGAGCACGAGGAGTTCAGCTACCGGGTGATGGGCCGGGTGACCGGCAAGCGCGGGCACGGCAAGGTCGTCTTCCTCGACGTGCGGGACATCACCGGCACGATCCAGGCGGTCGCCAAACGCGACAAGCTCGGCGAGGAGGCCTTCGAGCGGATCGAAGATCTCGACATCGGCGACGTGATCGGCGTCGAGGGCGTCGTCTACGTGACCAAACGGGGGCAGCTGGCGATCGGGGTCGGCGAGTGCACGCTGCTGGCCAAGGCGCTGCTGGACCCGCCCGACCTCTTCCACGGCATCAGCGACCCCGAGCTGCGCTACCGCCAGCGCGAACTCGACCTGATGGCGAACGCGGACTCGCGGGAGATCTTCAAGAAACGGTCGAAGCTGACCCTGGCGATTCGCAAGCACATGGACGAGCGCGGCTGGGTCGAGCTGGAAACGCCGGTCCTGCAGCGGCTGACCGGCGGCGCCGCGGCCCGGCCCTTCGTCACCCACCACAACGCGCTCGACCGCGATCTCTTCCTGCGCACCGCGACCGAGCTGATGCTGAAGCGGGCGATCGTCGGCGGCTTCGAGGACGTCTACGAGTTCGGCAAGTTCTTCCGTAACGAGGGGATGTCGCCGCAGCACAACCCCGAGTTCACGATGCTGGAGATGTTCGTCGGCGGCGCCGACTGGAACGGCGTCATGGAGTTCATCGAGGTGCTGGTCTCCAGCGTCGTCGAGGAGATCATGGGGACCACTGTGGTCGAACGGGACGGGGTCGAGATCGACTTCGCGGCGCCGTGGCCGCGGGTGGTGCTGCGCGACGAGCTGCTGAAGGAGACCGGGGTCGACATCTACGAGGCGAGCCGCGACCAGCTGGCCGAGCTCGCCGGCGACGACGCCGAGGAGAACGACGACTGGGCCGGCCTCGTCGACACCCTGCAGGGCAAGCTCGTCGAGCCGAAGCTGATCCAGCCCACCTACATCACGGTGCTGCCGATCGACATCTGGCCGCTGGTCAAGGCGCACCCGGACGACCCCAAGGTCTGCGAGGCCTTCGACGGGATCGTGGCGGGGATGGAGATCGTCGGCGGCGGCACCGACGTCAACGACCCGGTCGAACAGCGCGAGCGCTTCATCGGCCAGCGCGAACGCCAGGAGTCGGGGGCCGAGGAGGATCCGCACCCCCACGACGAAGAGTTCGTCAAAGCGCTCGAATACGGGATGCCGCCGGCGAGCGGCTGCGGGCTGGGGATCGACCGCCTGCTGATGATCATGACCGGGGCCAAGACGCTCCGCGACGTGATCATCTACCCCGCGATGCGCGAGCTGAAGTCGTAGGACACTGCGCGGGGCCGCACCGTCGGCTTCGCGTCGTGCACAGCACTGCCGCTTCGCCGCCGGCACACCCCCGCTTGGTCCTACGACTTCAGTTAGTTAGCGAGCGCGGATTGGCTGGGCGCTGGCGCAGCTGCCCTCGTAGGGCTTGTTGCGCGGGTCGCCGGAGTAGCCGACGCGGAGGCGGTAGATGCCCGGCTTCGTCGCCAGGTACTCGGCCAGCGTGACGGTTCCGTTGGCGGTGACGGTGACGCCGCCGCTGAAGGCGGGCCGGCGCTGGCAGCGGCTGTCGCCGGGACGGTAGAGGCGGAAGTTGACCACGCCCGAGGGCGATGCCGCGCCCGCGAGCCGGGCCCGGATCGAGATCCGGCGACCGGCCAGCGCCGCGCGCGGCGACACTCTCGCCTTGCGCTTGGTCACGCGCACTTCCTGGTTGCCGAGGCCGCACGGTTCGACCGCCGCCTGGTTTGTGGCGTCGCCCGAGTAGCTGGCGACGAACCGGTAGAGCCCGGGGCGCGAGGGGACGAAGGGGTCGGAGGCGAAGGAGCCGTTGCCGGTGATCGCGACCGTGTTGAGGAACGCCGGTTTGTCGCAGGTGGTGGTCCCGGGCGCGTAGATCCGGAAGGTGATCGTGCCGGAGGGCAGGTATCCGCCGAGCAGGGTGGCGATGTCCCGCACCCGGGTCCCGACCGCCAGCCGCTGCCGCATCGCGCTGGTGATCGAGGGCGCTGCTTTGGCGACGTTCGAAGTCGCCGCCCCACAGGCTTTCTCCGCCGGCGTGTGGTTGGCGTCACCCGAGTAGGCGACGGTCCAGCGGTAGGCGCCGACCCGGGTGGGGACGAAGGCCGCGGAGCTGTATTTGCCGTTGCCGGAGACCGCGATCGTCGAGCTGAAGGACGGGTTGCCGGTGCAGTTGGGGTCGGCCGGCGGGAAGGCCTTGAAGACGAGCTGCCCGCTGGGGATCGCGCCTTTCTGGATCGTCGCGGTCGCCTGGATCGGGGTGCCGACGGCGCCGTTGCCGGCTTCGGCGGCCAGGGTCGCGCTGATCAGGCCGACCGCCGAGGACTGCAGGGGGGCGTCGCAGAGAGTGCCTGCCGGCAGGTTGTTGGCGTCGCCGTCGTAGCTGACGGTCCAGCGATACAGCCCCGGGAGCGGGGCGAAGCCGGCCGGTGAGTAGTCGCCGTTGCCGGTCACGGCGACCGTGGCTTCGTATTTGGGGGCGGTCGCGCAGGTTTCGTCACCCGGGCCGTAGGCGCGGAAGGTGAGCGCACCGCCGGGGGTGAAGCCGCCCGCGAGCGTGGCGGTGTCGTCGATCGGCTGGCCGGCTTCGGGGGCGGAGGTGGCGATGCCCGACAGGCTCGGCGCGGCTTTGGCGACCACCGAGGTCTGGGTGGCGGCGCCGCAGGTGGTCGCGATCGGATCGTTGTTGGCGTCGCCGGGGTAGGTGGCGGTCCAGCGGAACCCGCCGGCCTGCTGCGGGATGAAGTCCGCGGAGGTGGCTTTGCCGGCGATGATCGGGGCGGTGGTCGTCGCCAGCGGCGTCGCGCAGGTGCTGTCGGCGGGGGCGAAGACCGAGAAGGTGACTTCCCCGCTGGGCGAGGCGCCGCCGCTGAGGGTTGCCTCGTCGTGGATCGCGGTGCCGACGGTGCCGTCGCTGGCGTCGCCGCCGATTGACGGGGCGGCTTTGCTCACGGTTGAGGTGGCGGTGCAGACGGAGTCCGCCGCCGCGTTTTCGAGGTCGCCGGAGTAGTGGGCGCTCCAGTGGTAGGTCCCGGGGCTGGGAGGGGTGAACTGCCCGGAGACGTACTCGCCTTCCCCGCTCACCGTCGCGGCCGCCGGGGTCACCGCCGCGCCGGTGCAGGTGGGGTCGGCGGGGCCGAAGACTTCGAAGCTGATCGTGCCGGTGGCGCCCGGGCTTTCGGAGAGCTGCGCGGTCGCCTGCACGGTCTGCCCGATCACCGCGTTGGTGGCAGTGGCGGTGAGGGTCGGCGGGGCGGCCGAGACGGCGCCGGCGAGCAGGAAGCAGAGGCCGATCGTGGCGCCGGCAGTCGCCATTACGCCAAGCGTCCCTCGACGAGGAATCTGGATCCGCATCTTGTGCTTTCGCGCTCCTAGCGACCTTTGGAACCGCAGGATGCGGGCACGGGACTAGAATATCCGTCCATCCTCCGATTATGACGAACGAGCTCGCACCTCAAAGATCGGATCACCGTCGCTGGCACGGGCTGTGCGTCGCCGCCCTCGCGGCCTTGCTGATCGGCTTGATCCCGGCCACCGCCTTGGCCGCCGGAGAGTCCACGAGTGGGTCCGGCTGGACTCCGGGCGAAGGCACCTCGACGCCCGAAAGCGGCGCCACGCCGGTCCAGCAGGGCAGCTCCCTGGGCAGCGGCGCCGGCTCGCAGCCGACCGGATCGACGACCGAGGCGCCGGCAAGCACCGCTACGCCTGAATACGTCGAACCCACCGCCCCCAGCTACACGGAAAGCGGCTCGAGCGAATACTCCGAAGCGTCCGCGGCGCCGGTGACCGAAGTCGAGAGCACGCCGGCGGCGGTGGCTCCGACCCCCGTTGAGAAGCCCGCGGCCGCTAGAGCCGCAAACGCCAGGGCCGACGTCGGCGCTGGAGTCCCGATCGCCCGGCCCGCGTCGCCCCCGGCGGCCGCGGCCGACACCGCGCCCGCAGCGTCCCCCGCGCCGGTCGCGAGTCCTTCAGAGGAAGCGCCCGACAGCTCCGGCGTGCCGCTGTGGCTGCTCGCGCTGGGGGCGATTTTGGTCCTGGCCTGGGTCGGACGAGCGATCGTCGTCGCCTACCGGCGCCGCCGCAGCGCGCGCCCGACTCCGGATCCAGATTGGCGGCCCGAGGCGGGGGAGTGGGACGCGGTCCTCGAGCAGATCCAGCGCGAACGGTCGGTGGGCGGCAAAGTGAGGCCGCTGCGGGAGGTTGGAGCCGAGCCGGACTACGGCGTGGCAGTCGTCGACGAGGACGGGCGCGTCGCCGGTTAGGCGGAGTGCAGCATGCCGCCGTCGATCGGGATCACGGTCCCGGTGACGTAGGCGGCGCGCTGGGAGCAGAGGAAAGCGACGAGGTCGCCGAACTCCTCGGGGGTTCCCAGCCGAGCGGCGGGGACCTGGGTGCGGGCCAGCTCTTCGGCCTGCTCGATCGAGCCGACGTTGACGGCGAGCCGTTCGGTGGCGAATTTGCCGGTGGCCACGGTGTTGACCGTGATCCCGTCGGCGGCGACCTCGCGTGAGAGCGTCTTCAGGTAGCCGACCGTCGCCATCCGGTGCGAGTTGGAGAGGTTGAGGTAGGGGATCGGCTCCAGGGTCGTGCTTGAGCCGACGTTGACGATCCGGCCCCAGCCGCGCTCGCGCATCCCCGGCACCACCGCGTCGACGAGGACTTTGGGGCTGAGGACGAGCGTGCGGTAGGCGTCCTGCCACTCGTCGAGGTCGTGGTCGAGCGCCCCGCCCATCGGCGGCCCGCCGGTGTTGGTCACGAGGATCTCGACCGGCCCCAGCGCGCCCTCGATCTCCGCCGGCAGCGACGCCATCCGCTCCAGGTCGCCGGCGTCGGCGACGAACGCCGTCGTCCCCAGGCCGATCTCCCCAGCAGCGTCCGCCAGCTTCTCGGCGGACCGGCTGGCAATTGCGACCCGGGCGCCCTCCCGCGCCAACGCCCCCGCGATCCCACGCCCGATCCCCTGGCTCGCGCCCATCACCAGCGCGACCTTGCCCTCGATCCCCAGATTCATGCCCCCACCCTAGCCACAGCAGAAACGCTCAAATCTCGCTGCGCGGGTAGTCTTCACCGCGAGCGCCCGTAGCTCAGTGGTCAACGGGTCCTTTCGGGGGCCCAAAGAGCGTCGGTCTTTCAAGCCGAAGGTCGCGGGTTCGACTCCCGTCGGGCGCATTCCTCGTGGTTCCGTTCTGTGCCGGGGAATGCCCGGTGCAGAGCCAAGTCTTCGGTTTGGGGATGGAGATGCGTTCCGGTGGGTGCCGGGCGATTCCGTGGCGTTCCGCGACCTCTTGGTCTCATCCTGGTCGCATCAGGACTCGTGCTTGGCGGCGAGTTTCGCCAGCTCAGCGACGGTGACGCCGAGGGCCGCGGCGACATCGCTCACGGTGGCCCAGGTCGGGTTGGCGTGTCCGGCCTCAAGATGCGAAAGCGTCGGGACCGCGATGCCGGCCCGCTCAGCCACCGTCTCCTGGGTCAGCTTCTTCTTCTCGCGCGTGAGTCGGACCGCGATTCCGAGCCCCCGCTGTGGTCGCGATGAATGCCGCATCGCGAGGGACATTCTCAGACGCGCATGCGGACAAAGCGCGGCTTAGTACATGTGCTAAGTCCCTGCTACGCTGGCCGCACACACAGAAAGCGGCCCCCGAGCGGCGCGGACACGCCACCCGAGGGCCTCACCACAAGGAGGCGTAGCTCCTCATGGCTGGTATCGACTCTATGGACTGCGGGCCGGATCGGACGCAATCCAACGACCTGAAAGATCTCCGCGACCAAGGCGTCGTTCTCATCCAGGTTCTGACGCTCCATCCAGCCCACGTGCGGCTAGTTGAGCTCGTGCAGGAGGTGACGGCCGGGTCAGCCGACTTCGCCGACGCCGACCGATTCCAGCGGGCCGCACGCGACCTTGTCGGCGTCGGCCTCTTGTTCGTCAGCGGAGAGTTGCTCCTGCCGACCCGAGCAGCGCTGCGCTTCAACGAGATCGTCACGGCGGGCCTCTAGCGACGAACGGGCGGAGCAGCGAACGCCGGATCGTCCTGGGGAGCCGCCGCGGACGGCTCGGGGAGGGCGGTCATTCAAGACAGAACGACCACAGCCCTAAGCCCCATAGATCCAGATGCGACCACAGCGCAGATCAGCCACCGACACCACGACTCCAACACGATCACATCGACACCAGCACGCAGAGGCGAGATCGAGAGGGCACCGGAGCGGCGGCAGTCAGGATCTGGCACCTCACGAGAGACCTCTCCACAGGCACCAACCCCGACAGCCGACACACTACGCACCCCCTGGTGCCGTGCCTGGGCCGCTCCTTGTTGATCCGAAACGTCAGCAAGGGACGGGAGCGGTTTCGCGAGTGCCCGACCGCCCCTCCGGGCGGCCGATATTGGCACGGCTTCGCCGTGCGACGGCCGCCAGTAGGAGGGGGCGGCAGGGGCTTGACCTTCGTTCGACTTCGGGCGAAATCGGCAAGTCACCCGATGCAAAGCGGCCCGAAATCGCACTTAGAAGGTATGGCCCGGAAATCCGCCACCGTCGCGTTCTTCACCGAGCGCAGCCTCGCCGCCTACCTCGCCGTCTCGGACCGAACGATCCGCAACTGGATTCGCCGGGGTGAGCTGCCCAGCTACAAGCTCGGAGCCGCCCGGCGCATCGACCCCGCCGACGTCGAGAGCTTCCTCGCTCGCCACCGTGAGGAGGCGGCGTGAGTCATCGCGAGTCGCCGCTCAAACGTCGCAACCCCTCCGGCCAGATCGTCTGGGTGGCCCGCTTCACCGGTCGCGACGGAAAGCGCCGCGTGGCGAAACCGACCTGGAACCGGGGGAGCGGCACTTTCACCCGCAAAGCCGACGCCCAGAAGGCGATCGACGAGGCCTACGGCCTGAGCGACCGGCCCGACACGCTCGGCACCTACTTCGAGACCTGGACCGAACGGCACCCAGGAGCCGAACGGACCAACGACACCTACAACCACCGGATCGGCCGCGTCGCCGAGGTAGAGGTCGAGGGCATCCCGCTGCGAGACTGGCCCCTCCGCGAGCTGCGCCGCCGCCACACCCTCGCCCTGGTCGAGCACATGCTGACGAATGAAGGCCGAGCCACGACCGGTGCGGTCGGCATCCTCCGCGCCCTCTCAGCGATGGCTGAGGACGCGATCACCGACGAAGTCTGCGATCTGAACCCGTTCAAGGGCATCCGCATCCGCGCCAACGACCCCCGAGCGAAGAAGAAGCGCCGCCCCATCCGTGTCTTCAGCTTCGAGGAAATGCACCGCTTTGCCAAGGCGGCGGGCCCCTACGAGGCCCTAGTACGGACCTTCACCGACACCGGGATGCGCCTAGGCGAGGTCCTGCCCCTGCGCCCCGAAGACTTCCACGGCGAAACCCTCCAGGTTCGCCGCACCGCCCACGAGGGCCGCATCCTCGAGGGCACCAAGACCGACCACGGCGAGGAGGACGCCGGCCGCGTGGTCCCAGTCCCCGCCACCCTCGCCTGGCTCCTAGAAGCCCAGATCAACCTCAACGACCCCGACTGCAAACTCCTCTTCCCAACCCCCCTCGGCCGCCTCTGGCGCGAGCGCACCTTCTACCGCGACGTCTGGAAACCGACCCAGGAGGCCGCTGGCCTAGATATTCGGCCCCACGAGTGCCGCCACAGCTACGTTACCCACCTGCGCGGTGCCGGAGTGTATGACGCCGATCTGGCCGACATCGTTGGCCATCGGATCGAGACGATGCTCGCGAAGTACGCACATCCTCTGCAAGCGAGCTTTGGAGCGGTTCGGACGGCGATCGATGAGCCACCATAGCAAGCTACAACACAGTTCTTTACGAAGGTCACCCTTATCATCGGGAATTCATGCGACTATTCCTTGGATGACTGATTGCCGCTCGCAGCGAATCCTCTGAACGCACAGATGGATTCCGACTTTCCTCTTGAGCTCCTCGGTCCCGACCGCTTTCAGCGGCTAGCGCAAATTCTCGTCGCGCTGGAGTTCCCGGACACCCAGGCGTTCCCCTTACGTCAACCAGATGGTGGTCGAGATTCCGTCGTTTATCGATGGGAGGGGGGGAAGCGACTCGCTTCGGTTGTCCAAGTGAAGTTTGCGGAGCGCCCAGAATCCATGGATGACCCGCATAAGTGGCTTTTGGAAACCATGGAAGAGGAGGCCCCAAAGGTCGACGCACTCCTGTCCAAGGCAGTGACCTCCTATACCTTGGTTACCAACGTTCGCGGGACTGGCCACGCAGACGCAGGATCCATCGACAAGCTCGATGATCTCCTGCAAGAGACGTTAAGCGTTCCCGCGAGGGCTTGGTGGCGGGATGATCTTGTCGTACGCCTGAAAGGCACACCGAGTCTCAGGTGGGAGTTCCCGGATCTACTCTCGGGCCTGGATGTTCTTCGCGAGCTCCTTGAGAGTGACTTGTCGGAAGAACGCAAGCGACGCTCAGCCGCGATAAATGCCTATCTAGCCGAGCAATATGAGGAGGATGGACAAGTTCGGTTCAAGCAGGTCGATCTCTTAGAAGACTTGCTGGATCTGTTCGTGGACATCCCGGCAGCGGTGACCGCTGGGCCAAAGCGAGGCCGCTCGGGCGAACGAGATATCGACCTTCTCCAATCTCTGGCGATTCGGTTCCCAGACGGCCAACCTGCCGAACCTCGTGGCATGGCGCTGGAAGTGAGGGCGGTGGAACAGAGGGAAGGAAACTTTGAATTTCCGGCGACCGACCTCCTTCTAGATAGCGAGTTCCAAGAACATGCCCCGTTGGTCGTGATCGAGGGTGCACCTGGTCAAGGCAAGTCCACGATTACCCAATACCTTTGCCAAGTCCATCGAATGCGCTTGCTCGACATGGAGACGTCCCGTCTGCCAGAGCATCAAAAGGGCGTTCCGCTGCGGGTCCCGTTTCGGGTTGATCTTCGGGACCTAGCGACCTGGTTTCAGGGTAGGAATCCCTTCTTGCCAGACCAAGAGCTGGCCGATCAGCAACCCCGGAGCGTGGAGGCGTTTCTTGCTGCCAGCGTCTATCACCACTCGGGAGGGGTCAATTTCGATGTTGCGGATCTCCTATCGGTACTGGAGACTACGGCCGCCGTAGCGGTGTTCGATGGCTTGGACGAGGTTGCTGATATAGAGACGCGACAACACTTGGTCGACGAGCTCACGGCAACCGCGCGGCGGCTTGCAGCCACCGCACTGTCATTCCAGATGATTGTGACGTCTCGCCCGGCAGCATTTGCTAACAGCCCCGGCTTCGATCCAAAGACGTTTCGCTACCTAACGTTGGAGGCGATTACCCCGTCCATAGCCAAGGAGTACAGCGATAAGTGGATCAAAGCGAGAAAGCTGACGTCGCGCGACGCTCGGGAGGTAAAGCGGGTCCTAGAGACGAAGCTCGAGGAGCCCCACATGCGCGAGTTGGCCCGCAACACGATGCAGCTAACCATCCTCTTGAGCCTGATTTATGCACGAGGCAGCTCGTTGCCCGACAAACGAACGGCGCTCTATGGAGCCTACATTGAGACGTTCTTGAACCGTGAGTCAGAGAAGAGCGAGATCGTCCGCGAGCACCGAGAGCTTCTAATTTCCCTACATGGATACTTGGCCTGGATTCTCCATAGTGATACTGAGCAAGGCAGTGGGAGTGGACGAATCAGTGCCGACGACCTGACGAATGTATTGTCTGATTACCTCAGCGCAGAGGGGCATGACGCCACCCTGGTAGACAGTCTGTTCGAGGGCGTAGTCACTAGGGTTGTCGCTGTTGTATCCCGAATTGAGGGACTCTATGAATTTGAGGTGCAGCCTCTCCGTGAGTATTTCGCTGCACAGTTCTTGTACGACACGGCGCGGTACTCGCCAACTGGCGAAGAAGTGCGTGGAACCCTCCCAGATCGCTTTTTAGCACTGGCAAAGAATCCCTACTGGTTGAACGTGGCGCGGTTCTATGCGGGATTTTGGAGCAAGGGTGAGATCCCGTCTTTGGTGGAAAGCCTCAAGGATCTTGCTGATGATCCGGATTTCACCAATCTACGGCAGCCGCGCGTGTTGGCAGCGATGCTATTGGCAGATTGGGTCTTCAATCAAAATCCCCGATCTCTTGACGATGTTGTCCGGTTGGTTGCCGATCCAATCGGAGTACAGCTGACGATGAGCAACGCTCCGTTTAGAGCTCGGGACACTGTTGAGGTTCTGCCGGAGGGCAGCGGGAGAAGAGAGCTTGCTGACCGCTGTTATGCCGAGCTGGAAGGCTCAGTGCGGTTTCCATACGCGAGGGTGCTGTGTAGCGTTATCGAGAGAAATTGCCCGATGGAAATGCGGAAACAGCACTGGCTATCCACGACTAATGAACAAACGGGAATGCACCGGGACAGGTGGATTACCTATGGTCGGTTGATGGGGACCCTAGCGGCGGCTAGCGAGCGCGAGCTCGACGATCTCCTCGGTCATCCACCTGCAGATCGGGAGCTGATGGAGTTACTCGCAAGTGGACGTGGTCGCTACGTTGAAGCCGACGAGCACCGCAGTGAGTTAACGGTGGAGATCATTCTCTCTGGTCGCTGGCCGTTTCTGCTGGATGACGAAGACAATGCTGTCATCAACAAATTTGGGCAGATATACGCGTATACCCAGCATCCAGCATTTGGCGCGCGCCTCGTAAGGAGTCGGCCCGCGGAGATCGCTGAGCGAAGCCGCGACTACGACATTTTGCATAGATGCGGAGAGGCGCTTCGCATCTGGGAAGAGCAGGATCGGGCGGATGGCCACGATTGGAGCACGAGTCTTCAGCCGTGGGAGGTATTCATCGAGGCGTCAAGACGACTCTTCGGAGAGCAGTGGGCACATTCGGTGCTGGCTATTGAGGGCAGTGGGATCAAATCCACCTCGGATACCGCTCGGGATGCGCCCGAGTTGTTCGACAGCGATGTGCCACTTGCTCGTCGGGTCCGATACGCCCGTCTCCGGGCTGGCAACCCTGGATGGTGGGGGAGACAGTTGTCGGTGGCTGGCCCTGGAGATGAGAGGCTTCTGGCCTTGGGAGTCCTTCTCTCAAAAGCCAGCGCACGAACGATCTCAGCACACATCGAACAGCTTGATGGAGTTATTTCAGGACTGCCATCCGACGAGTTCCAACGACTGTACTCAGTCTGCAGCCGTGGACGTATTTTTCGCGCTAGGAGCAATGAGGCAAGTGCGCTCAGTAAGAAAGTCCTCAGACTGCCCAGGGATTTGTCGAATCGGATGGTCGAGCTAGTCAGCCTCCGGGCAGCCGTACCGCTTCGTGCCAAGCTGTACTCCGACTATTTGCAGGGCTATGCGGGAAGGCGAGCAGCATTGCTTGAAATGTGCATTGAGCAAGAGCTATCGGGAGACCGAAGGAATGCGGAGGCATGGAAGCGAGCCCTGTCCATGATCAGGCGGCACCCCCATGGGTACTACCTCCGTCCAAGAAGGCGCTGGGCAGAGATGCCAATTGGTATCGCGCGCGAGATCTGCTCAGACGCTGCAAGCTTTGATCCGGACCTCGTCGAATGGGCAGAGTCACGGTGTTTCTCAGCGGCCCGCGTTCGGCCGGTGTCCAAAGTTGCGGTGCAAGAGCGGTGGTTTGAGGCACAGTAGCTGGGAGAACTGTCCACCGATCGAGATCTAGTCTCATCCTGGTCACATCCGGCTCAGTTTGGGCGTTGCGGCGCGGATGGCGCCCGTCCTTTCAAGTGGATCCGTGGGTTCGGCTCCCGGTGGAACCCGCGAGTCGTGAGCCCATAATTATGGTGCGTGCAGATCACTGTGTCTTAGAGGGCAAGGATCCCATTGCGGGGTGAGTGCAGATGACAGAGGAGATAACCAGTCCCTTTCAAGAAATCTCAGACCTGCCTCCGAACCGCAGCATTACTACTCAACGGCGTCCGCCACCATTTTTTCTCTGCTCCGTATCGCCCGCGGCCTGCTGGAACTGGCGGCGCTCGCCCGCTTGCTACTGAGTGCGGATCGGCAGATGACGAAGAAAGTCCTCGCGCTGGTGGTGTTGCGGGGGGTCGTAGGGCCGGTGGTCAGGCGTCTGGAGCGAGAAGTTGACTAGCGCTTCGTGCGAGAGCTGCATGCGGCTCAGGCGCGGCGCACCACCGAGAGCACCACCGAGATGGAAGAGGGTCCCAGGGTCGACCGTCTCAGCCAGCCTGGCGATGACATCGCCTTTCTCTTCGAGGGGGCGATGGACAAGGCACTCGGCTGGGATCCTGGCCGCCAAGGCGAGGGTAAGGGCGCGACGGTGCAGCACCGGGTTCTCTTTCTGCGCCCTTATACGCCTGGAAATCGCTTCATCGTCAACCTAATGCCGTTTACCTCGGCGGATCCTGAGCCGCTACCAAAGTGGCCACGACTCGAGCTCTCCCTCTTCCGTCTTGTTCACGGCCTCGGTGGAACGTTTGTCAGCCCCGGCCCGCCCGATGAGCCGACCGGCTCGCCGCGAACGCTGATGGGGGAGGAGTGGCGGCGGCAGATCCTTAAAGAGCTGCGCCGCTGCAATTTGATCTTCGTGATGCCGTTTTATACGCCGGGGACGGCATGGGAGGTCGAGCAGATCTTTGAGGAGCGGCATCTCGCCAAGACCCTGTTTGTAATGCCTCCCTCCTACCTCTCGACGCCGATCGACGTGCGGGCGGATGGGTTTTGGCGTTTTCTCTTCATGCTCGCGGTTCGCGCTGCAGTAGGGGGCTCGGACCCCTCGGTGACTTACACGGGTCGCCGCTTACGCCTGGCGCCCGAGGACCCGACGGTCAAAGATGACTGGGAAGCGGCTAGAGAAGGGTTCTCCCAACAAAGGGTCTTCCTGCCGCCGTATTCGCCGCTGGGAGCTGTTTTCTCCTACGCCGAGCCCGCCGCTGAGCCTCGAATTCACGCACCGCTGGCAACGATCGTCAGCGGGCAATTTAAGGACCCGGTTAGGCAGGATCAGCTGATCGGGCGGCTGAAGGAGTTCACGGCGAGAACCGGCGGCAACGCTCGCTCGATTCTGGCAGCAATCTATTTCTCCTCTGGCGGTTTCGATCACACTAGTGAACTCGTCCCGGCGATCCTCGACCGCTTGGAAGTGCAGGGACCGGCGGTTGACGAGCTAGATGACAACCCGCACTTACCCGCATAGAGTCATTCGATGGCCCTGTTCAAGCGCCGCAGCACACCGGCCCCAGGCGTTGCTCGCCTACCGCTGGTCAAGATCCCCCCGGCCCTAGCCGAACCGGCGCAGGCCGATCATCTGCTCGAACAGTACAAGGTCTTCGTAGAGACCGAGGAGCGCCTGGTCTCTCGCCGTCAAGAGGAGAACCGCTTCTTCCTCTCCGTGAATGCCCTAGTTCTGACCGTGCTCAGTTTCCTTCTCCAGCAAGGGGTGTCCGATCGCGCCTCCTGGGCGGGGGTCTTCGTGCTCGGTGTCGCCGGCCTTACTCTCTGCTTTGCATGGCACACGATCATCGCCTCTTACAGAACCCTCAACCAGGCTAAGTTCGATGTCATAAACAGCTTCGAGGCCGCCCTGCCGGCGCGGATGTTCGGTGCTGAGTGGGAAGCCGCGCAGGCGCTCTCTTACCAGCCCTTCACCAGAATCGAGCGGATCGTGCCGCTCATCTTCGGCCTACTTCATCTGGGCGCGACCCTGGTGGCCGTGCTGGGGTTCTTCCATCTCCTTCACTAAGCGAGCCCGGTTGCGACCTGGTGGATCGCGTCGAGGAAGGGCTGATCCTGGCTGCGCTGAGATTCGCTTAGCTGCGCGAAGGGCAGCAGGGCATCGTGGTCCTCGTCGATCTCGAGCATCCACACCACCCAAGCGTTGTGGACGTCCTCGCGGGTGGTCTCGCGTCCCTTAACTAGAGCCAGAAGCGCGTAGAGCAGGAAGAGGCGCCCATCGAGTGGGTGTTCGGGCGCCGCGCTCGGGTCGATCAGGGCCCGGATCCTCCCGGCCAGGGTGGTCAGGTAGTCGCTCACCAGCTCGCGAGCTCGCCGGCGATCGCGTCGAAGTTCCAGCGGATCACCCGCGAGGTCCCGGCAGGGACGGGATAGGTGTAATCGCGATTGATCTGGATCCCGAACAGCGGATGGCCCTGGCGGAGCGTCTCGGCTATCTCCCAAAGCACCGCGTCGGCGCTCGCGGTGTGGGGACCGATGAGGACGATCGTGCCCCTGCTACGCGCGATCCGCGCCCGCGCGTTGGTCTTCCATTTGCTCTCGAAGGGCTCCTTGATCGAGTAGTCGATGAATTCGAACCCGATCCGTTTGTCGCGGGCGTGCTGGGTGAGGAAGTCGCGTGCCCAGCGGTCCTCCATTTGGAAGCTTACGAATGCTCTCGATGCCATCTGCTCCAGCATCCCATGTTCTTGCGGCGGCCGGGTGCGGCCGCACACTTCCGAGCCTAATTTTCGGTCGCATCTCGAAGCGATTCCGCTCCAGGCTGCGGTCGGCATTCGTCCTTTCAATACAGAACTGTATTCGCGAAGAAACCGGCCTGCTCTAGCTGGGCGAGTCGACGGGCTCGTCGACGGGCTCAAAGCACTCCGGGCAGAGCCGCTTAAGGGCGTAGGACGGCTCGTCGGGCGTAAAAGCATGGCCGCAATGAGGGCACGTCAGCTCATGCTCGTGGTCTATCTGGTCTAGGTCCACCTGCCATTCCTCGACTTCGACCCAGTCTTGAGGGAGACCATTCTCAGGCCCAGGCGGTACGTCCCCCGCACGGGTCCGCTCCCAGTCAAGCCAGACGCCGTAGTCCATCAGGTAGGCGCGATTGCGCTCGCGAGCAAAGCCCGGTAGCTCCTCGCGGGGGTAGTCATGGATTATGCGCTTCTCAAGGAGCTCGTCGAGAGCATCGGCAACCTTCGGATGATCGTTCTTCGAGACGAAAAATATCCTGGACCCGGTCTTCGTAACCACCGCTTTCATGCACGGATCCATCATCTGACTCGTTATCGAGCGGTACTCGATGTCTTCTAAGCCGGACACGCTTCGTTGGCGAATCACATCCTGAATGGCGCGGGCGGTCCACCGGTCTTTCACGGAGTGGCGGTGGGCTTTTGCCACTGCCTTAACGAGCGCGATGAAGTCCCGCGGAATCCCCTCGGCACCCTTCACTAACTCCTCAAAGGCTCTGCGATCGTGGAAAATCGCCAGTACGAATGCTTCATGAGGAAATCCGCCATTGTCGGCCCTAAAAGTATTCAGCGATTCATCGAAGAACGCGAGCCTGTTTAGAAGTAAGGCTTCATAGAACGATACGAGACCGTCTCTATCTAGAAGAGCTCGATCGAGATTTATGGCCTCAAACATGTCGGCTTCCAACTCAAGGCCACGGTAGGAACCCCCCGCTCCGCGATTGCTAAAACGGGTTTGGTACCGATTCGTAGCGATCTTTACACTCACCGAGGGAACGCCATGGAACGTCCGCTTAAGGAGCTCGGCGAACTCCGGTTGGATTGCCGTCGCCCCGGTTGGGTCAAGCGTGGACCACTCATCAATCAAGATATTGAGACGGTCGACCTTCAGGAGTTTGAGGAGTTCTTGGAGCGTCTTGCTGACTAGGGCGAAACGTGGGAGGGGTTGAGACTCAGTGCGGGTGTATTTGGAGTTCTCGTCGGCGCTCTGCCGTTTGTGTTCGAGGCCTCCCTTTGCGCCCATACGGATGTCGCGCCCAATATCCACCTCGAGCTTCCCTCCTGCAGAGGTAGCGCGGGTCGATGCAGATCGCTGCTCGTTGACTTGCTCGGTCGTGGAGAAGGCTGCTACTGGCCGGCCTTGGGTAGCAAGCTCAAGAAGATCGACCATAAGCTCAAAGGCCCTATCGATAGTGCGGCGTCTCTGCCCCGTGAAACGGCCGAGAAAGGACGGCTGCACTAAAAGATGCTCCAGCTGCCCGGTTACTTTGTCGATGAGAAGTTCGAGGAACGACTGAAAGTATCCGAGGGCACGCGTCTTATCCGGAATCGCACGGCCGACCGGTGAAACCTTGCATTCTTGGGCCGGGATCATGATCGACAGTTGTCCCCGGTCCAGCTCAGCGCGAGTGAGTTCGACGAGCATTCCGAGCAGGAGGGTCTTGCCGGTTCCGCGCCTGCCATAGATCACTTGCCAGTCGGACGTGTTCAACTCTTGAAGCTGGTCGACATCGACATAAAGGTCGCGGTAGTGACCGTGTTTCTCGCTTCGCAGGGGAAGGGTTGCATGTTCCCTGAGCGCATAGTCAATGCTCTTGCTGAACTTCGCGCCAAAAGGTCTGTTGATAGCTGGCATCTCGATGAGCTCAACCGACCCACGTGATGTCGATGGTCGATACGTTCGACATACGTGGTCGTCCCTGTCCCGCGCTAGCTTAGTCGAGTACTCAGGGTTGTCAAACAGAACATCTTGGTTTTTTCGTTCGGGTCGATCAATGACCATCCGCGGTCCGACATCGGTACCGTGTCGCCAGGGCGTCGCCCCTGGAGGAACACTGCAGCAGAGGGCTAACGCTCGCTCGCGCATCCAGCCTCTAGGGAGTCACTGTGGTCACGAACTTGTCGCATTCCCCATCCAATGCGAGCCACCTCAGACCATTGACCTGGAGGGATGCCTCTCGAGCGGCTAGAGATGCTCCGGGATTAGCGCGAGGCCGTTCTTCTGCGCCGCTCGGCGCAACTCCTTGTCCCAGCACGCGAAATCGAGTTCCTCGCCGTTCGCGAACGAGAGTGCTCCGCTCAGGTGCACCGCATCGTAGGCGCGCAGTGAATGGGCCTGGGCGCTCTCGGCTGCCTGTGCGAGGAGGGCGTCGTTGACGGCGTGGCTGAAGATTCCACGCCAGATGCTCTCCAGATCGTCGAGCGCTTGGTTGAGCAGGGTCGGGGTCAGGCGGCTGCCCTTGCGCATCCGTGCCAAGGCCGCCGTCGCCTCGACATGCGCGATTGCGGTGGTCCGGATCCCGTCCGCTTCGCTGTAGGCGCCGCGGGCCTCCTCCGCTCCCGGCTCATCCACCAGGAGCTTGATGAGCGCGCTGGTATCGAGGTAAAGGCTCAGCGCCGACCCTCGGAGACGTACTCCGCGGCGCTTTTGCCCGTGCCTCGGAGCTTGGCCGGCTTTGCCGGCAGGTAGCGGGGCCCTTCGGGCGGTCGCACCGTGCCGTTGGCGATCAAGGCCGAGAGGTGGGGCGGGGTGGTGGTGGAGACGATCCTCGCCACGTGGCGGCCATGCTTCGTCACCGTAATCGCCTCGCCCGCCTCGACCCGGTCGATGATCGAACTGGCCTTGTCCTTCAGTTCGCGGATGCCTACGGTCGCCTTCTCCATGGTGGCCACATTCTAGCTAGAAGTGGCCAGAATGTAAAATCGGCGAAGGGAAGATCTGGCTCGTTGCCGTTGCCCCCGATTCCGGGTCGCATCTCGGTCGCATCGGTGCTGCGATACCGCTCCACTCTGCGGACGGCATCCGTCCCTTCAATTCGGTGGAAGTCTGCATCGCAGAGCAGTCGGCGGCGAGTCGCCTCGCGAGCCGCTTGATGACGAGAGGATTCCCCAGATGGTCGAGCCGTCGGACGGAGCCGAACGGGCGCCAATGAGAAATGGCGCGCCAGTAGTCTGAGGTCGGTTCGGTGAACCGGGCGCGCATCAATGGAGAGCAACGGGATGAGACCACTTCGATACTCGATCAACGTCACGCTCGACGGCTGCTGTCATCACGAGGCAGGGATCCCGCCGGACGAGGAGTCGATGCGCTACTGGACCGCGGAGATGGAACGGGCCGATGCCCTGCTATTCGGCCGGGTGACCTACGAGATGATGGAGTCGGCGTGGAAGAAGCCGGCCACGGGCCCGTGGCCTGACTGGATGGATGAGTGGGAGGTCCCGTTCGCCGAGGCCATCGACCGGGCGAAGAAGCACGTCGTGTCGAGCACGCTGAGCGAGGTCGATTGGAATGCCGAGCTGGTGCGAGGCGACTTGGGGCAAGCGGTTCAGCGGCTCAAGCAGGAGCCAGGCGAGCGCCTGTGGGTGGGCGGGGTGACGCTCCCCCTGGCGTTGGCAGATCTGGGACTGATCGACGAGTACGAATTCCTTGTCCAGCCGGTCCTTGCCGGACACGGGCCGACGTTGCTCGCCGGTCTGCGCCAGCGCATCCAGGTCGAGCTCGTGGATCGCCGTGAGTTCCGGTCGGGGGCGGTCGCCCTGCGATACCGGTCCACGCGAGCTCCGGCTTGACGTGGTTTGTCCTGGCACGTTGGCCGCTCCCTCGCGACGGGACGACGGCTCGGGGTCGCGTCGCCCCGCGCTGGCCGTGCCCCGGACATTCTTCGGACGGCAACCGAGGCACTTGCCCTGTTCCGCGACCGGCCGAGTCAATGACTCCACGTGTCGCGGCTGAACCAGGACCTCCGTTGGACGAGCCTC
>DATAON010000006.1:0-18648 GCA_036265715.1 Solirubrobacterales bacterium | reverse complement strand
AGGTGATCTCGCCGCCCTCCTCCTTGGCGGCGGTGAGCCGCGTCTCGACGTAGCCGAAGGCGACCGCGTTGACGTTGATCTTGAACTGGCCCCACTCCTTCGCCAGGGTCTTCGTGATCCCGACGACGCCGGCCTTGCCCGCGGCGTAGTTGACCTGGCCGGGGTTGCCGAACATCCCCGTGGTGGAGGAGGTGTTGATCAGCTTGCGGAAGACCTCGACGCCTTCCTCGCGCTCTTTCTTCGCGGCCTCGCGCCACGTGGGGGCAAGCGCGCGGACCATCCGGAACGGCACGACGGTGTGGATGTCGAGCATCGCCTGGAACTGCTCGTCGCTCATCTTGTGGACGACGCCGTCCCAGGTGTAGCCGGCGTTGTTGACGACGATGTCGACCTTGCCGAAGGCGTCGACGGCGGCGGCGACCAGCTTGTCGGCGCCGTCGGGCGCGGTCAGGTCGCCGGCGTGGACCGCGGTCTCGCCGTCGATCTCACCGGCCGTCTGCTCGGCGACGTCGGCGTCGAGATCGTTGATCAGCACCTTGGCGCCCTCGGCGGCCATCAGCTCCGCCGTGGCCCGGCCGATCCCGCGCGCCGAACCGGTCACGATCGCGGCTTTACCGTCCAGTAGTCCCATCCTCTTCCCTCTCCTTTAAGTGCGTGAAATTGCCCGCTGAGGCTACATGGATCGACGTTGCATCGTCCCCTCCTGGCTGCCCAGCCAGTTGGGCTCCCCACAGATTCCCCGCGTGGGGGAGAATGCCGGCGTGACCTGGGGGCAAGCGTTGTGAGCGGCGATCTGTCGAGCATCTTCGTGCTCTCGCTGCTGGCGATGTTCACGCCGACGCTGCTGGCGGCGGTGACGGTCATGCTGCTGCTTCCGAACCCGAAGAAGCTGATGATCGGCTACCTGCTCGGCGCCTACCTGACCAGCATCAGCCTCGGCCTTCTGATCGTCTTCGAGCTCGACGGCTCGGCCGCAGTCAATACTTCGAAGAACACGCTTGGGCCCGGGGAGGACCTGATTCTCGGGGCGCTGCTGCTGGCGATCGCCTTCGTGCTCGGCAGCGGCCGGGCCGAACCGCTGCGCGAGCGGCGCCGGCGCCGCAAGGAGCAGAAGAAAGCCGAAGCGGAAGGCAAGGCAAAGGAATCGCTGCCGGAACGGATGATCGGCAGGGGGGACCCGCGGCTGACCTTCGTCGCCGGCGTCTTGCTGACGCTGCCCGGCGTCTCCTACCTGACTGCGCTCAGCCGCATTGCGAAGCTGGAGGCGAGCTCAGTCGAGGTCGTCGTCCTCGTCGTCACCTTCTGCCTGATCCAGCTGCTGCTGATCGAGCTGCCGCTGCTCGGTTACGCCTTCGCTCCGGACTGGACCAAGGACACGGTCACCCGCTTTCGCAACTGGCTCTCCCGCAACGGCCGCCAAGCGGCGGTCGTGGGCGCCAGCGCGATCGGTGGGCTCTTGATCCTGCGCGGGATCATCGAGCTGATCGCTCAATAGAGCGCCGGTCTCACGCCCAAAGGTCAAGCCTGGGCCGTGCCTGTCGATAGAGACGCATGCCGGCTCCCGGAGACCGCAACTGGCCCGATCACGAGGTCGACGAGTTCCTCGACCAGATCGCGGCCCGCGGCGAGGACTACCGCCGCCTGGTCGAGCGCCTGCCGGTCATCGTCTACGCGGCCGAGCTGGGCGAGACCGGGGCCTGGCGCTACGTCAGCCCCCAGGTCGAGGAGATCCTCGGCTACACCGCCGAGGAGTTCAAGCGCGACCCCGGCCTCTGGGCGCGGCTGCTGCATCCCGACGACCGCGAGTCGGCGCTGGCGATCGAAAAAGAGGACTACCTCGGGGACCGCAACACGAAGCCGACCGAATACCGGATGCGCACCCGTTCGGGCGACATCGTCTGGATGCTCGACGAGGCCGTGCTCGAGCGCGACGACAAGGGAGTCCCGGTCTGGCACGGCGTGCTTTACGACATCAGTGAGCGCAAGCTGGCCGAGGCCGAGCTGCAGCGGGCGCTGGCCCAGCAAGCGGTGGTAGCCAGGCTCGGCGAGCGGGCCTTGAAGGACGGCGACCCCGACCAGCTGATGCAGGCGGCGGTCAGCCTGATCAGCGAAGTCGACGGCATCCACACCGCCTGCATCTGGGAGGTCGGTCGCGACGGCCGCCGTCTGCACCTGCGGGCCGGCCTCGACGAGGAGGTGATCGGCGCCGGGCGCCGTGTCTCCGCCGCCCGCGACTCACACGCTGGCGCCGCGCTCGACTCTGGCACGCCGGCGATCGTTCGCGACTGGACCGAGGAGGAACGCTTCACGATGCCGCCGGCCCTGCGCGTCTTCGGCGCCGCCAGCAGCCTCGCGGTGATGATCGACGGCAAGGACCGCCCCTTCGGCGTGCTCGACGTCCACGCCACCGACCCCAGCCGCTTCAGCGCCAAGGACGTCCCCTTCGTCCAGGGCGCCGCCAACGTGCTCGCCGACGCCTTCGAGCGCCACGCCGCCGACCAGGCGCTGCGCCACCGCGTCCTCCACGACTCCCTGACCGGGCTGCCCAACCGGCTCTCCTTCGTCGACGCGCTCGGCGAGGCGCTGCGCCGGGCCGAGGGCTCGGGCTCGCCGATCGGGATCCTCTTCCTCGACCTCGACCACTTCAAGCTGATCAACGACAGCCTCGGCCACCACGCCGGCGACGCTCTGCTGCGGGCGGTGGCGCCGCGCCTGCGCGGCCATTTGCGCCCCGGCGACGTCGTCGCCCGCTTCGGCGGCGACGAGTTCGGGATCCTGATCGACCGCCTGGCCGACGAGGGCGAGGCGGTGGCGATCGCCGACCGCGTCGCCTCGGCCTTCACCCAGCCCTTCTCGATCGACGGCGTCGAGCATTTCGTCAGCTCCAGCATCGGCATCGCCGTCGCCCGCAGCTCCGAGCGCCAGGTCAACGCCGAGCTGCTGATCCGCGACGCCGACGCCGCCATGTACCGGGCCAAGGAAGGCGGCCGCGCCCGCTGCGTCCTCTTCGACGCCGAGATGCGGGCGGGGGCGATGCGGCGGCTGCAGGTCGAACGCGAGCTTCGCCACGCCCTCGACCGCGACGAGCTGGCGCTCCACTACCAGCCGGTGGTCAGCCTCCGCACCGGCGAGATCAGCGGCCTCGAGGCCCTGGTCCGCTGGCAGCACCCCGAGCGCGGCCTGCTCGACCCGGTCGAGTTCGTCTCGATCGCCGAGGACAGCGGCCTGATCGAGCCGCTCGGCCGCTGGGTCCAGGAGCGCGCCTGCCGCCAGGCCGTCGAGTGGCACCAACAGCACCCCGACGCCCGACCCTTCGACGTCGCCGTCAACCTCTCCGCTCGCCAGGTCGCCCACCGCGACCTGCCCGCCACCGTCGCCGAGATCATCGCTCGCACCGGGATCGACCCCGGTCACCTGCGGCTGGAGATCACCGAGAGCGTCCTGGTCGAGGAGTCGGCCTCGGCGATCGCCTCGCTGGAAGCGCTGAGCGAGATCGGCGTCCGCCTCGTCCTCGACGACTTCGGCACCGGCTACTCCTCGCTCGCCTATCTCAACCGCTACCCCTTCCACGCGTTGAAGATCGACCGCTCCTTCGTCGACGCGCTCGGGATCGAACAGGAGCGCACCGCGATCGTCGAGGCGATCATCGGGATGGCCCGGGCGCTCTCGCTCGAGGTGATCGCCGAGGGGGTCGAGAACGAGGTGCAGCTGGCCGAGCTGCGGCGGCTCGGCTGCGACTACGCGCAGGGCCACCTCTTCCACGCGGCGATGCCCGACACCGACGTCACCAGGCTGCTGCGCGAGGGCGCCCTCGGCTACTCGGGGATCGTCCCCGGCAAGTAGTCGTTGCTGAGCAGTTCGGTGGCCTGCGGCAGCGACTCGATCAGCTCGTTGTCCCGCATCCAGCCGGCGAAGGCTTCCCAGGCGTCCGGGTCCATGAAGCCGTAGGGCTGGCCCTGCGTGCGCGCGCCCAGCAGCGGCAGCGTCGCGTCGACCTCGGCCCGGGTCAGTTTCGGCTCCAGCGCCGGGTTGGCGGCGAGGATCGCCTCGGTGGCCGCGGCCGGCTGGGCGACGGCGGCGTTGGTGCCGCGCTCCAGCGCGGCGATGAAGAGGCGGTACTTCTCCGGGTCTTCCCGCAGCGCCTTGCGGCTGGCGACCAGGACCAACTCGTCGTAGGTGGGGACGCCGAGCTGGTCGACGGGGGTGACCACCGGCTTGAGGCCGCGTTCGCGCAGGTCGACGCCCTCGACGTTTCGGAAGCCGCCGAGCATCGCGTCGGCGCTGCCGCCGACCAGCGCCGGCAGCAGATTGAAGCCGACGTTGACCGCTTTCACCTCGGCGGTGGTGAGGCCGCCGCGGGCGAGGATCGTCTCCAGGAAGGCCTCCTGGTAGGGGATGCCGGCGTAGGCGACGGTCTTGCCTTTGAGGCTGGGGATGCCGTTGATGCCCGATTTCGCCAGCCAAATCATCGAGGTCAGCGGCTGGTTGACGACCGCGGCGACGGCGACCACGTCGAGGCCCTGCTCGCGGGCCAGCAGCACCTCCGGCTCGTAGGAGATCGCCAGGTCGGTGCGACCGGCGGCGACCTGTTTGATCGGCAGCGAGGGGTCGGTCGGGGCTTCGATGCCGACGTCGAGCCCGGCTTCGGCGAAATAGCCGAGCTTCTGCGCCATGTAAATCCCGGCATGGTCGGGGTTCGGGTAGAAGTCGAGGGCCAGCGAGAGCGACTGCGTCTCGCCGCTTTCGTCCTCGGACTTCTCGCCGCAGGCGACGAGCGCGAGCGCCAGCAGGAGGGCGGCGACGGCCACGGCCAGCAGACGGATGCGGGGGGAGTTCATCCCTGTGTTCTATCGCCAAGTGACGACGTGGCGCTCTACGAGGGCGAGCAAGCCGAAGAATCCGATCGCGATCGCGGTCAGGACGGCGGTCGCGGCGAACATGTCGGCGACTTGGTAGTTGGCGTTGTAGTCGAGGATCAGGCGCCCGAGGCCCTGGTTCGAGGCCACCCACTCGGCGAAGACGGCGCCGATCGGCGCCACCGCGGCGGCGATCTTGGCGCCGCTGAAGAACGAGGGCAGCGCCGCCGGCGCTTCCACCCGCCAGAAGATCTGCCAGCGCGAGGCATAGAGCGTGCGCATCAGCTTGATCGCGTCCCGGTCGACAGAGCTGAGCCCGTCGAGGGTGGCGACGGTGATCGGGAAGAAGCAGATCAGCGCGATCACCAGGACCTTCGGTGCCATCCCGAAGCCGAGCCAGATGATCAGGATCGGGGCGATGACGATGATCGGGATCGCCTGCGAGGCGATCACCAGCGGGTAGCTGGCCAGCCGCACCGCCTCGGAGAGGTTCATCGCGACGGCGAAGAGCAGGCCGACGGCGACCGCGAAGGCGAGCCCGAGGGCGATCTCCTGCAGCGTGACCCAGGCGTTTTCGAGCAGGATCGAGCGGTTGTCCCAGAGCGAGCTGGCGATTTCGGCGGGGGAGGGGACGAGGAACTCTTCGACCCCGAGCACGTCGGCGAGGAAGCCGCTGCTGGCGGCCAGCTGCCAGAGCCCGAGCAGCACTGCTAGCAGCAGCGCCGGGTAGAGCCAGCGCTTCATCGCGAGCCCCCGTGCAGCGCCCGCAGCGCCGCCTCGCGGGCGGCGACGAAGGCGGGATCGACGATCGCGGCGTCGCGGTCGAGCGCGCGCGGGTCGGGCGCCCGTAGCTCGGCGACGATGCGGGCGGGCCGGGCCGAGAGCACGACCACGTGGTCGGCTAGGTAGAGCGCCTCCTCGACGTCGTGGGTGACGAGGACGACGGTGCGTGGGTCGGCCCGCAGCGCCCCGGCCAGCCACTCCTGCATCTCGCCGCGGGTGATCGCGTCGAGGGCGGCAAAGGGCTCGTCGAGCGCCAGCACCGGCTTGCCGGAGATGAGCGTGCGCAGGAAGGCGACCCGCTGGCGCATCCCGCCCGAGAGGTCCTGCGGGGCGCTGCGCTCGAAGCCGGCGAGCCCGAAGCGCTCGAACAGCGGCGCCGCCCCGGCGCGCGCCTCGGCCCGGCTGGCGCCGCGGTTGCGGAGGGCGAGGGCGGCGTTGTCGATCGCCGAGCACCAGGGCAGCAGCTGGTCGCGCTGGGGCATGTAGGCGCAGCTGCCGAGGCGGTTCGCGGCCGCGGCCTTGCCACCGACCTCGATCGTGCCGGCGCTGGGGTCCTGCAACCCGCAGATCAGCTCCAGCAGGGTCGACTTGCCGCAGCCCGAGGGGCCGACCAGGCCGACGACTCCCTGCGGCGCGACCGCGAGGTCGAGGCTCTCGATCGTGCGCAGGTCGCCGTAGGAGTGCGCAACTGCGCCGATCGAGACGTTCATCGCTGGTATCCTGCCGCACACCGCACTCCCGACCAAGCAGGTCAGGAAAGTCGATTAGCACCCCGTGCGGTGAACGGCAGCATGGACCCGGCAATAGTCATTTTCGGCTTCGGCATCGGAGCGATGGTCGGCATGACCGGCATGGGCGGCGGCACCCTGATGACGCCGCTGCTGATCCTGCTGTTCGGGATCAAGCCGGTGACCGCGATCGGCACCGACATCTTCTACGCGGCGGTGACCAAGACCGTCGGCGGCTGGCGCCACCTGAAAATGGGCACCGTCAACAAGCCACTCGCCTACTGGATGGCGGCCGGCAGCGTCCCCGCCGCGGTGATCGGCGTCTGGGCGATCTCGATCCTGCAGAGCAAGGTCGGCGAAGAGGAGCTCGACTCACTGGTCTACGCGCTGCTCGGCGGCACCCTGCTGATGGTCGGGATCATCACCCTGGCGCGGGCGCTGATCCTCAGCGGCCTGATCGAAGAGCGCGAGGACTTCGTCCTACAGCGCCGCCACAAGATCGCCGCGGTGACGATCGGCGCCACCACCGGCTTCGTGATCGGCATCACCTCGGCCGGTTCCGGCACCGTGATCGCGATCCTGTTGATCGCCGTCTTCCGCCTCACTCCGGTCAAAGTCGTCGGCACCGACGTCTTCCACGCCGCGATCCTGCTCTGGGCCGCGGGGATCGCCCACTGGGTCGGCGGCAACGTCGACTTCGTGCTGGCCGGCAACATCCTGATCGGCTCGATCCCGGGCGTGATCGTTGGCTCTCACTACGCGAAAAAAGCCCCGACCCGCTTCCTGCGCACCGCCCTCGGCGTCGTTCTCGTCGCCTCCGGGATCGTCACCGTGCAGAAGGGCGACCCGCTGGTCTGGCCGATCGCGGCCGGGGTCGCCGGGATCGGGCTTGGGCTGCTGATCTGGTTCCCGCGCTGGTGGAACGAGCGCCGGATCAAGCGCGAAGGGGTCGAAGCGGCCAAGCAAGCGGCCGACCGCAAAGACGATTTGACGCCTGACGTGATCGGCTGATTGCTTTACTAGGCAAATGCGTGTCTCCGCCAAAGCCGACTACGCCGTCCGCGCCGCCGCCGAGCTCGCGGCCGCCGACGAGGGCCCGGTCAAGGGCGAGAAACTCGCCGACGCGCAGGAGATCCCGCTGCAGTTCCTCGAGCACATCCTGCTCGAGCTCAAGCACGCCGGCATCGTTCGTGCCCGCCGCGGCGCCAAAGGCGGCTACTGGCTGGCCCGGCCCGCCGACGAGGTGACGATCGCCGACGTCGTCCGCGCCGTCGAGGGCCCGATCGCCCACGTGCAGTCGACGCCCCCGGAGGCGATCGAGTACCGCGGCAACTCCGAGCATCTGCAGGAGGTCTGGATCGCCGTCCGTGCCAGCATCCGCAACGTGCTCGAGAACACCACCCTCGCCGACCTCGTCGCCGACGAACTCCCGAGCGTGGTCACCGACTTGGCTGCGGCCCCGGACTCCTGGGCCGCCCGCTAGCGCGTAGGCCGGGCCTAAACGAAGTCGCCCTCGCCGGTCGTCGCGGCTCTAGCTCTGGTTGCATATCGGTATGGCTATGCCCCGGCGCTCATACGTTGCCTACGTGGACGATTCTGGGAACGAGAAGATTGGCTCGCTATGGACTGCTCTCGTGATCCCCTTGGACCTCTGGACCGAGTATCTCGGTAGATGGCTCAGCTTCAGGAGCTTCCTCTACAGCCGGCATTCCCTTCCAGCTTCCTTCGAGCTGCACGCGCAAGGGTGGCTGGCGATCGAGCCTGAGAAGCACATTCCGGATCAATCGCAAAAAGACCTTGCGAGAGGCGACGACGGCGAGCTGATTGAGCTGTTGCGTCGAGGCAAAGCCCAGCGACGGTCTCGTTCCCAGATATTCGAGAAAGGGCTAAAGACGATCGGGACTTTTACCGAGGCCCGCGTCCTCACGGTCTTCAAGGCCGGTCGCTGGGGAAAGATCGACCTCTATCGAGAACTGCTCGATTTTCTCGAGGAGTTCCTGGGTCAGGAGAACGCCCACGCAACCGTCCTCGTCGATGGAGGGCACGACAGTGGCGGCCACCTCCATAAGTGTCACAGGGCGCTCGAGATCCGCAGTCGGCGGATCGTCGAGGATGCCAGCATGCGCCGCTCGCACGAGAGTCAGCTGCTCCAGATGGCCGACTGGTGTGCACACGCGGCTTTTCAAAGCATCCAAGAGCGGCCGGATCTCGACGAGCGCTTCAAACGACAGTACGAGAAGGCCTTGGCTCGACTCATCGTCAGGCCGTTCGAACAAGACGACGGCCGTGCCATTCGCGGCTTTGACTACAACGCTCTGACGCCAGCCGTCCCTTGACCCCGAAAAAAGTACAAGCCCCGGTCTCCCAGGGCTTGTCTCAGAATGGACCCCAATCTCGCCCGATGCAGGCGTGAGGCCCAACAGCAGAATAGCGCTGGTGGGCGATATTCGTCAAGCAGCTACCCCTCGGCAACCGCCGCCGGCACCAGATCGAAGTCGCTGGAAGTACATCCGCCGCTTCGACAACTACGCGCACCCGGTGCCGGCCAACTGCGACGACAGCGACAGCAAGGATCTCCTGGTCGCCGCTGGCTGGGGCGATCAGATCGTCCCCGAGGAGCAGCTCGACGACCTCGTGCTCGACCCCACCGAGGGCAACAACCGCGCCGACGACCCCGCCTGCGCCGAGCCCCTGGCCGAGATGCGCGGCCGCCTCGATGCCTGGATGCGCGAAACCGAGGACCCGCTGCTCGATGGCCCCGTCCAGCCGCCGCCGGGGGCGAGGCTCAACGAGCAGTGGCAGGTCTCAGCGGACGATCCGGTGCGGATCGTTCAGTCGGCTTGAAGCATGGCGTTACCCGGTTCACGGGGGCGGTAAGCGGGTCCGGTAGCCCTCTGGGCGAATTGAGTCGTGCCCCCTAAAGGGGGCTACTCCGCAATGTTGAGCCCGCCTATGGCGGGCTTGAATCAGTAAAGGGCCCTTCGGGCGACATTCGCCCAGAGGCCTACCGGACCCGCTCATCACCCGTGCATCGGGACTGCTGAAAAGCATCAAGGGACGGGAGCTTGCGGCAAGGCAGGGGGTCGTCCCCTTCCTGCTTGAGCAGCCGAGGGACGGTTGCTTCCAGCTACCGAGCCGTGCCTGCTGCTGCTTGATCAGCGAGGAACGCTTCGTGAGAGGGGCGGTGGTTGCCTCTCCGGGAATGTGCCGAAGGCCCTTTCCTTAAATCTGCTCGCCATAGGCGAGCTCAACATCGCGGAGCAGTCCCCTTTAGGGGACGCGACTCAATTCCCGGAGAGGCAACCACCGCCCCTCTGACCAACCCGTCCCTCGACTAGTCCGCCTGAGGAACCCCGCCCGCCACCACGTTCACGAAGTTCTCCAGGTGCCGCGTGGTCCAGCACTCAAAGGCGCCGTCGCAGTAGCGCTCGTAGGCGGCCATCACCGAGTCGCCGTAGTTCCAGTAGAGCTTCGGCTCGGGGTTGAGCCAGAAGAGGCGGCCGGCGCGCTCGGAGATCTGGGCGAAGACCTCGGCGTGGGGTTCGCGGCCGTTGGTGCGGGCGTCGCCGAGCACGATCACGGTCGAGCGCGGGTCGAGGTCGTCGGAGATCTCGGTCAGGAACTCGAGCCAGACGCGGCCGTAGTCGGTGTAGCCGGAGATGTCGGCGACGCCGCCTTCGCTGGAGATCTTCTGGGCGACGACGGCGAAGTCGCGCTCGTGCTCGAAGACGTCGGTCACCTCGGAGATCCGCTCGATGAAGACGAAGCTGCGCAGTTTTCGGAACGAGTCGTGGAGGGCGTGCAGGACCGAGAGGAAGAAGACGCTGGCCGAGGTGACCGAGGTGGAGACGTCGCAGAGCACGTAGATCTCCGGCCGTCGCGGCCGCTTTGGCTTGTATTTGAGCCGCAGCGGCACGCCGCCGGTCTCCAGCGAGGCCCGCATCGTCCGCCGCACGTCGACGCCGGCCGCCTTGCGGTGGCCGCGCTGCTCCTGCCCGAGCGTCGCCAGCCGCCGCTTCATCTGGCCGACCGCGCGGTGGACGGCGGCGAGGTCCTGGGTCGGGCTGGTCGGCAGGGCGCGGTCGAGCTCGGCCAGCGGCCGCGAGGGGGGGAGGGTTTCGGTCCGCTCGATCAGGTCGCGCTCAAGCTCGCGGCGCAGGTGGCGCTCGAAGCGGTTGAGCTGGGCGCGGTCGATCGGCGCCTGCTCGGTGCCGTCCTCGCTCGGCGGCTGGCTGCCGGCGGTCAGCCCGAGCGTGCGGCGAATCCGCTGCACGTCGACGCCGACCACGCCGGAGCCCTCGCCGCGGCCGAAGGCGGCGATCGCCAGCCGCGCGAGGTCGCGCAGCCGGTCCTCGTCGCCGGCCAGCATCGCCTCGCGGATCTGCTCGCGCAGCTCGTTCATATCGAGCCGCTCGCTGCCGGCGCCGCCCTCGCCCTCGCCGCGCTCGGTGACGTCGTGCATCACCGCCTCGGCCTCGGCGGCGCGGAAGAAGTAGCGGTCGAAAAGCAGCTCGAAGACGCGGCGGTCGTCCTGGGACTTGGCGATCGTCGTCGCCAGCGCCTCGCGGAAGTCGGCCTGCGAGGTCCAGGGCACGTGTTCGAGCGCCTCGAAGGCGTCGAGGATCTCCGAGGTCCCGACCGCGACCCCCTCGTTGCGCAGCTCTTCGCAGAAGCCCAGCAGCTTGGCGGCCAGCCCGGGCGGGCCCGGGTCGGCTTTCGGCCCGTAGGGCGAGGCCGCCGTCGGGCTCACCCGCTGCGGCCGGGCGCCTCGGGCAGCTTCATCCCGACCCGCTCGGCGACGAGGTCGATGTCGGTGCGGTGCTTGACCAGGATCGACATCGACTGGGCGAAGGTCTCGCGGTCGATGTCCTCGGCGCCCAGCAGCAGCAGCGTCCGCGCCCAGTCGATCGACTCGGCGATCGAGGGCGGCTTCTTGAGGTCGAGCGCGCGGACCATCTCGACCACCTCGACCAGGCGCCGGGTCAGGGTCTCGCTCAGCTCCGGCGTGTGCAGGCGGACGATTTCCATCTCCCGCTCCAGGCCCGGGTAGTCGAGCCAGAGGTAGAGACAGCGGCGCTTCAGCGCCTCGGTCAGCTCGCGCGAGTCGTTCGAGGTGAGGACGACGATCGGCATCGTCGTCGCTGAGATCTGCCCCAGCTCGGGGATCGTGATCTGGAAGTCGGAGAGCAGCTCGAGCAGCATCGCCTCGAACTCCTGATCGGTCTTGTCGATCTCGTCGATCAGCAGGACCACCGGCTCGGGGCTGGAGATCGCCTGCATCAGCGGCCGCGTCAGCAGGAACTCGGTGCCGAAGATGTCCTCCTGCACGTCGTCCCAGCCCGCCTCGCCGCCGGCCTGGATCCGCAGCAGCTGCTTGCGGTAGTTCCACTCGTACATCGCCTTCGCCTCGTCGAGCCCCTCGTAGCACTGCAGGCGCACCAGCTCGCGGCCGGTGGAGCGGGAGAGGGCCTTCGCCAGCTCGGTCTTGCCGACCCCCGCCGGGCCCTCGACCAGCACCGGCTTTCCGAGCTTCTGGGCGAGGAAGGAAACGAGCGCGGCGGGCTCGTCGGCCAGGTAGCCGACCTGCGCCAGCGCGTCCTTCACCTCTGCCACAGAGCCGTCGGCCATGGCGGCGATGATAATCAGGCGCCCGTGCCCGACCTCGTCCCGCCGCTCGCCGAGCTCCTCTCGCAGAGGCCCGGCCCCTACATCGCCCTGATGCTGGCGGGGTTCGCGTTCGGCATCCTCGGCCACCTCTTCAAGGTCAAATGGCTCATCGCCACGGGGGTGATCCTGATCTTCCTCGGCGCCCTGGCCTTCCCGCTCGCGGCCAACCTCAGCTCGGACGATCGTCCGGAGCCGATCGAAGAATCGCGCACGGGCGACGCCGGCTAACCCCTCCCAGCCACCCCTGGGGCTACGATCAGGTCGTCATTCGTTCCCGATTCCGGAGGAGCCGTAATCCCTTGAGCCGTTTCCGCATCTTCACGCTGCTCGCGACCGCCGTCGCCCTGGCAGGGGCGTTTGCCGCCTGCGGTGGCAGTGACAGCAGCAGCGAGGACCCCCAACAGGTGATCGAAACCGCCACCCTCGAAGGGGTGAAAAGCGGCACGATCGACCTCTCTCTCGGCGTCAAGGCCGACGGCGACTCCGGCGGCGACCTCAGCGTCAGCCTCTCCGGCCCGTTCCAGAGCCGCGGTCCCGAAACGCTGCCGGAACTCGACATGGACGTCAGCGCCAAGGGCGACGTCGACGGCGAAGCGGTTGACTTCACGGGCGGGATCACGCTGCTCTCCGACCGCGCCTTCATCGGCTACGAAGGCAGCGAGTACGAAGTCGACCCGACCACCTTCGGCTTCGTCAAGTCGGGCTTCGAACAGGGCCTCTCCGAAGCCGGCGCCGAAGGCGAAAGCAGCAGCGCCGACGTCACCGCCTGCCAGGAAGCGCTCGCCGGGATCGACCTGACCACGGTGATCGACAACCTCGAAAGCGACGGCAGCGCCGACGTCGACGGCACCTCGACGACCAAGGTCAGCGGCAACCTCAACCCCGAAGGGGCGGTCGACGCGATCATCGCCCTGACCGAAGACCCGGCCTGCAGCTCGCAGCTTGAAGCGGCCGGGCCGCTGCCGCTGGACGAACTGGAAGCGGCCCGGGGCGAAGTCTCCAAAGCCGTCAAAGACGCCCACGTCGAGGTCTACGTCGGTGACGACGACATCATCCGCAAGGCCGTCGCCGAGATCACGATCGAACCGAAAGACGCGAGCGCCGGCAAAGTCGAGCTCGATTTCGAACTGACCCTGGGCGGCGTCAACGAGAGTCAGAAGATCGCCGCCCCGGATAACGCGCAGCCGCTCGAAGGGCTCTTCAATGAGCTCAACATCGACCCGACGCAGCTGCTCGAAGCTGGCAGCGGCGGCGGCCTCGGCGGCCTGCTCGAAGGCATCGGCGGCGACTCCGGTGCCGATGAAGCCGAAAGCCCGGAACTCGAAATCGACCCGGAAGACCTGCCCAGCGCCGAAGCGTCGCAGGAATACCTCGAATGCCTGCAGGAAGCCAAGACGGCTAACGACCTGCAGGACTGCGCCAGCCTGCTCGGCTAGGGCAATTTGAACGAGAGCGACAACCAGGTGGGGCCGCCGAGCTTCGGCGCTGCGTTCTTCCGCAGCGCCAACGGCGCGCCCTACCTGTTGGCGCCGCTGATCCCGATCGCGGTGGCGCTCGAGCTGGTCGGGGCGCCGGCCACCGTGATCTTCGCGGTCTCGGCCCTGGGGATCATCCCCACGGCGGCGCTGATGGGGCGCGCCACCGAGGAGCTCGCGGCCCGCTCCGGGCCCGGCATCGGCGGCCTGCTCAACGTCACCTTCGGCAACGCGCCGGAGCTGATCATCGCCCTCTTCGCGCTCAGCAAGGGGCTGCAGGAGGTCGTCAAGGCCTCGATCGTCGGCTCGATCCTCGGCAACATCCTGCTGGTGCTGGGGGCGGCGATGCTGGCCGGCGGGATCGGCCGCGACAAGCAGGCCTTCAGCAAGACCGGCGCCAGCGTCCAGACCTCGATGCTGATGCTGGCCGCGGCGGCGCTGATAATGCCGGCGATCTTCGAGTTGGTCGAGGGCAAGGGGCTGCCGCAGCCGGGCGCCGAGGCGGTCCACTACGGCGGCACCGTCGAGCATCTCTCCCTGGCGGTGGCGATCGTGCTGATGGCCACCTACGTGATCGGGCTCTTCTTCTCGCTGAAGACCCACCGCGACATCTTCAACCCCGAGTATGAGGACGAGGACACCTGGGGCTGGTCGACGCGTAAATCGATCATCGCCCTGGCGATCGCCGGCGTCCTCGTCGGGATCATGTCCGAGGTCCTGGTCGGCTCGATCACCGAGGCCTCGGAGTCGGTCGGCCTCTCCGAGTTCTTCATCGGCGTGATCGTGGTCGCAATCGTCGGCAACGCGGCCGAGCACTGGGTTGCGGTGCTGGTCGCGATGAAGGACAAGATGGACCTGGCGGTCAACATCGCCGTCGGCTCCAGCGCCCAGGTGGCGCTGTTCGTCGCCCCGGTCCTGGTCATGGCCTCCTTTTTCATCGGCCCCTATCCGCTGGCGCTGGTCTTCAACGGCTTTGAGCTGGGGGCGATCCTGCTGGCGATCCTGATCGCCAACTACGTCACCCAGGACGGCGAGTCGACCTGGTTCGAGGGCGTGCAGCTGCTCGCCGTGTACTTCGTCTTCGGGCTCGCCTTCTACTTCGCCTGAGTGCACCTGGACGCGGCTGGCGGCGTCCTCGGTCGCTCGTGTGCAGGGCACACCACGCTCCCTGCGTCCTTGCCAGTCACGCCCAGGTGCACTCAGTAGGCTGCTGCGTACGTGGAATACGTCCTCCTCCTTGTCAGCTTCGCGATCGTGCTCGCCGGGGCGCTGCTGTTCACCAACGCGATCGAGTGGATCGGGCACAAGCTCGAGCTCGGTGAGGGCGCGGTTGGCAGCATCCTCGCCGCGGTCGGGACGGCGACGCCGGAGACGCTGATCGCGATCGTCGCCCTGCTCGGCGCCGCCGAGGGCTCCGAAGACGTCGCGATCGGGGCGATCGTCGGCGCCCCCTTCCTGCTGGCGACGCTGGCGATGGGCCTGGTCGGCCTCTTCGCCTACCTCTACCGGGAGAAACGGACGCAGGGGGTCAAGCTCGACGCCCACGGCCCGACCCTGGAGCGCGACCTGCTCTTCTTCCTCGCCTTCTTCACGTTGGCCGGGGTTCTGGCCTGGGGCCCGCCGGACGCGGTGCGGATCCCACTCGGGGTCGTCTTCCTGCTCGCTTACATCTTCTACGTGACCAAGACCCTGCGCGGCGGCGGCGACGTGCAGGACCACGGCACGCTCAATCCGCTGATGTTCGACCGCCGCGAGGAAAACCGCAGCAACCCCGCCCTCGGCCTCTGCATCCTGCAGTTGCTGGTCGGGCTGGGGGCGATGGTCGGCGGCGCCCACCTCTTCGTCGAGGAGCTGCTCGGGATCGCCGACTCGATCGGCGTCGACGCTCTCGTCCTCGCCCTGATCCTGGCGCCGCTGGCGACCGAGCTGCCGGAGAAGGTCAACAGCTTCTTCTGGGTGCGCGAAGGCAAGGACGCGCTGGCGCTCGGCAACATCAGCGGCGCGATGGTCTTCCAGTCGACGATCCCGGTCGGGATCGGCCTGATCTTCACCGACTGGGCGCTCGACGGCAACGCCGTCCTCTCGGTCGCCCTCGGCGTCGCCGGCGGCCTGCTCGCCTACTTCAGCCTCCACCGCGCCGGCGTCTTCCGCCTCCCCGCCGTAATCGGCTGGTTCGCCCTGTACTCAGCTTTCCTGCTCGTAGTCGTCCTCAGCGCCTAGCTCGCCCAGCATCTTCGTCGCGCTGAGCGCCTGAGTGCTAGGCGGGATTGGCGAAACCCCGACCGGCTGGGCGGAGGCGGTCCGCCAAAGCCTCCGGCCCGAGCATCGCGTGGTTCTTTTTTCCCCTCTGGGGTGAAAAAGGAACCACGACTTCTGCGGGAGACCCAACCCGGCGGGTGATTCCTTTGCGCTAGCGACATTGACCCCACTCTGGTCGGGTCAATGTCGCTAGCGACGCGGGGCGGCAGCGCCCGAGGCCGCTCGCTTGCCTGGCGAGTTTCGCCGATCCCTCTCCTAGGTCGCGAGTTCGCCCAGCGCCTTCAGCACGAGGGCGTCGTGCTTTTTCGGCTGGACTTTGGGGAAGACCCGGGCGATCTTGCCCTTCGGGTCGATGATGAAGGTCGAGCGCAGCATCCCCATGTACTTCTTGCCGTACATCGACTTCTCGCCCCAGGCGCCGTAGGCATCGGCGACCTCGTGGTCGACGTCGCCGAGCAGGGTGAAGCCGAGCCCGTGCTTGTCGTCGAACCTCTTGATCTTCTCCGGCTCGTCGGGAGAGACCCCGATCACCTTGGCGCCGGCCGCCGCGTACTCGTCGGAGCGGTCGCGGACACCGCAGGCCTGAGTCGTGCAGCCCGGGGTGTCCGCCCGCGGATAGAAGTAGAGGACGACCGTCTGGCCTTTGAAGTCTTTGAGCCGGATCGTGTTGCCGTCCTGGTCGGGCAGGGAGAAGGCGGGGGCTTTGTCCCCCTCGGCGAGAGCCGTGGCCACTTCAGTCCTCGCGCCCGGGGTCCTGACCGGTCTCGTCCTCGTCTATCTCCTCGTCGCCCTGTTCGAGCGCCGTCGCGGAGACCGAGCCGGTCGAGCCCGGGTGGTAATGGGTCTGGAAGCTCTCCAGCACGCGGTCGCGGCTGTCCTCGTCGATCGGAACCTCGTCGGAGATCCGCACCCAGTCGGCGCCCTCGTAGGCCTCCATGTTGAAGACCTCCTGGTCGATCGAGGCGGAGTCGTCGACGACCACCACGACCTCGGTCTGGGGGTTGAAGTAGGTGCCGGGCTGGACCAGCAGCTGCTCGACCTCGTAGAGGTTCTCGTCAGGGGCGGGGGCCACGTTCGGATCCTACGAGATTCTTCAGTTCTCGCACTTCCGCGTCGACCTGCTCGGGGTCGGAGTCCAGCTCCGGCGGCCGCCGCTCCTCCATCGCCAGCGGCCCCTTGCCGATCCGGTCCCAGCCGTTGCCGTTGGTGACGCGGAGGATCACCCCGAGCAGGGGGCCGACGACGAGGGCCAGCAGAAGGATGACAAGCCCTTTGTCGGTCGCGGAGGCGACGAGGAAGGGATCCATAGGTCAAAGACTAGTCGCCCAAACGGCGAGGTCCAATCCGCTAACCTTTCGGCTGGTTGACTGACCAGTCAATCAAGGGGAGCTTCCACGCGGGTGGCGCTCCATTACGGACTTAAAGCACTGACGAAAAGGAGCTCCGACCGGTGGTTGACTTCACCCTGACCGACGAGCAGAAGGACCTCAAAGAGCTGGCTCACAGCTTTGCCGAGAAAGAGATGCGCCGGGTTGCCTGGGAGTACGACAAGGACGGCACCTGGCCCCAGGACATCATCGACATGGCCTGGGAGGTCGGGTTGATGAACACCCACATCCCCGAGGCCTACGGCGGCCCCGGCCTCGACTACCTCTCCGGTTGCCTGATCGAGGAGGAGTTCGGCTGGGGATGCTCCGGCATCGGCACCAGCCTCGCGGCCAACGGCCTCGCCGCGGCCCCGGTCACCCTCGGCGGCTCCGAGGAGACCAAGAAGAAGTACCTCGGGATGCTGACCGAAGACAAGAAACTGGCCTCGTTCTGCCTGACCGAGCCGGACGCCGGCTCTGACGTCTCCGGGATGAAAACCCGCGCCGTCAAGCAGGGCGACAAGTACGTCCTCAACGGCTCCAAGTGCTTCATCACCAACGGCACCTACGCCGACTGGTTCACGGTCTACGCCAAGACCGACCCGGAGTCCGGGCACCAGGGCATCAGCGCCTTCGTCGTCGACGCGAAAGCCCCCGGGGTGAGCGTCGACAAGAAGGAGGACAAGATGGGTCAGCGGGCCTCCAACACCGCGACCATCTCCTTCAACGACGTCGAGGTCCCGGCCGAGAACCTGATCGGCGAGGAAAACAAGGGCTTCAAACTGGCGATGATGACCCTCGACCGCACCCGCCCGGGCGTCTCCGCGATGGCCGTCGGGATCGGTCGCGCGGCGCTCGAGTACGCGGCCGATTACTCCAAAGAAAGGGTCCAGTTCGGGGTCCCGATCGCGATGCACCAGGCGATCCAGTTCATGATCGCCGACATGGCGACCAAGGTCGAGGCCGGCCGCCTGCTGACCTGGAACTCCGCGGTGCTGCTCGACGCGGGACTGCGCAACAGCAAGGTCTCCTCGATGGCCAAGCGCTTCGCCGCCGACTCGGCGATGGAGATCACGGTCGACGCCGTGCAGGTCTACGGCGGCTACGGGTTCATCAAGGAGTACCCGGTCGAGAAACTGATGCGCGACGCGAAGATCATGCAGCTCTACGAGGGGACCAGCCAGATCCAGCGCCTGGTCATCGCCAAAGAAGTGCTGCTGCCGCGTCCCGTCGACGAGCCGACCCCCGAGGCCGAAGCCAAGCAGGCCGACGCCGCCCGGCTGCTGACCTGGAACTCGGCCGTTCAGCTCGACCAGGGCCAGCGCAACACGCTGCGCTCCTCCGAGGCCAAGCGCTTCGCGGCCGACTCGGCGATGGAGGTCACCACCGACGCCGTCCAGGTCTACGGCGGCTACGGCTTCATCAAGGAGTACCCGGTCGAGAAACTGATGCGTGACGCGAAGATCATGCAGCTCTACGAGGGGACCAGCCAGATCCAGCGCCTGGTCATTGC
>DATAON010000005.1:0-59747 GCA_036265715.1 Solirubrobacterales bacterium | reverse complement strand
CCAGTCGCTGCGCCAGTCGGTCACCGGCGACCTGATGACGCGGGCGATGAAACGGAGCGCCGAAGGCGACTTCCGCTGGGTCTACACGATCTTCCCGACCTCGGCCTATGCCTCCGAGGCGGAGATGAGCCTCGCCGACTACGAAGAGTTCTATTACGGCGCCTGCCTCGCGGATTCCGGCGACCCGCTGACCACCTGGAAGAAGGCCTCCGAGGAGACCGAACGGCTGGCGGAGTGGATCGAGGGCCACGAGGAGGTGCGGATCACCGCTCCCGGGACCGACATCAAGCTCGGCATCGCGGGCCGCAAGTTCATCCCCTGCGTCGGCGACCACAACATGCCCGACGGCGAGTTCTTCACCGGGCCGATCGAGGACGCCACCGAGGGCGAGGTCAGCTTCCACCTACCGGCGGTGATCGGCGGCCGCGAGGTCTCCGGCGTGCGCCTGCGCTTCGAGGCCGGCCGGGTCGTCGACGCCTCGGCCGACCGCGGCGAGGAGTACCTGCTGAAGCTGCTCGACACCGACGAGGGCGCCCGCACCCTGGGCGAGCTCGGGATCGGCACCAACTACGGGATCGCCAAAGGCACTCGCGAGGTCCTGCTCGACGAGAAGATCGGCGGCACCGTCCACATGGCGGTCGGCGCCAGCTACCCCGAGTCCGGCGGCGTCAACGAGTCCTCGGTCCACACCGACCTCGTCTGCGACCTCCGCCTCGGCGGCAAGCTCGAAGTCGACGGGGTCGTCATGCAGGAAGACGGCAAATTCGTCGTCTGACCTGACGCGTTTGGACCGGCGCATCTCGGCGTCCTCGGTCGCTCACGTGCGGAGCACGCTTCGCTCCCTGCGTCCCTGAGCTGCTTGGTCCCAACGCGTCAGGAGCGAGTGTTTAGGACTGGGTGATGATGGTGGCGATAACGCCGAGGAAGCCGACCAGCATTGCGCCGAGCATCGTGTAGTTGAGCTGAACCAGAGCCCGGTTGGTCGCGGCGATCTCGGCCCGAACCTCCCGAAATTCGGCGCGCATATCGGCGAAGCCCGCCTCCATGCGCTGATCGAGATCGCTCACCCGTTGGTTGAGATCGTCGAGCCGACTGTCCGTCCAGGTGTCCCTTGCCATCACCGCCATGATGCCACGATAACCGGCCGAACGTAACGCGTTGTCTGCGAAACGTAAAAGTTTCGCGACGCGAGTGCTACTGGTTCGGCAGCGGCGAGCCGGCGAGGAGGAAGAACCAGACGGTGAGCGCCAGGGCGGCGAGCATCACCGAGCCCATCAGCACCGCCTCGACGACGGTGACCGAGCTCTGGACCGGGGTGGCGTCGCGCATGCTGCGCATCCAGGCGGGCCGCATCGGTTGCAGTCGGTTGGTGCCGGTGATCTGGATGTAGAGGTTGTTGAGGCGGCCGATCAGCCAGGCGACGAAGCAGACCGAGACGAGGATGCCGACGATCACCACCGCGTAGGGGCCGCTGCTGGGGAATTGGGTGTCGGAGACCTTGGAGGCGATGTAGACCCAGGTCAGGGGAATCGCCGTCCACAGCGCCAGCGCCGCGAACAGCATCGCCGTGAAGACCAGGCCGGCGGCCAGGCCCCGGGCCGCTCCGTGGGTGTGTGCGTTCGAGTCCATCTCCCTTCTTCATAGAATGACAGCCATGTCCGGTCATTCGAAGTGGTCTTCCATTAAGCACAAGAAGGGCGCCGCCGACGCGAAACGCGGCAAGCTCTTCAGCAAGCTCGCGCGGGCGATCACCGTCGCCGCCCGTGATGGCGGTGGCGACATCGACGGGAATCCCGCTTTGGGCACCGCGGTGGCGAAGGCGCGCGAAGCGTCGATGCCGAAAGACAAAATCCAGAAGGCGATCGACACCGGCACCGGGGCGGGGGCCGACAGCGCCGCGATCGAACGGATTCTCTACGAGGGATATGGCCCCAACGGCGTGGCCGTCCTGGTCGAAGCCCTGACCGACAACCGCAACCGCGCCAGCGCCGAGATCCGCTTCGCCTTCTCCAGTCACGGCGGCAGCCTCGGCGAGCCAGGCTCGGTCGCTTGGATCTTCGAGAAAAAGGGCGCCGTCGCTGTCGATGCCGAGCGCTATAGCGAGGACGACCTGATGCCGGCGATCGACGCCGGCGCCGAGGACGTGCGCGAAGACGGCGAGAAGCTGACCGTCCTCTGCGACCCCCACGATCTCACTGCCGTCCGCGAAGCGTTGGAAGCGGCTGGGGTGGAGATTGCCTCGGCGATGATCGCCACCGAGCCGAAAAGCACGGTCGAGCTGAAGGGCCACGACGCCGAGCGCATCCTCAAGCTGCTCGACGCGCTCGACGACCAGGACGACGTCGACGAAGTGTTCGCGAACTTCGACATTCCTGATGATGAGATGGAGAAGCTGGCGGCCTGACCGGGCGGGGTGGCGCTCCTCGCTGACCTCGGGCCTCCCTTATAGGTCCGGGATCGTCTCGAAGCTGACGGGCTGCCCGGGAGCCAAGCTCGCCCTGTCGACATTAGGCCGGTCATAGCCGGCTCAACGTCGACAGGGCGAAGCAGCGAGCCGAAGCTCAGACGCGAGAGGTAGCGATTCGTGGGAGGGGCCGGCTGGTCCCCGAACCCCGGAAGGCATCCGGCCCGGCACCCAGAATCACTCTTCATGCAGGTAGTGATGGGCGTCGACCCCGGCGCCGCCAATCTTGGATTTGGAATCGTGCGGGTCGAGGGCAACCACATGGTGGCGCTCGACGGTGGCGTGGTCGAAACCACGCCCGACCAACCGATGGAGCGCCGACTCGACCGCATCCACCGGGCGCTCTCGGAGCTGATCGCCTGGCACGAGCCAAAGGCGATGGCGATCGAGCAGGTCTACTTCGGCAAGAACGTGGGCTCGGCGATGGTCGTTGGCCAGGCCAGCGGCGTCGCGATGCTGGCGGCGGCCCAGAGCGGGGTCGGCTGCTTCGCCTACACGCCACAGGCGATCAAGATGGCAGTCTGCGGATCCGGCGGCGCCGGCAAGCGCCAGGTGCAGCGGATGGTCGGCACCCTGCTGGGCCTTCCCGAGCCACCGACTCCCGACCACGCCGCCGACGCCCTGGCGGTCGCCATCTGTCACGGCGGCAGCGCCGGCCACCGTGAGGCGGTTGCATCTGCTCAGGCGCCCGCCGCGGTGAGCGAACGGATCGCCGGATGATCGCTGCGGTTCGCGGTGAGGTGATGGTGCGGCGTGCCGACCACGTGGTGATCGACGCCGCCGGCGTCGGTTACAAGCTGGCGGTCTCCTCCGAGACGCTGAAGTCGGTGCCCGCCGCCGGCAACGGCACGTTCCTTCATGCCGAGCTGATCGCCCGCGAGGACTCGCTGGCGCTCTACGGCTTCGCCTCGGAGGAGGAGCGCGACCTCTTCCGACTCTTGATCTCGGTCAGCGGAATCGGCCCCAAAGTCGCGATAGCGACTCTCTCGGGCGGCAGCCCGCGCGACCTGCTCAGCGCAATCGCCGCCGGTGACGCCAAACGCTTCCAGGCGGTGCCGGGAATCGGCAAGCGAACCGCCGAGCGGATCATCGTCGAGCTACGCGAGAAAGTCGCTGGCACGCTCGAGGAAGGCGTTGCGCTGGCGGCCCTGGAGGGCGGCGGCGACGCTCGCTCGCTGGCCCGCGACGGCCTCGTCAACCTTGGCTACGCGCCGCTGGAGGCCGAGCAGCTGCTCGACGGGATCAGCGGCGACGACCCGGAGACCCTGCTCGCGAGCGCTCTGCGCAAAGCCGGCAGCGGCAAGGCCGCATGAGCGAGTCACCCGACATCGGCGCCAACCGGATCCGCACCCCGGGCATCGGCGACGAGCCGGTCCCGGTGGACGCCGAGGTGCGAATCCACGACGCCCGCGCCGACGTCCCCGACGAGGATCTCGACCGCTCGCTGCGGCCGCCGACGCTCGACGACTTCGTCAACCAGACCCAGGTCACCGACCAGCTGGCGATCTTCATCGAGGCCGCCCGCCGCCGCGGCGAGCCGCTCGACCACGTGCTGCTGGCCGGACCGCCAGGGCTCGGCAAGACCTCGCTGGCCCACATCGTCGCCGCCGAGCTCGGGGTGCCGATGGTGCAAACCGCCGGCCCTGCCCTGGAGCGCAAGGCCGACGTCGCCTCCTTCCTCACCGCGCTGGAGCCCGGCAGCGTTTTCTTCATCGACGAGATCCATCGCCTCGGCCGTGCCGTCGAGGAGACGCTTTACCCGGCGATGGAGGACGGCGAGTTGCCGGTCGTGCTTGGCCAGGGGGCGGGGGCGAGGACCGTGACCCTGCCGCTGCCGCCGTTCACCCTGGTCGGCGCCACCACCCGCGCCGGGCTGCTGACGACGCCGCTGCGCGACCGCTTCGGCGTCTCCCACCGGCTCGAGCACTACACGCCCGAGCATCTGGCCCTGATCATCGAGCGCTCCGCGAAGATCCTCGAAGTCGAGATCGACGCCGAGGGCGCGCTCATCATCGCCTCCCGCTCCCGCGGCACCCCACGCGTCGCCAACCGGCTGCTGAAGCGGGTCCGAGACTTCTCGCAGGTGAAGGGGACGGGGGAGATCGGCGCCGCGGTCGCGGCCGACGCCCTGGAGATGCTGGAGGTCGACGCCGCCGGTCTCGACCGCTCCGACCGCGCCCTGCTCGACGTCGTCGCGACCAAGTTCGGAGGCGGGCCGGTCGGACTCTCGACCCTGGCGATCGCGATCGGCGAGGAGCAGGACACGATCGAGGACGTGCTCGAGCCCTATCTGCTCCAGCAGGGATTGCTCAAGCGAACGCCACGCGGTCGTGTTCTCACCCAGCGCGCCTACGAGCATCTCGGCCTGCCCGCGCCCGAAGGCGCGGCGAGCCTCTTCTAGGCGCGCTCCTCTAGCCTGTCGCCCATGCCGTACTTCATCTGTCCCAACTGCGGGCACCGGGAGGCCAGCAGCAACCGCACCGCCGGCTTCAGCACGCGCCCGAAGGGGTGCGCCAAATGTGGCTTCGGATTCGTATTCGAATTACTCGACGATTATTATCCGGCTCCGAACGCAGCATTTTTCGTTTGCGACAGGCAGGAACGGGTGATTGACGCAGGGAAAGGGAGCTTCGAGTTGACCGGCCTCACCGACGAGGACGTGATCGGTCGGCCTGTTCGCGAGGTTCTCGGGCTGGACTGGGTCGATGCCGGCGACGGCGGCGAGAGCGCCGACACCGACGGCGACGGCGTCACCGACCCGATTGAGACCTCGCTGGAGTGGGGCGTGCGCTCGCTCGGCAAGCGGGTCTCCGTCAATGCCGAGGGCGACCTCCCCGCCAAAGCCGTTGCCGACGTGTTCCCGGCCTACGACGACGACGGCGGGCTTCTGCTCGTCCTCACCCCAGAGGGCTAGAGCGCGATGGGCACGAAACGCAGACACCTGTTCGTCCTGCTGTTCGTGCTTGGGCTGCTGATCGTCTCCGGCCTCGTTATCGCCAACAACTCGACCAAGCTCGGCCTCGACCTCAAGGGCGGCCTGGAGCTGGTCTACGAAGGCCAGCCGACCGGTCAGGTCAAAGAGGTCACCGGCGAGGACATCGACCGCGCGATCGAGATCATCCGCGAGCGGATCGACGCCCTCGGCGTCGCCGAGCCCGAAGTCTCGCGCCTCGGCACCAACCAGATCTCGGTCAGCCTGCCCGACGTCACCGACGCCACGGCGGCGGTCGAACAGGTCGGGACCACGGCGCAGCTCTACTTCTTCGACTGGGAGCCGAGCCTGATCGGGCCCGAGTTCGTGATCGGCGGCCACCCCGGCCAGCAGCCCCCGGAAAAAGCGCTCAACGAATCGATCAAACGCTGGAAAGCGGCTGGGCGTGACACCACCAGCTTCGAGAACAGCCGCCTGATCCAGGCCGGCGCCTACCCGACCGCCTACGAAGCGGCGCTGCTGGCCTCCGAACAGGAGCCGGTCGAGAACTGCGAAAACTGCTCCGAGAGCAAACCCCGCTTCTACCTGTTCGAGAAAGAGGCGCCGCACAAACTGATCGCCGGCCCGGAGATCCGGGAAAAAGACCTCTACCTCAGCCCGACCGGCGAAAAACGGCCCAAAGACGGGCTGGTCGTCGAAGTGCCGGTGGGGACGATCCTCGTCTCCGAGCTGCCCACCGACGAAGAAGGCAAAGTCGACAAAACCGCGGCGCCGGGTTGGTACGCGCTGAAGGACGATCCGGCGCTGAGCGGCACCGACATCACCGACCCTGAACAGACCTACGGGCAGTTCAACGAACCGCAGGTCTCCTTCACCTTCACTGACAAGGGGCGCGACGCCTTCCAGGAGGTCACCCGCCGGGTCGCCCAGCGCGGCCAGTCGCAGGCGATCGGTCCGGTCTCGACCCAAGAAGCCGAAGCGCTCTCCGGTCACTTCGCGGTCATCCTCGACAACGAAGTCAAAACCCGGCCGATCATCAACTTCGCCCAGAACCCGGACGGGATCGATGGCCGCCAGGGCGCCCAGATCTCCGGCGGCTTCAAAGACATCGGCGAGGCCCAGGACCTGGCGAAGACCCTGCAGATCGGCGCCCTGCCGATCAACTTGAAGCTGATCAGCCAGACCCAGGTCTCGGCGACCCTCGGCACCCAGGCACTGCACGAAGGCATCAAAGCCGGGGTCATCGGCGTCGCCCTCACGATCCTCTTCCTGCTCCTCTACTACCGCTTCCTCGGCTTCATCGCCGCGATCGCCCTGGGCGCCTACGGCCTCATCTTCTTCGCTCTGATCGACCTGATCCCGATCACCCTGACCTTGCCGGGGATCGCGGGTCTGGTGCTGACGATCGGGGTCGCAGCCGACTCGAACATCGTCATCTTCGAGCGAATAAAGGAGGAGGTGCGGGCTGGGCGCTCGATGCCGAGCGCGATCAGCGCTGGCTACAAACGCGGCATCAGCACGATCATCGACGCCAACGTCGTCACCCTGCTGACCGCCTTCATCCTCTTCGTGCTGGCGACGGCCGGGGTCAAGGGATTTGCCTTCGTCCTCGGGATTGGAACGATCGTCTCGCTGCTGACTGCCGTCGTCTTCACCCAGGCGTTGCTCGGCAGCATGAGCCGCACGCGCTTGCTCAACTCGCCCACCGCCCTCGGTGCTGGCGGCGAGGGAATGCGCTGGCACTTCGACTTCATGGGCGCCAGCCGCTGGTTCTTCTCGATCTCGGGAGTGATCCTGATCATCGGCGGCCTCGCACTCGCTACCAAGCAGCTCAACTTCGGGATCGACTTCGAGTCGGGCACCCGGGTCAAGGCGGCGCTGGTGCAGCCGACCGACGAGGAAGGCGTGCGCGAATCGCTGGACACGATCGGCCTCAACGGCGAGGAGATCCAGCAGGTCTCCGACCCGGTCCTGGGCGACAACGTCTTCCAGATCCAGACCAATGAGCTCGGCCCGGCCGAGGTCAAAGAGGTGGAACGGTCGCTCGAGGACCAGTACGGCATCGCCGAGAACGGCTTCGACAGCACTAGCGTCGGCCCGACCTTCGGCGAACAGGTGGCCAGCAGCGCCCTCAAGGCGCTGATCTTCTCGCTGCTGGTGATCGCCGGCTACGTGGCCCTGCGGTTCGAGCCGAAGTTCGCGGTCCCGGTTCTGATCGCGATCTTCCACGACATTTTGATCACCGCCGGCATCTATGCGTTGACCGGAAAAGAGGTGAGCAGCGGGACGGTCGCCGCCTTCTTGACGATCTTGGGTTACTCGATCTACGACACGATCATCGTGTTCGACCGAATCAGAGAGAACGTCCCGCGGATGCCGCGCGCGGCCTTCTCACAGATCGTCAACCGCTCGATGAGCGAGGTCCTGACGCGTTCGCTCGCGACCAGCTTCTGCACCTTGCTGGCGGTCACCTCGTTGCTGATCTTCGGCGGCGCGACCCTGCAGGACTTCGCCTTCGCGATGCTGATCGGGATCCTCTCCGGCACCTACTCGTCGATCTTCATCGCCTCTCCGGTCCTGACCGCTTGGAAGGAACGCGAGCCCGGGTTCATCCGCCGGCGCCTGCGGATCGCGGAGGCCTCGGGCGGGCTGGTGCCGGCCTTCGCCGACGACATCACCGTGGCCCAGCTGGCCACCGACGACGAAGTCGAAGCTGCGCCGGCGGCCGAGCCCCGGGGCCTGGCGCCCGATCCTGCTGCCGAGCGGGCGGCAGCGGCTGACCTCGGTGGCGTCGCCACGGCCGCCCGTAGCAGTGAGCCGGAGGGCAACGGCGGCGACCCTGCCGCTGACGGCGACGGGGACCAGGCGTCGACCGAGCGCCGACAGCGCAACGCCGAGCGCAAGGCGCGCCGTCAGGCCCGCCGCAAACACGGAAGGAAGAGGTAGGCAATGGCCCTGGTCGTCTGGTTCACGATGGGCATCGCCCTCTGGCACTTCACCGTCTTCCTCCCGGACCATTTCTGGCAGGGGATCATCGGCGCCTTCGTCGGGGCGGTTCTGGGCTCCGTGATCTTCGGTCTGATCGTCTGGCTGATCGCCGGCCGCGGGCTCGGAGAGACGGATCTGGGGACCGCGCTGCTGGCGATCCCGGGCACTGCGATCGGCCTCGGGGTCATCTGGGCGATTGGCCGTCGCCAAGAGGCGCAGCTCGTCGAGTAGCCGGCGCTCGCCGGCGGCCCACGTTTCGCCTGCAATTTAGGCACGGGCCAGGGCCAAAGATCCGCCGCGGCGCTTCCTAGCCTGGGGGTGTGCCGGAATCCGCCCACGCATTCGCCGCCGAGCCCTACGCGTACGCCGACGTGCGTGCCGTCGCCGGCGACCTTGGCCTCAGTGAGCCGGTAGCGGTGACGCTGGTCCGCCGCGGCTACAACACGCCGGATCTGGCGCGGGCCTTCCTGGCGGCCGACGAGTCACATTCCCCCGCCGCCTTCGAGGGCATGGACGGGATCGTGGCGCAGGTCCGGGCCGCGATCGACGCCGGCAGCCGGATCACCGTTCACGGCGACTTCGACGTCGACGGCGTCTGTGCCACCTCGGTGATGGTCTCGACCCTGCGCGGCCTCGGGGCCGACTGCGACTGGCTGATCCCGGACCGGATCGCCGACGGTTACGGGCTGAGCGCGGAGAACGTCGAGCGACTTGCGGCGCGCGGGACCAAGCTTCTGATCACCGTTGACTGCGGGATCACCGCGGTCGATCAGGTGCGGCAGGCGCAGGAGCTGGGGATGGAGGTGATCGTCACCGACCATCACCAGGCCGGGGACGAGCTGCCCGAGTGCCCGATCCTGCACCCGGAAATCAGCGAGTACCCGTTTGTGTCTTTGTGTGGGACGGCCGTGGCTTGGAAGCTGTGTCAGGCGTTGCGGCTGGACTCGGGGGTGGGATCCCCGGGAACTACTCGGCAAGGTGTTCCCGGGAATCCCACCCCCGAGATGGACCTGGATCTTGATCTGGTGGCGCTGGCGACGGTGGCTGACGTGGTGCCGCTCGTGGGGGAGAACCGGTCGTTGGTCAAGCGGGGCCTGGCGGAGATCCGGCGGGCCCAGCGGCCAGGGATCAAGGCCCTGATTGCGGCCTCGAAATGCGAGCCGACGACTATGGACGAGGGCGACCTGGCCTTCAAACTGGCGCCGCGGATCAACGCGGCGGGGCGGCTGTATCGGGCCGACGCCGGGGTCGAGCTGATGCTGACCGAGGACGCGGAGCGGGCGGAGCAGATCGCGATCGAGCTGAGCCGGGCCAACTCCGAGCGCCGGGCGACCGAGCGAGAGGTCGACGCCGGGGCTGAGACGGCGGTGCGCGAGCTGAGCCCCGAGTTGCGCGAGGCGCCCGGCTACGTCCTCGCCGGCGAGGGTTGGCATCCCGGCGTGGTTGGGATCGTCGCCTCGCGGTTGGTCGAGCGCCACCACCGGCCCGTGGTCGTGATCTCCCTCGATGAAGAGGGGATGGGGCGGGGGAGTGGGCGTAGCATCGCCGGCTTCGACCTGTTGGCGGCACTGGAGGCTTGCGCCGAGCACCTGGAGAGCTTTGGAGGGCACCGGGCGGCCGCGGGTCTCGCGATCCGCGCCGAAAACGTCGAGGCGTTCCAAACCGCGTTCGCGGCCCACGCGAGCGCGCTGCTGGGACCCGAGGACCTGCGGCGGACCGAGCGGATCGACGCGATGGTCGGCGGGGTCGGGCTCGGGCTCGACCTGGCCGAGGAACTGGGCCAGCTGGGCCCGTTCGGGATGGGCAACCCGGGGGTGCGGCTGATGGTTCCCTCGGCCAAGGTCGGCGACGTGAGGACGATGGGGCAAGAGGGCAAGCACGCGCGCTTCAGCCTCCACAGCGGCGGCCACCGGGCGCTCGGCGTCGCCTTCGGCCGCTCCGCGCTCGGAGTCGAGGAAGACGAGGCGGTCGACGCCGCGGTTCGGCTCGAGGTCAACCACTGGAACGGCTCGGTCGAGCCCCGCGTGGTCCTGCGCGAGCTCTACCCGGTCGAGGCCAAGGCGGATGCTCCGCCGGCACCGCACGCCTGCGAATGCGAGGAAGCGGAGTGGTGGACCCGCTTCGACCTGGAGCTGCGCCGCGAGCTCCCGCCACCTTCCGAAGTCGTGGTTCCTTTTTCACCCATAGGGACCAAAAGGAACCACGGGATTGGGGAGCGGGAGATCGTGGCCTCCGGCGGCGCGGTAAACGCGGCGATCGCGGAGCTGGTCTCCAGTGGGGCGGGGGTGCTGGCGGTCTGCGCTGACGCCTCGCGGCGGGCGGTGCTGGCTGGCGGCGCCTCGGGGCTGGCTCGCTTCAACGGCGGCAGCGGCCGGGTCGCCTGCATGCGTTGCGGCCGCGCCGCGATTGCCGGTGTGATCGCCAAGGCGAGCGGCGGCCTGGCGCTGACCGACTACGCGACGCTGGCGCTGACCCCGGTCGAGGTCGTTTCCTGCTTCGAGCATGTGGTCCTGGTCGACCCGCCGGCGAGCGCCGCCGACGAGGCTCGCGTGGCCACGCCGCTGGAAGGCGGAATCGAGTCCGACGATCCCGCGGGATCGCCGGTTTTGGAGACCGGTGCCATCGGCCAGGGTTTCCTCCACCAGCTCTGGACGGGATCCGAGGCCGAGTTCACGCTCTCGGCTCTGGAAGCCTCGGCGCCCTCGCGCCAGACGATCGCAAGCGCTTTTCGCCGCCTCCGAGACGCCGGCGAGGTGAGCGCCGAGGCGCTGCGCGCGGCGCTCGCCGGGCCGGGACCCCACCCGCTCTCGCCCGAGACCGCCGCCCGCTGCCTGCGGGTGCTGCGCGAGCTCAATCTCGTGCGCGGCGAGCCCGGCTCTGGCGACGGCGTCGTGGGGGTCGTATCCTCAGAGGGGACCGATCTGGAGCGCTCAGCCGCGTTCCGCGCCTACAGCGACGAATTTTCGGAGGCAAGGCAATTCCTCGAAAGACCCAAACTGCCGTAGAGCACTCAGAGCTCCTCGCCGATCTCTTTGCGGTGATCGAGGAGTTCGACTCCGTCCCGAGCGCCGAGACCAACGGCAACGGAAGCAGTGAGGGCGCCACCGCGGTGGCCGTGGCGACGATCGACCGCGCCAAGATCGAGCGCGCCTTCGACTTCGCCTGCGAGCGCCACGCCGACCAGGTCCGCTACTCCGGCGACGAGTTCATCACCCACCCGGTCGGGGTCGCCCAGGTCTGCGCCGGGCTGCGCCTCGACACCGAGACGCTCTGCGCGGCGCTGCTCCACGACACGGTCGAGGACACCAGCGCCAGCCTCGAGGAGATCCAGGCCGAGTTCGGCGACGAGATCGCCGCCCTGGTCGACGGCGTCACCAAGTTGACCGGGATGACCTTCGAGAGCCGCGACGAGCGGCAGGCCGAGAACTACCGGAAAATGATGGTGGCGATGGCCACCGACGTCAGGGTGATCCTGATCAAGCTGGCCGACCGTCTGCACAACATGCGCACGCTCGGCGCCCTGCCGAAGCAGAAACAGACCTCGAAGTCGCACGAGACGCTGGAGATCTACGCCCCGCTCGCGCACCGGCTCGGAATCCACGCGATCAAGTGGGAGCTGGAGGACCTCTCCTTCGCCACCCTGCACCCGCGCAAGTACGCCGAAATCAAGCAGCTGGTGGCCCAGCAGCGCGACGAGCGCGAGAGCTACGTCTCCGCCGCCGGCCAGTTCCTCGGCGAGGAGCTGGAGCAGGTAGGGATCGAGGCCGAGATCTCCGGCCGCGCCAAGCACTTCTACTCGATCTACACGAAGATGGCGAAGAAGGGCCGCGAGTTCAACGAGATCTTCGACCTCACCGCGATGCGGGTGATCGTCGGCTCGGTCAAGGACTGCTACGGCGCGATCGGCGTCATCCACTCGCTCTGGAAGCCGCTGCCCGGCCGCTTCAAGGACTTCGTCGCGATGCCGAAGGCCAACATGTACCAGGCGCTGCACACGACCGTGATCGGGCCCGAGGGCAAGCCGCTGGAGATCCAGATCCGGACTGAGGAGATGCACAAACTCGCCGAGTACGGGATCGCCGCCCACGTCGCCTACAAAGAGGGCGGCGCCAGCGACCCGAAGCGGGAGAAGATGACCTGGCTGCGGCAGCTGGTCGAGGCCGAGGGCGAACAGGACCCGGCCGAGTTCCTCGAGTCGCTGAAGGTCGACCTCTTCGAGGACGAGGTCTTCGTCTTCACCCCGAAGGGGGAAGTGAAGAACCTCTCGGCCGGCTCGACCCCGCTCGACTTCGCCTACGCGATCCACACCGACGTCGGTCACCGCACGGTCGGCGCCAAGGTCAACGGCAACATCGTGCCGCTGCATTACCAGCTGAAGTCGGGCGACATCGTCGAGGTGCTGACCGCGAAGCAGAACCGCGGTCCCTCGCGCGACTGGCTGAAGCTGGTGAGGACCAGCCGCGCCCGCAACAAGATCCGCGCCTTCTTCAAAGAGGAACGGCGCGAGGACGCCGAGCGCAAGGGCCGCGAGGGCCTCGACGAAGCGCTGCGCACCCGCGGCATCCCGATGCAGAAGGTCGCCGGCTCAGCCCTGCTCGCCGACGTGTTCCGCGAGATGGGCTACAAAAAAGGCACCGACTTCTACATCGCGCTCGGCCAGGGCAAGGTCTCGACCAAGACCGCCGCCAACAAGCTGATGCAGCGTTTGAAGGAGGGCGAGGCGGTCGAGGATCGGCCCGGTGAGGGGCGCCTGCACGGTCGCGAGGACGAGCGCGCCCGCCGCACCAAGAGCGCCTCCAACTACGGGATCGCCGTCAAGGGCGTCGAGAACGTCGCCGTGCGGCTGGCCAAGTGCTGCCGGCCGGTGCCCGGCGACGAGATCGCCGGCTACGTCTCGCTCGGTCGCGGGATCACGATCCACCGCGCCGACTGCAAGAACGTCAAGGCGCTGAAGCGGGCGCCGGAGCGCTTTGTCGAGGTCGGCTGGGCCGGCGAAAACGAGGCCTCCTACCGGGTCGAGCTGCAGATCGACGCCTACGATCGCACCCGCCTGCTCGAGGACCTCTCGCGGACCTTCTCGGAGGCGGGCCTCAACATCATCGGCGCCACCTGCACCACCAACCCGCCGATGGTGAAAAACCGCTTCGTCGTCGAGGTCGGCGACACCGAGCAGCTGAAGAGCTGCATCAGCCGCCTGCGCAACATCGAGTCGGTCTTCGACGCGTACCGCGTAACGCCGTCCGCCTGAGCGGGCCCCGCTAGGCGACGATCGTCAAGCCGCCGGGTTCGATCCCGAACTCGACCGCGGTGCGGTCGCCGATGTAGTCGCCGTCGACCTGGACCGGGAAGGGGCGGGTCTTGCCCGCTTTGTCGACCGAGAGCGAGCTGACCTTGGCGGCGACGACGTCGTCGAAGTGGATCACCTGCTTGTGGCCGGCGGCGGTGCGGGTCTCGCTGAACAGGCGTGGGATCAGGGTCGGCATGTCGCGCTGGGCGGCCCGTTTGAGAACCCCGAGTGAGAGCGTGCCGTCGTCGATCGCGATCCCCTCGCAGACCCGGATCGGGCGGTTGGAGAAGTAGGTCAGCGGATCGGAGTTCTGGGCGATCGCGGTGACGCCCTCGACCGGTTCGGCCCCGGCCACCTCGACCCGCATCCGCACGGCTTTCAGCAGGTAGCGCCGGTAGAACCCGGAGACGCCCGCCCAGCTGTAGTAGTAGGGGCCGGCTTTTGCCTTCAGCTTCGGGTTTTCGTCGACCCGGCGGACCACGGTGGCGTCGATCCCGACCCCACAGGCGAAGACGAAGCGGCGCTGGTCGACCTTGCCGAGGTCGATCTTGCGCGGCGCCCAGTCGTCGGCCAGTGCCAGCAGGTGCTCGGTCGCGTCGACGACGTCGTTGGGGATGCCGAGCGTGCGGCAGACGACGTTGGTCGAGCCGCCCGGCAGCATCGCCACCGGCAGGTCGGTCCCGGCGAGCCCGTTGGCGACCTCGTTCAGGGTGCCGTCGCCGCCGACGGCGACGACCACGTCGTAGCCGCCGTCGATCGCTTGGCGCCCGATCTCGGTCGCGTGGTTCTGCGCCTCGGTCGCCACCGCCTCGACGTCGAAGCGCCCCTGCAGCGCGTAGACGACGAGGTTGCGCAGGCGATCGGAGACCGTCGTCGCGTAAGGGTTGACGATGATCAGCATCCGCTTCTTCTGCGGCTTGCGGTGGCGGCGGTGGGGGAGTTTGGGATTCACCAGGCGGGGTCGGCGCCCGTGGAGAGTAATGCTCGGCCTCCCGAGCCGCCGTGTGGGTTGCGGTGACCACTCGTCTCGACCGCCCTCCGCTGATCGCCCTTCTCTAGACGATGGTCGCCTGCAGCAGCGCCCCGACCAGGCCGCAGCCAAGCACCACGTAAAGCACGGTCAGTTTGCCGTGCCAGCGCATCAGCGCCAGGAAAGCGGCGACCGCGAGGATCCCGGTCCAGACGTCGACGACGCCGGTCTCGACGATGTCGACGGTGACGGCCGCGATCAACCCGATCACGCCGGCGGCGACGCCGAGCAGGAAGGCGTGGATGCGCTCGTTCTCGGCTACCTTGACGAAGAAGCGGTGGAAGAAGATCGGCATCACGAAGGCGGGGAGGAAGATGCCGACCGTCATCGCCAGGGCGCCGGCGAGGCCGCCGGCCAGGTAGCCGACGAAGGTCGAGAAGATGATCAGCGGGGCGGGAAGGATGCCGCCGAGGGCGAGGCCGTCGACGAACTGGCTTTCGGTCAGCCAGTGGTGGTTTTCGACCGCTCCCTGCTGGAGGAAGGGGATCACCGTGAAGGCGCCTCCGAAGGTCAACAGCCCCGCCTTCAGTCCTTCGAAGAAGATCTCCGCGGTCAGCGAGAGCGTCACCGCGCCGGCGACGATCGCCAGTCCGATCGGGGCGAAGGAGTTGGCGCGGCCGCCCCAGCGACCGGCGTTGTTGCGCAACTCGTAGGCGATGCCGGCGCCGAGCAGGACCAGCACGAAGTTGGCCGAGGCGAAGGTGGTGAGGGCGAAGGCGGCGACCGCTATCGCTGCCAGCCACCAGTCGGTGACGAAGGTGCCGCTGAGTCGCACCACCGCCCGCAGCACCACCGCGCCGACCGCGGCGCTGAGCCCGTAGAAGACCGCGTCGAGGTGCCCGGCCAGGTTCGCCTCGACGTAGAGGATCGAGAGGCCGAGCATCAGGACGAAGCCGGGCAGCATGAAGCCGAGGCCGGCGAGGAAGCCGCCCAGCTTGCCGCCGCGAACGCGGCCGAAGTAGACGCAGAGCTCGTGCGCCTCGGGGCCGGGGAGGACCTGGTAGACGGCGAGCGTTTTCTTGAACGTCGCCTCGGAGATCCACCCTTCTTCGTCCACGCACTCGCGCTTGATCATCGCGATCTGCGCCGCCGGCCCGCCCCAGGCGAGGGCGCCGAACTTGAGGAAACGAATGAAAATCGCGAGCCGGGTTTCCCCGTGGCTCAAGGCGTCGCTGTCTCGTACCGGATCACGGCGCCGTCGTCGACCTCGCGCACGCGACCTTCGTTGACGAGGATGTCGGTGTGGCCGATCACCTCGGAGAGGGTGAGGAAGGCCTGGGTGACGGCGACGTTGCCCCAGATCGCCTGGGCGATCTCGTACCCCGTGCGGCTGCGCTCGGCGATCAGGCCGAAGATCTTCTCCTTGCGGCGCTCGTGCGAGGCGAGGCGGGCGTCGATCAGGGCGACGTGGTCGGTGATCGGCTCGCCGTGGCCGCCGAAGACGATCTCGGCCGGCATCTCCCGCGTCTTCTTCATCGACTCGATGTAGGTGACCAGCGACTGCGTGCGGATCCGCGAGCCGTCGAGCGGGCGGCTGATCAGCGGGTTCGAGGAGATGTTCGAGAGCAGGTGGTCGCCGGCGAAGAGGATCTTCCGCTCCGCATCCCAGAACAGCGTGTCGGAGGGGCTGTGGCCGGGGCGGTGCAGGGTCTGCAGGCGCCGGTCGCGCAGGGCGAGCTCTTCGCCGTCGGCCAGCGGCTTGGTCACGATCGCGTGCGAGCCCCAGTCGCGGAAGCTGCGCGAAACCCCCTGCAGCGCCACCGTCACGTCCTCGGGGATGCCGTTGCGCAGCATCACCTCGACCGCGAACTGGTCCTCCAGCTCGGCGTCCTCGTCGAAGGCGGCGAGGCGGTTGGCGGCGGCGCCGATCGCCGCCACCTCGGCGCCGGAGTGCTCAACCAGGATCTCGACCAAGCCAATGTGGTCGATGTGCTGGTGGGTGATCACGATCAGCTCGAGATCGTCGATCGAGTGACCGCGCTCGCCCATCATCCGCACCAGCTCGTCGAGCGACTTGCCCGAGTTCGGGCCGGTGTCGATCAGGGTCAGCGGCTCGTCCTCGATCAGGTAGCAGTTGATCCGCCCGACCGCGAAGGGCGTGGGGACCGGGAGGCAGTGGACGCCAGCCAGCGCCGCCTGCTCCAGTGCCTGCTCCGGCGTCATCGTCACCCGCGGATCAGCTCCAGGATCTCGTCGCGGCGGCGCTCCATGTCCTCGCGGGAGATCAGCGACTCGAGATTCAGCCGCAGCAGCGGCTCGGTGTTCGAGGGCCGCACGTTGAAGTGCCAGTCCGGGTAGTCGATCGAGACCCCGTCGAGGTGGGTGATCTCGGCGTCGGAGAAGCGCTCCTCCAGCTCCGCCATCTTCGCGGCGCCATCGCTGACCTCGGAGTTGATCTCACCGGAGATGAAGTACTTGGAGCGGAACTCGGCCATCAGCTCGCCGAGCCCGCGGCCGTCGACCGAGAGCAGCTCCAGCATCAGCAGGGCCGGGATCGTGCCCGAGTCGGCGTTCCAGAAGTCGCGGAAGTAGTAATGGCCGGAGACCTCGCCGCCGAACACCGCCCCCTCCTCGCGCATCCGCGCCTTGAAGAAGGCGTGGCCGACGCGCGAGAGGTCGGAGCGGCCGCCCTCGGCGGCGACCAGGTCGGGCACGGCGCGGCTGGAGCGCGGGTCATAGAGGATCGTCGCCCCCGGGTTCTTGCGCAGCGCCGCCCGGGCCAGCAGGGCGCAGATGAAGTCGCCGTCGCAGAACTCGCCGCTGGCGTCGATGAAGAAGCAGCGGTCGGCGTCGCCGTCCCAGGCGATCCCGAGGTCGGCGCCGGTCGCCTGCACCCGGTCCATGATCATCTGCCGGTTCTCGGGCAGCAGCGGGTTCGGCTCGTGGTCGGGGAACTCGCCGTCGGGCGTGAAGTACATCTCCTCCAGCTCCAGCGGCAGCTGCTCGAGGATCGGCCCGACCATCGGCCCACCCATCCCGTTGCCGCCGTCGACCACGACCTTCATCGGCTTCACCGCGGCGGGGTCGATGAACGAGAGCGCGTGGGCGCGGAACTCCTCCCAGATGTCGACCTCCTCCAGCGAGCCGCCGCCCGGGGCGGGGCCGAGCCCGGCGGCGATCTCGGCCTGGACTTCGCCGATGCCGGCGTCGCCGGAGAGCGGCAGCGCCCCCTCGCGCACCAGCTTGACGCCGGTGTAGGCCTTGGGATTGTGCGAGGCGGTGACCATGGCGCCGCCGTCGAGCTGGCGCGAGCCGACCAGGTGGTAGAGCATCTCGGTCGCGACCATGCCGGCGTCAAGCACGGTCGCGCCCTCGAAGATCAGCCCGTCGCGCAGCTCCGCCGCCATCGCCGGCGCGGTCAGCCGCATGTCGCGGCCGAGGCCGATCTGCAGCTCGGCGGTCGGCTTGCCGCGCAGCCGCCCGAGGACGCGAGCGAAGGCGCGGCCGATCGCGTGCGCGGTCCCCTCGTCCATCTCCGTGCCGTGCAGGCCGCGGATGTCGTAGGCCTTGAAGATCCCCGGCGGCGCCAGTGGCGTCTGCTCGCTCAAAACGCTCCTTCCAGAGCTTCGTAGCTCTGCTCGATCGATTGCGGCATCACTTTGGTGTCGGCGATCACCGGCATGAAGTTGTTGTCGCCCGCCCAGCGCGGCACCACGTGCATGTGGATGTGATGCTCGACCCCGGCGCCGGCGACCCGGCCCTGGTTGAAGCCGACGTTGTAGCCGTGCGGCTCGTAGGCGCTCTCGAGCCGGTCCATCGCCTTTTGGGCGAGCCCCATCATCTCCGTCAGCGTCGCCGGCGGGATCTCCTGCAGGCGGCCGATGTGCGCGTAGGGGGCGACCATCAGATGGCCGTTGGTGTACGGGAAGAGGTTGAGGATCACGAAGCAGGCCTCGCCGCGGTGGACGATCAGGTTCGCCTTGTCATCGTCCGCGGCCGGCTTGGCGCAGAAGATGCACTGCTCCTCGTTGTCCTTGGCTGCGTCCTTCACGTAGGCGAGGCGCCAGGGCGCCCAGATCCGAAAGTTGGCCACAGGAGCCATCCTATTCAGGCGTGCGGGGGTCGCCGCCTACGTCAGCTGCCGTATTGACGCTGGGCCGGGCGCTTTGTAGGTTCGGCTTCGCCGTGTCAACGAATCGGGGGAGCGGAGATGCCTAAGCGGATGGCTGTTGTGTTCGTGGTTGCGGTTGCGGTGATGGCGATGGGTGCGGCCTTGGCGCCGGCTCGGGTCACCAATGTAAAGTCGACCGTGACGATTGCCTCGCGGGTGAGTCCGACCGGCGTCGAATTCAAGGGCGGCGTCGAAACCCGCTCCTACAGCTACTGCGCGCAGCGCCGGATCGTCGAGCTGTTCCGCGACGGGAAAAAGGTCGACCACGCGGAAACCGATCGCTATGGGGGCTGGTCGATGAGTGTCGACGGAGACGGGACCGGCACCTACGTCGTCAAAGCGAAGAAGCGCCAGATGCCCGCTTCGATGCAGCCCCAGCCGGGCAAAGCGCACCGGATCATCTGCAAGGCGGCGCAGTCGAAGCCGCACAAGGTGCCGGAGGAATCGTACGTCGGCTGAGTGACCCTGGCGGCTAGAGCCAGCCGCGTCGGCGGAAGTAGCCGACCATCCCGAGCAGGATCACCAGCATCGCCCCGATGACCACCCAGAAGCCGGTTTCGCCGCCCTCGCCGGGGACGTGGGAGTTCATTCCCCAGATGCTGGCGATCAGGGTCAGCGGCAGGACGATGACGCTAATCGAGGTGAGCACGCGGAGGATGTCGTTGACGCGGTGAGAGATCACCGACTCGTTGGTCTCGGCCAGCGCCTCGGAGACCTCCTTGTAGTTCTCGAGCATGTCCCAGATCCGCTCGTGGGCGTCGACGATGTCGTCGAAGTAGATCTCGAGGTCGAGGTCGGTCGCCAGGTAGCGCTGCTTGACTTTCTCGAGGTCGCGCAGGACCGGCCGCTGGGGGCGGATCACCTTGCGGAAGTTGATGATCTCCTGCTTGACGTTGGAGATGTCGCGGACGACCTCCTCGGAGCGGCCGTCGAAGATGTCGTCCTCGAGCGCGTCGAGCTTGTTGCCGATCTTGCGCAGCATCGGGAAGCAGTAGTCGAAGCTGTCGTCGACGAGCCGGTAGAGCAGGTAGCCGGAGCCACGCGAGAAGAGTTTTTGGCGCAGGTCCTCGTCGCTGCGGCAGCGCTCGAACAGGTACTCGACCGGCTGCAACGGCTGGTTCGGGATCGTGACCATGTAGTCGGGCCCGACGAAGAGGTCGAGCTCGCCGGCGCCGAGGCGTTTGGCGGCGCGGTCGAAGACGGGCAGATGGAGGACGATGAACAGGTACTCGTCGTAGACGTCGATCTTCGGCCGCTGGTTGCGCGAGAGCACGTCCTCGAGGTCGAGGGCGTGGAAGTCGAAGTGCTCCTCCAGCCAGGCGCGCTCGAGGCCGCCGGGGTGCTCGATGTTGATCCAGCGCAGGCCGGCGGCGTCGATCTGCTCGACCCGCGGGGCCTGGGGCTCAGGCGGTGAGCTGGGGCCGACGAGCTCGCCACGCCGGCCAGGCCGCCGCAGCCTTGGTTTCGGAAGGTTCGGCATCTGGCTGGCTCGTAGTCTCGTCGTGCAGCACGGTCATCGTGCGCCTAGGTTAGCCGGCCAGCGATCCTGCAAACGTCCGCGAGGCGCCTGGTAGTCTTCTCCCAACATAAGCGCCACATCTAGAGGGGTGGAGGGACTGGCCCAGTGAAGCCCCGGCAACCATCTTCGGATCCATCGGATTCGAGGGGAGGTGCCAACTCCAGCAGACCGCGCAGTTGAGGTCTGGAAGATGTGGGGGATGTCCGATCGGACCTCTGCCCCACAAACGGCGGAGGTTTTTTTGATGGAAAGAGGATCGGATGTCAATTGAGAACTTGAAGTGCAAGGAGTGCGGCACGACTTACGAGCTCGGCGCCAGCTACTTCTGCGAGCAGTGCTTCGGGCCGCTGGAAGTCAGCTACGACTTCTCCGGCCTCGACCCCCAGGAGCTGAAGCGGGGGATCCAGGCAGGCTCGCAGGGAATCTGGCGCTACAGCGACTTCCTCCCCTTCGAGGGGCGCCCCGGAGACCCGCTGGAGCCGGGGCTGACGCCGCTGCTGCGCGCCGACCGTCTGGCCGAGCGACTCGGCACCGACGCGGAGCTGTGGATCAAGAACGACGCCGCCAACCCGACCCACTCCTTCAAGGACCGGGTGGTCGCGGTGGCGGTCGCAAAAGCGCAGGAGCTCGGCTTCGACACCGTCGCCTGCGCCTCGACCGGCAACCTCGCCAACGCGGTGGCCGCCCACGCGGCCGCGGCCGGACTCGCCTCCTATGTGTTCGTCCCCGCCAACCTCGAGGAGCAGAAGCTGCTCGCCACCGGCGTCTACGGGACCAACCTGGTCGGCGTCCGCGGCAACTACGACGACGTCAACCGCCTCTGCACGCAGCTGGCGGAGACGCGCCCCTGGGCCTTCGTCAACGTCAACCTGCGCCCGTACTACGCGGAGGGCTCGAAGACGCTCGCCTACGAGGTCGTCGAGCAGCTCGGCTGGGAGCTGCCCGACCGGGTCGTCTGCCCGATCGCCTCCGGCTCGCTGTTCACGAAACTGGGCCGCGGCTTCCAGGAGTGGCTCGACCTCGGGCTCGTGGCCGGCGAGCAGCCGACCTTCAACGGCGCCCAGGCCCACGGCTGCAGCCCGGTCGCAACCGCCTTCAGCGAAGGCTGGGACGTCTGCAAGCCGCAGAAGCCGGACACGATCGCCAAGAGCCTGGCGATCGGCGACCCCGCCGACGGCCCCTACGCGGTCGAGCAGGCCCGCCGCACCGGCGGCGGCATCGACTCGGTCTCCGACCAGGAGATCCGCGAGGCGATCAAGCTGCTGGCGGAAACGACCGGCATCTTCACCGAGACCGCCGGCGGCGTCACCGTCGGCGTGCTGAAGAAGCTGGCCGAACGCGGCGAGCTGGCGTCCGGCGAGCGTGTCGTCATCTACCTGACCGGCGAGGGCCTGAAGACGCTCGACGCCACCCGCGACACGTTCCAGATGCACGAAATCGACCCCAGCCTCGACAGCTTCGAGGCCGAGTTCCGCCAGGAGGTAAGCGTCTAGATGGCAATCACGGTGAAGATCCCGACCCAGCTGCGCGCCGCCACCGGCGGCGAAGCCGAAGTCGAGGTGAGCGGGGGAACGGTCGGCGAGGCGCTCGACGCCGTTTTCGACGCCCACACCGAACTGCGCGAGCGGATCACCCAGGACGGCGACCTGCGCCGCTTCGTCAACGTCTACGTCTCCGGCGAGGACATCCGCTTCCAGCAGGGGCTCGACACGAGCATCAAGGACGGCGACGAGGTGACCATCCTTCCGGCCGTCGCGGGGGGATAGGTCCATCCCGGCAGGGGTTCCGCTTAACTTTTTCGTGGACCGTTCGGCTGCTGTCGCCCTGAGCTTGGAAGCGAAAAAGTGCAAGACGCTCCACCCCTACCGGGATGGACCTATCGACCGCGGGGCCGGACGGTGAACGCGAGGCCGCCGGTGGTGATCCTCTGCGGCGGAAGAGGAACGAGGCTCAGGGAGCGGACGGAGTCGGTGCCTAAGGCGCTGGTGGAGATCGGGGGGCGGCCGATTCTTTGGCATGTGATTCAGATCTATGCGGCGCAGGGGTTCGAGCGGTTTTTGCTCGCTACCGGCTATTTGGGTGAGGCGATCGAGGAGTTCGTCGGCGGGCAGCGCTGGCCCGACGGGGTGGAGGTCGAGTGCGTCGACACCGGGCTCGACACTCCGACCGGGGGCCGTGTCGCCCGGCTAAGCGAGCGGCTCGGGGACGGGGGGTTCTGCGTCACCTACGCCGACGGGGTCGCCGACGTCGACCTTGGGGCTCTGCTCAATTTCCACCGCGAGGGCGGCTCGCTGGCGACGATGACCGTGGTTCGGCCCAACCTGCAGTGGGGCGTCGCCGAGCTGGCCGGTGATCGCGTCGCCGGCTTCGTCGAGAAGCCACGCAGCGAGCACTGGATCAACGGCGGCTTCTTCTGCCTCGAGCCCGGCGCCCTCGCCTACGTCGGCGCGGAGAGCGTCCTCGAGCGCGAGCCGCTGCAGCGCCTGGCCGCCGAGGGCGAGCTGGCCGCCTACCGCCACGAGGGATTCTGGGACTGCATGGACACCTACAAGGACGCGGTTGAGCTGAACGACCTCTGGGTCGCCGGCGAAGCGCCCTGGCGCCTCTGGGACGCGGCCGCGGCGGAGGCCTCGTGAAGCGCGTCTTGCTGAGCGGCGCCAACGGCTTCGCCGCCTCGCACCTGGCGGCGGCGTTGCTGGCGCGCGGGGACGCGGTGACGGTGCTGGGCCGGGCGCCGACGCCCGCCTCCGGCCTGGTCCTGCTCGGGGTCGACGGCGAGGTCGAGCTGGCCGAGGTCGACCTGCGCGACGTCGAGGCGATCGCGGCGGCGGTCGACGGCGGCGGCTTCGAGACCGTCTTCCACCTCGGCGCCCAGACCCTGGTCGGGCCGGCCCAGGAAGACCCGGCGACGACCTTCGAGACGAACGTCCGCGGCACCTGGGCCCTGCTGGAGGCATGTCGCCGCGAGGGGGTCGGCGCCGTCGTCGTCGCCTCCTCCGACAAGGCCTACGGGCCCAGCGACGAGCTCCCCTACCGCGAGGAGATGGCCCTGCGCCCGGCCGCTCCCTACGAGGCGAGCAAGGCGGCGGCGGAGACGATCGCGCTCAGCTACTGGCCGGGCTACGGCCTGCCGGTGGCGGTCAGCCGCCTGGCCAACATCTATGGCGGCGGCGACACCAACTTCTCGCGCCTGATCCCCTCGGCGATCGCCTCGGTCCTCGACGGGGTGCGCCCGGTTTTCCGCTCCGACGGCAGCCCGCAGCGCGACTTCCTCTACATCGACGACGCGGTCTCCGCCTACCTGGCGATCGAGAGCGCCGTGCTTGCCGGCGGCGGAGCGGGGGAGGCCTTCAACGCGGGCGGCGGCCAGCCGCACTCGGTGGCGGAAGTGGTGCGGGCGATCGCCGACGTCTCCGGGACCGGCCTCGACCCCGACTTCCAAGGCGAGGGCAACCCCTCCGGCGAGATCGACCGCCAGTTCGTCGACTCGGCGAAGCTGCACGGGATGACGGGCTGGGAGCCGGCGGTGGGGCTGCGCGAGGGACTGGGGCGGACGCTGGAGTGGTACCGCGCGCACCCCGAGATTCGCCCGACAGCCAGCTGAGCCCTCAAAGTAAGAGTAATACCGGTGTTACTCTTACCGGCATGAGGATCACCAGCAAAGGCCAGGTGACGATCCCGAAAGAGATCCGGGACAACCTCGGGTTCCTCCCGGGCACGGAGGTCGAGTTCTTCGTGGAGAACGGCGTAGCGCGCGTTCGGAAGGCTCAGGGAGGTCAGACGCGCGGGCGGGAAACCGTCGAGCACCTTCGCGAGGCGGGTAGGCGCGCGGATTTCACGATGACTACCGAGGAGATCATGCGGCTGACCAGGGGAGAGGACTGGGGCACCGGTCGCTTGGAGGAGGGTGACGGCGACCCTGCTTGACTCCAGCGTCCTGATCGACGTGGTCGGTGGCGTAAGTGAGTGGAGCGACTGGTCGTCCGAGGCATTGGCAGCGGCGCTTGACGAGGGCGTTGTGTTCGTCAACCAGATCGTCTACGCCGAGGTCTCGATCGGGTTCGGCGGCATCGAGGACTGCGATTGGGCGCTGGACGTGCGCGGCATCGAGCGGATCCCGATGCCATGGCCCGCCTCGTTTCTGGCTGGCCGCGCGTTCACCGAGTACCGACGCCGTGGGGGTCCACGGCATTCGCTGCTGCCCGATTTCCTGATCGGCGCACATGCCGCGGTTGAAGCCCTGCCGTTGCTGACCCGCGATCCCGGCCGGTTTCGCAGCTACTTCCCGACGGTTGAGTTGATCACGCCCGAGGGGCGTTATCCCCGCCGCTAGGCTGAGACCGATGTGCGGGCGCTTCACGGTCACGACCAAAGACACGAAGACGATCGCCGACCGCTTCCAGGTCGAGCTCGAGAAAGCGCTCGAACGCGGTAGCGGCGAAGCTGCCCCGGCCGCCAAAGAGGCAGCCAAGGACGGCAAGAAAGCCAAATCGCCGCCCGGGTTGGGTCGCTTCAACGTCGCCCCGAGCCAGGAGATCCTCGTCGTCCGCTCCTCGCCGGAGCCCGAGCAAGCGGCCGCCGGCGAGCGCGAGGCGCGGCTGGTGCGCTGGGGGCTGGTGCCGCGCTGGGCCAAGGACCTCAAGGTCGGCTACAAGATGATCAACGCCAAAGCCGAGAACCTCGACTCCAGCCGCGCCTACTCACCGCTGGTCGGCAAGTACCGCCACCGCTGCCTGATCGTCGCCGACGGCTTCTACGAGTGGATGAAGGCGGAGGACCCCAAGCAGCCGCGCCAGCCCTGGCGCTTCACTGTCGACGGCGGCGAGCCCTTCGCCTTTGCCGGGCTCTGCACCCGCAAGGAGTGGGAGGACGCCGAGGACCGTGGCTTCGACGACGGCTGGCTCTACAGCGCCACGATCGTCACCACGACGCCGAACGAGGTGGTGGCGCCGGTCCACAACCGGATGCCGGCGATCCTGCCCAGCGCGGAGGCCGAGGCCGCCTGGCTCAACCCGGCGCTCAGCGCCGAGGACGCGATCGCGATGTGCGGGCCGCTGGACGGCTCCCGGATGGAGGGGGCGCCGGCGAACCCGAAGCTGAACAAGGTCGGTAAAGGGAGCGAGGAAGGGCCGGAGCTGCTGATCGCGCCCCAGTCCTAGGCGCGGCGGGCCTCAGCCTTCGTCGCCGCTGTCTTCGGTTTCTTCTTCTTCCTCGGCCTGCGCTTCGGCTTCTTCTTCTTTGCGCTCTTCGGCTTCTTCGTCGATCGGCGGCGTCTTCGAGTTGAGAGCGCCCGCGGTGGCGACGGTGGCCTCGCCGGCGCTGGTGGTCAGGGCGCAGGAGATCTTCGCGGCCGGGACCGCCGTCGTTTTCCAAACGGTGTAGAAGGGCAGGACCAGGTCCCGTTTCGGCTTGCCCCCGGCGATGAAGTATTTGAGTCGCTCGGTGCCTTCCTTGTATTCCGGCCATTCGAGCTTGATGCCCTTTTCGGTGGTGAAGCGGCGAATGCCGAGGTCGGTGGCGTCGACGATCGCGAGTTCGTTGCCGCGGGCGCTGAAGTCGATCAGCAGGACTTCCGGCACCGCCTGGCTGTAGATCCCGGATTCCGAGGAGCGCGGATAGGTCCCCCGCAGCCCGCCCGAGGTCTGGGCGACTTCGCTGCGCGGCCCGCCCTTGGTTTCGCAGAGGATGCGCCCGTCGCCGACCGGCGAGCCGGCGTCGATCCGCAGGTTGGTCGAGACCCGGTAGAGCGCGTAGCCGCTGACGTTGGTCCCGGTCGCCCTGATTTCGCCGTCGAAGAGCTCCATCGTCCCCTTGCCGCCGGGGACGTCGACGGGCTTGGAGTTGGCGATCGGCCCGCTCTTGACCCATTCGAGGTTGGCGGCGTCGCCGGAGCCCTTGCCGGTGGCCAGAACCGCCGCCGCCAGGCTGGCGACCAGGCCGACGGCGATCACGATCAGCGCTCCGCGCGGGATCCGGTTTTGCTCTGGCGGCGCCTCGCTGCTCACAGCCCGACAGTATTGGAAATCCGTCAGGCGTCCTCGGTGACGGGTTCGAGTCGGTCGGCGAGATTGCTGAAGGTGCCGTGCCATTTGGAGGTGCTCGGAAGGCGCTCGGCGTGGTAGCGAGCAGTTGCGGCTATGTCTTCCAAGGCCATCTCCTCGCGGCGCTTGACCTCGGTTTTCAACATCGGCCTTGGTGCGGTCATCGGTTCCTTTCGTTGCCGCGACGCTTCACGGTCCCCGGACGAGCTCGCTTACTTGCATCCATCACAGATGCGCTGTCCTGATGATTACAGCGTTCCGTGCAGCTACGGTTGGGGTATGGCCCGGAAGGTGGTTCCCATCGCTCCATCAAAGGCACAGGTTCGCACCGCGACCGTCCACGGTCGCTCGGTCGGCTATGTCGAGGCCGGCAGCGGCGACCTGCTGCTGCTGATTCACGGGATGGCCGGCACCGCCGAGAACTGGGGCTCGGTGATCGAACCGCTGGCCCTGCGTCACACCGCGATCGCCCCCGACTTCCCCGGCCACGGGACCTCCGAGCCCGGCGGTGGCGACTACTCGCTGGGCAGCCTCGCCAGTGGCCTGCGCGACCTGATGCTCACCCTCGGCCACGAGCGGGCGACCCTGGTCGGCCACTCGCTCGGCGGCGGCGTCGCGCTGCAGTTCACCTACCAGTTCCCGGAGATGGTCGAGCGCCTGGTCCTGGTCTCCAGCGGCGGCCTCGGGCCTGACGTCAGCCCGATCCTGCGCGCCGCGGCGCTGCCGGGCGCGGACCTCTTCATCGCTGCCACCGCCGGCATCGGCGCCCGCGCCGGCTCCCTGGTCGGCAGCGGCCTTGGCAAGCTCGGCCTGCGCCCCAGCGCCGACGTGGCGGAGGTCGCACGCGGCTACGCGACGCTCTCCGACCCGGCCCGCCGCAAGGCCTTTCTCGCCACCCTGCGCTCGGTCGTCGGCACCGAGGGCCAGCGCGTCGCCGCCCACGACCTCCTCTACCTGGCCGAGGCGCTGCCGTTGCTGATCGTCTGGGGCGATCGCGACCCGATCATCCCCGTCGCCCACGCCGAGGAAGCCCACGCGGCGCTGCCGGGCAGTCGCCTCGAGATCTTCGAGGGCGATGGTCACGTGCCCCAGCTCGAGAGCCCCGGCCGCTTCGTCGCCGTCCTCCAAAGCTTCCTCGACGAGACCGAGCCGGCCCGGTTCGATCGCGACGAGTGGGTGGCCCGCTTCAAGAGCGCCTAGGCAGGAGCCAGCGACGGCGCTCAGGCGTCGAGGTCGGCGACCTCGACCACGACGATGTCACCGGCGACGACGTCGGCACGGTTCCCGCCCCCGCCACATCCAGATCGAGCACGAACTCGATCTCCTTGGCGACTCCATCTCGTTCCTGGCCGGTCTCGGTCATGGAGACGACGGCGGCGCGCCCCGTAACGCCTTGCGTCGCCAGCGCCTTCGCCAGCTCCGCCTCAGGATTCGCCTTGCGAGGGAACAGTCCCATCGACGCGCCCGGCAGGATTCGAACCTGCGGCCTCTTCCTCCGGAGGGAAGCGCTCTATCCAGCTGAGCTACGGGCGCTCGCCCCGCAGCTTAGTGGAGCGGTCGAGACCTGCATTGACCTCGTATGGCGGGGGAAATGCAGGTCTCGACCGCTAATGGACGATCTGGCGGCTAGGCTCGCGCGCTATGGATCTTGCGGCGATATTCCTCGGCACCGGCGGCTCGGTGCCCTCGGCGCGGCGCTCGACGGCGAGCGTGCTGATCGCGCGTGGGGGGGAGCGGCTGCTGTTCGACTGCGGCGAAGGCACGCAGCGGCAGCTGCAGCGCTCGCTGGGGCTGGTCCAGGTCGACGAGATCTACCTCACGCACTTCCACGCCGACCACATCCTCGGCCTGCCGGGGCTGCTGAAGACCTACGACCTCACCGACCGCGAGGTGCCGCTGACGATCTACGGCCCGAGCGGGCTGCGCGACCTGTTCAAGGTGCTGGGACCGATCGTCGGGCGACTCGGCTTCGACCTCGAGCTGGTCGAACTGGCGCCCGGCGACGTGGTGCCCCACGACGGCTACGAGGTGCAGTCCTTCGAGGCGGCCCACAGCGTCAGCGCCAGCGGCTACGCGCTGGTCGAGGAGACCCGGCCCGGGCGCTTCGACCCCGAGGCGGCCAAGGCGGCTGGCGTAGCCGAAGGCCCCGCCTTCGCGGCGCTGCAACGCGGGGAGGAGGTCGAGGGTGCCTCGGGCCCGGTCACACCGCGCCAGGTGATGGGCCCGAGCCGTGCCGGTCGCACCGTCGTCCTCACTGGCGACACCGCACCCAGCCCCGCCACGGTCGCCGCCGCGGCCGACGCCGAGCTCTTGATCCACGACGCCAGCTTCGCCGAGGAGGAGGCCCAGCGGGCGGCCGAGACCGGCCACTCGACCGTCGGCCAAGCCGCCGCCGTCGCCGCCGAGGCCCACGTGAAGCTCCTAGCCCTAGTCCACATCTCCTCCCGCTACCACGTCGGCAAGATCCTCGACGAGGCCCGCGAAACCTTCGAGCCCACCATCGCCCCAAGGGATTTCGACACCATCGAAATCCCCTTCCCCGAGCGAGGTGAGCCCATCCTCGTGCCGAACGGAGCCCGCGAACCAAACGGGACGGAGTAGGTCCCCCTCGGCAAGCCTCCCCATCTGTTGCGCAGACGAGGGGGACCTACTCCGTCCCGCCTGACTCGCTGCTACATTGAGGCCGTCCTTTAACCCGGTCCCGTGAGGCCAGGAAGGAAGCAAAGAGTGAGTGAGAAGATCGTGCTTGGGCACGATGATCTGAGGCGAACGCTGCGGCGGATCGCCCACGAGATCGCCGAGAAGAACCCCAGTTCCGAAGCTCTCGCGGTCGTCGGCATCCACACTCGCGGTGCCATTCTCGCCCGTCGCCTGCACGCCGTCCTCGGCGAGCTGACAGGGGCCGAGCTGCCGATCGGCGACCTCGACATCTCCTTCTACCGCGACGACGTCGGCGCCCAGTCGCCCGCCTCACAGCCTGTGGTCCACGCCTCCCACATCGACTTCGACGTCTCCGAGCGCACCGTCGTGCTCGTCGACGACGTCCTCTTCACCGGCCGCACCGTGCGCGCCGGGATCGACGCCCTCTTCGACTACGGACGACCGCAGCGGGTCCAGCTCGCAGTGCTCTGCGACCGCGGCCACCGCGAGCTTCCGATTCGCCCCGACTACGTCGGCAAGAACCTGCCGACCGCCCGCGAGGAGCGGGTCAACGTCCGCCTCGAGGAGATCGACGGGGTCGACGAAGTGACGATTTCCGAGCCCCTAACCGCGGAGGCACTGGCATGAGGCACCTGTTGGCAATCGAGGACATCGACCGCGACGAGATCGAGGCGATCCTCGACCGGGCCGAGAGCTTTGCCGAGGTCGGCCGCCGCGACATCAAGAAAGTGCCGACCCTGCGCGGCCGCACCGTCGTCACCCTCTTCTACGAGTCGAGCACCCGCACCTCTAGCTCCTTCGAACTGGCGGCAAAGCGGCTCTCCGCCGACCTCGTCTCGGTCAAGGCGGCCGGCTCCTCGGTCGATAAGGGCGAGTCGCTGAAGGACACGGTGGCGACGCTCTCCGCCTACGACCCGGCCGCGATCGTGATCCGCCACCCCTACGCCGGCGCCGCCCAGATGGTCGCCAAATGGACCAGCGCCGCGGTCATCAACGCCGGCGACGGCAAGCACGAGCACCCGAGCCAGGCGCTGCTCGACGTCTACACCTTGCGCCGCCGCCTCGGCTCCCTGGACGGCGTGCGGATCTGGATCGTCGGCGACGTCCTCCACAGCCGCGTCGCCCGCTCCAACCTGATCGCCTTCCAGCGGATGGGGGCCGAGGTCACCGTCTGTGGCCCGCCGACCCTGATCCCGCGCGGGATCGAGGAGCTCGGATGCGAGGTCTCGCACTCGCTCGACCGGCTCGGCGAGGCCGAGGTCGTGTACGCGCTGCGGATGCAGCACGAGCGGATGGGCGAGAGCTTCGTCCCCTCGCTGCGCGAGTACGCCGCCACCTTCCAGATCGACACCCGCCGCCTCAACCCACGCCAGCTGCTGATGCACCCCGGACCGGTCAACCGCGGCGTCGAGCTCTCCGGCGAGGCGATCGACTCGCCGCAGTCGCTGATAACCGAGCAGGTCGCCGCCGGCCTGGTGGTGCGGATGGCGATTCTCTACGAGCTGCTCGCCGGCTCCGAGCGCCCGGCCCCGGCCAGCGGCGACGGCGAGGGCGCTGGCAAACCGACCCCGATTGGACAACCCGCATGAGCCTCACCGACACGCTTGACGTCCGCTCCGGCGAGCAGGCCCACCTGGTCCTGCGCCGGGCCACCCTGCTCGACCCCGTCGCCGGCATCGACGGCGTCCACGACGTCGTCGTTCGCGACGGCGCGATCGCCGCCCTGGCGGCGCCGGGAGAGGCGGAGACCGACGGCGCCGAGGTGATCGAGGCCGAGGGCCTGCACGCCTTCCCCGCCTTCTTCGATCCGCACGTGCACCTGCGCACCCCCGGCCACGAGCACAAAGAGGACGTCGAGACGGGCACCCGCTCGGCCGCTGCCGGCGGCTACTGCGGGATCCTGGCGATGGCCAACACCGAGCCCCCGGTCTCGACCGCGGCCGACATCAGCGCCCTGCGCGAGCAGGCGCGGGCTGGCGCCTCGGTCCCGGTCGGATTCCTCGCCACCGTCACCAAAGGGATGCGCGGGGAGGAGCTGACCGAGATGGTCGAACTGCGCGAGGCCGGCGCGATCGGCTTCTCCGACGACGGGCTGCCGATCACCAGTGCCCGGGTGATGCGGCGGGCGCTGCAGTACCAGCGCCTCTGCGGCGGCAACATTGCCCTGCACGAGGAGGACCCCGAGCTCTCCGGCGACGGCGTCATGCACGAGGGCCCGGTCTCGGCTGCGGTCGGCCTGGCCGGCATCCCCTCGGTCTCGGAGTCGACGATGGTCGCCCGCGACGCCGCCCTCGCCGCCTACGAGGAGGCCCGCATCCACGTCCAGCACCTCTCCGCCGCGGAGTCGGTCGAGATCGTCCGCCTCGCGAAGGCGTCGGGGGTGAAGATCAGCGCCGAGGCCAGCCCGCACCACCTCTGCCTCACCGACGAGGAGGTCCGCAGCCTCGACCCGCATCGCTTCAAGATGAACCCGCCGCTGCGCCGCGAGTCCGACCGCCAGGCGCTGATCGAGGGCCTGCGCGATGGCACGATCGAGTGCATCGCCACCGACCACGCCCCGCACCAGGCGGAGGAAAAGGAGGTTCCCTACGAGCAGGCGGCGATGGGGGTGACCGGCCTGGAGACCGCCTTCGCGGCACTCCACACCGAGCTGGTGATGCCCGGCGTGATCGACCTCGGCCTGTTGGTCGAGCGGATGGGCGGCGGCGCCGCTCCGTTCGAGATCGAGCGGCCGACCCTGGCGCCGGGCGCGGAGGCCAACGTCGTCCTCTGCGACCTCGGCGCCGAGTGGACGGTCGGCGAGGACGGCTACGAGAGCCGCTCGCAGAACTCTTGGTGTGGCGGCCGCACCCTGACCGGCCGCGTCCTCGTCACCGTCGCCGCCGGCCAGGTCGCCTTCCGCCTGCGCAGCTTCAGCCTCGAGGTGGCGTCATGAGTCGTGGTTCCTTTCGGTCCTATGCGGTGAAAAAGGAACCACGAGTTGAGGGAGGTGCCTCATGAGCGGCGCCTACCTGCTGCTGGAGGACGGGACCCGCTTCGACGGCGACGCCTGCGGGCAGATCGGCGAGGTCACCGGCGAGGTCGTCTTCAACACCGCGATGACCGGCTACCAGGAGTCGGTCACCGACCCCTCCTACGCGGGTCAGATCATCGTCTTCACCTACCCGCTGATCGGCAACTACGGGGTCAGTGGCGCCGCGATGGAGTCCGACCGCGTCCACGCCCGCGGCGTGGTCATGCGCGACGCCAAGAACAGCGAGGACGCCGCCAGCTCGGAGGGCGGCTGGCTCGACTGGCTCGGCGACTGTGGCGTGCCCGGGATCAGCGGCATCGACACGCGGGCGCTGGTCCGCCACATCCGCGACCGCGGCGCCATGCGCGGCGGCCTCTTCCCGTCAGAGGTGCCCGAGGCGGAGGCGCGCGAAAAAATCGCCGCCGAGCCCTCGATGGGCGGCGCCGACCTCGCCCGCACCGTCACCCCGCCGGAAGCCGTCCGCTTCGAGGGCGGTGGCCCGCACGTGGTCGGGATCGACACCGGGATCAAGCTCAGCATCGTCCGCCAGCTGCGCGAGCGCGACTGCAAGCTGACCCTGCTGCCCTGCACCGCCAGTCCCGAGGAAGTCCTGGCCGAGGACCCCGACGTCGTCTTCCTCGCCAACGGCCCCGGCGACCCCGCCGCGCTCGACTACGTGGTCGAGACCGTCCGCGGCGTGATCGGCCAGCGCCCGATCTTCGGGATCTGCCTCGGCCACCAGCTGCTCTGCCGCGCCGTCGGCCTGCAGACCTACAAGCTGCCGTTCGGCCACCGCGGCGCCAACCACCCGGTCAAGGACCTGGAGACCGGGCGGATCGACATCACCTCCCAAAATCACGGCTTCGCGGTCGAGGGCCCTGGCGGCGAGCCGCGGATCGACGGCGACGAGCCGGTCCGCTGGGAGACCGACTTCGGCGTCGCCGAGCTCTCGCAGCTGAACCTCTACGACCGCACGGTCGAGGGCCTGGTCCTGCGCGACGTCGCCGGCGCCACCGTCCAGTACCACCCCGAGGCCGGCCCCGGCCCGCACGACGCCCGTCCCATGTTCAATCAATTTTTGGCACTGGCTGGGAATCAGGCCTAGCCGAAAGGACCCATGCCGCGTAGAAACGACATCAACAAGATTCTCCTGATCGGCTCCGGGCCGATCGTGATCGGCCAGGCGGCCGAGTTCGACTACTCCGGCGTGCAGGCCTGCAAGGTGCTGCTGGAGGAGGGCTTCGAGGTGGTGCTGGTCAACTCGAACCCGGCGACGATCATGACCGACCCCGAGTTCGCGACCGCCACCTACATCGAGCCGCTGCTGCCGGGCCCGGTGACGAAGATCCTCGAAAAGGAGCGCCCAGATGCGCTGCTGCCGACCCTGGGAGGACAGACGGCGCTGAACCTGGCGATGACCCTGCACGAGGACGGCACGCTGGAGCGGCTCGGGGTCGAGTTGATCGGCGCCAACGCGGAGTCGATCAGCCGCGCCGAGGACCGCGAGAAGTTCCGCACGACGATGAACGAGGCCGGGATCCGCATCCCCTGGTCGATCACGGTGGAGACGCTGGGCGAGGTCGAGGAGGCGCTGGCCGACGGCCGCATCACCCTGCCGGCGATCGTCCGGCCAGCCTTCACGATGGGCGGCCAGGGGGGCGGCATCGGCCGCACCGAGACCGAACTGCGCCAGGTCGTCTCCGAGGGCCTGGCCGCGAGCCCGATCAACCAGGTCCTGGTCGAGGAGTCGGTGATCGGCTGGGGCGAGTTCGAGCTCGAGGTGATGCGCGACCACAACGACAACGTCGTGATCATCTGCTCGATCGAGAACGTCGACCCGATGGGCGTCCACACCGGCGACTCGGTCACGGTGGCGCCGGCGCAGACGCTGACCGACCCGCTCTACCAGGACCTGCGCGACCAGGCGATCAAGGTGATCCGCGCGATCGGGGTCGAAACCGGTGGCTCCAACGTCCAGTTCGCGGTCAATCCCGAGGACGGCGAGATCGTCGTCATCGAGATGAACCCGCGGGTATCGCGCTCCTCGGCCCTGGCCTCGAAGGCGACCGGGTTCCCGATCGCGAAGATGGCGGCGAAACTGGCGGTCGGTTACGCGCTGGAGGAGATCCCCAACGACATCACCCGAGCCACGCCCGCCTCCTTCGAGCCGACGATCGACTACGTCGTCACCAAGATCCCCCGCTTCGCCTTCGAGAAGTTCCCCGGCTCCGACGGCCGCCTCTCGACCTACATGCAGTCGGTTGGCGAGGTGATGGCGATCGGCCGCACCTTCGGAGAGTCCTTCGCCAAGGCGATGCGCTCGCGTGAGCTTGACTCCCCGGCTGAGCCGCCGGCCGACGACGCGGAGCTGCTGGAGGCCCTGGAGAAGCCCTGCGCCGAGCGCTTCGACCTCATCCTCGAGGCCTTCCGCCGCGGGCTCGGGGTCGAGGCCGTGCACGAGAAGTCGCTGGTCGACCGCTGGTTCCTGCGCGAGCTGGAGGCGCTGGCCCGCGAGGGCGACGGCACCGAGGGCCTGGTCCGCACCTACAAGGCTGTCGACACCTGCGCCGCCGAGTTCGAGGCGGCGACTCCCTACTACTACTCGGCCCACGAGCGCCCGAAAGCCGACGGCTCGCCGCCCGCCTCCGAGGTCCGCCGCGGCGACAACAACTCGGTGGTGATCCTTGGCGCCGGCCCGAACCGGATCGGCCAGGGGATCGAGTTCGACTACTGCTGCGTGCACGCCGCGATGACCGCGCGTGAGCTTGGCCGCGACGCGGTGATGGTCAACTGCAACCCGGAGACGGTCTCAACCGACTACGACACCTCCGACCGCCTCTACTTTGAGCCGCTGACGGCCGAGGACGTGCTTGCCGTCTGCGCCCAGGAGCAGCCGGAGGGAGTGATCGTCCAGTTCGGCGGCCAGACGCCGCTGAAGCTGGCGCGGACGCTGGAAGAAGCGGGAGTGCCGCTGCTCGGCACCCCGGTCGACGCGATCGACCTGGCCGAGGACCGCGGCCGCTTCGGCGCCCTGCTGCGCCGGCTCGGGGTCAAGCACCCGCCCTATGGGACCGCGCTCTCGGCCGAGGAGGCGGAGGTGATCGCCGGCGAAGTCGGCTTCCCGCTGCTGGTCCGGCCCTCCTACGTGCTGGGCGGCCGCGCGATGGAGATCTGTTACTCGACCGAGGACCTGCGCAAGTACCTCGACGTCCACGTCAAGGCCGACCAGGAGCACCCGCTGCTGCTCGATCGCTTCCTCGAGAACGCGATCGAGGTCGACGTGGACGCCCTCTGCGACGGCGAGCAGGTCTACGTCGCCGGGATCATGCAGCACGTCGAGGAGGCCGGGGTCCACTCCGGCGACTCGGCCTGCGTGATCCCGACCCTCAGCCTCGGCGACGAGATGCTGGAGGAGATCCGCGCCACCAGCGAGCAGATCGCGCTTGAGCTCGGCGTGATCGGGCTGATCAACATCCAGTACGGGGTCGCCGGCGGCGAGCTCTACGTGATCGAGGCCAACCCGCGCGCCTCCCGCACCGTTCCCTTCGTCTCGAAGGCGATCGGGGTGCCGCTGGCGAAGCTGGCGGCGCGGCTGATGCTGGGCGAGCGCCTCGCCGACCACGACCTCCCCGACGGCCCGCCCGAGCATGTCAGCGTCAAGGAGGCGGTGCTGCCGTTCGCCCGCTTCGCCGGCGCCGACTCGGTCCTCGGGCCGGAGATGAAGAGCACTGGCGAGGTGATGGGCATCGCCGCCGACTTCCCGACCGCGTTCGGCAAAGCCCAGGCCGCGGCGGGGGCGCTGCTGCCGGAATCTGGCTCGGTCTTCATCACCGTCACCGACACCGACAAGCCGGCGGCGACGCAGCTCGCGGCCCGCTTCCACGACCTCGGCTTCGAGGTGATCGCCACCGGTGGCACCGCCCAGGCGATCGAGCGGATGGGCGTGCCGGTGACCCGGATCAACAAGCTGGGGGAGGGCTCGCCGCACGTCGTCGACCTGATCCGCAAGCGCCAGTGCGACCTCGTCATCAACACCCCGACCGGCTCCGGCGCCCGCGCCGACGGCTACGAGATCCGCAGCGCCGCGGTCCGCCAGGGGATCCCCTGCATCACGACGATGACCGGGGCCACCGCCGCCGCCCGGGCGATTGCCGCCGGCAAGGCCGAGGAGCACGAGGTGCGCTCGATCCAGGAGATCCACGCCGGCGCCGCCGAGGCCGCCAGGCAGCGATGAGCGCGCCCTTCGGCCGCCGGCTGTGCGAGGTCGCTCGCATCGACGCCTCCGGCGGCTACCGCGTCTTCTCGCTGATCGACCAGGACGGCCCCGATCCGGTCGCGGGCCAGTTCTACATGCTGGCCGGCGAGGAGCGCTGGGAGCGCGGGGGAGGGCGGCCTTTCCTGCCGCGGGCGATCTCGGTCGCCGAGACCGGCCCCGCTGCCCGCGGGGTCAGGCTCGACTTCCTGGTCGAGGGCGTCGGCCCTGGCACCTCGGCGCTCTGCGAGCTGGCCCCGGGCGACCGCGTCTGGGTCAACGGCCCGCTCGGCAACGGCTTTCGTGAGCCGCGCCAGGTCAATCCCGCTGCCGCCGGGGCGATCCTCGTCGGCGGCGGCATCGGCGTCGCCCCGCTGGCGCTGCTGCGCCGCCGCTTCGGCGAGCGCGGCATCGCCCTGCGGGTCCTGCTCGGCTTCCGCGAGCAGGCCCACTCCGGCGGCCTCGAGCTCTTCTGCGGCAACGGCGGCGATCTCTGCCCGGAGGTGCGCCTGGCCAGCGAGGACGGCTTCAGCGGCCACCGCGGCTACGTCACCGACCTGCTGGCGACGATGCTGGCAGGCGACGACGCCGCCTCCGCCGTCGTCTACTCCTGCGGCCCGCCGGCGATGCTGGAGGCGGTGCGGGCGCTTTGCGCCGCCCACGGCGTCCCCTCAGAGCTGGCCCTGGAGTCGCCGATGGCCTGTGGCTTCGGCGCCTGCTTCGGCTGCGCGGTGCCGAAGCCCGGGGGCGGCTACCTGCGGCTCTGCGTCGACGGGCCGGTGCTGGCCGGCGACTCGCTGGAGGGGGTGCCCGCGTATGCCTGACCTCTGCGGCATCGAGCTCGCGCACCGGGTCATCAACGCCTCCGGCACCTACGACGCGATCGCCGCCCGCCGCGTCTACGGCGACGCCCTGCTTGCCGACTTCCCCTTCGCCGCCTTCGTCTCGAAGACGATCACGCCGGAGCCGCGCACCGGCAACGAGCCGCGACGTATCTGGGAGACCCCGGCCGGGATGATCAACTCGATCGGCCTGCCAAACAAGGGTCTGGAGGGGTTCCTCGCCGAGGACCTGCCGCAGCTGGCCGAGCTGCCGGTGCCGCTGATCGTCTCAGTGATGGCCACCGGCCGGCCCGAGTTCGGGCGCTTGGTCGAGGCGGTCGGGGGCAGGGAGGAGGTGGCGGCGATCGAGCTCAACGTCTCCTGCCCCAACGTCCACTCCGGCCTGATCGTCGGCGAGCAGCCGGCCGAGACCGAGGCGCTGATGGCGCACCTGCGGCCGCTGACCACGAAGCCGCTGATCGTGAAGCTGACCCCCAACGTCGCCGACCCGGCGGCGGTGGCGGCGGCGGCCGAGGCCGGCGGCGCCGACGCCGTCTCGCTGATCAACACCCTGAAGGCCAGCGCCTTCGATCCGCGCAGCGCCGAGCCGGCGCTGGCAGCCGGCCACGGCGGTCTCTCGGGGCCAGCGGTGCGGCCCGTCGCCCTGCAGCAACTGCGCGCGGTGACCGCCGCCGTCGCGATCCCGGCGATCGGGATGGGGGGGATCTGCAGCGGCGCCGACGCGGCCGAATTCGTCGCCGCGGGGGCCGCATTGGTCGCGGTCGGGACCGAGAGCTTTCGCGATCCACGGGCCGGTTCGCGGGTGGCCGCGGAGCTCGATCTGATCGCGCCGCGGGGTGCTGTCGTCTAGTCAGCGCTCGACCTCGAGTAGAGGTCGAGGTGAATTTATGGGGAAATCGCAGGACTTCGCTTGCACGCCCCTCACCCGCGGCTATACTCGCCGCCCAGATGCCGGCCCCTTCCCTCAAAACCTCGCTCGCGGCCCCCGAAAGGTCTCTCGATCAGAGGATGGAGGCGCTGAAGCGGGCCAACGACATCCGCACCGCCCGCGCCAAGCTGAAGAAGGACCTCAAGGCCGGTCGCGCGAGTATTCACACGATTTTGCTCGATCCGCCCGAGTACACGCTGACCGCAAAGGTCTTCGACATGCTGCTGGCGGTGCCGAAGTACGGTCGGGTGAAGACCAACCGAATACTCAACCAGTGCCGGATCTCGCCCTCGAAGACCATCGGCGGTCTCTCCGAGCGGCAGCGCGCAGAGCTGATCTCCCTCCTGCGCCGATAGCGACCGCCCCAGCGGTCAATATCCCGCGCCCGGCATGTCCAAAGTCTTCGTAATCACTGGCCCGTCCGGCGTCGGCAAGGGAACCCTGATCAGGGAGCTGCTCGAGCGAGTGCCGAACCTCGAGCTCTCGATTTCGGCGACCACCCGGCAGCCGCGCGAGGGCGAGGTCGACGGGCGCGATTACCACTTCCTCACACCCGATCAGTTCGACGAGCGGGTCGAGCAGGGTGACTTCCTCGAGTTCGCCACCTACAGCGGCAACCTCTACGGGACCCTGCGCACCGAGGTCGAGCGGCGGCTCGGCGAAGGCCACTCGGTGGTGCTGGAGATCGAGGTCCAGGGCGCGCGCCAGGTGCGGGCGGCGATGCGCGAGTCGATCCAGGTCTTCATCGCTCCGCCGGCGCCCGCGGTCCTGCGCCAGCGACTCGACGCCCGCGGCACCGACGCCCCGCACGCGATCGACGCGCGGCTCGAGGTCGCCGCCCAGGAGATGGCCGCCCAGGACGAGTTCGCCTACCGCGTCGTCAACGACGAGCTCGCAAAAGCCGCCGACGATCTGGAGCGGATCGTGCGCACCGAGCTCGGCCTATCGCTAGACTCGCCGGTCGAATGATCAAACCACGCGTAGACAAGCTTCTGGAGCATGCTGATTCGAATTACGCCGCGGTCGTCGTCTCGGCCAAGCGCGCACGTCAGATCAACAGCTACTTCCACAACCTCGGAGAGGGCGGCTTCGGTGAGTACCCGCCGCCGATGGTTGAGACGAACGCCGAGAGGAATTACCTCTCGATGGCGCTCGAAGAGCTCGCCGAGGGCAAGCTCAAATACGAGTACCGCACCTAGCGCCTCTCGCCCGGGGGGGCGCCGTCCCGAGGAGTCGGCTCAGATGGCACGGATCCTGCTTGGTGTCAGTGGTGGGATAGCCGCCTACAAGGCGCTCGAGTTCGCGCGCCTGGCGACGCTCGGCGGCCACGGCGTGCGGGTGTTGATGAGCGAGACGGCGGGCCGCTTCGTCGGCGCCGCCTCCTTCGAGGGCATCGTCGGCGCCCCGGTGCTCACTTCGGAGTTCGAGCGCGACCCGATGCGGGGCGCCTTCCCCGGCGACGACGCCCCGGGGCACGACCCGATCGGCCACCTCGAGCTGGCCGCCAACTGCGACGCGCTCCTGGTCGCTCCAGCGACCGCCAACACGATCGCCAAGCTCGCCGCCGGCGCCGCCGACTCGATGCTGACCACCTCCTTCCTCGCCTGCACGGCGCCGCGCCTGCTCGCGCCGGCGATGAACGACCGCATGTACGCCGACGCGGCGACCCAGGCGAACCTGGCGACGCTGCGCCAGCGCGGAGTCGAGGTGATCGAGCCCGACGAGGGCAAGCTCGCCTCCCGCGGCGAGCATGGCCGCGGTCGCCTGCCCGACCCTGAGCGGCTACTGGCTCGGGTCGAAGCGGCGCTGCCCAGCGGCGAGCGCCCCTGGGACGGGCTGCGGGTCCTGGTCACCGCCGGCGGCACCCGCGAGCCGATCGACCCGGTCCGCTTCATCGGCAACCGCTCCAGCGGGCGGATGGGCATCGCCCTGGCCGAGGCGGCCGCCCGGCGCGGGGCGGAGGTGACCCTGATCGCCGCCAACGTCGCCCTCGCCGAGCCGGCCGGCGTCCGCCGCATCGACGTCGAGACCGCGGCCGAGCTGACCGCCGCCGCCGAGGCCGAGTTCGCGAGCACCCACCTGCTGCTGATGGCGGCCGCTCCGGCCGACTTCCGCGCCGCCACCCCGAGCGGCGAGAAGATGGCGCGCCAGGACGGGTTGGAGCTGCGCCTGGAGCCGACCGAGGACATCCTCGCCGCGCTCACCGCGACCCGGGCCCCGGGGCAGACGATCGTCGGCTTCGCCGCCGAGCACGGCGGCGACGCGGTCGACCGGGCCCGCGCCAAGCGCGAGCGCAAGGGGGTCGACATGATCGTCCTCAACGACGTCTCCAACCCGGCGATCGGGTTCGAGAGCGCCGACAACGCCGTCACCCTGATCGACGCCGGCGGTGAGGTCGAGGTGCCGATCGCCGCCAAGGACGCGATCGCCGACGCGATCCTGGACCGCGCCGAGCTGCTCCGCACCAAAGCAGCCGGGCCGGCGGGCTGAGCGGGCTATACTGGCTTCAAGCTTTTCAGTTCAAGCAGTACGGAGAAGTGGGCCTGGCCCACTTTTTTTACGGCCCGAATCAGGTATGAGCGATCTTCAGCAGAACATTCAACAGCAGCTTTCCGATCTCGATTCCGAGCTCGATGTGGTCGCCATGGAGCGTCCCGGCAACGACACGTTGCGGATCTTCATCGACCACCCCGACGGGGTCGATCTGGCCCTGTGTGAACGGGTGACGAAGCATCTCGATCACCTGCTCGCTGACTACTCGCTCGAGGTGTCCTCGCCGGGCCCCAAGCACAGCCGTTCCAGCACCTCTTCCGAGAACAAGGAGACGTCCCAGTGAGTAAGGAAATCGTCGAAGCGATCAAAGCGCTCGAGCAGGAGAAGGGAATCTCCGCCGACAAGTTGATGGACGCGCTTGAGGACGCCTTGCTCTCGGCCTACAAGAAGACGCCGGGGGCGGCGAAATACGCTCGCGTCGACCTTGACCACGAGACCGGCGACTACCTGGTCTTCGAACTGATCCTGCCGGCTGAGCTGGAGGAAAAACTGCTGGCCGAAGCCGCCGAGCTCCAGGAGGAGCCCGAGGTCGATCCGGAGACGGGCGAACTGCGCGAGCCCGAGGATCCCGAGCTGGACCCGGAGATGATCGCCCCTTACGAGGACCAGATCACCACCCGCGACGTCACCCCCGAAGACTTCGGCCGGATCGCCGCCCAGACCGCCAAGCAGGTGATCCTGCAGCGGATCCGCGAGGCCGAGCGGCAGATGATGTACGACGAGTACCAGGACCGCGTCGGCGAGCTGATCACCGGGATCATCCAGCAGTCGGACAAGCGCTACACGCTGGTCCAGCTGCGCGAGCGGGTCGAGGCGCTGCTGCCCAAGTCCGAGCAGGTCTACAACGAGCGCTACGACCACGGGATGCGGGTCAAGGCCGTGATCACCGACGTCTCCGACTCGACCAAAGGGCCGGCGATCGTCGTCTCCCGTCGCAGCCCGGAGCTGATCAAGAGCCTGTTCGAGCTCGAGGTGCCCGAGATCGCCGACAAGCTGGTCGAGATCGTCGGCGTCGCCCGCGAGCCGGGCTACCGCTCGAAGATCGCCGTCGTCTCCCATGCCGACGGCGTCGACCCAGTCGGCGCCTGCGTCGGCCCTCGCGGCTCGCGGGTGCGGATGGTCGTCTCCGAGCTGCGCGGCGAGAAGATCGACATCATTCCCCACAACGACGAGCCCGCCCGCTTCGTCGCCAAAGCCCTTTCGCCGGCCCGCGTCCGCGAGGTGATCGTCGATGACGACGAGCGCCAGGCGACCGTGATCGTGCCCGACGACCAGCTCTCGCTGGCAATCGGCCGCGACGGCCAGAACGCCCGCCTTGCAGCCCGCCTCACCGGCTGGCGCGTCGACATCAAATCGGAGACCGACTTCGCCTCCGAGGAAACCGAGATCGAGTACGAGGGCGAGGAGCAGTCCGACGGGCGCTGCCTGGCGGTCCTCTCCAACGGGCGCCGCTGCCCCAACGCCGCGGTCCCCGGCTCGACCTACTGCGGTCTGCCCTCGCACCAGTCGCTTACCCGCTTCGAGACCAGCCAGGTGGCTGTGCTTGCCGGCGTCTCGGAGACCGAGATCGCGATCCTCGCCGACCCCGACGCCGACCAGGGCCAGGTGGACGAGATCGTCAACCGCGCCGAAGCCGACTTCGTCGAGGAGGCGGCCGAGGAGGCGGTGGAGGAGGCTGAGGCCGAGACCGTTGACGAGGACGCACAGGAGGCTCTGGACGAGGTCGTCGACGAGGCGATCGCCGAGGTCGAGACCGAGATTGCCGCCGAGGACCCAGTCGAGGCCGAGATCGAGGAGGAGATCGCCGACGAGGCGGCCATCGAGGCCGAGGCCGAGTCCGGCGCCGAGGTTCCCGAGGAGGCTGAGCAGGCTTAGTGGCTAAGAAGCGGGTTCACGAGATCGCGAAAGCGCAGGGCGTCAGCTCCAAGGAGCTGCTGGCTGCCCTGAAGGCCGCCGGCGTCGAGGCGAAAGCAGCTGCCTCCAGCGTCGAGGAGGGCGAGGCCGTGAAAGCGATCAAAGCCGCCAAGGGCAACGGAGGGTCGGCACCGGCGAAGAAAGCCGCGCCCAAGCCCAAGAAGGAAAAACACATCCCGAAGAACCCCTCGCCGGTGCAGAAGGCCGCCGCCGCTGCGGCGGCACCGCCGGCCCCGCCCGCGGCCGCAAAACCGGCCCCGGCCGCTTCGACCAAGCCCGTTCGTCCCGCCGGCCCCGCCCAGGGTGCTGGTGGCGGCGCCGGTGGCGCCAAAAAACGCCGTGTAGTGATCGACTCGCAGGCCGCCCGCCGCGACCAGATGGGCGGCCCGCCGCCGCAGCGCCCGCCGCGTCGCCGCGGTGGCCGTCGCCGCCGGCCGCTGCTCGAGGAGCCGCCGATGGGTCCGGCGACCCCGATCGAGCCCGAGGCGACCCGGGTCAACTCCGGCGCGACCGTGCGTGAGGTCGCCGAGACGCTTGGCCTGGCCCCGGCCGAGTTGATCAAAAAACTGATGATGATGGGCGAGATGGCCACCCTCACCCAGACCCTCACCGACGACTCGATCAAGGCGATTGCCGACGAGTACGACCGCAAGCTGGAGATCGTCAGCGCCGCCGAAGAGGAGCCCGAGGAGCCCGAGTTCGACGACGCCGCCGAGGATCTCGTCGACCGCCCGCCGGTGGTCACGATCATGGGCCACGTCGACCACGGCAAGACCTCGCTCCTGGACGCGATCCGCGAGACCGAGGTCGCCGCCGGCGAGGCCGGGGGCATCACCCAGCACATCGGCGCCTACCAGGTCCACAAGGACGACAAAACCATCACCTTCCTCGACACGCCCGGCCACGCCGCCTTCACGGCGATGCGCGCCCGCGGCGCCAAGGTCACCGACGTCGCCGTCGTGGTCGTGGCCGCCGACGACGGCGTCATGCCGCAGACCAAGGAGGCGATCGACCACGCTCGCGCCGCCGACGTGCCGATGCTGATCGCCGTCAACAAGATCGACAAAGAGGGCGCCAACCCCGAACGGGTCCGCACCGAGCTCGCCCAGGAGGGCATCTCGCCTGAGGAGTGGGGAGGGGACACCGTCTTCTGCGAGGTCTCGGCGAAGACCCACGAGGGGCTCGAGAACCTGCTCGACATGATCCTGCTGGTGACCGAGCTCGAGGAGCTCGGCGCCAACCCCGACGCGGCCGCCTCCGGCACCGTGATCGAGTCCCAGCTCGACCCGGGCCGCGGCCCGGTCGTCACCGTTCTGGTCCAGCGCGGGACCCTCAAGGTCGGCGACTCCCTGGTCGCCGGTCCGCAGTGGGGCCGGGTGCGGGCGATGCACGACTTCACCGGCGAGCGGGTCGAGGAGGCCGGGCCGGGAATGCCGGTCGAGGTGCTGGGCTTCGACGGGGTCAGCGACGCCGGCGAGTTCGCCCAGGTGGTCGAGAACGACCGCCGCGCCCGCCAGCTGGCGCAGGAGCGCGCGAACCGCCTCAAGACCGAGGCCCTGGCCCGCCGCCAGGCGCGCAAAGTCAGCCTCGACGAGGTCTTCGCCCGGGTCCAGGAGGGCGACATCAAGGAGCTCAACATCGTCCTCAAAGCCGATGTCGCCGGCTCCCTGGAGGCGCTCCAGGACGAGATCGCCAAAGTCCCCCAGGAGCAGGTCGCGATCAACATCATCCACTCGCAGACCGGTGGCATCAACGAGTCCGACGTGATGCTGGCCTCGGCTTCGGAAGCGATCATCATCGGCTTCAACGTGCGGCCGCTGGCCGACGCGCGCCGCGCCGCCGAGCGCGAGGGCGTCGATGTCCGCACCTACTCGGTCATCTACAAAATCACCGAGGACCTGCGCAACGCGATGGAGGGCCTGCTGGAGGCGGTCGAGGTCGAGGAGACGGTCGGCGAGGCCGAAGTCAAACAGACCTTCAAAGCCTCCAAGGTCGGCAAAATCGCCGGCTGCATCGTCACCGAGGGCAAGGCCATCCGCAGCGCCCAGGTCCGCCTCATCCGCGAGGGCACGGTCATCTGGACCGGCAAACTCGGCTCCCTGCGCCGCTTCAAAGACAACGTGCAGGAAGTCGAGGAGGGTCAGGACTGCGGCATCGTGCTGGACGGCTACGCCGACGTCAAGGAGGAAGACGTCATCGAGTTCTTCCAGACGAAACAGGTCGAGCAGACCCTCGAGTAGGTGGATGGCCGGCGCTCGCATGCGGCGCATCAACGAGGTGCTCCGCGAGGTAGTGGGCGCCGCGATCTCGGGCGAGCTGATTGACCCCCGGATCGGCTTCGTGACCGTGACCGCCGTCGAGACCAGCCCGGACCTGCGCACCGCCAAGGTGTACGTCAGCGTGCTTGGCAGCGAGGAGGAGCGCGAGGAGACGTTCGAGGGCCTACGCTCATCGCGCGGTGTGATCCAATCCCGGATCGCCGCCGAGACGCGGATGAAGCGGACCCCGACCTTGACCTTCCACTACGACGACACGATTGCCAAAGGCGCGCGGATCTCAGCCCTGCTGGATGCCGAGCCCGAAGGCGAGGACGAGCGATGAGCGAAGTCACCGGCCTGGTCACGGCCGACATCGAGCGAGTGGGGGAGGAGCTGCGCTCGCGCGAGCGCTTCCTGCTGACCGCCCACGAGGGCCCCGACGGCGACGCGCTTGGCTCGCTGCTCGGCATGCATCACCTGCTCACCCAGCTCGGCAAGGACTCGGTGATGTTCCTCGCGGCGAAAGAGTTCCCGCTGCCGATCGAGTACCGCTTCCTGCCGCTGGAGGAGGTCTTCCACGAGGCCCCCGCCGACATGGCCGACCGCACGATCGTCTTCCTCGACTGCGGCAACATCGACCGCATGCCAGTCGACTTCCTCACCGACGGCGACAACTTCACGATCAACATCGACCACCACCATGACAACACCCGCTTCGGGGACGTCAACCTGGTCGACGTCAACGCCTCCTGCACGGCCGAGATCGTCTACGACCTCTCGCTCCTGCTCGGGGCGACGATCACCAAGGAGATGGCGGCGGCGCTCTACGTCGGGCTGATCACCGACACCGGCAAGTTCATGTACGAGAACACCAACGCGCACACCCACCGGGTCGCGGCCGAGCTGATCGACGCCGGGGTCAACGTCGACGACACCTACCGCCGCCTCTACGAGCATGTGCCACTGGAGAAGCTGCGCCTGATCGCCCGCGCGCTCGAATCGATCCAGATCCACTGCCAGGGCCGGCTCGTGGTCAGCAACATCACCGCCGCCGATTACGCCGCCACCGGCGCCAGCGAGGAGATGACCGAGGGCGTGATCGACCACCTGCGCTCGATCGACGGGACCAAGGTCGCCGCGGTGGTGCGCGACCTCGGCAACCGCGGCCGCGCTGCCCGCAAGGTCAGCCTGCGCTCCAGCGAGGGCGACATCGACGTCTCCGCGATCGCCCGCAAGCACGGCGGTGGCGGCCACAAGCGCGCTGCGGGGTTCTCGACCGACCTCGAGATCGACGACCTCGTGGAGTTCCTCGCGGCCGAGGTCGTCGCCCAACTCGGCAGCTGAGTCATGAGCCGGGACGACTTTCCGGGAGCGGTGCTGCTCTACGACAAGCCCGCCGGGATCACTTCTCACGACGCCGTCGCCATGGTCAAGCGCGAGCGCCGCGCTAAAACCGGCCACGCCGGCACCCTCGACCCCTTCGCGACCGGGCTGCTGCTGATGCTGCTGGGCCCGGCGACGCGGCTGCAGCGCTTCCTCGTCGGCTTGCCCAAGGTCTACCTGGCGACGGCCCGGCTCGGCTGGCGCTCCAGCACCGGTGACTCCGATGGCGAGCTGAGCGAGACCGGGTCGGTCCCGGTCGACCTGGCGCTGCCGACCGGGACCGTGCGCCAGCGGGTGCCGATGACCTCGGCGGTCCGGGTCGGCGGCGAGCGGCTCTACAAGAAGGCCCACCGCGGCGAGGTGGTGGAGACGCCCGAGCGCGACGTCGAGGTCCACCGCGCCGAGCTGCTCTCCAGCGACGGCGAGCTCGCCCATTACGAGATCGAATGCTCGGCCGGGACCTACGTCCGCACCCTGGTCGAGACCCTCGGCGACGCCTACTGCTCGGACCTGCGTCGTACCGCGATCGGCCCCTTCCGGGTCGAGGACGCGGGCACGGAGTTGCCGCTGGAGCGGGTGGCGGAGCTGGTTCCCACCGTGGCGGAGGCGTTGCGATGAAGGTCACCATGCTCGGCGACGTCGAGCGGCGGCCGCGGCGGGTGGCGATCGGGACCTTCGACGGCGTCCACCGTGGCCATCAGGCCGTGATCGCGGGCGCCGACACCGTCCTCACCTTCGAGCCGCACCCGCTGGAGGTCCTGCACCCGGCGGCGCTGCCGAAACTGATCATGCCCTTCGAGGTCAAGCGCGACGTGATCGGCGGCCTCGGGATCGAGGAGCTGGTCGTGATCCCGTTCGACGCCGAGTTCGCCCACCACAGCGCCGCGCAGTTCATCGAGGAGGTGCTGATCGGGGCGCTGGGGGCGGAGTGGGTCTCGGTCGGAGAGAACTTCCGCTTCGGTGCCAAGGCCAAGGGCACCCCCGAGCTGCTCGCCTCCCGGCTCGAGTTCGAGACCCGGGTCGTGCCGCTGATCGAGGTCGACGGCGAGGCGGTCTCCTCGACCCGCATCCGGGCCCTCGTCGCGGCCGGGGAGATGGAGGCGGCGCGCCACTTCCTCGGCGCGCCATTCATGTACGAGGGCGAAGTAGTCAGCGGTGACCAGCGCGGGCGTGAGCTCGGCTTCCCGACCGCCAACCAGGTTCCCGACGACCGCCTCCTCATTCCCGGGTACGGCGTCTACGCGGCTTTCGCCAACGGCCATCCCGCCGCCGTCAACGTCGGCATCCGCCCGACCTTCGAGAGCGGTCGCGGCGTCCTCATCGAGACCTTCTTGATCGACCACACAGAGGACCTCTACGGCAAGGTGCTGCGGGTCGCCTTCCTCGAACGCCTGCGCGGCGAGAAGCGCTTCACCGAGATCGACGCGCTGGTCGAGCAGATGCACCGCGACGTCGACGACGCCAGGCGGGTCTGCGAGAGCTTCGTCCGCGCCTCCGGCGGATAGCCCCGATCGGCGCTCGAAACTTCCCAGCCTGGCCGGGGTTGAAGCCGGCGATGCGCTCTCCGGGCACCCAGCTTCGCTCGCGGTTGGCCCTGACGGGCGCGTTCGTCCTCCTGGCCCTGCTCTGCGTCGCGCCCGCCGCCGGCGCCGCCACCGTGGGTCAGACGACCAAGTTCACGCTCGGCGCCGGGACGCGAGCCCTCGGCCTGGCCGCCGGGGCCGATGGCCGAGTCTGGTTCGTGGGCCACGACTACGCGCTCTTCGGCGACGTCGTCGGCAGCGTCAGCCCGAGCGGGGAAGTGCGGGAAGTCGATTTGCCCGGGCGAGCCTTCGACAGCGACGCCGAGATCGCCGCCGGGGTCGACGGCAACCTCTGGTTCAGCGATCCCAACGCGAACGCGATCGGCCGCCTCACCGGCAAAGGCGAGGTCACCGAGTTCCCGCTGCCGAGTGCCGGTGCCACGCCGACCGCGCTGGCCGCCGGGCCCGGTGGGATCTGGTTCACCGAGGAAGCCGCGGACAAGGTCGGGCGGATCAGCTACGCCGGTGCGATCGCCGAGTTCCCGCTGCCCGCCGGAGCCGGCCCCTCCGGGATCGCCGTCGGACCTGAAAACGCCCTCTGGGTGACCGAGAGGGAGCGCGGCAGGATCGCCAGGGTCTCCGCCGCCGGCACCGTCACCGAGTACTCGCTGCCCGACCCCGACAGCCGCCCGCACGCGATCGTCGTCGGCCCCGACGGCAACCTCTGGTTCAGCGACGAGGCGGCGCCGCGGATCGGCCGCATCACCCCTGCGGGGGAGATCGAAGAGTTCCGGGTCCCGGCCGCCCTCGGCACCTACGAGCTCGCCGTCGGCGGCGACGAGAACATCTGGTTCACCGCCGGCAACAAGATCGGCTCGATCTCCACCGCCGGCGAGACCGGCGAACCAGCCTGCATCTACAGCTCCTGCCGGTATCCCGTCACCGCCCTCGCCAAAGGCCCCGACGGCGCCCTCTGGTTTGCCACCGGCCTGCAGGAAGCCGCGGGCGGCGGCAGTCCCGAGCCAGGCGAGCTGGCCGCTGCGGGCGTGGTCGGCAGCTTCCTGCCGCCGCCACTGTCGATGCGGATCGGGGCGCAGGCAGGGCGCGTCTCCGGGGGTCTGGCGACGGTCGGGTTCAGCTGCGCCGGCGGCGCCGCCGGCAACGCTTGCAGCGGCTTCCTGCGTCTGGTCGCGGTCCAGGGCTCGCGCCGCCAGACCTTGTCCAGCCAGCGCTACAAGATGCAGCCACTGACCGGGCGGCGGCTGCCGCTGCGGCTCGGCAAGCGCGGCATCCGCGTGCTGGAGCGGCGCGGCAAGCTCGCTGTCAGGGTCACGGCGACGCTCTCCGAAGGGGTAGCCGCAAATCGCCGCTTCGTGCTGCGCTCACGCCCGGGGCGCTAGGCATGCCGAAGCTGCTGGCGGATGCGCCTTCTGTGCTAGTTTCCAGCGGCCGTGGCCCCCAAGGGGTGCACGGCTTTTTCGAGCTATGAGCCTGACCAAAGACAAAAAGAGCGAGCTGATCGGCAAGTACGGTCGCGCCGATGGCGACACCGGCTCGGCCGAGGTTCAGATCGCGCTCGCCACCGAGCGGATCAACGAACTCACCGAGCACCTGCGCACGCACACCAAAGATCACCACTCGCGTCGTGGGCTCCTGATGCTGGTCGGCAAGCGGCGGCGCATGCTGCGCTACCTCGAAAAGAACGACCTCGAGCGCTATCGCGCCCTGGTCGCAGATCTCGGCCTGCGCCGATGATCGCGGTCGGCGCGCAGGCACCCGACTTCACCCTTCGCAACCAGGAGGGCGAGGACGTCTCTCTCGCCGACTACAAGGGCCGCAAGGTCCTGCTGGTCTTCTACCCGATGGACTTCAGCCCGGTCTGCTCTGACCAGCTCTCCATCTACCAGGAGGTCAAGCCGGAGCTGAGCGAGAAAGGCGTCGAGCTGGTCGGGATCAGCATCGACCACGCCTACGCCCACAAAGCCTTCCAGGAGAAGCTCGGCATCGACACGACTCTGCTGGCCGACTTCGAGCCCAAGGGCGAGGTCTCCAGGGCCTACGGCTCCTACCTCGACGGCCCCGGCATCGCCAACCGCACCCTCGTTCTGGTCGACGAGGACGGGAAGGTCGCCTGGGCCTACGAGTCGCCCTCGCCCGGTGAGTTCCCCGGCGCGAACGTCATCTTCGACGGTCTCGCCTCCTAACTCCCCAGCGCCGTGGACCTGAGCAGCGCCCCGATCCCGCCGATCGGGCCGGATGACCACGCCCGCGGCGAGGGCGGGGAGGAGGTGGTCGTCTACGCCGACCTTGGCTGCCCGCACTGCGCGGGTGCCTGGCAGCGGCTCGTCGCCGTGCCCGGCAGGCGCATCGTCTTCCGTCACTTCCCGGTCTCCAGCAAGCACCCGCGGGCGCCGGCGCTGCACATGGCCGCCGAGGCAGCGGGTGCCCAGGGGCGCTTTTTCGAGATGGTCGACTCGCTCTACGCCGACCGCGGCAGGGTCGACGATCCGCACCTCTGGGAGCGGGCCGAGCAGCTCGGCCTGGACCTGCCGCGCTTCGAGGACGAGCGACGGGCCGAGTCGACGCGATTGCGGGTGCGTCGCGATTTCGAGTCGGGGATCCGTGCCGGCGTGACCACGACGCCGGCGCTGTTCGATGTCTCCGGTACTGTTCCGGGGGAACGAGAACGAGAGTTCTGAAAGCAGATGGCCACCAACCGGGTGGCCGGAGGTAGGACAACTAAATGAGCATGTTTGACGTAACCCGCGTCTCGGCGGATATCGGCGACAGCCAGATTTCCTTCGAGACGGGCAAACTCGCAAAGCAGGCGGGTGGCGCGGTCGTGGTTCAGGCCGGCGACACGATGGTCCTCTGCACCGCAACCATCGGCGGCCTGCGCGACGTGGACTTCCTTCCCCTCACCGTCGACGTCGAGGAGCGGATGTACGCCGCGGGCAAGATCCCCGGCTCGTTCTTCCGTCGCGAGGGCAAATCCGGCGAGAAGGCGACGCTCACCGCGCGCATGATCGATCGTCCGATCCGCCCGCTGTTCCCCAAGGGCTGGCACTACGAGACGCAGCTGGTCGCGATGCCGCTCTCGGTTGACCACGTCAACCCGTACGACATCCTCGCCATGAACGGCGCCTCTGCGGCGCTGGCGATCTCGCCGGTCCCGGTCGCCAAGCACGTCGGCGCCGTCCGCGTCGGCAAGCTCGAGGGCGACTTCGTCGTCAACCCGCCCGAGGAGCGCCACGAGGAGCTGGAGCTCGACCTGATCGTCGCCGGCACCGACGAGGCGATCCTGATGGTCGAGGCGGGCGCCGACGGCGTCTCCGAGGCCGAGATCCTCGACGCCCTCGATATCGCCCACGGCGAGATCAAGAAGCTCGTCGCCGCGATGGAGGAGCTGCAGCAGAAGGCCGGCAAGGAGAAGGTCCAGCACGTCGAGCCGGAGCTCGACGCTTCCCTGCTCGACCAGATCCGCGGCGAGTACGGCCAGGCACTGGTCGACGCGATCGCGACCGAGGGCAAGCTCGAGCGCTACGAGGCGATCGACAACGTCAAGGACGAGGTCGTCGCCAAGTACGCCCCGGAGGGCGAGGAGGACAACTCCGAGCGAAAGGCCGAGGTCAAGGCCATCTTCGGCGCGATCGAGAAGGACACGATCCGCAAGGCGATCGCCGTCGACAAGAAGCGCCCCGACGGCCGCGCCCAGGACGAGATCCGTCCGATCGAGTGCGAGGTCGACATCTCCCCGCGCGTTCACGGCTCCGCCCTGTTCACCCGCGGCGAGACCCAGATCCTCTCCAACGTGGCCCTGGGCACGACGCGGATGGACATGCGACTCGACACGCTCGGGCTGCAGACGACCAAACGCTTCTTCCACCACTACAACTTCCCGCCCTTCTCGGTTGGGGAGGCGGGCTTCATGCGCGGCCCGAAGCGGCGTGACATCGGTCACGGCGCCCTCGCCGAGCGCGCCCTGGTGGCGACGGTCCCAGACGAAGAGTCATTCCCGTACGTGATCCGCGCGGTCTCCGAGACGCTCGAGTCCAACGGCTCCTCTTCGATGGGCTCGGTCTGCGCCTCCTCGATGGCCATGCAGGCTGCGGGCGTCCCGGTCACCGCACCGGTCGCCGGCGTCGCCATGGGCCTGATCAAGGAGGGCGACGACTACATCGTCCTCACCGACATCGCCGGCGTCGAGGACCACCTCGGCGACATGGACTTCAAGGTCGCCGGCACCAAGGACGGGATCACCGCCCTGCAGATGGACATCAAGATCACCGGCGTCACCTTCGAGATCCTCGAGGACGCGCTGGAGCAGGCCCTCAAGGGCCGTCAGTTCATCCTCGGCAAGATGGCCGAGGCGATCGACGGGCCGCGCGAGAAGCTCTCCAAGCACGCCCCGGCGATCGAGTCGATCAAGATCGACCCCGAGAAGATCGGTGCCGTGATCGGCAAAGGCGGCGAAACGATCCGCGCCCTCTGCGAGGAGTTCGAAGCCGAGATCGACGTCGAGGACGACGGCACGATCCGGATCTACGCCCCGACCGGCGAACTGGTCGAGGCCTGTGTCGCCCGCATCAACTCGATGACCAAAGAGGCCGAGATCGGCGATCGCTACAACGCCGCCAAAGTCGTCAAGACGACGACCTTCGGCGCCTTCGTCGAGCTCGTCAAGGGCACCGACGGCCTGCTGCACATCTCCAACGTCAAACCCGGTGAGCGGGTCGACTCCGTCGACGACGTCCTCACCGCCGGCGAGGTGATCGACGTCACCGTGGTCGAGGTCGACAAGGAGCGTGGCCGCATCGGCCTGCGCCTCTCCGACGATCCCTCGGTCGCCGGCAAATCGCCCGAGGAGCTGGCTTCGATCGGCTCCGGCGGCGGCGGCGGTGGCGGCGGGCGCAACGGCGGCGATCGTGGCCGCGGAGGCCGTGACCGCGGCCCCCGTCGCGAGCGCGAGCGTCGCGGCTAAGTTGAGCGCACCGCAAGTAACCGCGCTGGGCTCGGGGGTCCGGGTCGTGACCGAGGAGGTTCCCTCGGTCCGGTCCGTCGCCCTCGGGCTCTGGGTGCGGACCGGGTCGCGCAACGAGACCCCGGCTCAGGCCGGGGTCTCGCACTTCCTCGAGCACCTGCTGTTCAAGGGAACCGCGCGCTACTCGGCGATCGAGATCTCCGAGCTCTTCGACGGGCTCGGAGCCTCGGTCAACGCCGCCACCGGCAAGGAGACCACGCACCTGCACGCCCGCTTCCTGGACGAGCACACCGACGCGGTCTTCGACCTGCTGGCGGAGATGATGCTGGCGCCGACCTACCCGGACATCGACTCCGAGCGCCAGGTGGTGCTGGAGGAGATCGCGATGTACGAGGACGAGCCCCAGGACCGCGTCCATGACGTGCTGGCCGAGGCCGTCTTCGGCTCCCACCCGCTGGGCAGTCGGGTGCTCGGCGAGGCCGAGGTGATCGCCTCGATCCCGATCCCGGACATCGAGAGCTACCACCACGCCCGCTACGCCGGCTCGGAGATCGTCGTCGGCGCCGCCGGGCACCTCGACCACGGCCGCATCGTCGAGCTGGCCGAACGGCTGGTGAATCCGCCGTCTGACGCCGGGGGAGTGGCCCCTGACACTGCGCTCGACGGCGTCGCCCGCTTCTGCTTCCACGAGAAGGAGACCGAGCAGTACCACATCTGCTTCGGCGCTCCCGGCCTGCGCCGCGACGACGAGCGCCGCTACCCGCTGGCCGTCCTCGACTCGATCTTCGGCGGCTCGACCTCCTCGCGGCTGTTCCGCGAGGTGCGCGAGAAGCGCGGGCTCGCCTACTCGGTCGGCTCCTACAACGAGCAGTTCACCGATCAGGGCCTGGTCGCCACCTACGTCGGCACCCGCGAGGACAACGTCGAGGAGGCCTGCTCGATCATCGGGACCGAGCTGGCGCGACTGCGCTCGGAGCCGGTCTCCGAGGAGGAGCTCTCGCGCGCCAAGGAGAGCGTCAAGGGTCGCCTCGTGCTCTCGTCGGAGTCGACGGCAGCGCGGATGACGCGGATCTCCCGCGCCACCCTGTTCGGACTGCCGATCGAAAGCCTCGACGAGATGCTGGCCCGCGTCGACGCGATCCAGGTCGACGAGCTGACCGCGCTGGCGGCTGAGCTCTACGCCGAGGATCGCCTCTCGGCGGCCTGCGTGGGCGCCGACGAGGACCGGTTCCGAGCGGCGCTGGCGCCGGTCAGCGAGTCCCTGGTAGCAGCGTGATCCGGGTCGGGGTCTCCGGCGCCGCCGGCAAAATGGGCCAGGCGGTCTGCGGGGCCGTCGAAGCCGCCGCCGACACCGAGCTCGCCGGCAGGGCCGACCCTTCGCTGGGCGTCGAGCTGAGTGAGATCCTCGGCGATTGCGACGTCGTCGTCGACTTCACGATCCCCGACACCGCTCTCGCCAACGTCGAAGCGTGCCTCGCCGCCGGCGTCCACGTCGTCGTCGGCACCACCGGCTTCGACCTCGGCGCCGCCCAGCGCGCCGCCGAGGCTTCGGACGCCAACTGCTTCGTCGCCCCCAACTTCGCGATCGGGGCGGTGCTGATGATGGTGGTCGCGCAGACGATTGCCCCGCACATGCCCGAGTGCGAGGTGATCGAGCTTCATCACGACAAGAAGCTCGACGCCCCCTCCGGCACCGCCAAGCGCACCCAGGAGCTGATCGACGCCGCCGGCGGCAACGTCCACCAGCCGATCCACTCGGTGCGCCTGCCCGGCCTGGTCGCCCACCAGGAAGTGATCTTCGGCGGCGAGGGCCAGACGCTCTCGATCCGCCACGACTCGATCGACCGCCGCTCCTTCATGCCCGGCGTGATCCTCGCCGTGCGCAAGGTCGGGGAGCTGCCGGATTCCTTCACCGTCGGCCTGGAGAAGTTGCTCTAGATGGCGGAACCGCTGCCCAACGGGGTACCCTGGCTGTGATGAAGGAGATTCGCGGAGTCCTCACGGCCATGGCCACGCCCTTTGCCGAGGACGGAACCGTCGACCTCGGCGGCGCCCGTCGGCTTGCGGTCCACCTGCTTGAACACGGCTCTCACGGGCTCGTGGTCGGCGGCACCACCGGCGAGTGCCCGACCCTGACCGACGGCGAGACGATCGAGCTGCTGGAAGCGGTGCGGGCCGAGGTGGGGGAGGAGCCGCTGCTGATCTGCGGCACCGGCACCAACGACACCCGCCACTCCTGCGAGCTGACGAAGATGGCCGCCGATGCCGGCGCCGACGCTTCCCTGGTCGTGGTCCCGTACTACAACAAGCCGAACCCGGCTGGGATGAGGGCGCACTTCGAGACCGTCGCCGCCGCCGTGCCGGAGCTGCCGATGGTCATGTACAACATCCCCTCGCGGGTGATCGTCAACATGGGGCCCGAGCTACTGGCCGAGTTGGGGCGGGTCGACAACATCGTCGCCGTCAAGCAGGCCAACGACGAGGAGCTGGGCCCGATTGAGGGCCTCACCGTCCTCGCCGGCAACGACAACACTTACCTGCGCGTCCTCGAGTTCGGCGGCGGGGGCGGCATCACCGTCGCCTCCCACGTCGTCGGCGATCAGATGCGCGAAATGTGGGACGCCGCCCAGAGCGGTGACCTGGAGCGGGCACGGCAGATCGACGCCGAGCTGACGCCAGTCTTCGAGGGGCTTTCGGTGACCACCAACCCGATTCCACTCAAGGCCGCGCTGGAGATGCTGGGGCTCGCCCCGGACCGGCTGCGTCTGCCGCTGGTGCCCGCCGATACCGAACAACGGGCTGCTGTGAAGGCCGCGCTGGAGGGCTACGGCCTTCCCGTCGCCCGGTAGCCCTCTTTAGAGAGAGTGAGCAACAACTAGTGCCTAGTAAGAAACTTCGCGTGCTGCCCCTGGGCGGCCTCGGCGAGATCGGCAAGAACATGACCGTGATCGAGTACGACGGCCGCATCGTCGTCGTCGACACCGGGCTGATGTTCCCGACCGCCGAGATGCACGGGATCGACCTCGTCCTTCCCGACTTCTCCTACCTGCGCGGGCGCGCCGACGACATCGAGGCGATCGTGCTGACGCACGGCCACGAGGACCACGTCGGCGCCCTGCCCTACGTGCTGCGGGAGATCGGCCTGCCGCCGGTCATCTACGGCGGCCTGCTGACGATCGGCATGGTCCGCTCCAAGCTCGACGAGCACAAGCTCGCCGACTCGGTCAACCTGCAGGAGCTGCCGCCGGGGCAGAAGGTCAAGAAAGGCCCGTTCGAGATCGAGCTGGTCCACCTCGCGCACTCGATCCCCGACATGCGCGGCGTGCTGCTGAAGACCGCTGCCGCCTCGGTGCTGATGACCGGCGACTACAAGTTCGACCAGACCCCAGTCGACGGCCGCCCGGCCGACGTCTCGCGCCTGGCCGAGATCGGCAAGGAAGGCCTGACGCTGCTCTGCGGCGACTCGACCAACGCCGACCGCCCTGGCATCGCGCCCTCGGAGTCGAGTGTGGGGCCGGCGCTGCTACGCGCCTTCTCGGCCTGCGAGGGGCGGATCATCGTCACCTCGTTCGCCTCCAACATCCATCGCGTCCAACAGGTGATCGACGCCGCCGTCGAGCTCGACCGCAAGGTCGCTCTGGTCGGCCGCTCGATGCGCAAGAACTTCAACATCGCCTCCAACCTGGGGATGGCGAACGCGCCCCAGGGCCTGTTCATTCAGCCGCGGGAGATCGAGAACTTCCCCGACGAGAAGGTCGTCGTGATCTCGACCGGCAGCCAGGGCGAGCCGCTCTCGGCGCTGAGGCGGATGGCCAACAACGACCACCGCGACGTGCAGCTGCACTCCGGCGACACGGTCGTCTTCTCGGCCACGCCGGTGCCCGGCAACGAGCGCGCGGTGAACGAGACGATCGATCGCATCTACGAGATCGGGGCCACCGTGATCACCGCCAAGGACGCGCCGATCCACGCCTCCGGTCACGGTTGGCAGGAGGAGCTGAAGCTGATGCTCAACCTGACCAAACCGAAGTACGTGATGCCGGTCCACGGGGACTTCAAGCGCTTGCGCCTGCACTCCGAGCTGGCGGCATCGGTCGGGATCGACGAGGCCAACATCTTCCAAGGTCGCAACGGGTTGCCGCTGGAGGTAGACGCCAACGGCGCCGGCTTCGGTGAGGACATCCACGCTGGTGTCATGTACGTCGACGGCGTCAACATCGGCGAGCCGGACGACGCCGCCCTGCGCGACCGCCGCGACATCTCCGCCGACGGCATCTTCATCGTCGTCGCGACGATCTCCTCCGACGACGGCTCCGTGGTTGCCGACCCCGAGGTGATCTTCCGCGGCGTCGCCTTCCTCGAGGAGGCCAACGACCTGGTCGAAGACGTCAGCGACCTGGTCGAAGACGCGCTCGAGGATGCCGCCAAGGCTGGCAACCGCGAGGTCCACCTGCTCCAGGAGGACCTGCACGACGCCGTCGGCAAGTTCGTCTTCCAGAAGTTGCGGCGCAAGCCGATGATTTTGCCGGTCGTCGTCGAGGTCTAAGGGCCCGAGCGTCTGCGGTAGGGGAGCCGGGGAGGGCTCTGGGCGAATTGAGTCGCGTCCCCTAAAGGGGACTTGCTCCGCCCAGATGGAGCCCGCCTATGGCGGGCAGATAACAGATTGCATATCGCGCCCTTCGGGCAACATTCGCCCAGAGCCCTCCCGGGCTCCCCATCCACACGGGCTCCGGCTACGAACAGCAAACAACCGCGCTTCGAAAGCCAGGAATCGCCCGAGGTGCGGGTGCTTCCTGCGGGAGGCGGCGCTTCTCGCTCGCCTGAAGAGGGCCGGCGGCTTGATGGAGGAACAGGGATGCCCTTCCCGGGAATGTGCCGAAGGCCCTTTCCTGATTCCTGCTCGCCATAGGCGAGCTCCATCCGCGCGGAGCAAGTCCCCTTCAGGGGACGCGACTCAATTCCCGGGAAGGGCATCCCTGTTCCTTCGCCACCCCGTCATCCCGAGTCAGAGCAAGAAAAAGCCCGCCGGAGCTAGTGTCTGGGGAGAAGCTCCGGCGGGCAGGTGTCTCGTCCACGTAGGACTGTAGGCACCCGCCCTAAAGCGCCTTTAAAAACTTAGTAGGCGCCTGATCCGCGACGGCCAGGGGGATGCGGGCGCGGAAGAGGGCGCCGCCGCTGGGGGAGTCGGTGACCTCGACCCGGCCGCCGTGGGACTCGGCGACGGCGCTGACGATCGCCAGGCCGAGGCCGGTGCCGGTGCCGGACGCGGTGTCGGCGGGACCGGTGCCGCGGACGAAGCGGCTGAAGATCTGCTCGCGCATCTCGGCGGGGATGCCGGGACCGTCGTCCGCGACCTCGACCACAGCCGCGCCGTCCTCGGCCCGCAGGCTCAGCTCCACCTTGGAGTGGGCCGGGGTGTGGTGGGCGGCGTTGTCGAGCAGGTTGAGGACCATCCGGTGCAACTCGTCAGGACTGCCTTCGACCCGCAGCGGCCTGTCGTTGTCAACGACGAGCTCGCGCGCGCCCATCAGCGGCGCCGCCTCGGCAGCCGCCTCCCCGGCGACTTCGGCCAGGTCGCAGCGGCGGTGCACGTCGAGGCGACCGGCGTCTGCCCGGGCGAGCAACAGCAGGTCGCCAATCAGGCGGTTCATCCGCCGCGAGGAGCGCAGAGCCGAGTCGACCACTTCGCGGTCTTCTCCCTGGTCGGCGCCACGCAGAGCCTCCTGCAGCAGCTCGAGGTTGGCGAGGACGCTGGTCAGCGGCGTCCGCAGCTCGTGCGAGGCGTCGGCGACGAACTCGCGCTGGCGCTGCAGGGCGGCCTCGCGCTCGCCCCGCGCATCGTCCAGCGAGCGCAGCATCTGGTCCAGGGTCTCGGCCAGTTCGCCGACCTCGTCGTCGACCGGCGGCTCCGGCATCCGCTGTGACGGGTCCCGCGTCATCGAGATCTCGCGCGCGGTGGCGGTCAGGGCCGCGACCGGGCGCATCGCCCGGCTGGCGATCGCAACCCCGGCAAAGCTGGCGAGCAGGGTCCCGGCGACGATGCCGGCGAAGATCAGGAACCAAACCCGGCCGACGGTCGAGTCGACGTGCTCGATGCTGCGGCCGTACTGGACGTAGCCGGTGATCTGCTGGCCTTCGGCGTCGTAGATCGGCTCGGTGGCGACGCGGTAGCCGTTGTGATTGGAGATTCCTTCCTCGGGCGGCCCCAACCTGGCCAGGCCTGCATGTCCGACCATGCGCCCCTGGAGGTCGTAGACGCGCGCGGAGGCGTCGTCGGAGAGGACGTACGCCTGTAGCTGGGGGCTTTCCTGGAGTTCGGGTTCGCCGAACAGCGGGGTGACGATCCTCGCTTTGCTGGCGAGGATCTGCGCCGCGCTCTGCACCTCGTCGTTGAAGTCGCTGCGGATCCGCTGGGTGGTGATCTGGCCGATCGCGCCGCCGACCATCAGCAGGATCAACAGGGTCAGGCCGGATGAGACCGCGGCCAGGCGCCAGCGAACCGGCCAGGAGCGGGGATGGATCGCCCTCCGAAGCAGCGCTCCGCCGCGCTTGCCGGCCTTCCTCATGGTTAGTCCTTCAGCACGTAGCCAGCGCCGCGTTTGGTGTGCAGGAGGCGTGGCTCCTCGCCTGCCTCGAGCTTGCGTCGCAGGTTCGAGACGAAGACGTCGATCGTGTTCGTCGCCGCCATCGGGTCATAGCCCCAGACTTCGTCGAGCAGGCGCTCGCGGGAGACGACCAGGCGCTCGTTGCGCATCAGGAACTCGAGCAGCTCGAACTCGCGCTGTGTGAGGTCGACGGGGCGCTCGCCACGGAGCACCTCGTGCGTGTCCGGGTTCAGCTGCAGGTCTGCGCAGGTCAGCGACGCCGCCCCGCGCGGCGGGCGCCGGCGCAGCAGCGCGCGCAGCCGTGCCAGCAGCTCCTGACGGTCGAACGGCTTGATGAGGTAGTCGTCGGCTCCGCTGTCGAGCCCGTCGACGCGCGACTCGATCGCGTCGCGGGCCGTGAGCACCAGGATCGGGACGTCGTCCTCGGCACGCAGCCGGCGCGCGACTTCGATGCCGTCGAGG
>DATAON010000004.1:0-12394 GCA_036265715.1 Solirubrobacterales bacterium | reverse complement strand
TCGAGGAACGGGATCTCTGCGAGAGATGGAGCGGCCCGAGCAGCCACGGAATTATTCGAGAGGTCTATCGGGAGGGGTTGGGGTGCCCCTGAAGCGTCTTGCACTTTTTTGCTTCAGCCCCCCAAGGCGTTTAGCCGCATCCGGCTCCACAAAAAAGTTAAGCGAAAGGGGCACCCCAACCCCTCCCGCCACCAACCCCCTCGAAGCAAGCCCGTCCTTCAGACCACCCGGTAAACGCGGTACTCGACGACCGGCCCCGGATGCAAACGCCCCTCGGCAACGAACAGGCTGCGGTTGACCCACTCGTAACGCGGGTCCCCCGTCTCCAGGCGGGGGGCGGTGCGGAAGTAGTGGTCGGGGTAGTCGCTGGAGCCCTTGCCTTCGTTGGCGCCGATCGCCGCCTCGTTGTACTCGACGATGCCGAAGTACTGAACGTAGATGTCAGCGCCGTCGTCGGTGTGGATCTGCAGGCGCACGTCGAGGCGGCCCCAGCCGTCGGGGCCGACCAGGATCCAGTCGCCGCCGCCGCTGCCGACGCTGCCGTTGATCCTCTCCCCCTCCACCTTGCCGCCGGTCACCTCGCGCACGTGGCGCTTGCCGAAGGGGCCCTCGCCGACCGGCACTTTCGGGGCCAGGATCGCGTCGTAGGTGAACTCGTAGGCGAGATCCATCCTCAGCGCCTCAGGGTGACGCTTACCGGGCCGCGGCTGACCCGCACGCCGCGGCTGCCGCCGTCGGCGATCAGGTCCTTGATCCACTCCATGCCGGCGCTGCCGCCGATCGGGTAGACCGGCTCGATCGGGTTGTCGGCGGCGTACATCTTGTCCACGTCCTCACCGGGGATCAGGTAGCGCAGCAGCAGCTCCTCGTCGCTCAAGCTCTCGCCGTACTCGGCGCGGATCTCGGTCAGCGAGGGCTGCGGGGCGTGGCCGGCGTCCATCATCTGCTTGCCGCGCGTCGTCGCCGCCGCTTTGTCCAACACCTCGGGGTCGACCTCGCCGGGCGGCGTCCCGTACCAGCCGGCCAGGTACATCAGGTTCTCGTCGGGGATCGTCGCGTAGCGCTCTCCCCCCTGGACCACGTTCAGCAGCGCCTGGATCCCGACCAGCTGCGAGAACGGGGTCGCCATGATCGGCCAGCCCATCTCCGCGCGCACCCGGATCGCCTCCTCCAGCACCTCCGGCAGCCGGTCGCTCATCCCCACCTGCTTGAGCTGTTCGCGCAGCGTCCCCATCATCCCGCCGGGGAACTGCTGCTGGATCGCCGCCACCGAGTACTCGACCGGGGCGCCGCGGGCGAAGCCCTGGTCGTCGGCGAGGGCGCCAAAATGCTCGGCCACCTCGGCGAAGCGGCTGTCGTCGACCGGCACCTCGTGGCCGAGCCGGCGCAGGTTGTCGACGGTCACCTCGGTCGAGGGCATCGAGACCCCGTTGGCGAGGGTCGAGATCGCCGAGTGGGCGATCCGCACCCCCTCCTCCACCCCGATGATGTGGTTGAGGTTGGCCATCGCGGTGCGGTTGTGGAAGTGCATCTCCAGCGGCGTCTCGCCGGCGGCGGCGCGCTCCTGGCAGAGCCGGATCCACCGCCGCGCCCGCTCGGGGCCGAGGACCCCGGCCTCGTCGCCGAGGATGATCGTCTCCGCCGCCTCGCCGGCGATCATCCGCGAGATCACGTCGGCGTAGTACTCGTCGGTGTGGACCGGCGACTCGGAGAAGTTGAGCTGCGGCGAGGGCGCCATGCCGGCGTCGCGGGCGATCTTCGCGACCCGGATCATGTTCTCGGCGTCGTGCAGGCAGTCGAAGATCCAGAGGCTCTCGATCCCGTGCTTGGCGAGGGTGCGGATCCAGAGCTCGACGATCGAGTCGGGAGTGACGTTCATGCCGACGATCCCGTTGGTGCGGGTCCCCGCGCGCAGGGTCGAGCTCGGCAGCGAGGCCCGGATCGCGTCCAGCCCCTTCCACGGGTTCTCTTCGCGGAAGCGGACCATCACCTCGAAGATCGAGCTGCCGGTGAGGTCGACGACGCGGTAGCCGGCGGACTCGATCGCGTCGGCGACCGGCAGCATCTGCCCCGCCTGCATCCGCATCCCCCAGTAGCTCTGCTGGCCGTCGCGCAGCGACTGGTCGATGATCTCCACTCGGGCCATCAGACGGCCTCCTCGAGGTCGGCGTTCCAGGCGGGCAGGAAGGTCTCCTCGACCCACTTCGTGTGGACGTTGCCGGCGACGACGTCGGGGTGGGCGAGCAGGTCGGAGGCAAAGCCGGCGGTGGTCTCGACCCCGCTTACCTTGAGGTGGGCGAGCGCCTGGCGCATCCGCGCCAGCGCCGCGGTGCGGTCGGGGCCGGAGGCGATCACCTTGGCCAGCAGCGAGTCGTAATAAGGGGCGATCGTCCAGCCCGGGAAGCAGGCGGTGTCGACGCGGACGTCGGAGCCCTCTGGCACGACCCACTGCTCGAGCGTGCCCGGGGTCGGGGCGAAGTCGCGCGCCGGCGACTCGGCGTTGATCCGGACCTCGATCGCGTGGCCGGAGATCTCGATGTCCTCCTGCGTCACCGAGAGCCCTTCGCCGCCGGCGATCCGCAGCATCTCCCGCACCACGTCGACCCCGGTGACGACCTCGCTGACCGGGTGCTCGACCTGCAGGCGGGCGTTGATCTCGAGGAAGCCGGCGCTGCCGCGGTCGGCGTCGACGAGGAACTCGCAGGTGGCGGCGCCGGTGTAGTCGAGGGCGGCGATCAGGCGCACGGCGGCGTCGCCGATCTGCCTCTCCAGGGCCGGCGGCAGGTCGTGGGCGGGCGCCTCCTCGACCAGCTTCTGGTAGCGGCGCTGCAGGGTGCAGTCGCGGTTGCCGAGGTGGACGACGTTGCCCTCGGCGTCGCCCAGCACCTGCACCTCGACGTGGCGGGCGTGGCGCACGTAGCGCTCGACGAAGAGGCGCCCGTCGCCGAAAGCGGCCTCGGCCTCGCCGTGGGCTTGGGCAAAGGCGCCGGCCAGCTCGGCCTCGCTCTCGACCAACCGCATCCCCTTGCCGCCGCCGCCGGCAGAGGCCTTGAGCAGCACCGGGTAACCGATCTCCTTGACGATCGCGCGCGCCTCCTCCTCGCTCTCGATCACGTCGGAGCCCTCGTTGATCGGCACGTCGAGCTCTTTGGCGAGGGCGCGGGCGGTCGCCTTGTCGCCGCTGCGCCGCATCGCCTCGGCCGAGGGGCCGATGAAGACGATTCCCGCCTCCTCACACTCGGCCGATAGCTCCGGCCGCTCGGAGAGGAAGCCGTAGCCGGGATGCAGCCCGTCGCAGCCGCTCACCTTCGCCGCCGCGACCACCCGGTTGACGTCGAGGTAGCTTTCCGCCGCCGCGGCCGGGCCGATCACCACGACCTCGTCCGCAAGCTGCGCTCCCAGGCTCCCCCGGTCGGCATCCGAGACCGCCAGCACCGACTCGATCCCCTCGTCGAAGCAGGCTTTGATCACCCGCACCGCGATCTCACCGCGGTTGGCGACCAGGACTCTCGCCAGCTTCGGCATCAGGCTCGGCTCAACCCTCGGGATCGACAACCACGATCGCCTGCCCGAACTCGACCGCGGCGCCGTTCTCGATCAGGATCGCGGTGACGACTCCGTCCACCGGCGAAGAGACGTGGTTCATCAGCTTCATCACCTCGACGATCGCCACGGTCTCACCAGCCGCGACCCGCCCGCCGACCTCGACGAACGGAGGCGCTCCTGGCGACGGAGCGCGCCAGAACAACCCCACGCTCGGAGACTCGATCTTGGTTCCGCGGGCCGTCTCCTCCGCGGGTCCTGTCGCCGCAGGGGACCCCCCACCCCCTCCGGTAGCTAAAGCTTCCTCGGCGGCGGGCCCCCCTACGGCGCCACCCCCGGAGGAGACGGCAGGAGCCGGCGCAACAGGAGCAGCCGCGGGAGCAGTCGGGGCAGCAGGTGCCGGGGTGATCGCCGCATCCGGCAGCGGGTCTTTCGAGACATGCAAGCGATCGTCTCCGACGGTGACGATCATCTCCCGCCAGTCGCTGCGCTCGAACGCGTCAAGCAAAGCCTTGATCGTCTCTGGACTCATCTCCATGGGCAGGGCTCTCCTCGGTCGCGGGCGTGGCCGACAGGTTCGATGATAGGTGCGTGAAGATCGACTTCCAACGGGCGATGACCGCGCCGCCGGGCGCCCGCGAGCTGGTCCTGGTGCGCCACGGTGCCTGCGACCCTCCGCCCCCGGACGGCCTGATCGGCGGCCGCAGCGACCCTTCGCTGAACGAGCGCGGGCGCGAAGAGGCGGCGGCAGCAGCTGAGCGGCTGGCGCGCGAGAAGGTGGCATCGGTTTTCATCTCCCACCTGCGGCGCACCGAGCAAACGGCCGCCGCGATTCTTGCGCGCCACCCGCTCGAGCCGGCGGTCGCCGAGGACCTCGGCGAGATCTACCTCGGCGAGTGGGAGGGTCACGGAATCCACTCCCGCGGCGAACGGGGTGACCCGGAGCTGGTCCGCGTCTTCGCCGAGCAGCGCTGGGACCTGATCCCCGGGGCCGAGCCCCTCGACGGCTTCGGCGAGCGGGTACGGCGCGGGATCGAGGCAGCCGCCGACACAGGCGGCGATGGCGAGATCGTCGTCGTGGTCACCCACGCCGCCGTGATCGCGGAGTTCTGCCGCCAGATCACCAGGAGCGAGCCGTTCGCCTTCCTGCTCAACTCCAACGGCTCCCTGACCCGGGCCATGCGGATGACCGACGGCGATTGGAAGCTGCTCAGCTTCAACGACACCGAGCACATCCACGCCTTTCACAGCCGTGCCGGCGCGGGTGCCTAGGGGGATGGTCTGAAGGGCTGACATCGGTTCGGGGGTCGCGTCGCGGAAGCGGCCCGCGGATAGAAATACACGGGATCGGGTGGGTTCCCGAGCGGCCCCCGGGCCGTGCCTGTGGTTACCCCAACGCGCGCGCTTCCAGAGCCGGCGGCGGCGCCTTCCAGAGGCGAGGATCGAACGGTCCGCAACCAGATGGAGGGATGGAGATGAGTGAGGGCAAAGGCCGGGTCGCCGGCAAGGTCGCGGTGATCACCGGCGCCAGCAGCGGCATCGGCGCCGCGACGTTCGAGCTCTTCGGTCGCGAGGGCGCCAAGGTGGTCGGCACCGCGCGGACCGAGTCGAAGCTCCAGGCCGGCCTGGACGCGGTCGTGGCCGCCGGCGGCGAGGGCATCGTCGTCCCCGCCGACCTCGAGGACGAGGGCACCGCCGAGAAGGTGATCGGGGCCGCGATCGAGGAGTACGGCCGGGTCGACGTCCTCGTCTGCAACGCCGGCGTCGGCTGGCAGTACGGCGAAGAAAACCCCGGCACGATGGCCGCCATCCACGAGGCCTCGCTGGAGAACTGGCGCGACGTGATCGGCGGCGTCGACCTCGAGGGCTACTTCACGATGATCCACGCGGCGCTGCCGCACATGATCGAGCAGGAAAGCGGCGCGATCGTCAGCGTCGCCTCGATGGCCGGCGTCACCGGCCTCTACGACGGCCACGCCTACACCGCGGCCAAGGGCGCGATCGTCAACCTGACCAGGTCGATGGCGATCACCTACGCCAAACAGGGCGTGCGCGCGAACACGGTCTGCCCCGGCTTCATCGACACGCCGATGATCGCGCCGGTGGTCGGCGCCTTCGACGACCCGGCCACGGCCAGCGCGCTGTGCCCGCTGGGTCGCCCCGGCAGGCCGGAGGAGATGGCCTACGCGGTCCTCTACCTCGGCTCCGACGAGTCCAGCTACTGCACCGGGACGGTGCTGGTCGCCGACGGCGGCTGCACCTCCAGAAGCTTCCCCGCCTGATCCGGCCGAGCGCCGGCGGGCACGTCCGTCATCACTGAAACGAGGAGAGAGCAATGAGCACTGACAACGGCGGCCGAGTCGCCGGCAAGGTCGCGGTAATCACCGGAGCGAGCAGCGGCATCGGCCGCGCCTCGTTCGAACTGCTCGCCCGCGAGGGAGCCAAGGTAGTCGGCACCGCCCGCCGCGAGGAGAAGCTGCGCGAAGCGCTGGACGCGGTCGAGGCCGAGGGCGGCGAGGGCATGATCATCGCCGCCGACCTCGAGCAGGACGACACCGCCGACAAGGTGATCCAGGCGGCGATCGACAAGTACGGGCGGATCGACATTCTCGTCTGCAACGCCGGCGTCGGCTGGCAGTACGGCGAGGAACACCCGGGGACGATGGCGGCGATCCACGAGGCCTCGCTGGAGAACTGGCGCGACGTCGTCGGCGGCGTCGACCTCGAGGGCTACTTCACGATGATCCACGCGGCGCTGCCGCACATGCTCAAACAGGAAAGCGGCTCGATCGTCAGCGTCGCCTCAATGGCGGGCCTGACCGGCCTCTACGACGCCCATGCCTACACGGCGACCAAGGGCGCGCTGGTCAACCTGACCCGCTCGATGGGCATCACCTACGCCAAACAGGGCGTGCGCGCCAACTGCGTCTGCCCCGGCTTTATCGACACCCCGCTGATCGAACCGGCGATCGGGCTCTTCAGCGACGACGCGACCCGCTGGGCGATGGTCCCGATGGGCCGCGCCGGCACCGCCCAGGAGATGGCCTACGCGATCCTCTACCTCGGCTCCGACGAGTCCAGCTACTGCACCGGCACGGCGCTGCTCGCCGACGGTGGCTGCAACTCGCGCTCGTTTCCGGGAGGCTGAGCGGCACCGATGCGCTCTGTGCCGATCGACCAACTCACGGTGGGTGACTCCGCGGAATCGCGCAAGACGATCTCCGAGACCGACGTCTACCTGTTCGCCGGCATCACCGGCGACTTCAACCCGATGCACGTTGACTCGGAGTACGCGAAGGGGACGCCGTTCGGCGCCCGGGTGGCGCACGGCCCGCTGACGCTCTCGCTCTGCGCGGGGCTGCTGGGGACCGAGCTGCCTGGGCTGGGAACGGTGGCCGTCTCCAACTACATCGAGTACAAGGCCCCGGTCTTCTTCGGCGACACGATCGCCGTCCGGGTCGAGGTGGGCAGCCTCGACCCGGAGCGCAACCGGGCGACGATGGCGATCACCTGGACCAACCAGGACGACGTCCTCGTCGCCGAGGGCTCGATGGTGGTCAAGCCCCCGCGCGAGCCGGTCTCGCTTTAGGGCGTAACCGGACTTGTCCGTCGCACTGGACGGAGAAGTCCGGTTGCAGCAGGCTGGGTAGGCTCGGCGGGTGGCGGGATCGCGAGCGCAGACGATTGCCGATGCGGCGCTGCATGTGCTTGCAGCAGAGGGCTCGCGCGGGCTCACCCACCGCGCCGTCGACGAGGCGGCCGGACTGCCCCCCGGCTCGACCTCCAACTACTTCAGCACCCGCGAGGCGCTGCTGGAGGCGGCGGCGGTGCGCCACGCCGAGCTCGACATGCCGCCGGCCGAAGCGATCGAGGCGGTGGCGGGCGCGATCCTGACCAAAGAGCAGGCGCGCGTCTTCGTCCTTGCCGCCCTCGACCCGATCATCGACCCGGACAAGCGGCCGCTGCTGATGGCCCGCTACGAGCTGATCCTCGAGGCGACCCGCCGCCCCACCCTGCACGAGGTGATGAACGGCTCCCGCGCCCGCTTCGTCGAGCTGGCAGAAATGCTGGTCAGCGCGAGCGGCTGCCAGACCCCCAAAGCGCACGCCGCCCAGCTGATCGCCCTGCTCGACGGCATCACCGCCGACCAGCTGCAGGCGACCCCCTCGACCCTCGGCCGCGCCGGAATCGAGGAAGCGATCGCCCACTTCCTCGACCGCTGCTGACTCCATGGCGCCTTTGCGTCGAATAGCGACGCAAAGGCGCCATGGAGTTGCCGCCGCTAGCGCTCGCGGCCCAAAGTGAGGCCAGAGAGGCCGATGCCGCCGTCGACCGGGATCCAGGTCCCAGTCACGTAGGCGGCGGCGTCGGAGCAGAGGAAGGCGACCACGGAGGCGACCTCCTCGACCGCGGCGAAGCGGCCGGCGGGCACGGCGGCGAGGGCACGGTCGCGAACTTCGGCCGGCATCGCCGCCACCTTCTCGGTCTCGACCATGCCCGGCAGGACCGCATTGACGGTGACGCCGTCGGGTGCCAACTCCAGCGCCAGCGTCCGCACCAGGCCGAGCAGCCCCGCCTTGCTGGCGGCGTATGCGGCCTGGCCGGCGAGCCCGTCGGTGGCGGCGGTCGAGGAGATCGCGATGATTCGCCCCCTCCCCCGCTCCCGCATCCCGGCCAGGGCCGGCTGCAACGACAGGAACGCGCCGGTGAGATTCACGTCGAGTTCTCCGCGCCACGAGTCCTCGGAGACGTTCTCGGCTGGAGCAATCCTGTCGACGATCGCGGCGTTGGCGACGACGGCGCCGATCGGGCCGAGCCGCTCCTCCGCCTCGGCGTGCGCAGCACGACCGGCCTCCGCCTCTCTCACGTCCCAGGCAAGGGAGATCGACTCTCCCCCTCTATTTCGGATCAGGTCGGCGGTCTCTTCAGCGCCCCCGAGATCCGCGGCGGCGACGTCCCAACCCTGCTCCGCCAGCTCCAGGCAGATCGCCCGCCCGATCCCACCGGCGGCGCCGGTGACCAGGGCATACGCACCACCTACCTGCAAATCGGAGGTGGTGCGTGTGCCCTGGTCCGCACCGCCCCCCTCGCTCACGAGCGCTCCGCCCGCTCCAGCCCGTAGCGCCGCCAGTGCTCGTCCGGGATCTTCTCCGGGTCCTTGTACCAGTGCCAGGTGCAGGGATCGTGGTCGAAGTCGCGCGGCGGCTGCGAGGGGTACAGCGGCAGCCCGTACCAGCGGATCGGCAGCAGCTCGTTCATGAAGGCGCAGTGGGTGCAGTAGAGCGGGAAGCCCTCGCGGCCGTAGGACCAGTCGTGGGCTTTTTCGGTCACCCCGTAAGGGTCCTCGCCGCTGTAGGCGCCGTTGCGCCAGAGCCGCTGGCCGGAGCCGCAGGGGTTCATCTCGAAGGTGAACTTCTCCTCGTCCTCGGTCACCGTGAAGGCGCCGGGATTCTGACCTTTGCCGCTGGTCGAGTGGGCGCGCCAGGTCGCCGCCAGCGCCTCGACCACGTCGCGGCGGTCGCGCTCGAGGATGCTGCCGGTGTCCCGCTTCCAGCCGCGCTTCAATGACTCTTCCCAGGCCTCGCCGACGCCCTCGTCGCCCAGCTTGCGCTGGATGTAGGTGACCAGGCCCAGCATCGACTCGGCCATCAGGTCGTGCAGGAAGCGCCACTCGTGCCGCATCCCCTTGCAGAGCTCCAGCGCCAGCTCGTGCTCGCCGGCTTCGATCGCCGCGATCGCCCGGTCCATCGTCGGCATCGACATCAGCCGCAGCTCCTCGTCCGTGAACCAGCGCTCATCCGGCATCGAAGTGCTCCTTCAATTTGAACTTCTGCACCTTGCCCGAGGGGGTCAGGGGCAGCTCGTCCAACACTCTCAGGTGGGCCGGGACTTTGTAGCGGGCGACCCGTCCCTGCATCTGCTGGCGCAGCTCCTCGTGGGTCAGCGAGGCCCCGTCGGCAAGGCGCACGTAGGCGGCGCAGACTTCGCCGTAGCGCTCGTCGGGAACGCCGATCACGGCGACGTCGGCGACCGCGTCAAGCTCGCGCACGGCGTTCTCGATCTCGGCCGGGAAGATGTTCTCGCCGCCGCGGATGATCATCTCCTTGGCGCGACCGGTGATCGAGACGTAGCCGTTCTCGTCCATCCGCGCCAGGTCGCCGGAGCGCAGGGAGCCGTCGGGGTCGATCGCCGCCGCGGTCGCCTCCGGGTTGTCCCAGTAGCCCTTCATCACCAGGGCGCTGCGCGAGCGCAGCTCGCCCTCGACCCCGAGCGGGACCGGCGCGGTGCCGCCCGGCTCGACGATGTCGACCTCGACGTGCGGCAGCGGCGGGCCGACCGTGGTCGTCTGCAGGTCCACGGGGTCGTCGGGCAGGGTCGCGCAGATCACCGGCGAGGCCTCGGTCATCCCGTAGGTGTTGTTGATCCCGACCCCGTAGCGCTCGATCCAGCGCCGCATCACCTCCGGCGGGACGGGAGAGCCGCCGGTGATGACCAGCTCCAGCGAGCCGAGGTCGCGGCCGTCCTTGGCGACCTGCTCTTCGAGCCCGATCATCATCGTCGGCACCAGCGAGACCGAGGTGCAGCCCTCCGTCTCGATCGTGCGCGCGATCCGGGCCGGGTCGAAGGTGACCGCCGGCATCTGCGCCGAGCCGGTGGCGACCGAGCCGAGCGTCGACATCACGCAGCCGCCGCAGTGAAAGTAGGGCATCGGGTTCGAGTGGCGGCCGTGCTGGCGCATGCTGGCGCGGTGGGCGAAGAGGCGGGCGTCGTTGACGATGCCACCGTGGCTCAGCTCGGCGCCCTTCGGGAAGCCGGTGGTGCCGGAGGTGAACTGGATCTGCGAGGTGTCCGCGGAGCGGACCGCGGCGGCGGCGCGCGCCAGCCGGCCCTCGTCGACCCCCTCGCCAGTGGCCAGCCACTCCTCCCAGGACGGCGCCCCGTCGGCCTCGCCGATCGGGACCAGCAGCCGCACGTGGTCGAGGTCGGCGCTGGCGGCGACGGTCATCTCCCAGAGGCTGGCGCCGCGGTTCTCGGGCAGCACGAAGCAGGCGCTCGCCTTCGCCTTGGCGAGCACGAACTCGACCTCGCTGGCGCGGTAGAGCGGGTTCATCGGCACGACCACGGCGCCGGTGTAGGCGGCGCCGAACTGCAGCTCCAGCCACTCGGGGATGTTGGTCGCCCAGATCCCGAAGCGCTCACCCGGCTCGATCCCCGAGGCGAGCAGCGCCCGGCCGACCCGCCGCGCCCGCTCGCGCAGCTCGGCGAAGCTCCAGCGGGCAGCGATCCCCATGTCCTCGTAGGCGGAGAAGACGACCGCCTCCTGGTCGGGCCAGCGCTCGGCCGCCTCGTCGAGCAGGCCGCCGACGGTGAGGTCGCGCAGCTCCGGCTCTTCCCCGCCGGCGGGGACCCAGCGCGAGAGGCCCGGCGTGGCGATGCCCATCGTGCCCTCAGTCCAGGCGCAGCTCTTGGAAGGGAGCTTCACCGGGGTAGGCGGTTTCGGTGGCGAGGCGGACGCCGCAGCCAGGGCAGCAGTAGTCGCGCCAGACGACCTCCTGGTCGACGAACTTGGCCGGGTCCGGGTGGCTCGGGCTGAGCGAGCGCAGCGGCCGCTCCAGCACCGCCATCCGCTCCTTCGCGTTCGCCGCCAGCGGGCCGAGGTCGGTGGAGCAGTGGTGGCAGCGCAGGACGCCGGCCTCGCGGTCGATCAGGTAGGCGTCGCCGATCGGCTGGGCGCCCTCGGCGGCGGGCTCGACCGGCGGCGCCAGCTGCTCGCGCTCGGCTCCGCACTCGCGCAGCCGTTCGAGCAGGCGGCGCTCGCGCAGCTTCGCCGTCGCCTCGGCGTCGATCCCGCCGGAGCCGTCGAGCTTGACCGCGTAGAGGTCGTCGGCGGCCTGCGGGCTGACCGCGCCCGCGGCGACGTCGGCGAGGACCGCCTCGGGGTCGCGGGTCAGCGGGTCGCCGTAGCCGCCGGGGGCCAGCCAGTTCCAGTAGAGGACGTCGTCGTCGCTGACCGGGAAGCCGTCGCCCTTGCCGGCGACCTCCATCTCGGTGCCGCCCAGCTCGTCGAGGTCCTGCGGCATCTCGCCCCTGGCGAAGCGGGCGCGCAGGTCGGAGCCCTGGACCACCCGCGTCTCCATGATCGAGCCAGGGTCGCCGCCGAAGAGGCCGGTCGTCTTCGGGATCCCCTCGTTGCAGTAGAGGCCGAGGTAGGACTCGCCCTTGTGCGGGACGTAGGCGATCTCGCCGCCGTTGCCGGCGCGCTGGCGCCCGGCGCCACCGCTGTCGGGGTGCTCGCGGCGGAACAGGTAGAGGATCGGCCAGTCGGCCTCGTAGGCCTCGACGTTGGGGCCGCGGCCCTCGGGGATCCAGAAGTGGCCGTTGGCGAATTCACCGTCGCGGCCGTAGGTGGCGCTGCCGCCGCCGAGCATGTTGTCGCCCATCCCGCCAACGTAATAGTCGCCGCGCTGGTTGTCGCCGGCGACGAAGTGGCAGGGCCACTGGGCTCCGTCCGGGGTGACCGCGTTGGCCCGCATCTGCGGGTCGGTGGAGGCCAGCATCATCTTCGAGACCAGGGCGTTGCCGAGCGAGACCGCGGTCTCGGTCGCGTAGACGCCGGCCGGGCTGACCGCGGCGCCCCAGTCGGGCGAGGTGATCTTCCCCGGTTCGGGGTCGAACTTGCAGAGCCGCGCGGCCCCGCCGATGCAGCCCATCTGGCCGGGCAGCATCAGCACGTTGATCGCGCCCAGGATCGCCCCGCGCCAGGCGGCGAAGCCGACGTTGATCGAGCCGACCTGGTCGTGGGTGCCGACGTTGTCCCAGATCAGCTCGCGCCCCTTCTTGCGGACCGTGG
>DATAON010000003.1:0-95623 GCA_036265715.1 Solirubrobacterales bacterium | reverse complement strand
AAAATGGAACCACAACTTGCCTCAGCTTCGCTGTGCCGCCCCCAGGCGAGACCTCCTGGGCACGATTGCGACATTGACCTCACCAGAGGGGGGTCAATCTCGCGAGGGCGTTGGGGGCGGGGCGTTCGCCCCTGGCTTTAGACGTTGGCCGCGATGGCCATCGAGAGGAACAGCAGCGCCAGGTAGGCGAGCGAGAAGAGGTACGTGCGCAGGGCCCAGGTGCGGTCGGCGGCGCGCAGGAGGCGGTAGGAGAAGTAGATGAAGACGGCGCCGAGCAGCATCGATGGCACCAGGTAGGCGACGCCGAGGCCGCCGGCGCAGAAGGGCAGCTGGGTCACCGCGTAGAGCAGGACCGTGTAGAGCATGATCTGGCGCCGCGTCTCCGCCTCGCCACGGACCACGGGCAGCATCGGGATGCCGGCCTTCGCGTAGTCGTCCTTCATCAGCAGCGAGAGCGCCCAGAAGTGGGGCGGGGTCCAGAAGAAGACGATCGCGAAGAGGTAGAAGGCCATGCCGCTGAGCTCGCCGGTCACGGCCGCCCAGGCGACCAGCGGCGGCACCGCGCCGGCGGCCCCGCCCCAGACGATGTTCTGCCAGGTGGTGCGCTTGAGCCAGAGCGTGTAGAGGAAGACGTAGCCGAAGAAGCCCGAGAGCGAGAGCGAGGCGGCCAGCGGGTTGATCGTCAGCGACATCAGCACGAAGGAGGTGGCGGCCAGCAGCACCCCGAAGGCGATCGCGGCGCGCGGCGAGATCCGCCCGGCGGCGACGGGACGGTCGGCGGTGCGGGCCATCAGCTGGTCGACGTCGCGGTCGATCGCGTGGTTGACGGCGCCGGCGCCGCCGGCCGAGAGGGCCCCGCCGAGGCAGGTCAGCAGGATCAGGCCCAGCGAGGGGTCGCCGGCCACGTACATCGTCGTCACCGTGGTGAACAGCAGCAACGACTGCACCTTCGGCTTGGTCAGCGTCAGGTAGTCGCGGAAGAGCTGTGAGGCGGCCGAGCGCGGGGCGGCCGCGACTGCCGGGCTGGGCGCGGTGCGCGCGCCGGATTCCATGCCGGTCAGGCTACCGGCTGGGACTCGCGAGCCGGTGCCTCGTCGCGGGCGCTGCGGTGGGCGATCGCGAGGCGGATGTCGCGCATCGGTCGGGTGCTGCGGACATCGGGCAGGACGTCGAAGTTGTGCGGGTCCGGGGGCGAGAGCGTGAGCCACTCGAGCGTGTCGCCGCCCCAGGGGTCGTGCCCGGCGGTGGGACCGTTGACGCGGCTGGAGATCGCGTTGGCGAGGGTGAGGATGATCCCGATCGTGAGGATCAGGGTGCCGATCGAGGCGATCAGGTTGTAGGCGTCGACGCCTTCGCCGCTGAAGAACTTGTAGGCGTCGATCACCTGGCCGTCCTCGGCGCCGGCGAGGAAGAGCGGCACGAAGGCGAGCAGGATGCCGACGATCATCGTCCAGAAGGAGAGGCGGGCGAGGCTCTCGCCCATCGTCCGGCCGGTCATCTTCGGGTACCAGTAGTGCAGGGCCGCGAAGCCGCCGAAGACGGCGCCGCCAACCAGCGCGAAGTGGGTGGCCGCGGTGGCGTCGGTGGTGTTCTTGAGGTTCCAGGCGGCGGCGACCAGCGAGTGCTCGATCTCGGCCGCGAGGCCGATCGAGATCAGCGAGATCGCGCCGACCGCGAACAGCAGCGGCGCTCGCATCCGCAGCGCGCCGCCGATCATGGTCGAGATCAGGTTGAACATGATCAGGCCGAAGGGCACGATCAGCGCCAGCGACATCAGCATCGCGAAGTACATCCAGCCCTGGCCGATCGGGGCGGTCAGCATGTTCTGCATCCAGGCCAGGGTCCCGACCACCGCGATCATCGCCAGCGAGCCCATCACGACGCCGCGGTTGAAGAGCGGTTTGCCGGAGAAGGTGGCGACGATTTCGGCGATCGCGCCGAAGGCGAAGATCAGGATCAGCATGTAGGTGCCCGAGTAGAAGATCCAGCTCAGGTGCTGCCAGAGCAGCGGCGCGCCGCCGGAGCCGTCGGCGAAGAAGATGCCATCGTAGTTGCGGTCGATCATCAGCATCGTCAGCGCCGCCAGCAGCACCGGGCCGATGAAGAGGACGAGCCAGGAGGAGACCGCGGCAGCCCAGGCGAAGACCGGGACCCGGCGCCAGGCCATGCCGGGAGCGCGCATCGTGCGCAGCGTCGTCAGCAGGTCGATCGCGATGAAGACGAAGCCGAGGGTCGCGAGGCCGGTGGCGGTGGCCCAGACGTCGACGCCGTTGCTGGAGAGGAAGGCGACCTCGGTCAGCGGCGCCAGCGGGTTGACGCCGGCCTCCGAGGGGGTGAAGACGAGGGCGCCGTAGAGGACGGTGCCGGCGGCGGCGTAGAGGGCCAGGCCGATCTGCCCAAGCCGCGGCAGGGCCGTGCCGCGAGCGCCGATCTGCAGCGGCGCCACGTAGTAGAAGAGGCCCAGGGCCAGCGGGATCGCGAAGAGGAAGACCGCGGTCGCCCCGTACTGGGAGAGCATCCGGTTGAAGGTGACCGGGGTGAGGAAGGTGTTGTCCGGGATCGAGAGCTGCAGCCGCATCAGCAGCAGCTCCAGCACGGCGAGGAAGAGGAAGCCGAGCGAGCCGCCGATCAGGAGCCGGCCGATGTCCTTGTGGTCGGCGCTGGTTGCGAGCTCGATCCAGCGCGGGCGCTGTTTGGCGGGGTATTCGCCGATCGCGACCTCGGGGCTGGGCTTCTCGCTCATGGCACTTCTCCGTTTTCGATCTGGCTGACCACCCGTTCCTGGGCCGACTCGATATCCGTTTTCAGCTGCTCGATGTAGGCCTCGTAGTCGTCGGCGGGGACGACTTCGACTTCGGTGCCCATTGCCGCGTAGGCCTGGCCCGAGAGCGTCGCCGAGCGACCGGTGTAGTTGCCTTCGTCGTTGCTGGCGAAGACCACGTGCGAGGTCTTGCCGGGGACGGCGTCGCGCTTGCCGGCGAGGTCGGGGACGTTCCAGGTGTGGACGACGTCGGTGCTGAGCAGTTCCAGGTCGACCGCGGTGTCGGCCGGGACGACGAGTTTGTAATAGGAGAAGGCGCCGTTGGGGTAGTCGTAGCGCCACAGCCACTGCTGGCCGGTCGCCTTGATCGTCAGCGATTCGCCCTCTTTGTCGGCGGCGAGGCCGCTCTCGCCGGTGGTCGGCGTCTCTCGCGCCTTGTCGGTGAAGACGACGCCGGCGATGAAGACGATCGCGGCGAAGGCGGTAAGCACGGCGCCGACCCGGAACTGGATCTTGCGGCCGCCGGAAACCTGGCGCGGCTCGGTCCCGCGCTCGCTCCGGTACTTGCGGATCGCGTAGAACAAAGCGACGTTGATCGCGATCACGACGACGGCTGCGGCGATGAAGCCGATCCACAGCAGCGTGTCGATCTGGTCGGTGGCAGGGGAGTGCGGCGCCAAAGCGCGGCCATTCTATTCACGCGCGGCGGCGCCGCGGGTCCCGGTCCCCGTGGACCTATACTCGCCGACCCTATGAAGCGGCGCTCCCGGCCCTCGAGCCGGCTTCGACTGGCGGTCCGGGCAGGCGCGTTTGCGGCGCTGGGGGCCGCCGTCGCGGTCCCGGCTCTGCGGCGCCGGCTGCGCATCCCGGCGCCGGTCACCGTGGTCGCCTGTTACTCGGCGCCGCTGGCCCTCGCGGTGCTGCAGCCGCGCTCGAAGAAGCGCGACGTGACCATCTTCACCTTGCAGATGCTTGCCTTCATGGTCGTCCACGAGCTGCCCTTCGACGACCCGCAGCGGTTGCGCGAGCGGCTGCGCAGTCGCTACCCGATCGCGATCGACCGCGTGATCGGCCGCGGCAGCCTGCCCAACGCGCGCGCCCAGCGATTGCTCTCGGGCTTCCCCCGCGGCGGCCCCGTCGACAAACTCCTCGCCTGGACCCACTGGCTTTGGTTCATCGAGCCCTACCTGGCCCTGGCCGTGATCCTCGCCCGCGATGAGCGCAGCTTCCCGCGCGCGGCGCGGCAGATGGCAGCAGTCTTCGACGGCGGCTGCGCCGTCTACTTCGCGGTGCCGACGGCGCCGCCCTGGTGGGCTTCCGAGCAGAGCCTGACCGAGGGCGAGGAGGTGCGCCGGGTGATGGTCGAGGTCGGCGAAAAGACCTGGGGCCCGGCCTGGCCGAAGATGTACGAGACGCTCGGCGGCAACCCCTGGGCGGCGATGCCCTCGCTGCATTTCGCCACCTCGGTCAGCGCCGCGCTCTCGCTCTCGGAAGTCGGCAAGGTCGAGGGGGCGCTCGGCTGGGCCTACGCGCTGACGCTTGGATTCGGGCTCGTCTATCTCGGCGAGCACTACGTGACCGACCTCCTGGCAGGGGGACTGCTGGTTGCCGCCGTCCGCGGCGGCGAGCCGCTGGCGGAGCCCCTCGTGCAGGGGGTCAACGGCGTGCTGCAGCATTTGGAGAGGATCGCGAGCGGGTAGCTTCTCCCCCGTGTCTGAGAAAGACTCGGCGAATGGGAGCGGTTCCGTCGAGATGCCGCTCCTCACCACCCGGCGGCTGATCCAGACGGTGATCGTCGTCCTCATCCTGCTCGGCGGGATCTACTTCCTGTTCCCGAAGCTGGTCGGCCTTGGCGACGCGATGAGCAAGCTCGGCGAAGCCGATCCGCTCTGGATCGGTATCGCGATCGGCTTCAACGTCCTCGCCTTTGCCACCTACATCGCCCTCTTCAAAGCGGTGGTCGGCGGCCAGGCGCTGCGCCTGACCTGGCTCGAGACCTACGAGATCAACATGGCCGGGGTGGCGGCGACGCTGCTGTTCTCGGCCGGCGGCGCCGGCGGCATCGCCCTCACCTACTGGTCGCTGCGCAAAGCCGGGATGGGCCGGCGCGACGTCGCCCGCCGCATGGTCGCCTTCATCTCGCTCCACTACGCCTTCTATCCGATCGCGCTGATCGTCTTCGGCGTCCTGCTGCGGACCGGCGTCCTGCACGGCGCCGACTCGGTCGAGCTGACGATCATCCCCGCCGGCGTCGCCGGCGTCCTGCTGCTGATCGGGGTGCTGATCGCGCTGATCCCCGAGGACGTCGAGCGGCGGTTGCAGCCGTTTGCCCGCGGTGAGAAAGCCAAGCACTTCGTCCACACCGCGGCCAAAGTGCCAGCGACGGTGGGGGAGGGGTTCCGCTTCGCGATCGGCCTCTTCGCCCATCCCTCCAGCGGCGGCCTCGCCGTGCTTGGCGCCGCCGGCTACTGGGCGGCGAGCATCGGCGTCCTCTGGGCCTCCTTCCACGCCTTCGGCGTCCACGTGCCGCTCGCCGTCGTCGTCCAGGGCTTCTTCCTCGGCATGGTCGCCAACCTGTTTCCGCTGGCCCCGGCCGGGGTCGGAGCCGTCGACGCCGGCATGATCGGCGCCTTCGTCCTCTTCGGGATCCCCGAGGAGACCGTCTTCCCGGCGATCCTGATCTTCCGCCTGGTCGCCTTCTGGATGCCGATCCCGCTCGGGATTGTCGCCTTCTTCCAGCTGCGCAAGACCGTCCACCGCTGGGAAACAGAGGGGCTGCCGATCGAACGCGGCGGCGAGGCCATCTCGGAGCTGGAGCCGGCGATGGGTGGATTGCCATCCGCCACCGAAGGGGCTACTATACAAAGTAAAGTATTAGACTCCGAACGGCAGAAATGACGGACATGACTGACAAAAAAGTCGAGAACGTGATCATCATCGGCGGCGGGCCGGCCGGCTACACGGCTGCGTTGTACACCGCCCGTGCCAACCTCGAGCCGCTCGTCTTCGAGGGCTTCCAGTGGGGGGGCCAGCTGCAGAACACGACCGACGTCGAGAACTACCCGGGTTACCCCGAGGGGATTATGGGCCCGGAGATGATGAGCCAGTTCCGCGCCCAGGCCGAGCGCTTCGGGACCCGCTTCGTCACCGACGACGTCGACCGCGTCGAGCTCTCCGACGGCGGCGTCCAGAAGGTCTTCCTCGGCGACGAGGAGCACCGCGCCAAGACGGTGATCCTGGCGATGGGGGCGGAGCCGAAACGGCTCGGCGTCCCCGGTGAGATGGAGCTCGCCGGCCGCGGCGTCTCCACCTGCGGCGTCTGCGACGGAGCCTTCTTCAAAGGCCACGAGGTCGTCGTCATCGGCGGCGGCGACTCGGCGATGGAGGACTCGATCTTCATCTCCAAGTTCGCCGAGCACCTGACCATCATCGGCCGCCGCAACGAGTTCCGCGCCTCGAAGATCATGTTCGACCGCGCCCGCGAGAAGGAGAACATCTCGCTCAAGACCCCGTTCATCCCGGAGGAGTTCGTCTCCGGCGAGGACGGCAAACTGGAGAAGGTCCGCCTCCGCAACGCCGAGAGCGGCGAGGTCGAGGAGATCGAGGCCACCGGCGCCTTCGTCGCGATCGGCCACGTGCCCCGCTCGGAGGTCGTCAAGGGCATCGTCGAGACCGACGAGGACGGCTACATCGTCACCGAGCCCGGCTCGACCCGGACCAACCTCGGCGGCGTCTTCGCCGTCGGCGACGTCGTCGACCACACCTACCGCCAGGCGGTCACCGCCGCCGGCACCGGCTGCATGGGCGCGCTCGACGCCGAGCGCTTCCTCCGCGACAGCCCGCCTCCGGTCGAGGCGCACTGGATGCCCGGCGGCGAGCCGGTCGAGTTGACTCCCTAGCTCCAGCTTTCCCCTAGGCTCCCCAGCATGGGCGAGCGGGCCAGCCAGCTTTTTCCCTTCGGGATCGCGATCGTGCTGCCGCCCGCGGGGTTGATCCTTGGGTTGCTGAACATCCAGCAGGGCGAAAAAGAACTTGGCACGCGCCTGATCGTCGTCTCGGCGCTGGCGGCGATCGTCTGGGTCTTCCTCTTCACCGCCTGAGCGCGGCCGGGGTTGTATCTTCGGGGTACGGCCACGGAATGCACCCATCTCGATTCGGTTCAGATCCTCAACCTCCCAGACGAGGTTGAGGGCTGTGAGGAGTGCCTGGCCACGGGCATGCGCTGGGTCCACCTGAGGATGTGCCAGACCTGCGGCCACATCGGCTGCTGCGACAACTCGATCGGCAAACACGCCACCGCCCATCACCAGGGAACGGGGCACCCGATCATCCGCTCGGCCGAGCCCGGCGAGGACTGGAGCTGGTGCTACCCAGATGAACTGATGTTCCGGCTCGCCGACGAGCACAGCGACTGAGCGCCGCTCTGACTAGTGGGAGGGATCGGCGAACGCCTCCGCTCCGGTTCCACGGGCCCGCCGCGCGGAGGAACATGGGGGCTGAAGCAAGTTGTGGTTCCTTTTTGACCTCATAGGGCCAAAAGGAACCACGCGATGACTGGTCCCTCGAGCTGGCTGTGATCCGCCGCGGCCGGGGTTTCGCTAGTCCCACTACTTGGAGCTAGGGCGTGACGATCGCGAAGCCCGGGTCGGGCTCGTCGAGCAGGCCCAGCAGCTCGGCCAGCTTGAGGCCGTCGCCCTCGACCCGCAGCCGCCCCGCTTCCGCCAGCTCGGCGAGCTCTGCCGTTTTGCTCAGCAGGTCGGTCAGCGCCCGGCGTTCGATCACCAAGGTCGCCTCCGGCTCGGCGCGGCCGTGGTCGGGGCGGTGGGTGAGGACGCCGTTTTCGAGCTCGAGCAGGTGCCGCTCGTCGGGGTCGGTGACGTGCCAGCCGATCCGCAGGCGCTTGCCCCAGGCGCGCGGGCCGTCGAGGCGGATCGCCATCGCCGACAGGATCTGCTCGACCGAGAGCTGGGCGACGATGTCGGGGGCGGCGCTGTCGGTCGGCGTGCCGGCGATCTCGCCGCGCAGCTCCTGCGCGCCCATCAGGTAGAAGTTGCGCCAGGTCGCGTTCTCGGCGCCGTAGCCGAGCTGCTCCAGCGCGTCGGCCTGCAGCGCCCGCGCCTGCGCGTTCTCGGGATCGGCGAAGACGAGGTGGTTGACGACCTCGGCGACCCAGCGGTAGTCGCCCGCCGCGAAGGACTCGCGCGCCCGCGCCAGCAGCTCCTCGGCGCCGCCCATGAACTCGACGTAGCGGCGCCCCGACTCGGCCGGCGTGTGCTCCCAGAGATGAGCCGGGTTGCCGTCGAACCAGCCCATGTAGCGCTGGTAGACCGCCTTCGCGTTGTGGCTGACCGAGCCGTAGTACCCGCGGCAGTGCCACTCGTTCGCCAGCTCCGGCGGCAGCTCGATCCTCTCGGCGATCTCGCGCCCGGTCAGGCCCTGGTTCAGCAGTCGCAGGGTCTGATCGTGGATGTAGGCGTAGAGGTCGCGCTGCTTGCGCAGGTACTCGGCGATCCGCTCGCTGCCCCAGAGCGGCCAGTGGTGGCCGGCGAAGAGGACGTCTGAGTCCTCGGCAAAGAGCTCGACCGCCTCGTCGAGGTAGTGGGCCCAGACGTGCGGGTCGCGGACCAATGCCCCGCGCAGGGTCAGCGTGTTGTGCATCGTGTGGGTCGCGTTCTCGGCGATGCAGAGGACGCGGTGGTCGGGGAAGTGGAAGTTCATCTCCGCCGGCGCCTCGGTCCCCGGGGTCATCTGGAAGACCATGCGGATCCCGTCGACGATCTCTTCCTGACCGGTCTCGGAAATCTCGACGTTGGGCGGGATCAACGTCACCGTGCCGAGCGAGGTCGTCTGCCCAAGGCCGGCGCCGACCTGGCCGTCGGGGCCGCGCCGCAGCTTCGCCCCGTACATGTAGCCGGCCCGCCGGCCCATCGCCGTGCCGGCGAAGACGTTCTCGGCGATCGCGTGCTCGAGGAAGCCGGCGGGGGCGAGCACGGGGATCTCGCGCTGCTCGACCTCCTCGGCGCTGACGATTCCCTTGGCGCCGCCGAAGTGGTCGATGTGGCAGTGGGTGTAGATCAGCCCGGTGACCGGGCGCTCGCCGCGCTCGCGGCGGTAGAGGGCGAGCGCCGCGGCCGCGGTCTCGGCTGAGATCAGCGGGTCGACCACGAGGATGCCCTGCTCGCCCTCGACCACGTGCATGTTCGAGAGGTCGAAGCCGCGCAGCTGGTAGAAGCCCGGCGCCAGCTCGAAGAGGCCGGCGATCCGGTTCAGACGGCTCTGGCGCCAGAGGCTCGGGTTGGCGCTGTCCGGGCACTCCTCCGCAAGGAAGTCGTAGGACTCGAGGTCCCAGGCCGGACGGCCCTTCGGCCCGTCCACCACCGCTGGCTCGAACGGGGCGACGAGGCCGCGGGTCGCGTCGGCGAAGTCCTGCTCGTCGTCGCTGGGGAGCGCTGCCGCGGCCTCGCGGTTGCGGGCGGCGGTGACCGGCGTCGCCGGCTTGCGCCCGGCGCTCACTTGCCCTTGAAGTCGGGCTCGCGTTTCTCCAGGAAGGCGGTGGTGCCCTCGATCCGGTCCTCGGTCGCCATCACCTGGTCGAAGAGGTCGCGCTCGACGTCGAGCCCGACCCCGAGGCCGGCCTCGTCGGCAGCCAGCACCGCCCGCTTGGCGAGCCGGGTCGCGATCGGCGCCCGCTCGGCCACCGTGCGCGCCAGCTCGATCGCCTCGACCAGCCAGGCGCCTTTCTGGATCGCCTTGTTCACGAGCCCCCAGCCGGTTGCCATCTGGGCGTTGAAGTGGCGCCCGGTCAGCACGTATTCCATCGCCCGGTGCTTGCCGATCGCCCGGGTCAGGCGCTGGGTGCCGCCGCCGCCGGGGATGATCCCAAGGGTCACCTCGGGCAGGCCGAAGCGCGCCTTCTCGTCGGCGACGATCAGGTCGCAGGCCATCGCCAGCTCGCAGCCGGCGCCGAGCGCGTAGCCGGACACGGCGGCCAGCAGCGGCGTTTCGATGTCCCCCAGGCCTGTCCAGAAGGCGGCCCGCTCAGCTTCGGGCGGGGCGTCGATCGGGTGCGCGGCGAGGGAGCGGATGTCGGCCCCGGCGGCGAATATTTTGTCGGAGCCGGCGATCACGATGCAGCGCACCTCGGGGTCGGCGTCGAGGCGCTGCAGCGCCGCCAGCAGCTCCTCCTTCATCGGTGGCGAGAGCGCGTTGCGCGTCTCCGGGCTGCTCAGCGTGACCAGGCCGACGTTGTAGTCGTCGACGGCGATCTCGACCAGGGCCATCAGCTTGCCTCCAGCTCGCGGCGGACGGTCTCGGCGAAAGCTTCTTGGGCTTCGAGCGTGCGCGGGCCGGGCACCAGCGACAGCTCGACGTCGTCGACCGCGGCGACCGCCTGGACCTCGCGGGTGGTCGAGGCGAGGAAGGCCTCGGAGGCGGCGAGCAGGTCGGCCAGCGGCCAGGCTCCCTCCTCGACCTCGAGCGCGGCGACCAGCCGGTCGCGGGTGATCGAGTCGAGGATCGGCAGCTCCAGCGAGGGCGTGCGCAGGGCGCCGTCGGCGCTCGCCCAGAAGATCGTCGAGGTCGGCGGCTCCAGCACGGTTCCGTCGGCGCGGACCAGCAGCGCCTCGTCGGCGCCGCCCTGCTTGGCGCGGCGGGTGGCGTGCATGTTGGCCGCGTAGGAGAGCGACTTGACTCGGTCGAGGATGCCGGTGGTCGAGTAGGGGATCGTGGCGACCCGGACCGACTCGGCGTGGGCGGGGACCGGCTCGGTGGCGGCGATGCGGTGGCCGCCGCGGGTGACGATCAGCCGCAGCTGGCCGTCGACGGGGCCGGCCTCGGCCAGCAGCGCCGCGATCTCGGCCTCCAGCGCGGCGCGGTCGAACTCGAGCCCGATCGCGGCGGAGGAGCGGCCGAGCCGGTCGACGTGCTCGCCCAGGGCGAACGGCTTGCCCGCGTAGAGGCGGATCACCTCGAAGGCGCCGTCGCCGCGGTAGAGCCCGTCGTCCTTGAGCCCGATCGTCGCCTCGGCGGTCGGCGTGACCCTGCCGTCGACGCTGGCCAGCTCTTCGAAGCTCCCGCTCACGGCTTCGAGGCTACCTCAGCCGGGAGAAGCCGCGGCTGGCGCGACTATGCTGGCACGATGCGCAGGGCCTTCGCCGTCGCCATTGCCGTGCTGGTCCTCAGCGCCGCCCTGGCCAGCTCAGCCGGCGCGGGTTTCTACCGCGGCGGGGGTCATGGGATCAGGGTCTCGATCATGGTCAAGGGCGACCGCGTTCTAGCGGTCACGGTCTCGGCCCCGCTCTACTGCACCAGGGCTGGCCGCGAGCATCGCCGCCGGCCCCATCGCGTCTTCTACGGAGCCAAGAACCCGGACGGGTCGGTGATGACTGAGGGCCCGGCTGTCTTCCGACTCGATTCCCAGCATCGCTTCGAACTGCCGCCGAGCACGGCGCCGGAAGAACCCGGCTACTACGCGCGGGAACGTTTCGCCGGCCAGGTCCACCATGGGGCGGTGACCGGGAGGTTTTCCTACCGGCAGGTCTACGAACGCAGCAGCAGGGTCTGCCAGACCGGCCGCTATGTGGCCCGCCGGCCGCACGTGGAGCGGCCGCGCTTTCCGGCGCTCGTCCACTTCCGCGCCGTGCGGCAGTAGCGCGGGCTCGACTTGCGGCGCCGCTGAAGCGCCGTATCCTCGTCCCATGCTGTTCGTTCTGGGGACGATCGGGATCGTGCTGTTCATCGTCGGCGTGCTGGTCGTGGTCGGCCGCGCCTACGACGGCGACTCGGCGCAGCTGGTGCACTGGGAACCGACCCGCTCACCCGAGCTCGAGGCCCAGAACGAGATCGACGACGTGCGCCAGATGCTGGAAGCCCAGAACGAGATGCGCCGTCGCCGCGGCGCCAAGGAGATGACCGAGGCCGACCTCGAGAAAGAGGTCGCTAAGGACGAGCGGGTGCGGCTGCAGGGTCGGGGCCCGTTCGAGCAGGACTGGTAGCGGCGGCCCCGGCCGGGCCGAAGGCGAGCGATTACCGCCGTGCCGGTGGCGAAGCGACCGGGGCAGCGAGGCGGTGACCCGGCGGAGCAGCGCGAGCGGCTCGAGGCGATCGAGCGCCGCCGCCAGCAAGCGGCGTAGAGTCCGGCGCGTGGCTCGCGCGCTGATCGTCGGTTGTGGCTGCCGCGGGCGCTCGCTGGGGGAGCGGCTGCTGGCCGATGGCTGGGCCGTGCGCGGGACCAGCCGCGAGGAGGCGGGCCTGGCGGCGATCGAGGCGGCGGGGATCGAGCCGGCGCTGGCCGACCCCAACCGGCCCGGGACCCTGCTCGAGCTGGTCGCCGACGTCACCGTCGGCTACTACCTGCTCGGCTCCGCCGTCGGCGAGGGCGAGCTGCTGGAGGCGATTCACGGGCCGAGGCTGGAGCGGTTACTGGAACACCTGGTCGACACGCCGCTGCGCGGCTTCGTCTACGAGGCACAGGGCAGCGTCGACCCGGCGCTGCTGGAAGGTGGGGCGGAGCTGGTTCGGACCGCCGCGCGCACCTGGCGCATTCCCGTCGCCGTCGCCGATTCGCAGCCCGAGGATCCCGCCGAGTGGACCGAGCAGATGGCAGCTTTGGCTCTGCAGCTGATTTCTGGAGCCGGTGGAAGCAAATAGCTAAAATTCGATAGGGATTAAGGTAAATCTGAGAGAGATCAACAGAAGGAGCGGTTCGAATGGGTTTGCAACTTGGTGACGTGGCTCCCGACTTCCAGGCCGAGACGACCGAGGGGCCGATCAGCTTCCACGACTGGATCGGCGACGACTGGGCGGTCCTCTTCTCGCACCCGAAAGACTTCACGCCGGTCTGCACGACCGAGCTCGGCTACATGGCGAGCATCGAGCCGGAGTTCGCGAAGCGCAACGTGAAGATCATCGGCCTCTCGGTCGACCCGCTCGACAAGCACGAGCAGTGGGCGGAGGACATCGCGGCCACCCAGGGGACTGCCCCGAACTACCCGATCATCAGCGACGCCGACTACGCGGTGTCGAAGGCCTACGGGATGCTGCCGGCCGACGTCTCCGGCGACCCCGGCGACCGAACTCCAGCCGATAACCAGACGGTCCGCAACGTGTTCGTGATCGGCCCCGACAAGAAAGTCAAACTCATCCTCGTCTACCCGATGACCACCGGGCGCAACTTCGACGAGGTGCTGCGGGTGGTCGACTCGCTGCAGCTGACCGCCAACCACAAAGTCGCGACGCCGGCACAGTGGCAGCGCGGCGACGACGTGATCATCGCCGGCTCGGTCTCCAACGACCAGGCCAAGGAGATCTACCCCGAGGGCTGGGAGGAGCCGCGGCCGTACATCCGCATCGTCCCGCAGCCCGAAAAGGACAAGGTCGCCAGCTAAGGACTAGCCGACGCGCTCGAGGAAGTCGCCGAGGATCCGCGCGGTAGCTCCCCAGATCAGCTGCCCCTCCACCTCGTAGGTGGGGGTGTGGATGGGGACGCCGCGGCGGACCAGGCGGCGCATCTCGTAGCACTCGCGCAGGCGCGCAAGCGAGACGGTCAGCACCGTCTCCACCTCGCCCGGGTTCGGCTGCAGGCCAAGCTCGAGCGGGTTGGCGACGAGGCCGACGAAGGGGTGGACGCGATAGTTGGTGACGAAGGTCGAGACCGCCGGCAGGGCGCCGACCAGCTCGACCGCGGCGGCGTCGAGCGCGATCTCCTCCTCGGCCTCGCGCAGCGCCGTTGTCGCCAGGTCGGCGTCTTCGGGGTCCTGGCGGCCACCGGGAAAGGAGATCTCGCCGGCGTGCCGGCGCAGGTCGGCGCGGCGCTCGGTGAATATCAGCCCCGGCTCCTCGGGCCAGCCGTAGAGCGCCAGCAGCACCGCCGCCTTCACTCCGGGACCGGCCTTGGCCTCCGCCTCGGCGGGGTCGATCAGGCGGGCGGTCAGCTCGGCGCTCAAATGATTACTTGCACCGTGCCGCCGTCGACGGACCAGGCGGCGCCGGCGACGTAGGAGGCGCGCTGGGAGCAGAGGAAGACGATCGCGCCGGCGATCTCCTCGGCCGCGGCGAGCCGGCCGATCGGGCGCTTGGAGCCGGCTTCGGCGAGCGCCTCCTCGCGGGAATCGGCGCCGCCGAGATCGCGTGACTGGTCGAGCAGGCCGCCGGGGGCCATCCACATCTCCGATTCGGTCGGGCCGGGGCAGATCGCGTTGACGAGGACGCCGGTCTTCGCGTAGCGGTCGGCGAACAGGCGCGAGAGCGAGAGCTCGGCCGCCTTCGCCACCGAGTACTCGGGCATCGCCGAGGACGGGCGCTTGCCGGCGGTCGAGCAGACGTTGACGATCCGGCCCCAGCCGCGCTCGGCCATCGCCGGCGCCGCCGCCTTCATCGCTCGCAGCGGCGCCATCACGTTGAGCTCGTACTGGGCGCGCCAGTCCTCGTCGGGGACGTCGTCGAGGTCGCGCCAGCTGGCGCTGCCGGCGTTGTTGACCAGCACGTCGATGCCGCCGAAGTACTCGTTGGCGACCGCGAGCATGCGCTCACCGGCCTCCGGGGCGGTGACGTCGAGCGGCAGGGTCGCGGCGCGGCCGCCGGCCCGGCGGCCGGCGCCGTCGGCCTCTTCCTGGACGTCGCGCAGGCGGTGCTCGTCACGGGCGACGAGGAGGACGTTGGCGCCCTCGGCGCAGAGCCCGAGCGCGGTCTCGCGGCCGATCCCGCGGCTGGCGCCGGTGACGACGCAGGCTTTGCCGGCGAGCCCGAGGTCCATCAGGCGGTCTCGACCCGCTCGGTCACGGTGACGGTGGCCTCGCCGGCGAGGACCTTGTGGACGGGGCACTTGGTCGCGATCACCAGCAGTCTGCGGCGCTGCTCGTCGTTCAGCTCGGCCGGCAGCGCGATCGTGACGTCGAACGAGTTGGGGACGGTGTCGGCGTAGCCCATCTCGACCTCGACTTCGAGCCGGCCGACGTCCCAGCCTTTGCGGTCGGCGTACATCTCGATCGTGATCGCGGTGCAGCCGGCGAGGCTGGTCGCGAGCAGCTGGGTCGGGCGCGGGCCGGTGTCGGTGCCGCCGCGGTCGGCGGGCTCGTCGACCAGTAGCTCGTGCCCGCCTTCGAGGTCGATCTCGTGGGCGAAGCCCTCGATCCGGCGGGCGAGGACCTTCACGCCCTAGGCCTTGCCGCGACCCTCGAACAGGGCCGGGTCGTCGACGTCGGCCCAGCGGGCCATCGCGTAGACGAGGTCGGAGGCGCGGTTGACGAAGTGGATCACGGTCTCGCTGGCCAGCTGGCCTTCCTCGTCGAGGGCAGAGATGCGGCGCTCGGCGCGGCGGACCACGGTGCGGGCGACGTCGAGCTGGGCGGAGAGCTGGTTGCCGCCGGGGATGACGAACTTCGGCGGCAGCTCGACCTCGGACATGTAGCGGTCGATCAGGCGCTCCAACTCGGCGACCATCGCCTCGGTCGTGCGGCTGACCCCGTCTTCGAGCCGCGCGGCTGCCTCCGGTGCGGTCGCCAGCTCGGCGCCGGCGATGAAGATGTCGTCCTGCAGGCGCAAGATGTCAGCGGCAAGCTCGCTCTGGTCGGCGTCGCAGAGGGCACGGGCGAGCCCGAGCGCCGAGCAGGCCTCGTCGAGGGCGCCGTAGGCCTCGGTGCGGCCGTGGTGCTTGGGAACGCGGCCGCCGTACCAGAGGGAAGTGCTGCCGTCGTCGCCCTTCTTCGTGTAGATCTTGACCATCAGCGTCAGTCTATTTGGGCGCGGCCGCTGCAAACCGGCGCCTCTCGCGGTCCTCGGTCGCTCGGGTCGGGTCACGCACCAAAGTGCGCTCCCTTTCCCTCACTCCCTGCGTCCCATGACCTGCCTGGTTTTCGCGCCCGTGCTTGCTTCCAAAATGGGTGTGATCGCCATTTCACGTCTATACGGGGTGAAATGGCGATCACCCGGCTGCGCGCAGTGGTGCGACGGGGCTTTGCGCCGCCTACCGGAACAAGGGTCTGCCGCGGTCAGCCGACGCGGCTGAAGACGATGCCGGTCATCACCTTGGGGAAGAAGTAGGTGGACTTGGGCGGCATGTTCTCTTCGGTTTCGGCGACCGCCTTGACCTGCTCGACCGGGACCGGGCGCTGGATCAGGGCGATGTCGAAGTCGCCGGAGTCGACGGCGGCGATCGCGGCGGGGACGCTCTTCGCGTACTCGAGCCCGTTGCGCTCGTCGATGTCGTGGTCGCTCATCCCCGCCAGGCCCTTCAGGACGAGCGTCTCGAGGATCGCCGAGTCGAGGCGGCGGTAGGCCTCCGGCTTGCCCTCGAGCTGGCGGTCGAGCGCGTCGACGTCCTTGAGCCGCAGCCGGTAGGCCTGCTTGTGGAAGGAGTCGTAGAGGCCGTAGACGCCGACTCCGTCCTCGCCACCGGGGTCGATCTGCTCGAGCGCGACCTCCTCGCTGTCGAAGAGCTCGCGCATGCCGGCGCCGAAGTCGCGCATCCGCTCCGGGTTGGCGGCGAAGCCGGAGAGCAGGCGGTGGGTGGGGAAGACGGTGAGGCCTGGGTCGTCGAGCCCGGTCAGCGCCATCAGCGTGTAGTTGTGCGGGCCCTCGCCGCCGACCTCGTCGCGGTAGGCGCGGGCGGTCTCGTAGCGGTGGTGGCCGTCGGCGATCAGCAGCTGGGCCTCGGCTAGGCGCTCGCTGACCGCGGCGCAGATCGCCGGGTCGCCGACCCGCCAGACGCGGTTGACGGTGCCGTCCTCGTCGGTCACTTCACCCCACGGCTCGCCTTGGACCGCCGGCTCGACCAGCGGCCAAGCGTCCTCGGTGCTGAGCGAGAAGATCGGCGAGAGGTTGAGCTGGGTGGCGCGGGTCAGCTCGAGGCGATCGAGCAGCGGGCCGGGGTGGGTGCGCTCGTGCGGGCGCACGGTGCCGCTCTCGTAATCCTCGACCCGGACCTGGGCGAGGATGCCGTGGCGGCTGTGTTGGCTGCCGTCGGGGGCCGTGTAGTCCTGGACCAGCGCCCAGTAGGCCGGCTCGGCGTCGTCGACCAGCACGCCCTCCTCGCGCCACGACTCGATCGTCGCCGCCGCTTTCGCGTAGGGATCGCCCGGCGGGTCGTAGTCGGGATCGGCCGGGTCGAAGGGCTTCGGCAGGTCGACGGCGACCGCGTTGTGGGGGGAGCGCGCCAGCAGCGCCGCCCGCCCGGGGGCGTCGATCACGTCATAAGGGGGCGCCGCCACCGCGCCCAGCCCGCCCACCTCGGCGAGGTCGTAGCGCAGGGCCTTGAAGGGTCGGACATCAGCCATCGGCCTAACGCTAACTACAATCGCTCGAAGCGGGGCGTGGCGCAGCCTGGTAGCGCGCGGCCTTTGGGTGGCCGAGGTCCCCGGTTCGAATCCGGGCGCCCCGATATAAATATCTGAGTACTAAAGAATACCTACGCTTGGGAGATGTTTCTCGAGCTACAGCTCTCCTCGAGCCTGTTCACCCGCATCGTGCGCAACCGGATCAAGTCGTTGCCGCTCTGCCTCGACCGCGATCTCACCGACTTCGACGGCACCGAGCTGACGATCGACCGCATCGACATCGGCGACGCGACCTCGATCCAGCGAGAGCTGGAGATCGACCCGGCCTCCGGCTCGCTGCGGCCGGCGGCGACTCAGGTGGTCTGGATCTTCTCGCCGCGGAACTACACCTCGGTCACGGTTCCCTTCCTGCAGGTGCGCCAGGAAGTCTCGGTTCAGCTGGTCAAGCGCGCCGACCTGGTGCAGAACGGGCCCGCCCCCTCGCCTATCCACAAAACCCTGACGATCCACCCGGTCTTCAACGTCGACCTCTCGGTGGACAACGAAGTCGCGGGGGAAAGCGGGCCGCTGGCGATCTCCTACAAGCTTGCCTACGTCGATCTCGGCCCGCTCGGCAATCTTCTCTCCGGCCCGATGAGGGCTGAAGTCGAACAGCTGGTGAGCGGCATCGAACTGCCCCCGGCCGCGCTTGACCTCGGCCCCCTGACCGCGTCGCTGGGCCGCTCGGTGGGCGCCGTCAACGCCGGGGTCGCCTGTGACCCAGGCGGGTCGTTGGTGGCGATGCGGATCGACTTCGACGTTCACGAGACGCCTCCGAGGCTCGATCGCGGTTTCTTCGAGGCGGGGCCCCGGAACAGCCTGGGCGGGCGCGAGTGGGCGATGATTGCCGATGCCGATTTGATCACCCGCGATGCCGCGCGGAGGGTTCGCGTCGGGCTCGAAGGCTCGCCGAAGCTGCGGCTGAACAGCGGGCCGAGCGCCAGTTGGAACGCTGCCGTCCCCGCTGTCGACATCGCCGCCGACATCGAGCTGGTCGATGCCTGCCCTTTCTTCGTCGACGACCTCGACATGGACGTCCACTTGACCGTGCGGTCCAGCCTCGCGGTGCCGGCGGCGAACCTGCTGCGCACCCACCACCACATTCACGGAGAGCCGAGCGACGTCGGCGAGGAGATCGCCTGCGCGGTGACCGCAGCCCTGCTCTGGCCGTTCGTCGGAGCGATCCTCGTCGACCGCGAGGACATCAACTGGGGCAAGTACCTCGGGGGCATCGCCCTGGGTCCGGTCGGCGTCCTCATTGCCGCCCTGTTCGTCATCGAGACCAAACAGCTCTCCCAGGACATCTCCCAGCAGCTGGGGGCCAACTGCTCGAAGCAGGGCGACGAAGACTACGAGTGCAACGACCCGCTCGAGATGAGGATGGAATTGGTGCCGTCGCTGAACTCGCGCCTCGACCTGCTCGCCGTCGCCGGCGTCCCCGAGGGGCTGGTTCTCTCGGGCGGGGTCAGCAACCTCCCGGAGCTGCGGGTTGGCGGCCTCGACGAAGTCGTGGTGAAGCCGTTCGAATGGCAGGTGCTCGGGCAGTGCACGGGGAACGGGACCAACAACTTCCGGATCGGCAACCAGGCATCGATCAGCGTCTTCTGCACGCCGCCCACCGACATGTGCCGCGCCTATGTGATCGACGATCCCCTGCACGAGTTCTCGATCGCGATCGACGACGTCAACAACGAAATCACCGTCACGGCCAACTTCAGGCTGGATTACGCGGCCAGCCCCGACCCCTATCCGTGCCGGGTTCGCATCGTCACCAACCGGGGGGTGCGGATCGTCACCCTGGCACCGCCGAGCCCCCTGGAGTCCACCGCGGCCGAAGATCTGGAGCGCGCGCGGATCGCGTCGGTTGCCACCTGTTACTTCGCGGACAAATTCCACACTCCGCAAGAAGAAATGGAATGGATCCCGGACCCGCCGCCGTTCGAACTCGGCCCTCTGCTCCAGCACTGGCAGGTGGTTGCCCGCAGCCTCTCGGCCGGGTCGCACGTGCAGGTCGTCTCGCCGATCGCGGGGACGATCCTGACGGCGCGGCCATCGGCCCACGGGATCGCCCACATGACGATGTTGTTCGCCAACGAGCAGGCGGTGCCGAGCCTGACCTTCGCGGTCGAGGATCAGGGTGACGCCGCTATCGAGCTCTCGGCCCAGCAGGTGCTGTTCGAGCGCCGGGCGAGCCTGCCGGTGGGAGGCGGGCTGGCGGCGATGCGCTTCGAGGGCGGAGTGCGCCAGCGGCGTCTGCTGATCGCCGACGAGGCGGGGGAGTCGACCTGGCTGGTGTCCTCGGCGATGCCGGGCCCGATGCTGCTGTCATCGCTCACCCGCGACCGGCGCCGGGAGAGCGAGCTGATCGTCAACACCGGCAAGCAGGTCCGGGTCGAGCCCCGGGATGCGCTGAGCAAGCGGCTGAAGCGGGTGTTCGACGACGGTGTTGAGCCGGAGGTGATCCACACCCCGAGGATCGGGGCGCTGAAGGAGACGCTTGCGGTCCGCTCCGGTGAAGGCTCCGTTCTCTACGACGTGTCCAGGTCGGAGCCGGTGGAGCTGCAGACGTTTGCGGGGAGGGCCTGGTTCGAGGGGACCGCGCTCGGCGGCGACCTGCTCGCCCGCCACGATCCCGAGGCGGGTGTCGTGCACGTCTACGCGGCCGTGGCGAGAGCGTTTCGGTAGGCCGGCGGTCCCGTCCCGGGTGGCGGGGGTGAAGCTTTTCCACCCCAGGGTCCCTGGGCGAGGGTGATTGACGGGGCGACGATGGTCGCACCGTCAATCACCGGCTCAGGAGGCCCTCGATGCTCAACACCAGGAACCGCAACGCTGTCAATCTCAAGATCCTCGCCGCGGCGCTGCTGGGGCTGGCGTCGCTGGCCTGCTTTTTCACTGCCGCAGGCGCGCAGGCGGCCGGGCCCGGCCGCCTCGTCTTCGTCTCCGGCAAGGCCGAGCGTTGCCGGATGGGGGCGTGCAACCGCTTTGACGTGATCCGCTCGGTCACGCCGCACGGGGCCGGCCCGCAGCGGCTGGGGCTTGTCAGCTCGGTGGTCGAGACCGCGTCGACCGAGGGCGGCACGATCGCCGTCCTCTCCAAGAACGTCGCCGGCGGTGGCGCCAACTCGGAGGCGTACACGCAGGTCTACCTGGTCACTCCCGACGGCAAGCGCAAGCAGGTCTTCCGCGAGCGGCTGGAGGGGTTCAACGCGACCGGGCTGGGGATCTCCGGCAACGGCAAGCTGCTGGCGATCTCGGCCCGCTTTGGCCAGCGCGAAGACCGCAGGTCGAAAATCTGGCTCGTGCGCAGCGACGGCAGCGGCTTCCGCCAGCTCACCACCGGTCCTGGCAACGACGAGATGCCGGCGCTCTCGCCCGACGGCAAGCGCGTCGTCTTCTCCCGCACGGTCGGCGAAAGCCGCCGCCCGGACCTCTACATGGCCCCGACCAGCGGCGGTGGCGAAGCGCTGCAGATGACCGAAAACGACCTCGAAGACGTCAACCCGGTGATCAGCCCCGACGGGCGCAGCGTCGCCTTCGGCCAGAACAACCACCGCACCAACCGCGGCATCGTCGCGATCCTCCGCATCGGCCAGCACGGCCCCCGCGTCGTCACCTCGACCGGTGGCGAATACCCCGACCCCGACTACTCGCCGAACGGGAAGAACCTCGCATTCGTCAGCGAGATCCTCGGCGCCCGCGGCTACGACACGGCGCTCTACACCGTCAGCGCGCGCGGCACCGGTCGCACGCTCGTCTCGGATGCGTTCGAGTATCCGGAGCTGCCGCAGTGGACCCTGCGGCCATGAGGAGCGGGCCCAGAAGCCCAAGATGAATGGAGCGAATCTTTCCCGGTGGCAACGGGTTTCCAGAGCGCCTTCTGTAACGATTGCGGCGATGGGGAGGCTGAAAATGGCGAAGTTCCTGGCGGTGGTCTCGGCGCTCGCGCTCGGCGCGGCGGCGGTCGCTGGGCCTGCCGCCGCCGCGCCGGCTGGCTCGATCAGCGGCACGGTCACGGACTCGACTTCCGCGCACAGCGGCATCGCCAACATCTACGTCTGCGCGTTGGGGCTCGAACCGATGACGACGACCAGCGAGTGCGGGTTCACCGAGGGCGATGGCGACTACGTGATCGATGGCCTGGGGGCGGGCGAATACGTCGTCTGGTTCCGGGACGAATCGGCCGGCCTCAACTACGTCAGCGAGTACTACGACGACAAGCCGACCCGCGCCACCGCGACCAAGGTCGTCGTCGGCAGCGGGCCGGTCGAGGAAGTCGACGCCGAACTCGCAAGCGGTGGTCAGATCACCGGCACCGTCACCGACGTCGACACCGACCTGTCGATCGAGGGCGTCGAGGCCTGCGCCCCGAACGTCGTTCCGCCCGAAGTCATCGAGTGCGACCGCACCGACGAGAACGGCGAGTACGCGATCAACAGCCTCGCCAGCGGCTCCTACACGGTCGAATTCTCGGTCGAAGGCTCACCCAACTATGTGCGCCAGTACTACAACCTCAAGCCGAACTGGTTCGAAGCCGAACCGGTGGCGGTCACCGCGGGCGCGATCACGCCCGGGATCGACGCCGAGATGGAAGAGGGGGTCCAGGTCACCGGCACGATCACCGAAGCCGGCACGGGGGATCTCCTGAAATGGCTCGGGATCTGCGCTCTGGACCCCAGCACGGAAGAGAGCGTCGGCTGCGCCTCGTCCGAGCTCGACGGCAGCTACTCGATCGCCGGCTTGCCGCCGGGCGAGTACGTGGTCGGGTTCGCGATCGACCACAAAGAAGAAGGCATGGTCCTGCATCCGGACGGCTACGTGCGCCAGTACTTCGACCTAAAGCCGACCTTCGCCGCAGCGGACCCGGTCGGCGGTGCCCCCGGGGTCTACCCGGAGGTCGACGCGACTCTCAGCAAAGGCGAGGAAGTCTTCCCGAGCGAGCCGTCGCCGCCCGCTGCCGTGGTCGGCCCGTTGGCGCCGCCGCTGGCGGCACCGCCGGCACACAAGAAGCCGCTGCGATGCAAGAAGGGCTTCCACAAGAAGAAGGTCAAAGGCAAGCCCCGCTGCGTCAAGAACAAGCGCGGCAAAGCCAGCCGGCGATCGCACCGCTGAGCGCCCTCGATCGCGCCTGATTCTGGGCGACGGCAGCCAGAAAAAACAACGGATATCCCTTGTAATCGGGGTAGATCCACTCGGCAAGCCAAATAAATGCTCGATGGACGTTTGTCCAATGGCGCGATCGGGAATCAATCTGCAAATTCCCTTTGGCCCGCGAGGCGAGGTGCCGATATGAACTTCAACGGAATGAGCCAGATGAACGGACACAGCCAGGCGCCTGCGCCCCAGGGTGACCAGATTGAGCGCCGGATCGAGCGCGCCGCGTTCGAAACCGACGCCCACCTGATCGTCGGCGACGTCACCCTGCCTCCGGCCGGCTACCAGAGCCGCTTCTCGGACTCGCTCAATCGCGGCGATCTTGAATTCGTGCCGCTGACCAATGTCGAGGTGACTGCGCTACGCACCGGCGAGGTCAACAAGCGGCCGTTCATGGTGCTTTCGAAGTCCCACATCCGGATCGCCTACCCGCTCGACGTCTGACCCCGCCGACGCGGACGATCAGGACCGGCGGGCCTTGTTGCGGTTCGCGTAGGCGCCGAGGTCGATGACGAAGGCGAGGATGACGATGAACCACTCGAAGCCCGAGACCTCGTCGCTGCCGACGCTCCACATCGCCGCGTAGGCGAGCGTCGTCCAGGGCAGCAGGAAGAAGCCGAGAACGGGGATCACCCACTCGTCGTAGGCGCGGCTGAGCAGGTCCGTGAACAGCCACATCGCGAACAGCGCCAGCCGCGGCGAGATGAAGGCGAAGAGGACCAGCAGGCAACCCATGCGCAGAAGCTACCGCCTGGGCCCGATAATCCGGTGCCGATGACCGTGGCCGAGAACAAGGACCTGGTGCGGCGCTTCTACCGGGAGGCGATCGGCGAGCGCGATTCCGCCGCCTGCGAGCGCCTGCTCAGCATCGACTTCGTCCACAACGGCGAGGCCCGCGGCCGCACCGGCCAGCGCCAGGCGGTCGACTACTTCCTCGCCGCCTTCCCCGACCTCGAGCACACGGTCGAGCTGATCGTCGCCGAGGAAGATCTCGTTGCCGCCCACCAGCGTTGGGCCGGGACCCACGGCGGCGAGTTCCTCGGCGTCGCCGCCACCGGCGCCCGCGTCGAGTTCACCTCGACCGCGGTGCTGCGCGTCCGCGACGGCCTGATCGCCGAGGCCTGGGACGAGCTGGACAGCGGCGCGATCCTCGCCCAGCTGCGCTGAGGCCGGTCCCGAGTTCACAGACTCGTTAGCCCGAGGGCGTACCTTCTAGATAAAGGAGGACACATAGATGACGAGACTTGGAAAGCTGATGACGATGCTGAATCCTGAGAAGACCAAGATGCCCGCCCCCGAGGACACGCTGCCCGGTCGCAGCGAGCCCGGCTTCGACGTCCCCGCCAGCCACGCCGTGCTCGGCACGCCGCTGGTGCCGCCGTTCCCTGACGGCATCGAGACCGCCTACTTCGCGCTGGGCTGCTTTTGGGGCGCCGAGCGGCTGTTCTGGACCCTCGACGGCGTCTACACGACCGCGGTCGGCTACATGAACGGGACCACGCCGAACCCGACCTACGAGGAGGTCTGCTCGGCCCGCACCGGCCACGCCGAGGCGGTCCTGGTCGCCTACGACCCGGAGAAGATCTCCTACGCCGACCTGCTGAAGGTCTTCTTCGAGGAGCACGACCCGACCCAGGGGATGCGCCAGGGCAACGACGTGGGGACGCAGTACCGGTCCGGGATCTACACGACCAGTGACGCGCAGGTGGCGACCGCCGAGATGGCCCGCGAGGCCTACGACGAGTCGCTGCGCGTCGCCGGGCACGAGCCGATCACGACCGAGGTCGAGCCGGCGGGCGTCTTCTACTACGCCGAGGACTACCACCAGCAGTACCTGCACAAGGTGCCGAACGGCTACTGCGGCCTGGCCGGCACGGGCGTCTCCTGCCGCATCCCCGCGGCCGCTTCCTAGCCGGGGATCGCGACGCGGGCGCGGGTGAATAGCATCCCGCGCTCGTGGCGCCCTCCTTCGCTTCTTACATCGGCGGCTGCCTTGCCCTGATCGGCATCGTCAGCGCGCTCGGCCTCGGCGGCTACTGGCTGCGACGCTGGATCGTGCCGGAATTCTCCGGCGCCCTGGCGCGGCTCGCCGACGCCACGATCGCCGTCGCCCTGCTGGTGCTGGTGCTGGAGATCCTCGGCACCCTCAGCATCCTCACGCTCGGCTGGATCGTCGCCGGCTGCATCGCCACCGGCCTCGGCACCGCCTGGCTCGGCCGCTCGAAAGCGCCGGGGGAGCGGCGCGAGGTGAAAGCGCCGAGCGTCAGCACGGTGGCGCTGCTGATCGCCCTCGCCGTCGCCTCCTTCACCGTCGCCGAGTGGACCTTCCCGTCCTTCTCGAGCCTCGACTTCGGGATGTTCGGCGGCGACACCACCTGGTACCACATGCCGTTCTCGGCGGCGATGGCGCAGGACGGCTCCACCGTCCACCTCCATTTCACCGACCCGCTGCGGCTGGCCGCCTGGTTCTACCCGCAGAGCACCGAGCTGATCAACGCCGGCGCGATCGTGATCTTCAAGAGCGACTGGCTGGCGCCTCTGCAGAACCTCTTCTGGCTGGCGATCGCCCTGCTCGCCGCCTGGTGCTGCGGGCGCCCCTACAAGGTCGGCGCCGCGACCCTGGTCGCCGCCGCGATCGTTCTCGACTCCGGGGTGATGATCGAAACCCAGCCGGGCGAGGCGCGCAACGACATCATGGGACTCGCCTTCCTGCTCGCCTTCGCCGCCTTCCTGATCAACGGCCACCAGCGGCGGGCACCGCGCGAGGGGGCGGTCCAGGACACGCCGGAGGTAAACGCGCCGCTGCTCGACCAGGGGCCGCTGGTGATGGCCGGGATCGCCGCCGGGCTCGCCGGCTCGGTCAAGTTCACGTTCCTGGTTCCGATCGCGGCGATCACCGTGGGCATGATCGTTTTCAGCGGTCGCGGGCGGCGTTGGACCACGGCCTGGGTGATGGGGCTGCCGATGCTGATCGTCGGTGGCTACTGGTACGTGCGGGCGATGATCAAGACCGGCGGCAACCCGATCCCGATCACCAAGTTCGGGCCGCTGCAGCTGCCGACGCCGGACCAGATGCCGATCGACCCGCGGCCCCGCTTCGCCGTCGCCCACTACCTGACCGAACCGACGATCTACCGCCGCTGGTTCTTCCCTGAGCTCGAAAACGCGCTGGGGCCGCTCTGGCCGCTGATCCTGATCATGGCCGGGGCTGCCGCGCTGTACATCGTCTGGAAGTCGAAGAACATCATCCTCAGGGTGATCGCCGCGGCGGCGCTGGCGGGCGCTTTCGTCTACCTGTTCACGCCGCTGACCGCGGCCGGGCAGGAGGGCTCGCCGACCGGGTTCTTCACCAACACCCGCTACCTGATCCCGGGGCTGGTGCTGGCGATGGTGCTGCTGCCGATCGCGCGCCCGTTGCGGGCGCCCGACGGGCGCGCCTTCAAGACGCTGGTCTTCTTAACCGTGGTCTACGCGGTCACGGTGCTGGCGACGCCGCGCTGGTATCCGGGCTACATCGTCGGCACGATCCTGATCACGGCGGCGCTGGTCTGGCTGCCGGCCTCGCTGACCCTGGGCCGGGTGCGCGGCTCGATGAGCCGAGGCGTGGTCGCCGCTGCCTGCGTGGCGATGCTGCTCGTGGTCGTGGTCCTCGGTCGCGCCCAGCAGGTCCAGTACGCGAACGACCACTACGCCAACCCGCTGCCCTTCCTCGGCGAAGGCGGGCCGCGCCAGGCCTATAACTTCGCCCGCAACCTGGAGAACCAGAAAATCGGCATCATCGGCTCCAGCGAGATCATCTTCGGCCAGTACGGGTTCTACGGCGGCAAGCTCAACAACGACGTCGACTACATCGGCGTCCGCGGCGACCACGGCTCCAACCGGCTGCCGGAAGACTGCGAGACCTTCCGCCGCCTGATCAACGCCGGCGACTACGACTACCTGATCATGAGCCAGTGGACTCAGGACAGTCCCGAAGCCGAATTCTGGTACCCGATCTACAACTGGGTCAAGGACGACCCAGCGCTGAAACTGGTGGTCAAAGAGCCGACGATCGCCCCGCAGCCGGACTACGTCTTCAAGGTCGAAGGCAAGCTCGACCCCGCCGGCTGCCCTTAGCTCGCGAACTCGCGGATCAGCTCGGCCGAGCGCTCGGGCTGCTCCCACCAGAACATGTGGCCGACGTCCTCGAAGAGCTCGAGCCGGGAGCCGGGGACGAGCGAGGCGATCAGCTCGCCGTTGGCCACCGGCAGCACGCGGTCGACGGTCCCGTGCAGGACCAGGGTCGGCAGGGCCAGCGAGGGCAGGCGCTCGTTGGTGTCGTGGCCGAAGATCGCCTGCATCTGCAGTTCGATGATCTGGCGTGAGGCGGGCGCCGCCGCGGCCATCTCGGCGAAGGCGGCGTAGCGGCCCTCGTCGGCGCGGAAGGCGGGGGAGAGGTTGATCTCCCAGGAGGCGCGGAAGACGGCGTCGCGGTCGCCGGAGGCCATCGCTTCGGCCAGCGGACCGAAGTCGGCCGGGTCCATCAGCGCCGAGCCGGGACCGCCGCAGTAGGTGCAGCCGAGGGTCAGGGTGCGGACCCGCTCCGGGCTCGCCAGCGCCAGCTCCTGGGCGATCATCCCGCCCATCGAGATCCCCAGCACGTGGGCGCGCTCGATCTCCAGCGCGTCGAGCAGGGCGAGCGCGTCGGCCGCCATCTCGGCCGTCGAGAAGGGGTCGGTGACCTCGCCGGAGAGCCCGATCCCGCGGTTGTCGAAGCTGACGCAGTCGAAGCTCTCGCGCAGCGGGGCCAGGAACGGCTCGCCCCAGGAGAGGCGGGTGCCGCCCATGCCCTGGATCAGCAGCAGCGGCTCACCCGCGCCACCGCGCTCATATTGCAGCTCGATCCCCGCGACCCCCACCGTCGGCATGCCGGGATCGTAGGGCACCGCCAGTAGTCCGACCGCCCCGCCGCGCTCTACGCTTGCGCCGAGCCCCCGTAGCTCAGTGGACAGAGCGCCGGACTTCTAATCCGATGGTCGCTGGTTCGAATCCAGCCGGGGGCGTCAGTGCCTCCTCGGCCCGTTAGTAGCCTGCGCGCATGCCTGGGCCGCGATGGAACCTTGCTCCGCTTCTCCTCGTCCTTGTCGGGCTCCTCCTTCTGCCCGGCTCGGCCGCTGCGGAGGACTCAACGACCACCTTCACCGATTCGACCTCGCACCACCGCTACGACGTCTACCTCGGCACCGTCGACCTGGTCCGGTCCGGGGCGGCGGCGCCCTACCTGAGCAGGAGCGTGTTCGAGTCGGAGATCCGCTTCGACCAGGAGGCGGTCGAACAGATCGGTGCCGCCCTGCCGTCCGATTCGGGCTTCGCGTCGGGCATTGCGACTCCGGCCCCCGACGGCGGCTCATGGATCACCGGCGCGGCCAAGCCGGGCTGGTGGGAGCACCCCGGTGGCGGTCCCAAAGACCAGCCGCTCTTTGCGGCGGCCGATCTGTTCGCGACGGCAATGGACCCGGCGCGGCTGCTCTCGCCGGGGGAGAGCGTCAGCTGCACGGACTCCGCTGCCCAGACCATCCTCAGCCAGGTGATGGTGGCGGTCAACAGCACCGTTGCAGTCGGGCCGGCGACGATCTGGGTCGGCGACGACATGAGCGAAGAGTTCGAAGTCGTCGCCGGAAGCGTCAACGTCGACACCGAGCTCAGCTACCTCAATCTGACCGTCCATCGTCTGAAGCGCACCTGCGTGGTCACCAACCCGCCACCGCTGGTCGACCGCTGCGCCTCGGGCGAGGACAAGGACCGCGACGGCATCGCCGACGCCTGCGACGAGGACCCCTCGACTCCCGATTCATGTGCCCTGCGGGTCGCCCGCTCCCGCGTCTTCGTCTACAACTCGAAGCCCAAGGTCCGCCTCGTCGTCAAGTACAAGACCCGCGCTCCGGCCGAGGTCAAGACCACCTACACGGCCAAGCTCGCCAACGGCAAGAAGCTCGAGCTCGGCTCGTTGAAGCAGCGCTTCAAGGCGAGCGGCGTCTTCAAGCTGCCGGTCTCCTTCGACGAGGAGACGGCGGCCAAGGTTCGCGCCGCCAAATCATTCGCCGTCTCCTTCGCGATTCCCGGCGCACCCAAAGCGTGCGCCCGCGCCTATGCCAAGGCGCTGACCAAGCAGCAGAAGGTCGGCAAACAGACCGTCTGGTTCCAGGCCGACGCGGTGCTCGGCGGGATCTTCTAGCCAAGGGCGACGGCGTCAGCGGGATTCGCCCCGCCGGGGGCCTACGGAGCCAGGCCGGAGAGCGTGATCGGGTCCCCGGCCACGAGGGCCTGGGTCTGGGGACCCTGATCGGTCGGCCAGGTGACGGTGATGGTCCCGGACACGTTGGTCACCTCCACCTGCGGCGCTCCAGTCCCTGAGGGTTCGATCGGAATCGAGATCGTTGAGGCGAGGGAGCTGCCCGGGGGCAGGCCCAGGCTCAGCACATTCCCGGTTGCGTAGAGGGAGGTGAGCGGGAGCGTGCCGTTGATGGAAAGAGGAGTTACCGAGCTGAGGCTCCAGGCGGCGCCGCCGGAGACGAGGAACTGGACCGTGGAGGTCGTGGCTTCGCCGTAGACGTCGAATACGACGGTGGAGAGGGCGCCGCCGCCGTCGTCGACGAACAGCGAGGCGGCGCCGAGATCCCCGGCCCTCACCGGATCCGCCCGGCGGGCGAAGGAGGCGAGCGCGGTGTCGTCGCCGTGCAGCGGCGTCACCCGGTAGGTCAGGGTCTGCCGGGCGCGGTCGTAGCGAGGGTGAGAGAGAGTGAGAAGGGCGACGTCGTGAGAGGCCGGGGCGTGGTCAAGGACCAGCGCCGCGTTGGGGGGATCGGCGGCGAAGCCGTTCGCTTTCCAGCTCCCTACGAAGCCCTTGAGGCCCTGCCTGCCGGCGCGCCGGCGAGGGCGGTCGGTGAAGGTCGTGACGCGCGGCGAGACCCCGGTCAGCCGCAGGCGGTAGGCGCCGGCGCCAAGCGGCTCGATCGAGCCGCCCGCGGTCTCCTGCACGTAGAGCAACGAGCCCTTCGCAGGGCCGCTCCTGGCGGGAGCGGCCGCGGCGGCTGAGGTGAGCATGGCCAGTCCGAGCAGGACGCCGCAGACGATCAGGAGCTTGGTCGCGCGAGGCTTCATGAGGAGTTTCTCGGCAGCCGGCGGGACCGCCGTTAATCCTGGCTGGCCCGCTGCTGCTCGAATCCTCCCAGGGGGCAGCCCAGTGACCCGCCGTCACTGGACCATGAGGCTCGCCTACCTAGCGAACGCGCTGGAACAGGTAGATCGCGAGCAGGACGAGGATGATGACGACGAGGATTCCGACGATGGTCAATTTGGGCCTCCGGTTCGAATTTTCAGACGGGCTGGAGATGCCCTGATGTGGCGGAGTTCAAACTCCGGCGGTGTCGGCGGCTCTAGAGGCCGGGCGGGTGGCGGACCACGAAGTCGCCGGTGGGGCGGGTGCCGATGTGCCAGCGGGGGCCGGTGCCGCTTTCGGTGCCGGAGGTGTCCCAGCGCAGGCCGGCGATCGTCGCCCAGGTGTGGGTGGCGTTGGCGTAGACGGTGATCCACCTGCCGGGCCCGGGCTCGCCCCAGCCCTCGAGCTCACCGGAGGTGAGCGGGCGCGGGATCAGGCCGCCGCCGTAGAGGGCGAAGCTGACCGAGCCGGAGCAGTCGTAGCCGTTCGAGTACCAGGAGCCGTGGCCGCCGCCCCAGATGTAGGGGCGGCCGACGATCATGTTGGCGTTGTTGATCACGCCCTTGACTACCTCCGGGGCGTTGGGCGGCGGCAGCGCGATCCCCGTCAGCAGGATCGAGGTCGATTCGGGGTCGGCGGAGACGGGGGTGCGGGCGAAGAGGTTGCCCTTCGATTTGCGTTCGAACTTGGTGCCGTTGCTGCCGGCCGATGCAGGCGGCAATTCAGACGGGTCCTTGATGTTGGAGTAGTCGGGGACCTCGGGCTCGGCTGCGGGCGCCGTGTTCTCGGCTTCGGCTTCGGCCACGCGTTCCTGGGCGGCCAGCATCGCCAGGCTCTCGCTGATCCGGTTGACGGCGTGGTCGCCGCCGGCCTGGCCGAGCGCGGCGAGGGCGGTGCGGCCGATCATCCCGAGCGGGCCCCCCTGGTCGGCGGGCGCGGCGGCGGCCGGGGTCGCGGCGAGCGCCAGCGCCGTCAGGGCGCAGGCGAGGGTGCCGCGGAGGCTGCGTTTGAACGGGCGCGTCAAGAGATCCCTACCTCCGGAAACTGTAGCTGCGTCCCGGGGCGGCGATTGTTGCTGTTTTGTTTCAGCAGGCGTGGGGGCGGGCGGCGCTCTTGACGACCTCGAAGGCGCTGCCAGGGATCGCCTTCAGCTGGTTCAGGTTCTCGTCGTCCCAGCGGCGGTCGCTGCTGCCGCTGAAGTACCAGTTGGAGCCGTTGTCGGCGACGATCAGGCCGTAGCGCTTCATCGCCAGCGCGATCGTCTTGGCGCCGCCGCTGAAGCGGCCGAGCCCGTAGCCCGCCTTGAGGCGCAGGCGCATCCCCATCGGTGGCGCGCTGGCGTTGGCGGTGTCGCCGGCACAGTGGACGGCGGGGTGGAGGTAGGCGTCGCGGGTGCTCTCGAAGGTGACGCGGATCGCGTGGTCGAGCCGGCCAGCGGCGACTTCGTCGTAGCGGACGAGGCCGGGGAAGATCGGCAGCCCGGCGGCGTCGGCGGAGGTCCAGCCCTCGGGGTGGCGGGCGCCCGAGCGCAGGTCCCAGGCGACGCCGGAGTCGGCGTTCCAGTGGGGCTTGGGCGTGGCGACGTAGAAGGCGCGGTAGAGCTCGTAGAGCTTGCAGTTGCCGCGGTCGACGGTCAGCACGTGGCGGTCGCCGTCGCTGCCGTTGCCGCCCTCGATCTTGGCGGCGGCGGGCACCGGGAACGGCCCGGGGTCGCTCTCCTCGCCGTAGGCGGTGTAGTTGACGGGCAGCTTGCGCTGGCCGGGACCGACCACGGAGAAGGGGAAGCCGTAGGGGCGGGGCGAGCCGAAGTCGGGGTGCATCTCGTTGCCGCCCTGCCCGTTGATGTAGGCGATGATCGCGGCGCTGCGCGGGTCGCGCGGGGCCTTGGAGATGTCCTGGTTCCAGGCCGCCTGGGTGGGGAGCGACGGCGCGGTGCGGGCGAGCGAGGCGGGCGGGTCGGGGAAGACCGGGCAGGCGCCGAGGTCTTCGCTCGCGGCGTGGGAGGAGGAGGCGAAGGCGAGCGTTGCCGCGATTAGAACCCCCGCCATCATCGCGTGGTTCCTTATTCCTCTGTGGGGTAAAAAAGGAACCACGAGTTTGGGCCTACGGGGAGGGTGGGCCTTCGCGGATGGTCAGCTTGCCGATCTCCAGCTCCTCGACCGCGAGCTTTTCGACGCTGAGCTCGCCGAAGCTGCCGCGCTTGACCGCCAGGCGCCCGACCGAAAGGCGGCCGATCGCGAAGGCGCCGACCGCGGTGGCGCCGACGGCGAGCGCTCCGATCGCCAGGGCGGCGCGGGCGTTGGCTCCGCTGGCGGTGGCGCCGATTGCCGTCGCCCCCCAGCTCTGCGACTCGAGATGGGGCGACTTGCCCTTCTTCATCTTGCCCTTGTGCTTCGACTTGAACATCACCGCAACCGTAGCGCGGCTAGCCTGGGAGGCCGATGAGCGTGGACGAGCGTCCAACCCTGCTGGTGATCCAGCACGTGCCGTGGGAGGGGCCGCACCGGATCCTCGACGCCTGCGGTGGCCTCCACGTCCAGACCGTGAAGCCGCTGGCCGGGCACCCGCTGCCGGCGCCCGCGGAGGTCGCCGGCGCCGTTGTCATGGGCGGGCCGATGAACGTCGACGAAGTCGACCGCTTCCCGGGGCTGGCGGCCGAGCGCGAGTGGATCGCCGCCGCGGTCGAGCGCGCCTTGCCGCTGCTGGGGATCTGCCTGGGCGCGCAGTTGTTGGCGCGGGCGCTGGGGGCGGAGGTGCGGCCAGGCTCGGGGCCGGAGTTGGGCTTCGCGCCGGTCGAGGTGAGCGACGCCGACGATCCCGTCCTCGGCGGGCTGGCGCCCGGAGCCGAGGTCCTGCACTGGCACGGCGACGTCTTCGACCTGCCCGACGGTGCGAGGCACCTGGCCTCCTCGGAGCGGACCGAGAACCAGGCCTTCCGGGTCGGCAACGCCTGGGGCACGCTGTTCCATCCCGAGGCCGACTTGGCCTTGGTCGAGGCCTGGCTGGCGGTGCCGGAGATGATCGACGAGGCGGTGGCGGCGCTCGGCGACGAGGGTGAGGCGGCGCTGGCCGAGCGGGCGGAGCAACTGGAGGACGACCTGGTCGGCCGCACGACCCCGGGCTTCGAGGCCTTCGCTGGTCTGGTCGCCGCGAACGGGTAGAGGAGCCGCAACCGACCGCGAGGAGGACGCATGGAGATCGCGCTGATGATCGAGGGCCAGGAGGACGTGACCTGGGAGGACTGGCTGGCGCTGGCCGGTGCCTGCGAAGAGCATGGGGTGGGGATGATGTTCCGCTCCGACCACTACCTCTCGGTGGCCGACCGCCGCGAGCGCGGCTCGCTCGATGCCTGGGGGACGATCACCGCGCTCGGAGCCGTGACCGAGAGGCTGCGCCTGGGGACGATGGTCTCGCCGGCAACCTTCCGCCATCCCTCCGTGCTGGCCAAGGCGGTCGTGACCGCCGACCACGTGTCCGGCGGGCGGGTCGAGCTTGGGATCGGGGCGGGCTGGTGGGAGCGTGAGCACGAGGTCTACGGCTTCGACCTGCCGGAGATCGGGCCGCGGATGGAGGCGCTCGCGGAGCAGATGCAGATCGTCCGCGGCCACTGGGGAGATGGTCCGTTCGACTTCGACGGCGCTCACTTCAGCGTCAAGCAGCTCGACGCCCTGCCGAAGCCGGTCCAGCGCCCGCACCCGCCGCTGATCCTGGGCGGCCGCGGTGGCCCCCGCAGCCTTCGCCTCGCCGCCCGCTACGCCGACGAGTACAACGCGGTGATGGCGACCGTGGAGGAGTTGGCCGGGATACGCGAGCGGATGGACGCGGCCTGCGAAGCCGAGGGCCGCGACCCCGCCACTCTGCCGCTCTCCCTGATGACCGGCTGGATCGTCGGAGCCGACGAAGCCGATCTCCTCGACCGCGCCCGCCGCCTCGCCGATTGGCAGGGCGAGGAGGGCGACGCCCAGGCCTTCATCGACGCCCAGCAGGACTCCTGGATCGTCGGCACCGCGGCCGAAGCCATCGACCGCGCTCGCGCCCTGGAGGCCGCCGGCGTCACCCGGATCATGGCCCAGCACCTGCTCCACCGCGACCTCGACGCTGTCGCCCTCCTGGGCAGCGAAGTGATCCCCGCTTTGGCCCGCTAGATTGGGGCCTGCGTGGTGGCAGTAGCTCAGTTGGTAGAGCTCCGGCTTGTGGTGCCGGCGGTCGCGGGTTCAAGTCCCGTCTGCCACCCTTAAAGACCTATCGACGTTCATAAGGACGGCGGAGGGGATCCGACAACGGTCAGCCTCGCTCTTGCCCGCACCGATCGCGCTTTGCGGTCACTCTTGAGCGCCGAACCGGCTGTTTGCGCGGCTCCGGCCGCCGCGGTCTGTAGAAAATCGGTTTGGTTGGGCCCGACCGGGTCCGGTCCCCCTACTTCAAAGGAGACTTCATGTCGGTTATCACCAAGGATGATTTGGCAAAGCTGGTCGCCGAGCGAGCTGGGCTCGAGACGGGTCAGGCAAAGAAGGCGGTCGAGGCGACGATCGAGGAGATCACGGCTCAGCTCAAGGCGGGCAACGAGGTGAAATTCACCGGCTTCGGGAAATTCTCGACGGTTGACCGTCCGGCCCGCGAGGGGCGCAATCCGCAGACCGGCGAGTCAATGCAGATCGCCGCGAAAACGGCGGCGAAGTTCAGTCCCGGCGCGGAGCTGAAGAAGGCCGTCAACGGCTGAGGCTCGGAGCAGGGCCAGGAGGGGGAGTGGGGAAGAAACCGCGCGTTTACGAGGGCGTGCAGCGCTAGGATTGCGCGATGCGGTCTCGGTCCACGGTTGCCCTTCTCTTCCTCCTCGCTGGCCTGGCGACTCTGGCGCCGGCGTCGGCAGCGTTGGCCGCGAACGAAATCGCCTACGAGTGCGATCTCGATGTCTGCCTGCTCGACCCCGCCAATCCGAGCGCGGTCACCAACCTGACCTACAACGGGGCCGACAGCTACGACCAGAAACCGATCTGGTCGCCGGACGGGACCAAGGTCGCCTTCGTCAGCGACTTCACCGACAAAGGGCACGGCCAGCAGAACGTTTTCGTGATGCAGCCAGGGACGACGTACGACCCGCAGAACCTCGCCACCCGGATCACCAGCTACAGCTCGGAAAACAAGGTCATCGACGACCTCGCCTGGTCGCCGGACGGGAGCCGGATCGCCTATACGCGGGGAACCAACTCCGGCGACGACAAGGTCTGGGTCGTCAACGCGGACGGGACCACGATCTTCCCGCTTGAGATCGGGGGCGCCGGCGCCAAGCGACATCCGAGCTGGTCTCCGGACAGCACGAAGATCGCCTACGCGGTGGTCAAAAACGCGCCGGAACAGATCTACATCGCGCCTTCGACCGGGGGCTTCGGGGTGCCGTTGGCGAATGGCGTCGGGCACGAACCGAACTGGTCTCCCAATGGCGCCAGGATCTCCTTCGACGATTACCACTCCGCGAGCTACGTCGACCTCGACATCGTCGCCCCCGACGGCAGCGTGCCGCCAGTGATCGTTCCCGGCCCCAGCCCCAACACCGAGTGGACCTTCAGCGCCTGGTCCCCCGACGGTGGGCGGATCGCCTACCGGTCGACCAACATCACCTCGACCTACCGGGTTGTCAACGCCGACGGCAGCGGCGATCACCCGATCGCGAGCTTTGGCGAAGGCGACACCCGCAGCGCTTCCTGGTCACCCGACGGCTCTCGGATCGTCTACTACGGCTCCGTCAGCGGGGTCCACAATCTCTACGTCGCCAACAGCGACGGCTCCGGCGGCGCCCAGCCGCTGACCAGCGACGGCAAAAGCGACAATCCGGCCTGGCGCGTGGTTCGCTCGACGCCGCAGGCGCCGCCGCCCAACCCGGGCTCGCAGAAGCCGAAGGTCGTCTGGATCACCAAACGGGTCTTCTACAGCGGTGGCCCGATCTTCGTCGCCATCTACTACTGCGCCGCGCCCAGCTGTGGGGTCTCGACCGACGGGAAGTCGAAGGGCTCGATGGCCGCGGGGCTGAGGTTCCGGGCCGCGACGGCGAGCTTGCTCGCCAAGCCCAAGCAGGGGAAGAAAAAGCCGCCCAAGTGGATCGCGGTCGGCAGCGGCAAGACGAAGATCCCGGGCGGGGCGACGCGCAAAATCGCGCTGCGCCTCAACAAGACGGGCGTCGCCGCCATCAAGCAGCACGGCAAGCTGACGATTCAGGTGACGGTGAAGATCAAGCTCCAGGGTCAGAAGAAGCCGATCGTCAAATCACACCCGATCCACGTCGTCCTCAAGCAGGCCAAGAAGCCGAAGAACTGAGTCGGGGCGAGCGCTCAGGCGAGCGCTTTGCGCAGCGGCGCCGCGAGGTCGCCTTTGCGCGCAACCGAGACGCCGCCGAGGCCGAGCCACCCGCTGAGCAGGCGCAGTTCGTCGGCCAGCTCCGCGGCGACGGTGGCTGGGTCCGCGTGGGGCTCGGCGAAGGCGCCGCGGACGCGCAGCACGCCCGCCTGGCGGTCGCTTTTGAGGTCGACGCGGGCGACCAGGCGGTCGCCGAGGAGGAAGGGGAGGACGTAATAGCCGTAGACGCGTTTGGGCGCCGGGACGTAGATCTCGATCCGGTAGCGGAAGGCGAAGAGGCGCTCGGTGCGCTCGCGGGCCCAGACGAGGGAGTCGAAGGGGGTGAGGAGGGCGCGGGCGGAGGCGGTGCGGCGCAGGCCGGCGGGGCGCTCGGTCGTCAGGTAGGCGGGCTGGGTCCAGCCCTCGACCTGGACCGGGATGAGGGCGCCCTCCTCGACCAGCTCGGCGACGCGGGCCTTCGACTCGGCCCGGGGGAGGCGGAAGTAGTCGCCGAGGTCGGGCTCGGTCGCCACCCCCATCCGCTTCGCCGCGATCAGGAGCAGCTGGCGCTGCGCCTCGTCCTGTGAGGGCGTCGGCGCGTCGAGGACCCCTTGCGGCAGCACCCGCTCGGGCAGGTCGTAGAGGCGCTCGAAGTTGACCCGCCGCGCCGCGCAGACCCGCCCGGCGAAGAACAGGTACTCGAGCGCGGTCTTCTCTTCGCTCCAGTTCCACATCTCGCCCGGCTCCCGCCGCCGCCCCTTCGCCGCCAGGTCCGAGGCCCGGATCGGGCCGCGCTCGCGGACCATGTCGAGGACGAAATCGAGCAGCTCGGGCTGCTCCGCCGCCACCCGCGCCACGCCTTTCCAGGCCAGCGCGTCCACCCGCGCCATCCGCCAGCGCAGCAGCGGCTGCAGCCCGACCGGCAGCAGCGAGGCCTCGTGGCCCCAGTACTCGATCAGGTCCCGCCGCCCCGCCCGTCGGCTCCCGCCGCCCGGGTTCTGGTGCCAGGCGAGCCGATCCAGAGCCTCGCGCGGATAGGCGCCGAGGCGGGAGAAGACCGGCATGTAGTGGGAGCGGCAGAAGACGTTGACGGAGTCGAGCTGGAGCAGGCCGACGTCGTCGACCGCCCGCCGCAGGTGCCTGGCGTCCACCCGCCCCCGCGGCCGCGGGCGGCCGAAGCCCTGGGCGGCGAGCGCGAGGCGCCGGGCCTCGCCGGCGCTGAGGTCTGGCTTGGGGCCGCTCGCCATCGGCGCGCTGCTAGCGCTCGCCGGGCCGCGGCGCCCGGAACCGCTGGGCGGCGTTCGGATCCCCGTTGGGATCCTGGATCAGTCCGGCCCCAATCGTCACCCGCGCCAGCGTCGCGCCGCGAGGTGGGCGCGGGAGGCAGAGGTCGTGCATGTTGTCGGCGTTGAACGAGCTTGCGTGGTCGTGGAGGTCGGCGACTTCGAGCGGGGCGACCGCGACAAGCCCGCCGCCCGGCAGCCTGTAGACGGCGCGGTAGGAGGCGAGGACCGGGGCGCCGACCTCTTCGCCGCTGGGATAGGCGGTGAGCCCGTTCGACCACATCACCCGCAGATAGCTCCTGCCGGTCGTGCAGCGGTTGGCGTCGCCGCGGTAGATCGCAGGGGTGAGCTTCCACGCGTCGACGATGTACGGGCCGCCGGAGAGGGGATCGACGTCGACCTTCGGCAAGGGGGGGAGAGGCATCCATCGGGGCGCCCCCGGGGGCCTGGCCTGCAGCGCTCCGACAACGCGGATCGCCACCGGCGTCGGACCGTTGACCGAGTCCCCGAAGTCGCCGATCAGGTTCACCGTCTGCGCCTCGTCCCGCTCGTTCGGCGGGAAGCGCAGGGCGCAGGTCGGGGTCGCGGTGCTGCCGTCGCTGCGCACGATCCGGAAGTCGGTGGCCTGAATCGAGGGGCGGCGGATGAACCAGGAGAGGGTGACGGGGATGTTGTCGAGGCCCTGCTCTCCGCTCGGGCAGCCGACCGCGTTGTCGGTGCCCCAGGAGGCGCTGAGGATCCTCGGCTTGGGAGGCGCGATCGCGTTGGTCCCGCTGGCGGCGCTCGCCAAGGCGCCGGCGAGGATGACCGCCGCCAGCACCGCGCAGGCGGATCCGGGCAGGCGGCCAAGTGGGGATCTCGCGGGCGCGGACATGCGGATCAGGGTATTTACTCGGCCTGACTGCTAGCGTCGACAGCTCAAATCGGGGTTTCCCGACCAAAGCTGTGCCAGCGCCCGTAGATCGTTTGCTTTCAAGGCAGCCTCCACGTACGCAGCACGCAAAAACGGAGGTATGAGCAAATGGCAACCGGAACCGTGAAGTGGTTCAACGACGACAAGGGCTACGGCTTCGTCACCCCGGACGACGAGGGCAAGGACCTGTTCGTCCATCACAGTGACATCGCTGGCGAGGGCTTCAAGTCCCTGCCCGAAGGCGCCAAGGTCTCTTACGAGTCAGAGGCTGGCGACAAAGGCCCCAAAGCTGTGAACGTCCAGCAGGTCTCTTAGCACCGTCGCGCACGCACCCCGCTCTGGCATGAAGTCGATGCGAGCGGGGTGCGGTTAGCGACCGCATCGCGACCGAGCCGTCGCGATGCGTAGGGTCGACGCGGTGCCCGCCCTGCCCGGCCCACCCGTCGCGATCAGCTTCGACTTCTGGCACACCCTCGTCGCCCCGCCCGATGGCCTGCTCGGCTCGATGCGGCGGGAGGCCGTCGTCGCGGCGCTGATCGAACACGAGGTCGAGGTCGACGACGACGTGCTCGACGCTCACCTGGCGGCGGCGCAGGAGCTGCAGGCCGAGGCCTGGGGGCGGGGCGAGCACTTCGAGCCGGCACGGGCGGCCGCGCACCTCGCCGACGCGATCGAGGGGCTGGGGCGGAACGCGCGCTCCTGCCTGGTCGACGGCTACCTCGGCGCCGGCCGGGGGGTGGAGCTGGAGCTGAGCCCGGGGGCGGCGGAGACCGTCGCCGCGCTGGCCGGCGCGGGTGTGCAGCTGGGGATCGTCTGCGACGTCGGCGTGACCGAGTCGGTGCACCTGCGGGCGGCGCTGGAGCGCGCCGGCGTCCTCCGCCACTTCCGCGGCTGGGCCTTCTCCGACGAGGTCGGCCACTACAAGCCCTCGGCGGAGATCTTCCGCCACATGCTCGACCAGTTCGCGCTCGGGGAGGGGGACGTGGTCTGGCACGTCGGCGACCTGCGGCGGACCGACGTCGCTGGCGCCCGCGTCAGCGGCCTCGTGCCGATCCGCTACCGCGGCCTCAACGACGACAACTCCGACGCGCCCGAGGCCGACCTCGTGATCGACGCGCTTTCCGAGCTGGTCGCGTTGCGGGCGGCTGCCTAGTGATCTAGACGTTCTCGATGATCGTCGCCACGCCCTGGCCGACGCCGACGCAGAGCGCGGCGACGCCGTAGCGGCCGCCGCGGCGGCGCAGCTCGTTGGCGAGGGTGCCGGTGAGGCGGGCGCCGGAGCAGCCGAGCGGGTGGCCGATCGCGATCGCGCCGCCGTTGACGTTGAAGCGCTCCCGCTCGAAGCCGAGCGCACGCTCGCAGGCGATCGCCTGCGAGGCGAAGGCCTCGTTGATCTCAATCAGGTCGAGGTCGTCGATCGTCAGGTCGGCGCGGCGCAGGGCGTTGTTGATCGCCGGGATCGGGCCCAGGCCCATCAGCCGCGGCTCGACCGCGGCGACGCCGATCGAGACCACGCGGGCGAGCGGCTCGAGGCCGAACTCGGCGGCGGCTGCCTCGTTGCCGACCAGCAGGCAGGCGGCGCCGTCGTTGAGCGAGGAGGAGTTGCCGGCGGTGACGGTGCCGCTCTCGCGGAAGGCCGGCCGCAGCTTCGCCAGCGCCTCCAGGGTGGTGTCGGCGCGCGGGTTCTCGTCGCGCTCGACCAGGCCCGGCTCGGCGCCGCGCTTTGCGGGCGGCGTCGGCACCGGCACGATCTGTCGGTCGAAGCGGCCCTCGTCCCAGGCGGCGACCGCGAGCTGGTGGCTGCGCAGCGCGAACTCGTCCTGGTCTTCGCGGGAGATGCTGTGCGCTTCGGCGACGTTCTCGCCGGTCTCGCCCATCGCCTCGGTGTGGGGGCCGCCGATGAGCTTCGGGTTGATCATTCGCCAGCCGAGCGTGGTGTCGTGCAGCGTCTGCTCGCCGCGCGGAAATCCCGCCGGCTGCTTCTGCAGGACCCAGGGCGAGCGGGTCATCGACTCGACCCCGCCGGCCAGGCAGAGGTCGGCGTCGCCGGCTCGGATCGCCCGCGAGGCCTGGTTGAAGGCCTCCAGGCCGGAGGCGCAGAGGCGGTTGACCGTGGCGGCGGGGACGGTCACCGGCAGGTCGGCCAGCAGCGTCGCCATGCGGCCGACGTTGCGGTTGTCCTCGCCGGCCTGGTTGGCGCAGCCGAAGAAGACGTCGTCGAGGCGGGCGGGGTCGATGCCGCTGCGCTCGACAATCGCGGAAATCACCAATGCCGCGAGGTCGTCGGGGCGGACGCCAGCGAGCGCGCCGCGGTAGCGGCCTATCGGAGTTCTAAGCGCGTCGAGGATCAGAGCGTCATTGGTCAAGGCATCGAGTAGTTTGATGGACCATGGGACACGCCGTAGTCATCGGTGGCGGCACCATGGGCGCCGGCATCGCCAGCGTCCTCGCCCGAGCCGGCCTCGAGACCGAGCTGGTCGAGGTCAGCCAGGAGCTGGCCGAGGCCGGAGTGCAGAGCGCCGCGGAGATGATCAACGCCGGCGTCGCCCGCAACCGCATCACCGCCGGCGACGGCGCCGCCGCCAAGGCGCGGCTCACCGCCCGCACCGGGATCGCCGGCGCCACACCGCGCCCGCGGCTGTTGATCGAGGCGGTGCCGGAGCGGATCGAGCTCAAGTACGAGGTCCTGCGCGAAGCCGAGTCGCTGGACCCGGAGCTGCTGGCGACCAACACCAGCGGCATCTCGATCACCGATCTCTCCGAGCCGCTGGCCGACCCGAGTCGCTTCCTCGGCCTCCACTTCTTCAACCCGGTGCCGGCGATGGGGCTGGTCGAGGTGGTGCTGGGCGAGCGCACCTCCGAGCAGGCGGCCCAGGCGGCCGCCCGGCTGATCACGGAAATCGGCAAGGAGTCGGTGGTGATCGGCGACTCACCCGGCTTCGCCAGCAGCCGCCTCGGCCTCGTGCTCGGCCTCGAGGCGATCCGCATGCTCGAATCCGGAGTCGCCAGCGCCGCCGACATCGACAAGGCGATGGTGCTGGGCTACCGCCACCCGGTCGGGCCGCTGCGGCTCACCGACATCGTCGGCCTCGACGTCCGCCTCGACATCGCCCACAACCTTGAGCACGCCTACGGCGACCGCTTCAAGCCGCCGCCGCTGCTGGAACAGATGGTCGCCGAGGGCAGGCTCGGCAAAAAGGTCGGGCGCGGCTTCTTCGAGTGGTGAGACCCGGGGTCTATCGAGTTTGTTCGGAGGGGTCGAACAAAGTCGATATGCGGAGTCAGAGCGCCAGCACGTGCGCCCGGTTCGGCGCGATGCCGCCGTCGAGGACCTCGAGGTAGGCGTCGCGGACCGCCTCGAAGCCCTCGCCGCGGACCAGCTCCAGCCAGCCGCCGGCCCACTCGCAGAAGGGGTGCCAGGCGTCGGCGACCCGCTGCTCCAAGCCGTCGCTGCCCCAGTCCTTCGAGCGCTTGACGATGCGGTCGGGGGCGAAGAAGAAGGCGGGGGTGGGGCCGGGTAGCTCGCCCTCGCCGCCGGCGCCCATCTCCTCCCAGTGGGTGACGCCGACGGTGACGCTGGCGATCAGCTCCTCACCGAAGTGGGAGTGGACCGCGCGGCGGACCTCGCCGTCGCCGGCGACGTCGACGAAGGTGGCGGGGCCGCGCTCGAGCGAGTCGATCTCCTCGTAGGCGACGACGCGGTCGTAGATCCCCAGCCCCTCGACGAACTCGCGGTTGCGCGGCGAGGTGAGGCCGACCAGGTCGACGCCCGGGCGCTGGGCGAGGGGGTAGGCGGCGGCGAGGGCGGTCTTGCTGGAGGCGCTGGAGATCAGGATCGGGCCGCGCTCGACGAGGCCGTCGTCGGCGAGCTGGTCGTCGATCAGGAAGGAGGTGAAGAAGAGCGGCCGCAGCAGCATCTGCAGCTCCTCGGTGTCGGCCCGGTAGAAGGGGTCGTCCTCGGCAAAGGAGTAGCTCTGGTAGACGCCGGGCAGCAGGGCCCGGTGCGGCGAGGCGTCGACGAAGCCGCCGCCGGTCAGCACCGGGGTGACGACGAGGTGCGAGGAGGGCGGCAGGTAGCCGAAGACCCGGGTCCCGACCTCGACCCCCTCGGCCTCGCTGGCCTCGACCGTCGCGAAGCCCCACATCGGCACCCGTCCCCAGCCCTCGGCCGCGGGGAAGAAGTCCCAGTAGTTCATGCCCTCGCCGAAGACCGCGTAGGTGATGTTGTTGGCGGTCAACCCGAAGGAGTCGACCCGAAGCAGCGCCTGCCCGGGCGCCGGCGTCGGCGCCGGCGAGTCGACGAGCTTGCACTCGTGCAGGTCGTCGCGCTTGACCAGGAAGTCGGTCATCCCGCCCAGATGCTCTCACGGCCGGTCCGCAAAGGCGAGAGGTCGCGGCGGACCAGGCGGCGGAGGAAGAAGTTGCAGGCGAGGACATGGATGCGCGACTGCGTGTTGGCGTACAGCCAGCGGCCGAACCCGCTCAGGGCCGGGTAGTAGTTGGCGACCTCGACGGCGACGTGGAGGCGGGTCCGCTCCGGGTCGGGTTCGGCGTGGCGCTCGACCTCGATCTTCAGGTAGCCGTCGCCGCCGCGCCCGCGCTTGGAGACGAGGACGCCGCGGTCGATCCGCCAGCGGACGACACCGCGGTCGCTCTCGAGGTCGTACTCGGGGGCCTGGAAAGTGAGCAGCGGCAGCTGCGGGATCAGCAGCACCACCGAGCGCTCGCTCTCGCTGTAGTGGACATGGGTGAGGCCAAGCGTGAAGCGGCGCATCGTGCTCCAGTAAGTGCGGGCCAGGCGCTCGAGGTTCGCCGGCTTCCAGAGCTCGGCGGCGGCGGTGGCGGGGAGGATGATGTCGGCGCCCTGACGGGAGGTGACGGCGCCGGTCTTGGGGTCGGTCGAAGTCTCGTCGGTTGGCTTGTTGACGATCGCCCCGGCGATCCGCGATCTGGGCATCGGGCCATGCTAGACCCGGTTCCGTCCCGGTCGCTTTCGATAATCGACTCGGATGGAGACCGAGCGTGAGCCAGGGAAGCAGCGGAGCGCGTTCGGGTCGGCGCTGCTGGCCCTCTTCTCGATCGTCGCGACCGTGGTCGGGGTCGGACTGTTCGGGCCCCTGGTCGCGATCGTCGGCCTTGGCTGGCTGGTCACCTACACGCTGCGCCGGGTCGGGGTCGACCCGCCGAGCCCTCCACGCCCGCGGCTCACGCTCGGGTGGCTGCGCGAGCTCTGGGACTACCTCGGCCGCCTGATCGCCTGGGGAGCGCCGAGCGTTCCCTTCCTCGCCCCGGCGATCACCTTCATCGCCGTCACCTGGCCGCTGGCCGAGAGCTCTTCGGAGACGCTGCGCTTCCAGGAACAGGCCTCCCAGATCCTCCTCGTGCTGCTGATCGGCTACGTGATCGAGGCCGGCGCCCTGCGCTGGCGCAAGCACTCGGTCGACTGGCTGCTGAGCCTGGTCACGGTCGTGATCCTGCTGGTCGGCGAGACCTACGCGTTGGTCGACCTCGCCACCGACGACCCCGGCCACGCCGACATCATCGCCGGCGCGATGGCGGCCGGCCTGGTCGCGATCCTGACCGCGGCGGTCCAGGGGTCGGCCGAGACCTCCGATCGCTGACCGCGAAGCGGACCGGCGCCAGGTCTTAGCCTTGGCCACGATGCCGCCCTCACGAGAGGAGACCCGGGCGGCGGCCGCGATGGTCGTCGGCGCGATCGCCTCGGTGCAGTGCGGGGCGGCGCTGGCGACGACGCTGTTCGACGAGGTCGGCTCGGGGGGCGCGGTCTTCATGCGCTCGCTGTTCGGGGCGCTGCTGCTGGCGGCGGTCGCGGGCCGCGCCGCCACCGCCCTGCGCCGCTCGCAGCTGCGCGACGTGGCTCTGTTCGGAGCGACGCTGGCGGGGATGAACCTCTGCTTCTACGCGTCCCTGGAACATCTGCCGCTTGGGATCGCGGTGACGCTGGAGTTCGTCGGGCCGCTCGGCGTCGCCGTGTTCGGCTCGCGCCGGCGCCGGGACCTGCTCTGGGCGCTGCTGGCCGCGGCCGGGATCCTGCTGCTCTCCGGCGGCGCGGGCGGGGAGGGGATCGACCCGCTCGGCGCCCTGCTGGCGCTCGCCGCCGGCGCCTTCTGGGCCGCCTACATCCTGCTCAGCGCCCGCGTCGGCACCCACGGTCCGGGCCTCGGCGGCCTCGCCGCGGCGATGGCCTTCTCGGCCGTTCTGGTCGCCCCGTTCGGGATCGCCGCCGGGGGAGGGGACCTGCTCGACCCGGCGGTCCTCGCGGTCGGGCTCGGCGTCGGCCTGCTCAGCTCGGCAATCCCCTACGCGCTCGAGCTGGAGGCGCTGCGTCGCCTGCCCAACGCCGTCTTCGGCGTGCTGATGAGCCTGGAGCCGGGGGTCGGCGCGCTGGTCGGGTTCCTTGCCCTCTCGCAGGGCCTGGCGCCGAGCGAGGCGGTGGCGATCGCCCTGGTCGTCGCCGCCAGCGCCGGCGCCCTGCGCTCGGCGGCGACGCCGGCCTCGCCCTAGGAGCGATTCGCGACCTCGCCGGGCCATCCCGCCCACCGCCAGGGCGGGTAGGTGTGCGGGAGGGCCCGGCGGGACGAGCCGGATCTCATGCCCAAATCGGGTCCCGACCCAAAGTCGTGGTTCCTTAATCACCTATATGGCGTAAAAGGAACCACGACTTGCTTCGGCTTCCCTGTGCCGGACCCCAGGCAAGGCCCCCTGAGCGCGATTGCGACATTGACCTCGCCAGAGGTGGTCAATGTCGCGAGGGCGTCAGGGGCGGGCGTTTCGTCGATTCCTCCTGCCTGCGAACCTTGGCGGGTGAGCGAGCAGGCGGCAGCGGCGGTGCGGGCAACGGTCCGCGGGCGCGTTCAGGGCGTCGGCTTCCGCTACACGACGGTGGAGCGGGCGCGGGAGCTTGGAGTGCTGGGCTGGGTCCGCAACGAGGACGACGGCAGCGTCGGCGTCCACGCCGAGGGTGAGGAGGCCGCGGTCGAGGAGCTGCTCGCGTTCCTGCGCGAGGGGCCGCCCGGGGCCGCGGTCGAGGAGGTCGAGGTCGAGCCACTGAAGAAGACCGAGGGCCATGAGCAGTTCGCGGTGCGCGGGGTCAGCGCCGGAGCCTTCGTCGTCCAGGAGCACCAGGCGAGCGCCCATCACTTCGACCTGCGGCTGGAGGTCGACGGCGTGATGCGCTCCTGGGCGGTGCCGAAAGGGCCCTCGATGGACCCGGCGGTGAAGCGGATGGCGATCGAGGTCGCCGACCACGAGCTGTCGCACAACGATTTCGAGGGCGCACTCGGCGAGGGCGGGGTGATCGTCTGGGACCGCGGCAGCTACGAGCAGGGTGGCCGCGTGCCCTGGCCGGAGGCGCTGGAGCGCGGCCATGCCGTCTTCGTCCTCCACGGCGAGAAGCTGCGCGGTGGCTTCGCCCTGCAGCGCACCCGCGGCCAGGGCGAGAAGGCGCAGTGGCTGCTGATCAAGCGCAAGGATGAGGACGCGCAGCCGGGCTCCGACGTGGTTGCCGAGCAGCCGCGCTCGGTGCTGAGCGGCAAGACGCTGGACGAGATCTAGCTCTGGCTACTTGCCGGCGACGTGGCCCGGGCCGAGGCCGCTCTTGCCGCGCGGCGGCATGCCCGGGTGGACGCCGGCCTTGGCGTAGGGGAGGGCCTCGCGCAGGAGGCGGGCGAAGCCGTCGGCGCCGGAGAAGGTGAGGTGCAGGTTGTCGGGCTGGAACCAGTCGCTGTGGCCGGCGCTGTAGGCGACCCAGTCGAGCAGGACGCTGCGCTTGGGGTGGCGCTTGACCGCAGCGCGGACGACGTCGGCGTCGGAGCTGGTGCCACCGCCGAGCTCGATCGGGGTGACCAGGCCGAGGACCCGTTTGGGCCCGACCAGCTTGAAGGCCTTCTCCATCTGGGTCGAGGAGAGCGAGGCGTCGGCGCCGAGCGCGATCACGACCAGGTGCGGCAGCGCGCCCCGGCGCTTGTAGTCGCGGATCACGTCGAGGCCCTCATCGATCTGGCGGCAGCCGCGGGCGTTCGCCTGGTAGCCGGCGCGAGCGAGCGAGGGCAGCGCCAGCAGCATCGTCGAGTCGCCGATCGCCAGCGGCGCGTGGCCGCCGGGATTGACGACGCGGGTCGCTTTCGAGGTCTCGGTGCCGCCGCAGGCCTGGGCGCTGGCGGCCCCCCACAAGAGCGTCATCGCGGCTGCGGCCGCGAGGGCGGCGATGAGTGGTCTGCGCATCCGCAATAGCATCGCATCAGCTTGCTCTTCCCCACGGTCCCCTTCGCGATCTTCTTCCCGATCGTCCTCACCCTGAGCTGGCTGCTGATGCCGCGGCAGCGGCTGTGGAAGCCGTACATCCTCGTTGCCAGCTACGTCTTCTACGCCGCCGCCGACGTCCGCTTCTGCCTGCTGCTGGCGGGGATCACCGTCGCCAACCAGATCGCCGCCAAGGCGATCCACGCCAGCGCCGACGAGCGCGCCCGCAAGTGGATCTGCGCCGCCGCGGTGACGTTCAACCTCGGCACCCTCGGCGTCTTCAAGTACTACGGCTTCTTCACCCAGAGCATGGGCGACCTGCTCGACTCCTTCCACCTGGGGATGCCGCTGCCGCTGCTCTCGATCGCGCTCCCGGTCGGGGTCAGCTTCTTCGTCTTCCAGGCGATCAGCTACACGGTCGACGTCAAGCGGCGCGAGTTCGAGCCGGCCTCGCTGCTGGACGTCGGCATCTACCTCTCCTTCTTCCCGCACCTGGTCGCCGGCCCGATCGTCCGCGCCCGCGAGTTCATCCCGCAGCTGGCCAGCGCCCGCGACCCCAGCCACGTCGCCGTCGGCGCCGGCCTCGGGTTGATCGGGCTCGGGCTGGTGAAGAAGGTGATGATCGCCGACTACCTGGGGCGGACCGTGGTCGACCCGGCCTTTGGCGTGCCGCAGGCGTTCGGCGGCCCCGACCTGATCTTTGCCGCCTACGCCTACGCGGCCCAGATCTACTGCGACTTCTCCGGCTACACCGACATCGCGATCGGCCTGGCGCTGCTGATGGGCTTCATCTTCCCGCAGAACTTCCGCAGCCCCTACCGGGCGCTCGGCTTTCGCGACTTCTGGCGCCGCTGGCACATGACCCTCTCGCGCTTTCTGCGCGACTTCCTCTACATCCCGCTCGGCGGCAACCGCAAGGGCAAGGTCCGCACCTACATAAACCTCTTCCTGACCATGCTCCTCGGCGGACTCTGGCACGGGGCTTCCTGGACCTTCGTGCTTTGGGGCGGGTTCCACGGGGCCGGGCTCTCGGCTGAGCACGCGCTCGGGCGCCGGGTCGAGCGGGTGCCGGCCTGGCTGCGCTGGCTGATCACCTTCAACCTCGTCGTCTTCGCCTGGATCCTCTTCCGCTCGCCCGACCTCGACCTCTTCTGGGCCTACGTCAGCGGCATGTTCGCCGGCGGCTCGCTGGACCTGGTCACGATCCCGGCCCTGCTGGCGCTGCTGGCGGTGATCGGGCTGCAGCTGGTGCCCGAAGGGGCGAGCCAGGAGCTCGAGGTCGGGATCGAGCGGCTCTCGCCGGTGGTCCTCGCCGTCGCCCTCGCCGCGCTTATCCTGGTCGTCGGCGCGACCGTTCCCAGCCAGGGCGTGCCGCCCTTCATCTACTTCTCCTTCTGATGCCGCCCGAGCCCCACAGCCGCGACGACAGCCTGATGGAGCGCTTCGACGAGGAGAAGCTGCGCCGCTTCAGCGCCCGCGACGCGATCGTCTCGACCCTGCTGATCGCGTTGCTGCTGCTGGTCTTCTCCGGCGGCTCGGTGCGCCAGGCGGGGGAGGAGATGGACCCGGGCACCTACCGCGACATCGTGATGGCGGTCGGCGAGCCGGCCGGCTGGGTCGCCGACCAGCTGCCCTTCTCCGAGCTCGGCCACGAGGCGACCGGCTGGCTCTCGCCGGACACCAAGCTCGTCGGTGCCAGCTTCGAAGAAGGCACGGCCAGCGCCACCGGCGGCGGTGCGGGGGGCGGTCCCTCGCCGGTCACCCCGGAATGGTTCGACGCCGCGGCGCTGGGCGAAGCGCCGCCGAAGCGGAAGCTGGAAACGCTGCTGGTCACCGGCGACTCGCTCTCGACCCCGCTTGACATCGAGCTCGGGCAGCGGCTGGCGCCCGACGGGGTCGAGGTCGTCCGCGACCCGCACCTGGCGACCGGGATCTCCCGCGACGACCTCGTTGACTGGGGCCAGCTCTCGGCGACCCAGGTCGAGCAGGACCACCCGGACGCGGTAGTGATCTTCATCGGCGCCAACGAGGGCCTGCCGATGCCCGGCCCGGGCGGCGAGGAGGTCAGCTGCTGCGGCCCCGAATGGGCCGCGGTCTGGGCCAACCGCGCCCGCCAGCTGATGCAGAACTACCGCCAGGGCGTTGCCGCCAAGGTCTACTGGCTGACCGTGCCGACCGCCCGCGACCCCGACCGGGCGCCGATCACCGACGCGGTCAACGCCGCCGTCCACGCAGCCGCCGCCCCGATCGCCAGCAGCGTCCGCGTCCTCGACATGGGCGCGATCTTCACCCCCGAAGACCGCTTCCGCAACGCGATCGACGTCGACGGCCGCGAGACGATCGTGCGCGAACCGGACGGCATCCACCTCAACGACGCCGGCTCCGCAATCGCCGCCGACGCCGTCGAAGCAGCGCTGGCCGAGGACTTCATCAAGTAGCTGTGGCGATTTACTACCCGACGTAGGGAGTAAATCGCCACGCTCCGGCTAGGAGGGATTGGCGAAACCTCGCCGGGCGGACCACGGCCGGGCTGAGGCCGGTCATCGCGTGGTTCCTTTCGGTCCCCTGAGGTTAAAAAGGAACCACGACTTGCTTCAGCCCTCGTTCCGCTGCCCGACGGGCTTGCGAAGCAGGAGCGATCGGCGTTTCGCCAATGCCTCCTAGGTGTTCTGCGTGTAGGTGCTGAGGACGAGCTTGTCGCCCCATTTGCACGTGACCTTGGAGCTGTATTGGACGCCGGGGACGGCGTCGTAGCGCTTCTCGGTGCAGGTGTAGTGGCCGACCTTGCGGCCGCAGACGCCCTGCGGCTTGCCGCCGGCGGTGCGGCAGTCGTTGAAGGCGAGGGTGACGCCCTTGCCTTTGGCGCAGCTGACGCCGGAGACCTTGAGCGAGGTGACGTAGGAGGCGCCGAGGTTGCGCTGCTCTTTCGAGGTCAGCGAGCAGGAGCTGGCCGAGGCGCTCGCCTGCGGGGCGGCCGCCCAGGCACTGGGGACGATCAGGCCGGCGCAGAGGGCCGAGGCCAGGGCGATGCCGATCAACTTCCGCATGAATCCTCCTGTGTTTGGTGCCGAGCGAAGCGGGCCCCGATCCTAGCCTTTGAGCGAACGGCCCCGATCCATCAGACTGCCCGCACCACCACCCCCAGGTTTCAGGAGAGGAGCAGTAGATGCTGCAGCTAGGACAGGAGGCACCCGACTTCGAGGCCGAGACGACCGAGGGACCGATCCACTTCCACGAGTGGGTCGGCGACGACTGGGCCGTTCTCTTCTCGCACCCGAAAGACTTCACGCCGGTCTGCACGACCGAGCTCGGCTACATGGCCAACGCCAAACCTGAGTTCGACAAGCGCGGGGTGAAGATCATCGGGCTCTCGATCGACGCGCTGGAGAACCACGAGCAGTGGGCCGATGACATCAAGGAGACGCAGGGCGCGGCTCCCAACTACCCGATCATCAGCGACGACGACTACAACGTCGCCAAGCTCTACGAGATGCTGCCGGCCGACACCGCGGGCGACGCTTCCGAGCGCACCCCCGCCGACAACCAGACCGTCCGCAACGTCTTCGTCGTCGGTCCCGACAAGAAAGTCAAGCTCATCCTCGTCTACCCGATGACGACCGGGCGCAACTTCGACGAGGTGCTGCGGGTGATCGACTCGCTGCAGCTGACCGCGAACCACAAAGTCGCGACCCCCGCCAACTGGAAGCAGGGCGACGACGTGATCATCGCCGGCTCGGTCTCCAACGACCAGGCGAAGGAGATCTACCCCGACGGCTGGGAGGAGCCGCGCCCCTACATCCGCATCGTCCCGCAGCCGGGCAAATAGCAAAGGCCTGACGGAGAGCCGGCACCGGGGTAGGATTTCGCCGGTGCCGGCCCCGCTCGCAGAGCTGATTGGCGAAGCCCACGCCTTCGAAGACCTGGACGCGTTTCGGCGCGGGATCCCAGGGCTGCTGCGCTCCTTCGTCCCCGCCGACCGCGCCTCCTACAACGAGATGGACGACGACCCGGACGGCTCCTGGTGGACCGTCGACCCGGCGATCGAGGTCACGCCCGAGCTTGAACGGACCTTCGCCGAGCTGGCCGGCGAAAACCCGGTGCTCGACTACGTGCGCCGCACCCGCGACGGCCGGCCGCGGCGGATCTCCGACTTCCTCAGCCTCGATGAGTACCACCGCACCCGCCTCTACCGCGAGTTCTACCGCCACGTCGGCGTCGAGCACCAGGTCGCCCTGACCCTGCCCTCGCGCCCGCCGGTGGTGATCGGGCTGGCGATGATGCGATCCGAAGCGGACTTCACCAACCCCGAGGTGGCGCTGCTCGGCGCCGCCCGCCCGCACCTGATCCAGGCCTACCGCAACGCCGAGCTGGCGGCCGCCCGCGAGGCGACGATCGCGGCCCTGGAGGCGGGCCTGGACCGGGTCGGCGCCTCGGTCGTGGTCGTCGACCACTACGGCCGCGTCGACATGGCCACCCCTTCGGGCCGCGAGTTGCTCGCTGGCCGTCTCGGCGCCACCGACGACCGCCTGGCCGTCGACGTCACCCGTGAGCTGGCCGCCCGCCGCGAGGCCGGCACCCCGGCCAGCGAGCCGCTGGTGGTCGCCGACGGGGAGGGGGGCTCGCTTTCCCTGAGGGTCCTGCGCGGCCCCGAAGGCGGCAGCGAGATGCTGGTGATCGAGCCCGAGGCCAGCGGCCTCAGCGTCATCGCCCTCGAGGGCCTCGGCCTGACCGGGCGCCAGGCCGAGGCGCTGCGCTGGATCGCGCTCGGCCGCCGCGGCCCCGACGCCGCGCGGGAGATGGGGATCTCACCGCGCACCGTCGAGAAGCACCTGCAGGCCGCCTACTCAAAGCTCGGCGTCGCCGGCGCCTCCGAAGCCGCCGCCACGGCCTGGGCCGCGGTCGGCGTCCGTTTCCCTCAGGCCGCCTCGGAGTAGGCGACCTCGGCCAGCTCCTCGGGGGCCTCGGCCGCCTCCAATGCCGGCGCCGGCAGCGGCTCCAGCACGGTCAGGGCGAGGCCGATCGCGGCGACCAGCAGGCCGGCCCCGACCAGGAAGGCGAGGTGGAAGCCGTCGGTCAACGCCTGCGCCTGAGCGCTGCCGCTGTCGAGCAGCGACTCGGTGCGGCTGGTCGCCAGGGTGGCGATCACGGCGAGGCCGAGCGCGCCGCCCACCTGCATCGTCGTGTTGACCAGGCCGGAGGCGAGGCCGGCGTCGTCCTGGTGGGCGCCCGACATCGCCAGGTTCATCAGCGAGGGGAAGCTGAGGCCGGCGCCGAGGCCGAGCAGGACCATCGCCGGCAGCACGTCGGTCAGGTACGTGGCGTCGACGGGGGAGCGGGAGAAGTAGAGCAGTCCCGCCAGGATCAGGGTCAGGCCCGGGATCAAGGTGGCGCGGGGCCCGAAGCGCATGTTCAGTTTCGCCGAGAAGCCGAGCGAGAGGATGCCGATCAGGGTCGCCACCGGGAGGAAGGCGAGGCCGACCTCGAGCGAGTCGTAGCCGAGCACGCGCTGCAGGTAGATCGCGCCGAGGAAGAACATCCCGAAGATCCCGGCGACCATCAGCGCCTGCACGACGTTGGCGCCGGAGACGTTGCGCGAGCGGAAGATCCGCAGCGGCATCAGCGGCGCTGCGGCGCGGTGCTCGCGGAGGACGAAGCCGCCGAGCAGGGCCACGGAGACGCCGCCGAGGCCGAGCGTGTGCAGCGAGCCCCAGCCGTAGTTGCCGGCTTCGACGATCGTGTAGACGCCGAGCATCAGGGCGCTGACCAGGAGGCCGGCGCCGAGCACGTCGGCGCCCTCGCCGAGGCCGATCCCCTTCTCGCCCTCGACCAGGCGCATGGCGAGGACGGCGGTGACGATGCCGATCGGGAGGTTGACGAAGAAGATCCAGTGCCAGCTGATCGCCTCGGTGATGACGCCGCCGAGCAGGAGGCCGAGCGAGCCGCCGGCGGCGGCGACGAAGCTGTAGACGCCGATCGCTTTGGCGCGCTCGACCGGCTCCGGGAACATGGTCACGATCATGCCCAGGATCACGGCGGAGGTGAGGGCGCCGCCGACGCCCTGGACGAAGCGGGCGGCGACCAGCATCGAGTCGCTGGTGGCGATGCCGCAGAGCAGCGAGGCGCCGACGAAGACCCCGAGCCCGGCCATGAAGACGCGCTTGGGGCCGATCAGGTCGCCGATCCTCCCGGCCAGCAGCAGCAGGCCGCCGAAGGCGATCAGGTAGGCGTTGATGACCCAGGCCAGGCTCGACTGCGAGAAGCCGAGGTCGTCCTGGATCGAGGGCAGGGCGACGTTGACGATCGTCTGGTCGAGGATGATCATCAGCATCCCGGCGCAGAGCACGACCAGCGCGGTCCAGCGGTTGGGGCGTGGCTTTGCGTCGAGGGGAATCGGGACGGGCGAGGCGCTCATGTCTTCTCCTGCATGGAAGTTCGTACGGTCTGAGAACAGACCGTAGCAGATCGTCTGCTACCGGACGATCTAGTGCAGGAGGATCAGGTGCGCGGCTCGCGCCGGCGCGGGGCGCCGGTGCACTCGGGGAGGTCGGTCATCAGGTTCTCGAGCATCGAGGCGAGGCCGTGGACGAAGGCGGAGCGCTGGTTGGCGGGGAGCGCATTGAGGGCTTCGCCCTGGACCTGCGCCTGCACCGCCTCGGCCTTGGCCAGCTTGCGGGTGCCGGCCTTGGTCACCACGATCACGTGGGCGCGGCGGTCGCTGGGGGAGGGGCGGCGCTCGGCCAGGCCGGCCTCCTCGAGCTCGTCGATGGTGACGACCATCGTCGTCTTGTCGATCCCGACCATCTCCGCCAGCGCCTTCTGCGTGTGCTCGCCGTTGCTGGCGGCGCGCAGCACGTGGTAGCCGCGGCCGCTGAGGCCGAGCGGCGCTAGCGCCGCCGTCATCTCGGTCGCCAGCGCCCAGTTGGCGTTGGCGAGCAGCCAGCCGAGGTCACCCGCGAAGCACTGCGGGCACTCCGGCTTGGCCTCGATCTTCGCCTTGACTGCACTCGGGTTCATGTGGCCATTCTAGCGGAACTAGGTCCGCGGCAAAACAGTCTGCTGTCAAACTAACTCGCCGGCGCGCCCCGCAGGAGCCCAGCCGCAATCTCGATCACGGCCTCCTGGTGGGGTTGCAGATCCATGTATCCCATGCCGCGGAAGGCCTCGATGTAGGGGTCCTCGACCACCCTCTCGATGCCGAGCAGCCCCTCGATCACGGCGGCGCCGCAGAAGGGCACGTAGGAGGAGGAGTAGCCGCCCTCGTGGATCAGCGCCAGCTTGCCGTCGCAGACGCGGGCGGCGAGGTCGACGACGACGTCGGTCATCTCGCGGTAGCCCTCGCTGGTCACCACCTGCATCGCCAGCGGGTCCATCATCGAGGCGTCGAGCCCGGAGGCGATCACCAGCAGGTCCGGCTTGAAGGCCTCGACCGCGGGGACGACGACGCGCTCGATCGCGGCCACGTAAGCGCCGTTGCCGGAGCCAGGGGGCAGGGGGACGTTGACGCAGGCGCCCGCGCCGGCACCCTTGCCGGTGTCCTCGACCAGGCCCGATTCGGCCGGGTAGAGCCCGTCCTGGTGGAGGGAGATGGTCAGCACGTCGGGGTCCTCGTAGAAGGCATGCTCGGTGCCGTTGCCGTGGTGGACGTCCCAGTCGACGATCGCGACCCGCTTGACGCCGAGCTCGGCGCGGGCGTGTTCGACCGCGATCGCGATGTTGGCGAAGATGCAGAAGCCGCGGCCTTCGTCGCGCTCGGCGTGGTGGCCGGGCGGGCGGTTGAGCGAGTAGGCGTTGTCGACGTCGCGGCTGAGGACCGCCTCGAAGGTGGAGATGACGCCGCCGGCCGAGAGCGCGCAGATCTCGACGCCGCCGGGGCCGAAGGGCGCCAGTTCGCCGCCGTCGCCGCCCCCTTCGGAGCTTTCGCGCTTGACTCGCTCCAGGTACTCGATCGAGTGGACGCGGAGGATCTCCTCGTCGGTGGCCCTGCGGCCGGGGATCGCCACCGTCTTGTCGAGCAGGCCGGTGACGTCGAGCAGGTTGCGCAGGCGGCGCTTGGTCGCCGGGCTCTCGCCGTGCTGCTCGGGCTCGACCAGGCCGCCGGTGGAGAGGAACCCGGAGCCGGTCCCGGTGTCGTGCCAGGCGTACAGCTCGTTCCAGTGAAAGCCGGTGCTCATCTCGATCAACGCTCCTTGGCTTCGCGATTCGGGGGGTGATCCGACCCTATGAGCCGACCCCGGGTCTGGACCGGGGCGGTTTGGGCGAAGTTTTCACTTTGTCCAAGCGCCTCGGCTACGCTCGTACCGGCCGCAAGCACTCGTGGCGCTCGCAATGACCCCAGAGGCCTTTCAACTGACCGAGCATGAGCTCGAGCCCGGTATCCGTGAGATCGCCGTCACAGGCGAGCTCGACCTAGCCGTCGCCGACCGGCTCGCCGAGGCGATCGACCGCGCCGAGGGGGCCGACGCGCTCGTCTCGCTCGAGGCCTGTGAGTTCATCGACTCGAGCGGACTGGCAGTGATCCTCCGCGCCCACCAGCTCGGTCGCGAGAGCGGCCGCCGAGTCGTCATCCACAGTCCCAGCGATCCGGTTCGGCGCGTGCTCGAGGTGACCGGCCTGACCGGCAACGGCTTCGTCTTCGCCGACCGCGCCGCGGCGCTCGCGGCGCTCGCCGCCGGCTGAGCCCCGATCATTCGTCGGGATCGCTAAAGGGATTCGATCCAGACGGCGAATACAGCCCCATGCCTATCTCAGCGGCGCCCGGCGCCCTGCGCAACAGCAAGGCCCCGGCACTGATCGCGCTCGCGATCGCCGCCCTTGTCGCGCTCACTGTCCCGTCCACCTCGCTCGCCGCTCCGGCGCCCTCGGTCCTCACCTTCAAGACCGCCAAGGTCGGCGCCCCCGGCAACCCGTCGGTTGGGATCGTGCCCTTCAACGACGCGGTCTACCGCAACTGCGAAGAAGCGCCGGTGATCCCGAAGAAACCGTGCCAGGAAGTCGGCGCGGTCAAGTACAACTTCGGCGTCGCCCAGCTCGAGGTCACGGTCAGCCAGTACGTCGCCTTCCTCAACACCGTTGACCCGAAAGGGAAGAACCGCCACAAGCTTTGGAGCAGTGACGAGAGCGGAACCGCCTGGCCCCGCTTCGGCCAGATCAACTTCTCCGCCAGCGTCGGCAACGGCCGCCACTACTCGCTGGCCGCGCCGGAATGGTCGAACAAGCCCTACGGCTTCGCCAACTTCCTGCGCTCGGCCCGCTTCGCCAACTCGCTCTACAACGGCACGGTCTTGACGAAGAAGCCGAGCAGCGCCAACGGCTTCAGCTACGTCACCTACAAGGTCCGCCTCTCGCGCAACACCGAGCAGGGGATGTACGACATGACCGAACGGGCGATGACCCGCTCGAAGAAGTCCGGCTTCGTGATCACCAGCCAGGACGAGTGGATCAAGTCGGCCTACTACGACCCCAAGGGCGGCGGCACCTACTCCTACTGGAAGTACCCGACCAACGCCGGCGTCTTCGGCGACAACACCGCCACGGCGCCGGTCCAGGCCAACCTCGACCCGACCAACGGCAACGTCACCAATGCCGCCACCCAGCCGCTGGCGATCTACCACAACACCGAACTGACGCCGCCGGCGCCGCCGACCTGGTGCCCGGCCACCTTCAGCCCCGAAGCCTGCACCACCGTGAACCCCTTCGGGCTCGATCCGACCGCCTACGCCAAAGCCTTCGCCGGCAGCCTCGGCAGCGTCGGCCAGGCCGGGACCCTCGGCCCCTGGGGCACGCTCGACCAGGGCGGCAACGTGGTCGAGTGGACGGACACGATCACGCCGCCCCCGTTCGGGATCAAGGGCAAGCGGGTCTGGCGTCGCCTCCACGGCGGCATCGCCAACGCCCCCGTCTACCAGCTCTGGCTCTCGGCGATCGGGCTCAACCCGCAGGACAACGCCTTCTTCACGGCGACCTACCCCTGGCTGGGGATCCGGATCGGCGTGATCGGCAACCCGAAGCCGGACAAGGGTTGATCGAGTGACGGACGGACGGGCGTTGTGCCCGTCCGTCGGCGTGAATAGGTTGGCACGAGTGAACTTCGCTCGCTCGTGCCGAACCCTGCCCGTCCTGCTCGTTGCGCTGGCGCTGGCTGCGGTCCCGGCGGCGGCCACGGCGGCCAAGCCGGGGACGCTGACCCAGCTCCCCGGCAAGCAGGGTTGCCTGGTCGACGCCTCGGCGAAGCCGGGTAGCTGCGGCAAGGCGCGGGCGCTGAAGGGGCCCGGCCCCTTCATGGGCTCGCGGGCGATCGCCGTCAGCCCCGACGGCAAGCACGTCTACGTCGCTTCCTCGAGCAGCGACGCGATCGCGATCTTCGCCCGCGACAAGAAGAAGGGGACGCTCGCGCAGGCGAAGGGAGCGGCGGGATGCATCGCCGCCAAAGGCGCCTCTGGCTGCGCGACGGCGGTCGGCCTCAACGAACCCAACTCGCTGGCGATCAGCCCCGACGGCCGCAACGTCTACGCGACCTCGCGCGCGGGCAACTCGGTCACCAGCTTCCTCCGCAACCCGAAAAGCGGCGCCCTGCACCAGCTGCCGCCAACCGCCTCCGGCTGCATCACCGGCTTGCCGCTGCCGGTCTGCACCGCGGGCCGGGCCCTGCTGGCGCCCGACGTCGTCGTCGTCAGCGCCGACGGCGCCAACGTCTACGTCGGCTCCTTCTTCGGCAACTCGATATCCGCCTTCTCGCGTGACTCCGGCAGCGGCGCCCTGACCCAGCTCGCCGGCAGCGCCGGCTGCATCGCCGAGGCGACCGAAGGCTGCGCGCCCGGCATCGCCCTCAAATCGGTCGAGGGGCTGGCGATCAGCGCCGACGGCGCCAGCGTCTACGCCGCCACGGCCCTCTCCAACGCCGTGGTCGCGCTCAGCCGCAACGGCTCGACCGGCGCCCTCGCCCAGGCCGGCGACGGCAGCGGCTGCATCGTCGACGCCGCGCTCAGCGGCTGCACGCTCGGGCGCGAGCTGGCCGGCGCCAACGCGGTCGCGATCAGCCCCGACGACGGCAACGTCTACGTCACCTCGCTGTTCTCCAACAGCGTCACCTCCTTCAACCGCACCGCCCCGGGCACCGCTTTGACCCAGAAGGAAGGCACCAGCGCCTGCCTGATCTTCCTCCGCTCGGCCGGCTGCTCGTTCGGCCGCGCCATGGTCGCCCCCGAGGGGCTGGCGGTCTCGCCCGACGGCAAGAACGTCTACGTCGCCTCCTTCAAGACCGGCGCGATCGACGTCCTCAACCGCGGCAGCGCCGGTGCGGTCGGGCAGAAGCCGGGCGCCGCGGGCTGCCTGGCCACCTCGGTCAACGGCTGCGCGAACGCGCGGGCGCTGAAGGGCGTCAGCTCGATCGCGCTCAGCCCCGACGGCCGCTATCTCTACTCCACCTCGTTCGAAAGCAACGCGGTCGACGTCTTCAGGAGGAACAAATGAGTGGTTCGGACGGCCGCGAGGGCGGTCTCACCCGCAAACAGCTGCTGGGGTCCGGCGCCAGCGCCGCCGCGGCGGCGCTGCTGGCCCAGGGCGTCGGGGTCGGGAGCGCTCTCGGCGCCGCCAAGGGCGGCCCCAAGGACGTCGCCGGGATGAACATCATCCTCATCCTGACCGACCAGGAGCGGGCGATCCAGCACTTCCCGAAGAACTGGCTGCGCCAGAACCTGCCGGGGATGCGGCGGCTGCGCCAGCACGGGATCAGCTTCGAACGCGCCTTCACCAACGCCTGCATGTGCTCACCCGCGCGCTCAACCCTGATGAGCGGCTTCTTCCCCGCCCAGCACGGCGTCAAGTACACGCTCGAGGAAGACATGCCGGTGGCCGAATACCCGCTGCAGGCCGAACTGCCGCGACCGCCGGAGCTGCCGAACCTGGCGACGGTGATGCGGGCGGCTGGCTACAACGTCATCTACAAGGGCAAGTGGCACTGCTCGAAGCCGGCGATCGAAGGCAAGGCCGAACCCTCCGACCTCGAGCGCTACGGCTTCACCCGCTGGAACCCGCCGGACGCCGGCGCCAACCAGACCGTCCCCGAGGCCGGTGGCGGCTTCATCGACAACGACGGCCGTTTCATGGAATCGACCGGCTCGCCCGAGTCCGGCTCCGAGGGAGTGATGCAGTACCTCAGCTCGACCGCGGCCAAACAGCAGCCCTTCTTCATGGTGATCTCGCTGGTCAACCCGCACGACGTCCTCTTCTACCCGAGCAAAACCTTCACGGAAGCCGGCTACGACAAGTCGTGGCTGGAAGGCGACATCGAGGTCCCCGAGACCAACGAAGAAGACCTCTCGACCAAGCCCACGGTCCAGGAACAGTTCCTGAAGATCTTCAATCTCACCGGCAAGCCGCGGACCGAAAAGGAAAAGCGCGCCTACCTGAACTACTACGGCAACCTGATGCGCTCCTCCGACAACTACATCGTCAACGTCCTCGACAAACTCGAAGAGACGGGCCTCTACGACGACACCCTGATCGTCCGCACCGCCGACCACGGTGAGATGGGCCTGACCCACGGTGGCATGCGCCAGAAGAACTTCAACTTCTACGAGGAGGCGACGCGGGTGCCGCTCGTCTACTCGAACCCGAAGCTTTACCCGAAGCCGCTCAGCACCGACGCGCTGGTCTCCCACGTCGACTTCCTGCCGACCCTGGCCAGCCTCGCGGCGGCGCCGAAGAAAGCCCGCGCCAACTGGCAGGGGGAGGATTACTCGAAGCTGGTTCTGCAGCCGAAGACGGCGAAGCCGGTTCAGGATTACGTCGTCTTCACCTACGACGACGTCCAGTCGGGCCAGAACAACCCGCCGTACCCGAAACCGCCGAACCACATCATCAGCATCCGCGAAGGGCGCTGGAAGCTCGCCAAGTACTACGCCGTCGAACCGAAAAAGCCGGTGCCGCCGCAGTGGGAGATGTACGACCTCAAGACCGACCCGCTGGAGCAGCACAACATCGCCCACCAGAGCGCCAAGCGGACGCCGAAGCAGGAGCAGGAACTGCAGCGGCTGAAAAAGAAGCTGGCGCAGGTGGAGAAGACGCGGCTGCGGCCGCGCAAAGCTCCCTAGTCCCGCTCAGCAGCTACTTCTCGAAGGCGAGCGGCTTGCCGAGGCGGTTGCCGTCGCCGTGCCACCAGGTAATGCGGTAGCGGCCGGGGCCCTTGAAGAAGAAGTGGTCGCGCATGAGGACGTTGCTGACGTAGAGGCCGTTGCCCTTGTCCTTGGTCCACCAGTAGCCGCATTCGCGTGGCTGCTGGCGCACCGGGGCTTCGACGCAGAGCTTGTACTTGTCGGTGAAGGCGAAGCTCCGCAGCGAGAGCACGATCTGGCCCTTGGCGGAGCGGGTGATGCTGGTGCAGTAGTCGCCGCTGGGGCTGCAGTAGGAGTCCAGCACGCGGCTCGGGGCGTCGGCCTGGGCGGCGAGCGGCCAGGCCGAGAGGCCGGCCAGGCAGATGCTGAGGACGAGGAGTGCGCGCTTCAAGCGGGGGATACTCAGGTTCACGGTGGACGGTGTCAAGTGGCCCGGGACGAATGCACCCATTCGTCCAGTTCCGGGTCGCGGCTCTAGCCTCGCCCGCTGACGTGCTCGCAGGCCTGCGCGTGGTCGCCGGCGTCGATGGAGACACGGTCGTCGCGGCCGGAGCCGCAGTCGACACGGTCGCCCGCGAGGCCCTGGAAGACGTCGATGCTGTCGTCGCCGGCGCCGCCGAAGACGCGGTCGGGGCGGAGGTCGTCGGCGATGCCGCCGACCGAGCTGATGTTTTCGATCTGGTCGGGACCGGGGCCGCCGCGGGCGACGTCGCTGCCGGGGCCGACGGAAAGGCGATCGCGACCGAGGCCGCCGAAGAGCAGGTCGTCGCCGTCGTCGCCGCGCAGCAGGTCGCGGCCGGGACCGCCGCTGAGGGTGTCGTTGCCGGGGCCGCCGGCCATGGTCAGGCGCTCGGCCGCGAGCTTGCCGGTGAAGCCGGGGCCGCCGAGGGCGCTGAGGTTGTCGTCGCCGCCGCGGCCGGCGATCCGCACCGCCAGTTCGTCCCGCTCCGGCACGGCGATGGTGACGTCGGCGTCCTTGGTCGCCGCCGCGGCCAGTGGGTCGCCGTCGAGGTCGACGCCGACCTTGTTGCGCCCGAGCTGCCCGACGAGGATTTCCTCGCCGTCGGCGGTGCCGGAGATGTTGAGCGCTTTCGGCTCGTATCCCTCTTCGATCGAGATCTCGATCTCGGCCGGGCCGGTCTCCGGGCTCGCTCCCGGGGCCAGCGGCCCATCGCCGCTGTAGTTGATGAAGGGGACCCCGGCCTCGGTCGAGTACTCGATCCGGTCGATGTTGGTGACGGTCGGGGCGCCGCCGGCGCAGACGGCGGGGTCGAGGTCGGCGTTGTTGGAGACGACGATCGCGTCGCCCTGGCGGTAGATGTGGGTGACGCTGTGGGAGGAGTCGATCACCCGCAGCACGTCGCCTGCGGCTCCCGCCGGACCGGCGGCAACCAACTCGCAGCTGACGTTGGCGGCCTCGGCGCTCCCCGTCGCGAGCAGCGGGACCACCAGAGCCAGCGCGGTGAGTCCGAGGCGGCGCATCAGGCGTTCGCTTCCAGCCAGTCGAAGACACGCTCGTTGCGCAGTTGTGGGGCCATCGGCTCGCAGTGGTACTCGCCGCCGTCGGCGATCGTGAACTTGATCACCTTGTGCTTGGCCTTGAGCCAGCCGGCCAGGGTCTGCGCCTGGCCGGGGAAGAACTGCTCCAGCTCCGGCGCGAGCAGCGCCGTCGGGCAGGTGATCCGGCTCGCTTCCTTGCGCCCGAAGACGAACCTCTGCGCCAGTTTCATCTTTTCGTAGCCGCCGCCGTTGCCGTAGATCTCCGCCCGCTTGGCGAAGCCCGCTGCTTCGTTGGGGCTGATCTGCTTCGGGATCTCGTCCCAGTAGCCGTTGAACTCGTCGCGCCTGCCGGCCGCGAGCAACTCCAGCATTTCCGGCGGCAGGCTCTTGCGCCAGTCGCTGAAGACGTCGTAGACCCCGGGGTCGGGGACGACCGCGGCGAGCCGGTGCTCGTGGGCGGCGGCGCGGGCGACGAGGAAGCCGCCGAAGCTCTGGCCGACCAGGGAGATGCGGCGGCGCTCGACCCGTGGGTGCGCCCGCAGCCAGTCGACCACCGGGGTTATCACCCGCTCCCAGTCGGGGATGAAGGCCTGGTTGCGGAGGAACAGGTTGGCGCCCTGTCCCGGGCCTTCGAAGATCAGCGCGTTCCAGCCGCGTTCGAGCGCGGCGGCCCCGCCGTAGACGTACATGTCGATGTTCTGGGCGTCGGAGCCGGTGTTGATGATCACCGTCGGTCGCTTCTGCTTGCCGCCGGGGCTGAGGAACCAGCCGGGCAGCTTGCCGGCGAAGTAGGGGATCTCGACCGGCTCGAAGCGCGGCTTGAAGAGGGCCCCGGCCTGGGCCCAGGCCCCGTTCATCTCCCTGTACAGGCCGCCCTCGTGCTTTCGCGTCGGGTCGTCCGAGGCGAGCGTGAAGTAGAGCGCCTGGTCGAGGCACATCGCCGCCCGCAGATACTGGGAGCGGGCGCTCTCGAGGCGGCCAGCGTCGCGATCCCTGTCGGCGCTCTTGCGCAGGCGCCGGCCGAGCCGCTGGAACTCCTCGAAGGTGGCCTTGTAGGTGTCGCCCTTGGCGTGGATGCGGTCGAAGGTGGTCAGCACCTCGCCGACCTCGGAGGCGCCGTAGCCGGCCGCGCCGAGCGCGAACAGCATCTGGAAGTTGAGGGCGGGTTCCTTGAAGAAGGTCGCCGCCGGCAGCAGCGGCGTCTTCGAGGCGTCGCCGGGGGAGGTGCCGAGCGCCCGCGCCGGCGAGCTGGCGAGCGCCACGGCGGCGCCACCGGCGAGCGCGCCCGCGAGCAGGTCGCGGCGCTTCAGGGTGCGGGAGTCGGGCAGCGGGTCCACGCGAGGCGGCCGATCTTGACAGCGGTAGTGGACGACGGGCTACGGTTTGGCCGCATGGCAGTGACTATCGATGAGCTGTTGGTCGGCGACCCGCCCGCGGCCTGGAAGGCGCTGGGATTCGCGGTCGAGGACGACGTCTGCGTGGTCGGCTCGGTGCGGATCCGGCTCGCCGGAGCCGAGGCGGGCAAGGGCCTGGTCGGCTGGTCGCTGCGCGGGCTCTCCAGCGCCGAGCTCGACGGGCTGCCGACGACGCGCTCCGAGCGCCCCGCGCCCGACCCGGCCGGCGCCCATCCCAACGGCATCGCCGCCCTCGACCACTTGGTCGCGATCACGCCGGCGCTGGAGCGGACGGTGGCGGCGCTGGAGGCGGCCGGGCTCGACCTGCGCCGGATCCGCGAGGAGCCGACCCCGGCGGGGGCGCCGCGGCAGGCCTTCTTCCGACTCGGCGCCGAGATCCTCGAGGTCGTGCAGGAGCCCGAGCCCGTGGTCGAGCGCGACGGCGCCGACCGCCCCGCCTTCTTCTGGGGCCTCGCCTTCCTCGCCCCCGACCTCGACGCCACCGCCGCCGCGATCGGCGAGGGCTGCGGCGAGCCGCGCGAGGCGGTCCAGCCGGGCCGCCGGATCGCGACCCTGCGCCGCTCCGCCGGGCTCACCTTGCCGTTGGCGCTGATGACGCCTACGATCCGCGCCGATGCTGATCGACGGTAACCCGCTCGAGGCGCCCGCCGCGCCGCTCGCCGACCTGCTGCGGCTCGGCCTCGACGCCGGGCCCGACGAGGTGGCGATCGTCTCCGCCGAGCGCGAGATGAGCTGGCGCCAGCTGGAGGAAGCGAGCGACCGGCTGGCCGGCGGCTACCGGGCGATCGGGCTCCAGACGGGGGACCGGATCGCCTCGCTGATGCCGAACCGGATCGCCCTCGTCGTCCACTATCTCGCCTGCTTCAAGGCAGGCCTGGTGGCGACGCCGCTCAACTACCGCTACACCTTCCGCGAGATCGACCACGCGCTCACGGTCAGCGGCGCCCGCGCCCTGGTCGCCCACGTCGAGCGGGCCGAGGACGTCGGCGCCAGTGCGCTCGCCGGCGGGCTGGAGCTGGGCACGATCGGCTTCGCCGACGCCGGGGCGGTGGCCGAGGCCGGGGGCGAGTGGCGCCACGACTTCACGCTGCTGGAGCAGAGCGAGCCGCTGGGGGCCGAGTCGCACGCCGATCCCGCCGAGCCGGCGGCGATCTTCTTCACCTCCGGCAGCACCGGCCCCGCCAAGGGCGTCACCCACACGCGGCAGTCGCTGCGCTGGATGATCGCCAGCGCCGCCGCCGCCTTCGAGCTCGACGCCGACGACGTCTTCCTGCCGGGCTCCTCGATGTCCCACATCGGCTCCTTCCTCTGGGCGCTGAGCACGCTCTCGGTCGGCGGCCGGGTCGTCGTCGCCCGCACGATCGACAGCCACGAGCTGCTGCCGCTGCTGCGCGCGCAGCAGCCGACGGTGCTGGCGATGATCCCGGCGGCGCTCTCGGCGCTGATCCACGACCACGACCTGCAGCCGCACGACTTCGACTCGCTGCGGATCTGCCGCGCCGGCGCCGACAAGGTCTCGACCGAGCTGCTGACCGAGTTCGCCGCCGCCGCCGGCTTCCCGATCGTCGAGGGCTACGGGATGACCGAGGTCGGGCTGGCGACCCTGAACCCACCCTCGGGGACGATCAAACAGGGCTCGATCGGGCAGCCGATCTGCGGTTACAGCATCGCCCTGCGGGGCGAAGACGGCGAGCCGGTCGGGGCCGAGGCGGTCGGTCGCATCTGGATCCGCACCCGCAGTCAGATGGCCGGCTACTGGGAGGCGCCGGAGGCGACCGCCGAGGTGGTGATCGACGAGTGGCTCGACTCCGGCGACCTCGCCCGCGCCGACGCGGACGGCTACCTCTGGTTCTTCGGCCGCAAGAAGCAGGTGATCGTCCACGACGGCTCCAACATCAGCCCCTACGAGGTCGAGGGGGCACTGGTCGAACACCCCTGCGTCGATCTCGCCGGCGCGGTCGGCGTCCACGACAGCGTCCACGGCGAGAACGTGCGCGCCTACGTGAGCCTGGCCGAGGGGGCCGAGAGGCCCTCCAGCGCCGACCTGATCGTCTTCTGCCGCGAGCGGATCGGCTACAAGGCGCCGGAGGAGGTCGTCTTCCTCGATGAGATGCCGCTCAACCCGACCGGCAAGATCGACCGGGTCGGTTTGAAGGCGATGGCCGAGGACCACCTGCACCCGCACGGGCTCAACTGATTCGCCGCGCGGCCCCTTGTACCGGCTAAAGCGTGCACAGGAGACCAATCGTCATCGCAGGTCCTCGACCGCGAAGCCGTAGTCGCGGCGCAGGCGGGCGGCGATCAGGGAGCGGTGGCAGGCCTCGGCGTCCTGCTCGACGCAGAGCAGGGCCGCCTTGCTCGACCCGATCCAGTTGACGATCGGTTCCAGCTCGGCTGGATCGAGGATCTCCGCTTCGTAGCGCTCGACGTACTCGGGCGCGAGGGCCGAGCGCGAGCGCTTGCCCTCGCCCTTGCGCTCGTCGGCCTCGTACTGGAGCTGGCGCATCTCCGTCGTCGGCGCCAGCTCGACCACGTGCGTGTAGGCGATGCCCGCTCCGGCGAGGGCGTCCTGCAGGCGCTTGGCGTTGGCCCAGGCGTACTGGCTGCCACGCACGCCGCGGCGCTGGCGCACGTCGAGCAGCAGGTCGACCTCGGCCGCGGCGAGGGCGGCGAGGAAGGAGTCGAGGTCGTGGCCGTAGACGCCGACGGTCGCGATCGTGGGCATTCGCGGAGTCTGACGGCTAGATTCGCCGCCATGAGCAGGCTCTCTGCAGCGATTTCGGTTTGTGCGGCTCTGCTGTGCGTGGCCGTGCTCGCCGGCTGCGAAGCGAACCGGCGGGAGACCGACTCGCCGGTGATCGAGGTCCGGCCCGACCGAGGGCCCGACAAGGAGCGCCCGCGCCCGCGCCCGCAGACCGTGGCCCCGTCCCACTGCTCGGCCGACGTGCCCGAATGCGCGGTCACCGAAGGGGAGATCTTCTACATCGAGGCCGTCGACCCCGACGGCGACGGCGATGCCCACTTCGTGATCTTCGACTCCCAGAGCATCACCCTGCCCGGGGTCACCGCGATCGACGTCGAAAAGGGCCTGCGCCCGCACCCGCTGCCGAAGCCCGGCACCCTGGTCAGCGCCGCCGGCCCGGTCCAGACCGGCTCCTACGGCCAGAGCCAGATCCACGCGCTCGAGCTCCACGTCGCCGGCGAATAGGGCGCTGCGTCGTCACTGGCCCCCTCGGGTAGAGGGGTGAGCCTTGACCGACTGGCTGACCAACGAGGTATCGGGAAGCGCGATCACCTACCTAGTCGTCTTCGCCGCGGCCGGGCTCGACGTCTTCTTCCCGGTCGTTCCCTCGGAGACGATCGTGATCGCCGCCTCGGTGCTCGCCGCCCAGGGGGAGCTGCTGATCTTCCTGATCGTCCCCGCCGCCGCGCTCGGCGCCTTCGTCGGCGACAACGGCGCCTACTGGCTCGGTCGCTGGGTCGGTGATCCGCTCGCCAACCGGCTCTTCCGCGGCGCCAAGGGGCGGGCGCGGCTGGAGTGGGCGGAGGCGGCGATCCAGCGCCGCGGGACGGCGCTGATCATCCTCGGCCGCTTCATCCCCGGCGGCCGCACGGCGACCACCGTCGCCGCCGGCACCCTGGAGATGGAGTACCGGCGCTTCCTCCCGGCCGACGCGGTCGCCGCGATCCTCTGGGCGCTTTACGTCTCGATGCTCGGCTTCATCGGCGGCGCCGCCTTCGAAGACAACGTCTGGCTGCCGCTGCTGATCGCGCTCGGGTTCGCGTTCGCGGTCACGCTCGGGGTCGAAGCGTGGCGCCGCTACCAGGCCCGGCAGGGGCTCGACGTGCTCGGCGACGAGCTGGAGGAGGACCCGGAGCAGGCCTAGGAGGGATTCCTAGAGCTCGGCCAGTCGCCGAACCAGCAGGCGCCGCTCCGCCTCGTCTGAGACCAGCGCCAGCGCCCGCCGGTAGGCCGCGGCGGCCTCCTCGCCGCGCTCGAGCCGGCGCAGCAGCTCGGCCCGGGTCGAGTGCAGGTAGAGGTAGCCGTCGAGGTCGAGGCCGTCGACGATCTCCAGGCCCGCCGCCGGGCCCTCGGCTTCGGTCACCGCCGCCGCCCGGTTCAGCTCGACCACGGGCGAGCCGGTGAGGGCCGAGAGCTCGCCGTAGAGGGCGGCGATCTGGGGCCAGTCGCGCGGCTCGCTCGCGTGCAGGGAGGCGATCGCGGCCTGGAGCACGTAGGGGCCGCGGCCGCGCAGGGCAAGGGCGCGGTCGAGCGCCGCCTGGCCGGCGGCGATCTGCTCGCGGTCCCAGAGGGCGCTGTCCTGGTCGGCGAGCAGGACCAGCTCGCCGTCCCGCAGGCGGGCGGCGCGGCGGGCGTCGTGCAGCAGCATCAACGCCAGCAGCGCCTGCGCCTCGGGCTCGTCGGGCATCAGCGCGGCCAGCGCCCGGCCCAGTCGCAGCGCCTCGGCGCCGAGCTCGCCGTCGCCGCCGTAGCCTTGGTTGAAGATCAAGTAGACGACCGCCGCCACTGCCGCGATCCGCTCCGGCAGCTGGTGGTCGGGCGGCACCCGGAAGGGGATCCCGGCCGCCTTGATCTTGGCTTTGGCGCGGACCAGCCGCTGCGCCATCGTCGGCTCGGGGACGAGGAAGGCGCGGGCGATCTCGGTCGTGGTCAGGCCGCCGAGGGTGCGCAGGGTCAGCGCCACCTGAGCCTCGGTCGCCAGGGCGGGGTGGCAGCAGGTGAAGATCAGCTCCAGGCGCTCGTCGGGGAAGTTCGTCGGGTCCATCGGCTCCTCTGCCGGCGGCTCGGCTTCGGCCTCGAGCTGGCGGGTCTTCGCGGCCAGGGTGCGCTCGCGGCGGATGCGGTCGATCGCCCGGTTGCGGGCGGTCGTCGCCAGCCAGGCGGCGGGGTTGGCGGGGACGCCCTCGCGCGGCCAGCGCTCGGCGGCGGTCGCGAACGCTTCCTGCACGGCTTCCTCGGCGAGGTCGAAGTCGCCGAGGAAGCCGATCGTCGCCGCCAGCACCCGTCCCCAGTGCTCGCGGTAGACCTGTTCGAGCGCGTCGCTCACTCGCTCAGCGGTCGCACCTCGATCGCGCCGCCCATGCGGGCGGCCGGGATCCGCGCGGCCAGCGCGATCGCCGCGTCGAGGTCGTCGGCCTCGAAGAACAGGTAGCCGCCCAGCGCCTCCTTGGTCTCGGCGAAGGGCCCGTCGGTGACCAGCGTCTCGGCGCCGGACACCCGCACCGTCGTCGCCGTCTCCGGCGCGCCCATGCGCACGCCCGCGGTGACGCCCGCGGTTTCGTTGATCCCCTGGTAGTCGGCGTAGACCCGGCCCTGCTCCTCGGCCGAGAGCGCCTCCCACTCCGGCGTCCCCGGCAGCGGCGTCGTCCCCTGGTGAATCAGCAGCATGTACTTCATCGCTTCCTCCTTTTGGTGGATGTTCTCCCAAGAGACGAACGGGCGCGACGAAAATCGACAGGGCCCGCGGGTCAGGCGGAGCCGGGGCCGCCGGGGCGCTCCAGCAGGCCCGACTCGCGCGCGAGTGCGACCGCCTCGGCCCGCGAGCCGACGCCGAGCTTGCGGTAGGCGGCGCGGGCCTGGGTCTTCACCGTGTTCGGGGAGACGAACAGCTCGGCGGCGATCTGCGGGAAGGAGAGGTGGGTCGGCAGCAGCCGCAGCACCCGCAGCTCGGCCGGGGTCAGGTCTGTGGCCGCGACGCCCGCGGCGCGCTCGATGCCGGCGTCGATCCGCTCCAGCCAGGCGGCCATCACCGGCGACTCGCCGAGGGCCTCGGCGTGCCGGGCGGCCTGATCGCGCAGCTCCGTCGCCAGCGGCAGCTCGCCGAGGTCGAGCGCCGTGGCGGCGAGCGCGGCGGCGGCCTCCGCTTCGTACCAGGGGGAGAGCGCGTCGAGCCGGCCCAGCAGCGCGACCCCGATGCGGAGGTCGGCGGCGGCATCGTCGCGGCGCGCTTCGCGGCTGCGCAGGTAGGCGGAGGCGCCAAAGACCAACGCCATGGTCGAGAAGTCGCCGAGCCCGCTGCGCTCGACCTGCGCGCGGCCCTGCGAGGCGAGCACGCGCGCGCTCTGCCAGTCGCCCTCTTCGGCGCTCAGCAGCGCCAGCTGCGCCAGGCAAAGGGTCTGCACGATCGGCGCCCCCCAGACGGCCGCCGAGCGCGCTCCCGCCCGCAGGTTCTCGCGCGCCGGCCCGGGCTTGCCGCCGAGGTGCTGGGTGACGCCTTCGAGCCAGCGGCACATCGACTGCCAGGCGCTCTCGGCCGGGAACAGCGCCGAGGCGGAGCGGCTCTCGGCCGCCATCGCCGCCAGGCCGTCGCGGCAGATCGTCGCGTCCAGCACCCCCAGCCCCGCCCGCAGCGAGTCGGTTTCCTCGCCGGCCGCGCGCCCTTCCAGCAGCTCGTGGGTGACCCGGCTCCAGTGCGCGGCGAGGTCGCCCTCGCCGCGGACCAGCTGGCCGTGGCCGACGGTCAGGCTGAGCGCCGGGTTGGCGACGATCTGCTCCTGGCTGAAGCGCTCGATCCAGAGCCGCAGGGTGCCGGCGCGGCCGCTGGCGTTGTATTCGGGCACCGCCCGCCAGAGCAACTGACCGGCGCGATCGAGATCGTCGCCCTCGATCGCGTGGTGGATCGCGCGGGCGCCGTCGCCCTCCGTCTCCCACCAGCGCGAGGCGCGCCCGTGCAGCTCGCCGATCAGCTCCGGCTCGGCGCGACCGAGCTCGGTCCGCAGCATCCCGCTCAGCAGCGAGTGCAGGCGGAACCACTCGTCGCGGCGGTCGAGCGGGATCACCAGCAGGTTGCGGCGCGAGAGCTCGCGCAGGGTCGCGGCCGAGCCCTCCTCGCCCAGCAGGGCGTCGCAGAGGCCGCCGCTGAGGCGATCGCAGATCGAGGTGCGGGTGAGGAACTCGATCCACTCCCGCGGCGCCCGGGTCAGCAGCTCCTCGCGCATGTAGTCGACGACGATCCGCTCGTCGCCGGCGAAGGACGCGGGCGAGGCGTCGGCCTCGGGCCCGTCGCGCAGTGAGATCCCGGCCAGATAGAGGGCCGCCGCCCAGCCCTCGGTGCGGGCGACAAGCGCCTCCATCTCCTCCGGGCTCGGCTCGACCCCGATCCGCGCCAGCAGCTGCCGGCACTCGCCGCTGGTCATCGTCAACTCGGCCTGGCCGAGCTCGAGCAGCTGCCGGTTGGCGCGCAGGCGGCCGGCGTGGGGGAGGGTGTCGGCGCGCGAGGCGAGCGCCAGCTGCGAGCCCGCCGGCAGGCCGCGGCCGATCGCGGCGACGATTTCCATGCTCGACTTGGAGCTGACGTGCTCGAGTTCGTCAAGCACCAGCACCATCGGCACCTCGCGCGAGGCCAGCTCGCGCTCGAGCCGGGCGCCGACCACGGCCAGGTTCGGTTCCGGCGAGCCGAGCGCGGAGACGAGGTCTTCCGTCACCGGCTCGACCGCCGCCAGCGCCTCGAAGACCGAGGTCAGCAGCTGCGCCGGGTCGTCGTGCAGGCCGGAGAGGGTGACCGAGGCGAACGGCCGCGGGTCGTGCTCGGCCCACTGGGCCAGCAGCACCGACTTGCCGTAGCCGGCCGGGGCCTGCAGCAGGACCACCTTGGTGCCGGCTGCTTCGAGCTGCTCGCGCAGGCGCGCACGGTCGACCAGCGCCTCGCCCGGGAGGGCGTGCAGGTCGACTCCCGCGATCGCGGTTGCTGGGCTGGCGGCGAGCTCGTTCAGCGACCGGATGGTAGTCCTGAGCGACTACGGGCCTAGTGTGCCGACGCGTGCGGCCGCGAGATCCTGCGGGTGCACCCAGGTGTCGGCGAGCGTGCGGCCGCCGGTCGCGGCCACGGCTTCGCGCAGCGGGATCGCCCAGCGGTGCTCGACCAGCGCGATCGCGGCCGTGGTCCCGGGCGGGATCCGGTCGGCCAGGCTCCAGACCCGCTCGGCCGGGACCGGGGCGGGGAGGTCGGCCTCCAGCCCGACCCCGAGCAGGGCCTCGGACAGCTGTCCGGCTTCCTGCTGCCGCGGCGGGGCGGCGCCCCGGTCGAGCAGTTCGGCGCCGCCGTCGGCGAGCCTGCGCACGACCAGGAGGTCGAGCATGCGGACTTCGTCGTCGCGCTCGCAGAGGCGGCGGAGTTCCTGCAGGACGACGCCGTCGTGGTGGCCGCCGTCGAAGTCGATGACGAGGATCTGGACCGGGCCCAGCGAGTTCAAGATCAAACCTCGGCCAGCAGGCGCCGGCGCTCGGCCTCGAACTGCTGGCCGGTGAGGACGCCGGCGTCGCGCAGGCCCTTGAGCTTGGTCAGCGCCTCGGCGCGTTCGCTGCAGCCGCGGTCGACCGCGGCGCCGAGCATCGTCGCCCGCAGCAGTGGTCGTCGTCCAATCAATTGCACCCAACGATGAAACCGTGCCGGCGCCCCGCCCACATCACGCGATCGGGGTGAAACGCGCTAGCGGTAGGTGACCAGGGAGCGGTCGACCTCTTCCAGGTGGGAGTGGTCGTTGATCGAGATCAGCGAGGTGCCGGCGGCGCCGATCACGATCTTGGTGACGCCGGTGTTGACCATGCCGCGGTTGAGTGCCGGGAAGGCGGCCTCGGGGGCGTCGAGGAGGGTCGCGCAGACGGCGGCGATGGTGCCGCCGGAGGTGAAGACCGCCGCCACCTCGCCGCGCTCCAGCTGCTCGCGCAGCTCCGCCAGGGCGGCGGCGCCGGCGGCCGCGAAGCTGGCCCAGCTGTGCGGGCCGCCGTCGCCGTCGCCGGCCTCGATCCAGCCGCGCAGGGCCGGGTCCAGCACCGCCTGGAACTGGCGGCTGCTCATTCCCTCCTGCGGCCCCGGGTGGGGGCCGTCGAGGCGGAGCGCGGAGGGGCTGTGGTGCGCCAGCACGGTGTTCGCGTCGTACTCGTCCCAGCGCGGATCGACGACGGTCTCGGCGTGCTCGGCGAAGGCGGCCGCGGTTTCGATCTGGCGCCGCATCGAGCCGGCGATGACGCGGGTCGGGGCGATCCCGCGGCGCTTCAGCGCCGCCGCGAGGACCTCGGCCTGGCGCACTCCGAGCGGCGAGAGGACGTCGTAGTCCTCGGCGCCGAACGATGCTTGTCCGTGGCGGACGAGGAGGACGGTGGGCACGCCTTTGATTATCGACAATCGCGCCGGAATCCCCTCGCTTGGGGTGCGCGGGCCGGGGCTAGTGTGGCCCGACGTGTCCAATCGGGGAGCAGCAGATGCGCCGCACGCACTTCACTGACGAGCACCGGCTCTTCCGCGAGTCGGTGGCCGAGTTCTGCCGGCGCGAGGTGGCCCCGAGCCTGGAGCGCTGGCGGGCGGAGAAGTGGATCGACCGCGACCTCTGGCTCGAGGCCGGGCGCCAGGACTTCCTCGGGCTGGCGATGCCGGCCGAGCTTGGCGGCAGCGGCCTCGAGGACTTCCGCTTCAACCAGATCCTCGGCGAGGAGCTGGCGGCGATGTCGGTCGCGCTCAACTCCTCGGTGATGCTCGGCGTCGACGTCGTCGCCCCCTACCTGCTGGAGCTGACCAGCGAGGCCCAGCGCGAGCGCTACGTCCCCGACTTCTGCGCCGGCCGCCAGGTGACGGCGATCGGGATGACCGAGCCGCAGGCGGGCTCCGACCTGGCGGCGCTGGCGACCCGTGCCGTCCGCGATGGCGACGGCTGGATCCTCAACGGGACCAAGACCTTCATCACCAACGGCACCGGCGCCGACCTGGTGGTGCTGGCGGCACGCACCGGCGAGGGCCGCAAGGACGTCAGCATCTTCCTCGTCGAGAGTGGGGCGGAGGGCTTCACCCGCGGGCGCCGGCTGGAGAAGATCGGCCAGCACGAAGCCGACACCGCCGAGCTCTTCTTCGAGGACGTGCGGCTGCCGGCGGAGGCGCTGCTGGGCGAGCAGAACCGCGGCTTCGCCTACATGATGGAGCGGCTGCCGCAGGAGCGGCTCAGCGTCGCCGTCTGCAACGTCGCCAACGCGGCCAGCGTGCTGGCCGAGACCCTGGAGTACGTGAAGGAGCGGCGCGCCTTCGGGCGGGCGATCGGCAGCTTCCAGAACAGCCGCTTCACGCTGGCCGAGCTCGACACCGAGCTCGACGTCGCCCAGGTGTACGTAGACCGTTGCGTCGAGGCGCACGTGGCCGGGGAGCTCACCGCCGTCGACGCCGCGAAGGCGAAGTGGTGGACCGCCGAGATCCAGAACAAGGCGATCGACGCCTGCCTGCAGCTGCACGGCGGCTACGGCTACATGGAGGAGTACCGGGTCGGCCGCGCCTGGGCCGACGCCCGCGTGACCAAGATCTACGCGGGGACCAACGAGATCATGAAAGACCTGATCGGCCGCTCGCTGGGACTCGGCTGAGCGCCACCGACGTGCGCACGGAACCGTCACTACAGAGGAGGAGCCAGTGCATCTGAATGGGAAGGTCGCGGTGGTCACCGGGGGTGGATCGGGGATCGGCGAGGCGACCTGCGTCCGGCTCGCCGCCGACGGCGCCCGCGTCGCCGTGGTCGACATCGACGAGAGCGCGGCGGAGCTGACCGCGAAGCTGGCCGGCGAGGGGATCGCCGTGGTCGCCGACGTCAGCGACAGCGCCGCCGTCGACGCGGCCCTGGCGACGGTGGAGAAACACCTCGGCCCGGTCGACATCTGGGTCAACAACGCTGGCATCGCCGGCGGCGCCGTCTCCGACCGGGTCAACCCGCGGGCCGAACAGCAGCTGGCCGAGCTGGCCGTGGGGGAGGTGACGACGGCGCTGGAGTCGGTCGCCCGGATGACCGACGAGGACTGGCGCCGGATGCTCGCCGTCCACCTCGACGGCACCTTCTACGGCACCCGCGCCGCCGCCCGCTCGATGGGGGCTCGCGAAACCGGCTCGATCGTCAACCTCGCCTCGATCTGCGGCATCGAGGGCTGCACCGGCCACCCGCACTACTCGGCGGCCAAGGGCGGCATCCTCGCCTTCACCCGCACCGTCGCCAAGGAGCTGATCCAGCAGAACGTGCGCGTCAACGCGGTCGCGCCCGGCTTCGTCGACACTCAGCTGGTCAGCGGCTCGCTCTCCGACCCGCTGGTCGCGGCGGTGAAGATGCAGACCCCGCAGGGCCGCCTCGGCCGCCCCGAGGAGATCGCCGCCACGGTCGCCTTCCTCGCCAGCGACGACGCCTCCTTCTTCGTCGGCGACACGGTCAGCCCCAACGGGGGGTTTGTCACGAGCTGAGCGACTCCGTGGTGCCTTTGCGTCGCTATGCGGTGAAAAGGCGCCATGGAGATCCGTCCGCGGCGGGTTCGTGAGAGGGTGGCGGGGTGAGCGAGCAGGTAGCACTGATCACCGGCGCCGCCGGGGGCTTCGGGCGGGCGCTGACCGAGACGCTGACCGGGCGCGGCGCGCGCGTCGTCGCCTGCGACGTGGACGAGGCCGCCGGTGCCGAGCTGGCGGACGCGACCGGGGCGCTGTTCGTCGCCTGCGACGTCAGCGAGATCGAGCAGAACGAGGCGGCGGTGGCGGTGGCGGTCGAGGAGTTCGGCGGCCTCGACCTCGCGTTCCTCAACGCCGGCGTCGCCTTCGGCACCCAGCTCGGCCCCGACTTCGACCCGCTCGCCTACCGGCGCGCGATGGGCGTCAACATCGACGGCGTCGTCTACGGCGTCAACTCGGTGCTGCCGGCACTCAAGGCTCGTGGCGGCGGCTCGATCATCGCCACCGCCTCGCTCGCTGGGCTCACCCCGGTGCCGATGGACCCGGTCTACGCCGCCAACAAGCACGCCGTCGTCGGCCTCGTCCGCTCGCTCGGCCCGATCCTCGCGATGGACGGCATCCGCATCAACGCCCTCTGCCCCGGCTTCGCCGAGACCGCGATCATCGGCCCGATCCGCGAGCTGCTCCTCAGCCAGGGGATGCCGATCATCCCGGTCCAGGACGTGATCGACACGATCCTCGAGATCTTCGACGGCGAGGGAACCGGCGAGTGCTGGTTCGTCCAGGCCGGCCGCGAGAGTCAGCCCTTCAACTTCCGCAACATCCCCGGCCCGCGGGACTGAGAGAGCTTCGATCGCACGGATGCCCGTGCCCCCCTGGCATGGGCCGCGATGACCGCCACGCCCACCGCCCCGATCGGCAGCAGCGCCAGCACCGTCTCCTCGATCGGGATGCCTGCGATGTGTGCGTGCACAACCCGAAGCTTCCACACTCGGGGCCAAGTAGCAAGAACACCTGTGTATTCGGATTAAGCTAAGAACTCAACTTTTGCTTGAGTACCTCAGTGTTCTGGTCAACAATGCGCCGATGGCTGAACTGCGGACCCGGGAGATGGTCATCGTCGCGCAGGATCCAGGGGTGAAGCGGGACGGCCGGATCCTCACCGCAAAAGTGTCAGTGCCGTGGGAGATCCTCAAGAAAGGACCCGTGGGGCACCGGGTCTCGGTCGTGGACTACGACGCCTCGACCCAGACCATGTACAGCGCCGCGGCTCCCGAAGACGCACTCCCGGAGGACGATGCGGAGCTGCTTGGCGATCCGCGCTTCCACGCCAGGAACGCCTACGCCCTGGTGATGCGCACCCTGGGGCGCTTTGAGTACGCCCTCGGGCGCAGGGTGGGTTGGGGCTTCGAGGCACACCAGTTGAAGGTGATCCCGCATGCCTTCGAGGACATGAACGCCTTCTACTCGCCGGAGACCGAGGCGCTCGTGTTCGGCTACTACCGCACTGACGAGGGACTCGCTTTCACCTGCCTGTCCCACGACATCGTCGTCCACGAGACCTCCCACGCGCTGCTCGATGGGCTGCGCAAGCGGTTCACGAGGCCGTCGTCCCCCGACCAGGCCGCCTTCCACGAGGCCTTCGGCGACATCGTCGCCCTGCTCTCCGTCTTCTCCCTCGGCGCCGTGCTGCGGACCCTGATCGAGCACCGGGAGAGCGAGGAGGGCGATGACGCCACGCCCCCCGGGCTGATCGCCGCAGAGCGCGTCTCAACGGAGGCGCTGATGGGCTCGGTGCTGTTCGGGCTGGCCGAGCAGATGGGGACCGAGGCCGGGTCGGCTCGGTCCCGGGCCCTGCGCCGCTCGGTCGAAATCGAACCGGACGCGCGGATCCTCGGCCGACTCGAGTTCCAGGAGGCCCACCGGCGTGGCGAGGTCCTCGTCGCCGCGGTGATGCGGGCCTTCGTCGCTGCCTGGTCCTTCCGGCTCACATCGCTCGGCAAGGTGGAAGACAAGTACTACGACATCGGGAGGGTGGTCGAGGAGGGGGAGTCGATCGCCGAAGTTCTGCTGACGATGGCGATCCGGGCGATCGACTACATGCCTCCGATCCACATCGAATTCGGCGACTACCTCAGTGCCCTGCTCACCGCCGACAGTCAGATCCGCGCCAGCGATCATCAATACCGCCTCCGCGACGAGCTGATCGAATGGTTCGCGAAGTATGGGATCCAACCCGCTTCGACTGACGACGGTGGGACCTGGATGCCCCCGCCGAGCCCGCTCGACAACCAGGGCGTTCGCTTCCAGGGCCTGCAGACCGACCCGATCGAGATGTTCCGCCTGCTTTGGGCCAACCACCGCCGCCTCAACCTCGACCCCGGCGCCTTCACCCGCGTCGAAAGCGTCCGCCCCTGCGTGCGGATCTCGCCCGAGGACGGGATGCCGCTGCGGGAGACCGTTGCCGAGTGCACCCAGTACGTGAAACTCCGCGCTCGCGACCTCGGCAAGTTCGGCCTGGTCGCCCCGAGCGGGATGCCGGCCGACCAGGAGGTGACGCTCGAGGGCGGCAGCACCCTGATCTTCGACGAGTACGGGCGCCTCAAGTACGACATCCACAACCGCCTGCCGAGCAAGCGACGCGACAGCGACCCGGTCGAGGCCCAAGAGCGGCTCCAGTACCTCTGGGAGCAGGGAGCGTTCAGCGCCGGCAGCTCGTTCAAGGCGCGCTTCTCGGCCCTGCATCGCCGCCGCTCCGGCCTGCCCGCGTTCGACGACCACGACGAGGTCTGGTGATGGCGCCGCGGCCGAGCCACCTGCGGATTCGCTCGTACAACGTCGGCTTCGGCGACTGCTTCCTGCTGACCTTCTCCTACCCGGGGCGATCGCAGCCGCGCAGCGTGCTGATCGACTTCGGCTCGACCATGCAGTCGTCCTCCGGACCCGACGGCGGCATGCTCGAAATCGCCGAGAAGATCCGCGAGGACTGCGAGGGCAAGCTGCGGATGCTGGTCGCCACCCATCGCCACGCCGACCACATCTCCGGCTTCGCTGGCGCCTCGGGAAAGGTGATCGCCTCGCTGGAGCCCGACCTGGTCGTGCAGCCGTGGACCGAGGACCCGGAGATCGACCCGGAGGCGACCGCCCCCGCCGGAGCGGGAGAAGGCAAACAGCGCGCCCGCGCGATGGCCTCCCGGCTCTCGGCGATGCAGTCCCTGGCGCAGATGGCTCTGTCCGAGGTGCCGCGCCTGGAGGCGTCCGGCAACATCACCAAGACGCTCGCGACCCAGATCCGGTTCCTCGGCGAAACCAACCTCATGAACGCCGAGGCGGTGAAGAACCTGGCCTCGATGGGCTCTCGCAACGCCTACGTCAACTTCGGCACCCCGCTGAGCCTGGAGCGGTTGCTGCCGGGGGTCGAGGCCGAGGTCCTGGGGCCGCCGACCCTCGAGCAATCGAAAGCGATCTCACACCAGGCGGCGACCGACGAGGACGAGTTCTGGCACTTCGCCGAGCGCGATGGCAACCGCGCACGGGCCGGGTCCGGGAGCCCGATCTTCCCGAAGGCGCCGATTGCCAGGACCTACCCCGAGACCGCGCGCTGGGTGGTGCCGCGGATCGACAACCTGCACGCGGAGGAGGTGCTGGCGATCGTCCGCACCCTCGACGGCGTCCTCAATAACACCAGCGTGATCCTGCTCTTCGAGGTCGGCGGCAAGCTGCTGCTGTTCCCCGGCGACGCGCAGCTGGAGAACTGGAAATACGCGCTGCACGGAAGCAAGGACGCCGAGGCGATCCGCAAGCGCCTGGCCGACGCCGACTTCTACAAGGTCGGCCACCACGGCAGTCTCAACGCGACGCCGAAGTCGCTCTGGAACGAGTTCAAGCACCGCGATGACGATGCCGGCGACCCGGGGCGCCTGAAAACGATGGTCTCGACTGCCGCCGGCAAGCACGGCTCCGATAGTCGCGGCACCGAGGTCCCTCGCAAGGTCCTGATCAAGGAGCTCGAAGGCAAGAGCGACCTCAGCAACACCCAGCGGCTGCGGAGCCGCAAGGTGTTCTGGAACGACGTCGAGTTCGACTTCGACTGAGCCCGATCAGACGTGCCGGATCTTCAGCGCCCGCGTGGCGGCGCTGGGCAGGGCCGAGAAGGTCTTGGCGATCGCGTCGGCGCCGCCGGCGAAGGGCCGGCAGAAGGGGTAGCCCATGTCGCGGGTGTCGGGGTAGCGGTCGACCGCGCCGCACCAGCTCATCGAGCCGCACTCGGCGGGCGCCGCGACCTGGTCGATCGCCGCGTCGGTCAGCAGCGCCAGCAGCTTGTAATCGGCGCCGGCGGCGGTGCCGCGCGGCAGCAGCAGCGTGTACGGCCAGCCGCAGTCGCAGTAGGAGCCCTTGTCGCTGGCGCCGTTCGGCGCCTGGATGTCGGCGGGGCTGCGGTCGACCGGGCGCTTGACGACCGCGGACTCGGTGTCGGGCCGGTGGACGACGGTCTTGCTCTGCGCGGGCACGGTGACGAGGAATTTGTCCATCTCGATCCAGGCCCGGCGATCCTCGGCGTGGGCCGCCGGGGCGAGGAAGATCCGCGCCGTGAGCGCCAGGTCGGCGGCGGTCTTGTTCTCGACCCGGAGGAAGTAGGAGAACGCTTCGTGGGTGAGGTACTGGATCGCTTTGCCGCCGAAGTTGGCGCTGGCGATCGACGTGACCAGCTCGTCGACCGGCGCCACGGCGCCTGCCCCGGCGGTGGCGCCGCTGAAGTCCTGCTCCCAGTTGGCGCCGCCGAAGAGCTGCTCGCCGAGGGCCTCCGGATCCTCGCCCGCCGGCAGGTCCCCGGTCCGGCAGAGGATGACGTCGCGCAGCAGCGCCTCGGGGGCGTCGTCGAAGGCGAACGGCGGCTGCTTCTGCTGCCAGCTGGCGCTGAGGTCGTCGATGAACTTGTGCCATTCCCAGAAGACCTGGTCGCGGATCGCGGCGACCGGGTTCGACATCACCCCGCGTGGCGGTGAGAGCTCGGAAAGCCGCATGTGGCCGCTGTTGTGGAGTCCGGGATAGCTGGCCGGGTCGAGCGCGTGCAGGTGACCGACGGTCGCCTCCACGGCCTCGCCGAGATTGGTGCGGTCGATCGGGACCGGTTTTCCGTCGGCGCCGTTCAGCCTGCCGGCTTTGATCGCGTCGGCGATCGGTTTGTGCATCCCGGCCAGCCGTTCGATCGACGCGGACGGGAGGACCGCGCCGGGCTCGCGGCGAGCGAAGAACCGTTGCGGGTCCTCGGGGTCGTACCCGGCCGCGATCGCGTCGTCCCAGGCGTCGGGGCCGAACGGCTTGACCCGTTCGCGGCCGGCGGCGAGCAGCTCGGCGTCGTAGCGGGCCAACATCTGCGAGTGCATGTAGAAGAAGATCTCTCCCTGGCGGTCGTTGAGCCTGAACATCAGCCGGTAGAGCTCGCGGGGTAGGCGCGGGACGTTTTCGTGCCGAGCGGCCTGGCCGAAGAGCTCGGCGAGCTGGGTCTCCGAGCTCTCGGCGACGACCTTGGCCCATTCGGGGTCGGGCTGCAGCACGTCGAGGATCGCGACCAGCTGGGCCGGCTCGCGTTCGCGCACCCACTCGCGGAAGTCGCGCGGCGGCAGGCCGGTGAACGGGTAGACCTCGTGCCAGTGCTGGTGGTGCTCGTTGGCGAGAACGTCCTCGCGCCAGTAGTCGAGGTCGGGTGAGAGGCCCCCGATCGAGATCCGCCGCAGCTCGTCGCCGCCTTTCGGCGGCGGGCTGAACAGCCGCGGAGCCGCCGCGACCGTGCGCGGCTTCGCCAGCAGGCGGCCGTGGGCGTTGTGGGTCACGAACAGGGCGAAGCCCTGCCGCACCTGCTCGGGGTCGGCGGAGCCGGCCGCGGCCTCGACCTGACCGAGGGCAGCGGCGAGGCCGTCCCGGGGGTCCTCCTTGGAGGCGACCAGGGCGGCGAGCCCGAACGACAGCCCCGCGGCCGCCATTCCCTGCTCGGGGTCGAACCAGGAGAAGGGCTCGGCGGTGGCCGCAGGGTCGAAGCCGCGCGCCTTTGGGGCGCCCGCCGGGGGCGTGGTCTGGGCCTCGAGCAGGTCGGTGAAGAGCCGGTCGCTCCGCTCCCGCAGTTCCGTTATCGCCGCCATCTTCCCCTCCGCTTAGGTAATCAGTGAATACTCAGACCTACTTCAGCGAAAAGCTAGCCGACTCCGTTGCCGGCTGCAGAACGTGCGAGTTCGGCTAAGGCTCGACGACTACCTTGCCGCGGAGCTCGCCGGCGGCCATCGCGGCGAGGCCATTGCGGACGTCGGCGAGGGGGATGGTGCGGTCGATCAGAGGGCGGACGCCGGTGGCGTCGAGGAAGGCGACCAGGGACTCGAGTTCGGCGCGGGTGCCCATGGTCGAGCCGAGGACCTCGAGTTCTTTGAAGAAGAGGCGGGGGAGGTCGGCCGGGGGGTTGAAGCCGGAGGTGCCGCCGGCGACGACGACGCGGCCGCCCATCTTCAGCGAGCGCAGGGAGTGGCCCCAGGTGGCTTCGCCGACGGTCTCGATCACGGCGTCGACGCGGTCGGGCAGGCGGGCGCCGGTCTCGAAGGCGTCGTGGGCGCCGAGCTGGCGGGCCAGCGCCCGTTTGTCCTCCCTGCGGCTGGTCGCCCAGACGCGGGCGCCGGCCGCGCGAGCGAGCAGGATCGCGGCGGTGGCGACGCCGCCGCCGGCCCCTTGCACCAGCACGGTCTGGCCGGGCTTGAGCTGGGCCTTGGTGAAGAGCATCCGGTAGGCGGTCAGGTACGCGGTCGGCAGGCAGGCGGCCTCGCCGAAGCTGAGGCTGGCCGGCTTCGGGACCAGGTTGCGCCTCGGCACCGAGAGGCGCTGGGCGAGGGTCCCGGGGTGAACCTCGGAGAGGATCGAGCGCGCCGGGTCGTGGGTCTCCGGCCCGGAGAAGTCGGGGTCGCCGAGCAGGGCGTGGACGATCACCTCGTTGCCGTTCGCGTCCACCCCCGCGGCGTCGCAGCCGAGGATCATTGGCAGCCGCTCGGCCGGCAGCCCGACCCCGCGCAGGGACCAGACGTCGTGGTGGTTCAGCGCCGCGGCGCGGACCTCGACCAGCGCCCAGCCCTCCGGCACGTCGGGCTCCTCGACCTCGCCGACGACGAGGCCGGCGAGCGGGTCCTCGGGGTCGATCGCGGAGGCGTAGGCGGCCAGCATCGTCCCCGCATGCTTGCGGATCGCGCCGCGGCGGCGCCGGCAGCCGGCGCCGGGCTTGGGGAATCCGACGAAGGCGGCCGCGAACGCCCTCGCCCCGCCGCGCCGCGACTGGTTGGCTCGGTGCGGGAACCCAAACGAGGAGGAACCGTGTCCTACAAGCTTTTCGCCTACTGGTCCGCCCCCAAGCCGGAGGACGTCGACGCCTTCGAGGAGTACTACGCCTCGACCCACGTGCCGCGAGCGGCCGCCGTGCCGAATCTGGTCGCGATCACCACCACCCGCACCGCCGACGGCTTCGAGGGCAACCCGCCCCCGAACTACCGCGTCGCCGAGATGGAGTTCGAGAGCGCCGAGGCGATGGCCGAGTCGGCCGGCTCCGATGCCTGGGCGACGATGCGCGAATGCTCCGGCGACATCATCGAGCGCTTCGGGGTCACGCTCACGGTCGAGGCCGGCACCAAGGAAGAGGGCACGCCGACCGCGTAGGGGTCGGCGTGGCCGATAAGCGCGCGCTGGTCGGCGCGCACCCTACGGCTGCCCGCCGTGGTGCGGGACCTCGACGCGGACGGTGTAAAGCGAGGCGTGCGGCTCGTCGTTGCCCATCCCCAGTCGCCAGTCGGGGGCGACGCAGAGCAGCAGGTCGCGGCCGTCGGGCCCGCCGAGCATCGCCGCGTAGATCACCATGCCCTCCTCGGGGGCCTCGATTCGCTCGAGGATCTCGCCGCCGGGGGCGATCCGGGCGCAGTAGGTGTCAAGCGAGTTGCCGGCCCAGACGCAGCCCTCGGCGTCCAGCGTGCAGCCGTCGGGGCCGTAGCCGACCTTGGTGTAGCCGGCGTCGATCTCCTCCAGCGCCGGGGACGGCGCGATCTGGGCGTAGACGCGGCGGTTGGAGAGGCTGCCGTCGGCGCCGATGTCGAAGGCGCTGAGCCGCGCCGCGATCGTCTCGGCGACGATCAGGGTGTCGCCGGGCGGCGGGATCATGACCGAGTTCGGGAAGTGCAGGCCCTCGGCGGCGGCGTGGACGGCGCCGTCGGGGTCGACCCGAATCAGGGTCGCTCCCCGCGCCTGCTCACCGGCGTAGAGGTCGTAGCCGAAGCTGTCGACCCAGGCCCGCCCCTGGGCGTCGACGCACATGTCGTTGGCCTCGCCGCGCGAGAACTCGGAGAGGTCGGCGTAGGGCTCTGGCGGGCCGGACTCGCCGATTCGCCAGAGCTTGTGGCCGGTCATCGAGACCGCGAGCAGGTCGCCGTCGGGCAGCCAGCCGAGCCCCGAGGGCTGCTCGAGCGGTATCTCCCGCTCGATCGCGCCCTCTGGGTCGACAGCGAGAATCCTGCCGCCGCCGGTGTAGAAGTCGGATACCCACCAGAGGCCATCACGCCAGCGCGGCCCCTCGAAGAACGATCCTCCACCCAGCAGCCTGGTCGGCTCTCGCATTGGTTCCAGGCTACGTTCGGGGGGCGGCCTCGCGGGCGCGGCGCGGGGCAACGCTTGGAAGATCTCCAGCCCCGTGAGGTCGCGGAAATGCACGCAGACCGTGCATTAGGACGACCTCGCGGATCTACTCGGCGGCGCGGGCGGCGTCGATCTGCGCTTGGAAGCGCTGCATGCCGCCTAGCCAGCGCTCGGGGTCGCCGGCGCGGCGCTGGGCGTAGGTCCCGGTCTCGGGGTGGGTGAGGATCAGGAAGCGGTCCTCGGTGATGCCTGCGACCAGGATCGCGGCCGCCTCGTCGGGCGTGATCGTCTCGCCGGAGGCCGCGGCGAGCTTGGAGCTGGGGTCCTCTTCGCGCCAGGTTTCCAGCATCGGCGTCGCCACCCCCTGCGGGCAGAAGCAGGAGAAGCCGACGCCGGAGCCGGGGCCGCCGTAGGTGATCGCCAGCCACTCGGCGACGGCGACGGCGGCGTGCTTGGTCACCGAGTAGGGCATCAGGCCGGGGTTGGCGAGCAGGCCCGCGGCGGAGGCGGTGGCGCTGAGGTGGCCGCGGCCGCGGTCGAGCATCCCGGGGAGCAGCTGGCGGGCGGCCCAGATGTGGGCCATCACGTTGATCTCCCAGGTCCGCTGCCACTCGCCGTCGCCGACCTCGGGACCGCCGTAGGGGCCGGCGATGCCGGCGTTGGAGCAGAAGACGTCGATCGGGCCGGCGGCCTCCTCGGCGGCGGCGATCAGGCCGGCGACCCCGGCCTCGCTGCCGACGTCGGCGGCGATCCCGATCCCGCCGAACTCGGCCGCGGCCGCCTCGGCGGCGCCGGCGTCGAGGTCGGCGACGACCACCTGGCGAGCGCCGGCGCCGGCCAGGGCGCGGGCGATCGCGGCGCCGATTCCCTGGGCGCCGCCGGTCACCACCGCGTGGGTGTCGCGCAGCTCCACGCCGCTCAGCTCACCGCGGCCGGGGCGGGCTCGTCGGCGGCGTGGGCCCTCATCGACGCCGCCACCGCCTGCGCTAGTCGCTCGCCCTCGAGCTCACGCCCGCCCTCGCGCAGCAGCCCGTCGAGCAGGGTGCGGCAGAACTCGGCCCCGATCTGCTCCGCCGACCACTCGCCCTCGGGCTTGAACCAGGTCCAGGACCAGTTGCACATGCCGAACAGCTGCAGGGCGGCCAGCGAGGGGTCGACATCGGTGAACTCGCCGGCGGCGATGCCGCGGCGGATCACGTCGCCGACCAGGGTCGAGTACTCGTGGCGCATCGCCCGCACCTCGGCCATCACCTCCTCGGAGGCGAAGCGGACGATCTCGCGGGCGAAGGCGACGGTGGCGGCGCGGTCGTCGCGCTGGGCCAGCATCAGCTGGTAGACGATCAGCTGCAGCTGGTCGACCGGGTCGGGGTGGGCGTCGAGCAGTTCGTGCGCCTCGGCGAGGCGGCGGCGCATGTAGTCGCCGTGCAGCTCCTCCAGCAGGCTTTCCTTGTTGCGGAAGTGGTGCAGGATCGTGCCTTTGCTGACGTCGACCGCTTCGGCGACGTCGCGCAGGCTGACCTCGTCGTAGCCGCGCTCGGCGACCAGCGCCGTGAAGCTGCGCAGGATCTCGGTCCGCTTGCTCTTGCGTGCTGGCCCCGCCATCAGCCCGCCAGGCTACCCGTGGTCTCGGCGCTCACGCCAGCAGCTCCTTGGCGATGATGTGGCGCTGGATCTCGGCGGTGCCGCCGCCGATCTGCATCAGCTTCGCGTCGCGCATGTAGCGCTCGACCGGGAACTCGTCGATGTAGCCGTAGCCGCCCAGCACCTGGACCGCGTCGGTGGTCACCTTCATCGCCACGTCGCCCGCCAGCAGCTTGGCGGCGGAGGCGAGGGCGCGGGCGCCGGGGTCGCCGGCTTCGGCCCGGGCGGCGGCGCTCCAGGTCAGCGCCCGGCAGGCCTCGGTCTCGGCGAACATGTCGGCGAGCTTGCCCTGAATCAGCTGGAACTCGCCGATCGCGCGGCCGAACTGGCGCCGCTCGCGGGCGTATCCGAGTGCCGCCTCCAGCGCCCCCTGGGCGACCCCGACCGACTCCGCCGCCATCAGCACCCGCTCGGAGTCGAGCCCGGCGAACATGATCGCGCGGCCCTCGTCGGCGGCGCCGACCAGCGCCTCGGCGCCGACCTCGCAGTCGTCGAGCAGCAGCTCGCCGGTGGGGGAGCCGCGCCATCCCATCTTCGAGAACTTCTTGCCGCGAGCGAAGCCGGGGCTGTCGGTGGGGACGGCGAAGAGGCCGAGGTCGCGCGAGCCTTCGCCGCCGGTGCGCGCGTAGACCAGCGCCAGGTCGGCGACCGGGCCGTTGGTGATGAAGGTCTTGGTCCCGTTGAGGACCCAGCCGCCGTCGCTCGGGACCGCGCGGGTGCGCATGCTCATCACGTCGGAGCCGGCCTCGGGCTCGGTCATCGCCAGACAGCCGATCAGCGAGCCGTCGATCAGTCCCGGCAGCCAGCGCTCCATCTGCGCCTCACTGCCGTGGCGGGCGATGCGGCCGACGACCATGTCGGCCTGGTGCAGGACCGTGGCGGCGGTCGAGAGGCAGGCGGCGGCGAGCTCTTCGCCGACGATGCAGAGCTCGGCCAGGCCGAGCCCGGCGCCGCCGTGGGCGGCCGGGGCGGTGGCGCCGAGCAGGCCGAGCGCGGCGGCTTCGCGCCAGCTCGCCGCGGGGAAGCTCTGGGCGGCGTCGATCCCGTGCGCGCGCGGCGCGACCTTGGCGCGGGCGAACTCGCGCACGGTCTGGCGCAGCAGCGCCTGCTCGTCGCTGAGGCCGAAGTCGGCGATCGCGGGGAGGGGCACGCTCAGCTCCCCTTGAAGACGGGGTCGCGGCGCTCGAGGAAGGCGCGGGCGCCCTCGCGGCGGTCGGCCGAGGCAAGCACCCCGGCCAGCCGCTCCTCGACCCGGCGGTTGGCCTCGGCGATCGGCAGGCCGCCGTCGCTGCGCAGGCTGTCGACGATCGCCCGGGCCGAGAGCGGCGCGGCGCTCGCGATCCGCCCCGCCAGCGCCAGCGCCTCGGGCAGCACCTGGTCGGTCTCGACCGCGGAGTTGGCGAGGCCGAGCGCCGCCGCTTCGGTGCCGTCGATCAGGTCGCCGGTCAGCAGCAGGCGGGCGGCGAGCGTGGGCGGGATCAGCCGCGGCAGCCGGGCCAGGCCACCGGTCGCGGGCAGGATCCCCAGCCGCGCCTCCGGCAGTCCCAGCTTTGCCTTCGTGGAGACGACCCGGAGCACGCAGGCGCAGGCAAGCTCGAGGCCGCCGCCGACCGCGTGGCCGTTGACGGCGGCGATCGTCGGCACCGGGATCGCCGCCACCGCGTCGACCGCTTCCAGCAGCTGCGCGTTGTAGGCGAGGTTGTCCTCGGCGCTGGCCGCCTCCAGCTCGGCGATGTCGGCGCCGGCGGCGAAGGCGTTGCCGGTCCCCGTGATGACGACGCAGCGGACGTCGGCGGCGGCCCCGGCGTGCTCGGCGGCCCCGCGCAGCGCCCGCGCCATCGGCAGGTCGAGGACGTTGCGGCGCTCGGGGTTGGCGAGGGTGATGACGGCGACGTGGCCGTCGATCTTCAGCTCGACCAGCGGCGCGCTGGCGGCGGCGGCCACGCTCAGCCCCAGACCACCGCGTCGGCGCCGGGCCGGGTCAGGGCGATCTCCGGCAGCACGCAGGTGGGGGAGAGGCGCAGCAGCGCCCGCACCGACTCGGCGACGTCGGCGGGTCGGATCATCTGCTCCGGCGCCACCGGGTTCTGCGAGTAGTCGGCAAGCTCGGTGTCGACGAAGCCGGGGCAGAGCGCGCAGGACTTGATTCCGGCTTCGCTGAGCTCGCGGTTCATCGCTTCGGTGAAGCCGACGACCCCGTGCTTGACCGCCGAGTAGACGGCGATCCCGGGCACGCCGTGCTTGCCGGCGGTCGAGGAGACGTTGACGACGAGGGCGTTGCGGTGCTGGGCGCCGGCGGCGCGCAGGAGGTCGATCGCCTCGCGGTAGAAGATCATCGGCGCCCGCAGGTCGAGCGCCAGCTGCAGGTCCATGTGCTTGGTCGGGTAGTCGTCGATCGGCCCGTGGATGCCGAGGCCGGCGTTGTTGACGAGCAGGTCGAGGCGGCCGAAGCGCTCGCGGTGGGCGGCGAGGACGCGGGCGATCTCGGCGTCGTCGGCGAGGTCGGCGGCGACCGCGTGGATCTCGGTCCCGCGCTCGGCCAGGCCGGCGGCGGCGAGCTCGAGCTTGGCGGCGGTGCGGGAGACGACGGTGAGGTCGAAGCCCTCCTCGGTCAGCATCGTCGCGATCGCCAGGCCGATTCCCCTGGACGCGCCGGTCACTAGAGCGACTTTGCTCCCCATTCGGTATAGACTAACCGTCCGGACGGTCAGTTGCAGGAGGAGGCCACAGGAGGGTTGATGACGGAGCTCGATCTCTACCGCGAAGTTGCCCGCATCCGGGCCTTGGAGCTGCTGCTCAACCGCTACATCAACGAGCATGGCTTCGGCGGCTTCTGGCACCCCGGGCTCGGCCAGGAGGGGATCCAGGCCGGCGCCGTCTCCGCCCTGCGCGAGGACGACTACCTCTTTTACGCCCACCGCGGCCTCGGCTACGCGCTCGCCAAGGGGATGTCCCCGGTCACCCTGCTCGCCGACCTCTTCGGCAAGACCGGCGGCAGCGTCGGCGGCAAGGGCGGCGGCACGGTCCACTTCGTCGACCCCGGCCGCGGCGTGCTCGGCCAAGGCGGCACCGTCGGCTCCAGCTTCGTGCTCGGCGCCGGCGCCGGCGTCTCCGCCCAGATGCTCGGGACCGACAAAGTCGTGGCGATCTTCTTCGGCGACGGCTCCTCGGCCCGCGGCACCTGGCACGAGGCGGCGCTGACCGCCTCGGTCTGGAAGCTCCCCCTTGTATGGGTATGCGAGAACAACGGCTGGGCGATCTCGGTCCCGATCGGCGAGCAGAGCCCGACCGAGAACATCGCCGACCGCGCCAGCGCCTACGGCGTTCCCGGCGTGATCGTCGACGGCCAGGACACGCTGGCGGTGAAGGCAGCGATGGAGGAGGCGGTCGCCCGCGCCCGCGCTGGCGAGGGGCCGACCCTGATCGAGGCCAAGACCAACCGCGTCCGCGGCCACTTCGAGGGCGACAAACAGGCCTACCGAGAGGGCTTCGTCGAGAGCCTGGAGGTCCCGCGCGACCCGCTGGCGATCCTCCGCGAGGACGTCCCCGACGAGGAGGCCGACCGGCTCGAGGCGGAGGCGAGCGCCGAGGCCGAGGCGGCGCTGGCCGAGGTGCTGGCGATGCCCGACGGCGACGAGAGCGTGGTCACGCAGGGGGTCTGGGTGTGAGCGCGGTGACGGTCGAGACGGGAGAGCAGCTCGGCTACGCGCGGGCGATCAACGCGGCGCTGATGGAGGAGATGCGCCGCGACGAGAAGGTCTGGATGCTGGGCCAGGACGTCGGCAAGATGGGCGGCGTCTTCGGGGTCACCCGCGGCGCCTACGACGAGTTCGGGCCCGGCCGCGTCCGCGACACCACCCTGAACGAGACCTTCATCGTCGGTGCCGCCGTCGGCGCGGCGCTGACCGGGACGATCCCGGTCGCCGAGCTGCAGTTCGCGGACTTCATGATGATCGCCGGCGACGAGGTCTTCCACAAGATGGCGAAGTGGCGCTACATGCACGGCGGCCAGCTCTCGGTGCCGATGGTGCTGCGGCTGCCGACCGGCGTGATCGGCGGTGTCGGCGCCGAACACTCGCAGTCGCTGGAGGCGCTGGGCATGCACTTCCCCGGGCTCAAAGTGGTGCTGCCAGCGACCCCGGCCGACGCCAAGGGGCTACTGAAGACGGCGATCCGCGACCCCAACCCGGTCCTCTTCTTCGAGCACAAGGGCATGTACCGGACGAAGGGGCCGGTCCCCGACGATCCCGACTTCCTCGTCCCTTTCGGCGAGGCCGCGATCCGTCGCGAGGGCGGCGCGATGACCGTCGTCGCCACCGGGCTGATGGTGCCGCGGGCGCTGGCGGCGGCCGAGCGCCTGGCCGCCGACGGGGTCGAGATCGAGGTGATCGACCCGCGGACCCTGGTCCCGCTCGACATGGAGACGATCGTCGGCTCGGTCGAGAAGACCGGCCGCGCCCTGGTCGTCCACGAGGCGGTCCGCACCGCCGGCCCCGGCGCCGAGATCGCCGCCCGCATCCAGGAAGCCGCATTCTTCGCGCTCGACGCTCCGGTCTGGCGCCTCGGCGCCTTCGACACGCCAGTCCCGCAGAGCCCCGTCCTCGAGCAACTGATCATCCCCAGCGCCGAGCAGATCGAGACCGCGGCCCGTGAGCTGCTGGCGATCTAGCCGGATCCGGCGGCGCCCGCGCTGTCCAGGCCCGGGCTGGCGAGCTCGGCGGCGAGGCTGCGGAGCGCGGCGGTTGCGCGGCGACTCAGGGCGCCGCTGACCCTGGCGGGTAGCTCGACCACGAAGGCGGTGCTGGCGGGGAAGGCGTGGTTCTGCCAGCGGCTGGCGCTGCCGGGGTAGCGGCCCGGCAGGGTGACCATCGGCAGGCCGGAGAGCTGCGCGTAGCGGCGGGCGATGAAGGGGTTGCCCGGGGGGCGGTCGACGATCCCGAACGGCTGGTGGAACCAGATCGTCAGGTCGGGCTGGACGCGGCGGATCAGCCGCGTGGCGGCGCGCGACTCGGGCTCGGAGAGCGGCCCGGCCCCCGAGTATTCGCTGTCGGTCAGCGGTGCCCAGTCGTAGCCGAAGTTGCGGTTGAGGTCGACCCCGTGGGCGTTGCCGCGGGTGTCCGCCGCGACCCCGTCGGGGTTGATCGTCGGCACCACCCAGAGCCCGGCCCCGGCCGGCGCGCCCTGGCGAATCAGCCGCCGCGCCACCGGCATCCCGGCGGTCTCGTTGCCGTGGATGTCCCCGACGACGAGCAGTTTCAGCGCCGGATCCGTCGCCCCGCTGCGCACCACCACGATCGGCCGCCCCCGGACCGAGTGCCCGATCACGCTCCGCTCCGCCGCCACCCGCGCGGGGGCTCGCTCCGCAGCCGATGCCTCCGCCGCGAGCGCCGCCAGCACGACCACGGTCAGCACCACCAGCGCGCGGTAGACCCTTGAAACGGACGGGGACCCAAGGGTCTGCCGCACCCTGCTCGGTCCTCGCTCGCCGGCCATCGCCGGCATTCTCCCCGAAGGTGATCGCCATTTCCCCCCTTATGGGGGTGAAATGGCGATCACCCAGGGCGGTGAGGCTAGGTGTAGGCCTCGGGGCCCCAGGACTCGAGGTGGTCCTTGACGGCGACGGCGAAGCGGGTGGCGCCAGCGCCGTCGACGGCGCGGTGGTCGAAGGTGACGGCGAGGCGGAGGATCGAGCGGATCGCGATCGACTCGGCGCCGCGCTCGTCGGCGACGACCCAGGGGCGGCGCTGGATCGTCGGCACGCCGAGGATCGCCACCTGCGGCTGGTTGATGATCGCCGGCGCCGAGACGGCGCCGACCGAGCCGGGGTTGGAGAGCGTGAAGGTGCCGCCGGCGAGGTCGTCGGGGACGAGCTTGCGGGCGCGGGCACGCTCGGCGAGATCGGCGATCGCCTCTCCGATCGCCGGCGCCGTCAGCTTCTCGCAGCCTTTGACGACGGGGACCAGCAGCCCCTCCGGCGTGTCGACGGCGACGCCGAGGTTGACCTCCTGCCAGCGGACCATCCGCTCGCCGAGGAAGGTCGCGTTGAGGTCGGGATGCTCGCCCAGCGCCGCGCAGGCGGCGCGGGCGATGAAGGGCAGGTAGGAGAGCTTCGCCTCGCCGGCCGCGAGCCTTGCGGCGTTCAGCTCCGTGCGCGCCCGGACCACCTCCCTGAGATCGACATCCACCTCCGTAGTCATGTGCGCCGCCGTCTGCCGCGAGCGGCTCATGTGCTCCGCGATCGCGCGGCGCACCCGCGTCGTCTTCACGACTTCATGCGGGATCTCGTCGTAGCCGGGCGGCAAGGAGGGCTGGGTGGGGGAGGGTGAAGTGTGCGTTGGCGACTTTGTTCGACCCCTCCGAACAAAGTCGCCACTACCGGCGATCGCCCGCTCCACATCGACCTTCCGGATGCGGCCGCGACGGCCAGAACCCTTGATCGAACCCAGATCAACCCCATGCTTCGCAGCCATCCTCCTGGCAACCGGCGACGCCGGAGCAGCGCCCCGTCCATTCACCCCGGCCACGAAGCTCACCACCGCCTCCGCAGCAGCCCGCGGATCGAACCTCCCGAACTCGTCCCGTCCCGCGGCAGCTCTCTCGGCAAGCCCGGCGCTCATCTCGGCCTCAGTCAGCCCCGCGTTATCCCGTGGACCGGCGCCCCCCGGACTGTCGGAGGGTCCCGAGGTTGGCTCTGCGGACACTCCGCGCGGAGCGTCGCCAGCGCCTGAGGCGTCAGCTTGAGCGTCTTCTCGCGGAGTCGCGTCCGCAGAGTCAACCTCGGGACCCTCCGCCGCTGCGGAGATCGCCGCAGCCGCGCCCTCACCAACCGCGAGCTCCACCAACGGCCCTCCAACCGCCACATCCCCGTCCGCCTCAACCAGCAACCGCACCACGACCCCGTCGGCCGGCGCCACCACCTCGGTGTCCACCTTGTCCGTCGCGATCGCGCAAAGCACGTCCTCCGCCTTCACCTCGTCGCCGACCGCGACCAGCCACTCGACGACCGTCCCCTCCTCGACCGAGACCCCCATGTGGGGCATCGGCACGACCACGGTGCTGGTCGGCTCAGCGCTCACCCATCACCTCGACCAGGACCTTGACGTCGTCGCCCGGGTCGGTGGCGAGGCGTTCGATCTCGGTCGCGGCCTCGGCCAGCGGCACCCGCCGGGTGATCATCGACTCCGGCGCCAGCAGGCCGGCGTCGATCATCGCCGCCACCCGCGGCAGGTCGTTGGCGTAGCCGAGCGTCGCGTGCATCGAGCGCTCGTAGAGGACCATCCGCCCGGCGTCGACCGGGACCGGCTTCTTGGGGATGCCGGCGATGACGATGCGGCCGCCGCGCGTGGTGCTCTCCAGCGCCGCTTCCAGCGCCGGCCCGGCGCCGCTGCAGTCGACGACGATCTCGGCGCCGCCGCCACCGACCAGCCCGCGCACGTCCTTGGCGACCTCGCGGGTCTCGCCGGCGGGGTCGTAGGTGGCGAAGCCCTCGGCCTCGGCGCGGGCGCGGCGTCCGGGGTGGCGCTCCAGCACCAGCGCCTCCAGGCCAAGGGCCCGGGCGACCAACCCCGTGCAGGCGCCGATCGGGCCGTAGCCGATCACGACCAGGCGCTCGCCGGCCTTGGCGCCGCCGCGGTCGAGCGCGTGCAGGCCGACGGCCAGCGGCTCCAGCAGCGCCCCGACCTCGTCGCTCACCCCCTCGGGCAGCGGCACCGCGCAGTAAGCGGGGAAGCGGACCCGCGGTGCGAAGGCGCCGTCGGAGGAGAGGCCGATCGAGCCGGAGAGGCGGCAGAGGTTGTAGCGGCCGGAGACGCAGGCCTCACAGACGTTGCAGCGCCAGCAGGCGTCGGCGCTGACGCGGTCGCCCGGCGCCACCTCGGTGACGCCCTCGCCGACCGCGGTCACCACGGCGGAGAACTCGTGCCCCAGGGTCACCGGCGGCTGCTGGCCGGTGAGGGGGTGGGCGCGCCCGGGCCGGATCGCGAACGGGGCCCGGAACTCGGCCACGTCGCTGCCGCAGATCCCCGCGAAGGCGACCTCGGCCTCGACCATGCCCGGCCCCAGCGGCAGCGCCAGCTCGACGTCGTCGAGCCGCAGGTCACCCGCGGCGTGCCAGCGGACCGCCTCCATCAGTCGGCCTCCATCAGGGGGACGCTAACACACTGACCGACCGTGCGGTCAGTTTCGAGTATGGTGGTTTTGGAGGACCCATAAGGGCGCTGACAAGGCGTCTAGGGGGCTTGGGAACACGGGGCTAGTGTGGCTCCACTCGACCGAGGAGGAGAGATCTGTGGCCGGACTTGTTTGTGGAGTCGACATCGGCGGGACGTTCACCGATTGCGTTTTGATCGGGGAGGACGGCCGCGTCGCCTACGGCAAGGCGCTCTCCTCGCCGGCCGACTCCTTCCAGTCGGGCTTCTTCGGCTCGATCGAGTCCGCCGGCGACCAGCTCGGCCTCTCCTCCGAGGACCTCTACACGCGGATGGACCGGCTGATCTCCCACGGCTCCACCGTCGCCACCAACATCGTCGTCGAGCGCAAGGGCGCCGAGATCGGCCTGATCACCACCCGCGGCTTCGAGGACACGGTCCGCACCATGCGCGGGCTCGGCCGCCCGACCGGCGAGCCGCCTGAGAACCTGCTGCGCTTCGCCGAAACCAGCAAGCCGGAGCCGCTGGTCCCGATCGAGCGCACCTTCGGCGTCGCCGAGCGGATCGACTCCGACGGTGAGGTCGTGGTCGAGCTCGACGAGGCCGCGGTCGCCGCCGCCGCCAGGGCGCTGGTCGAGGCCGGCGTCGACACGATCGCGATCGCCTTCCTCTGGTCGGTCCGCAACGGCGCTCACGAGCAGCGCGCCAGGGAGATCGTCAACGAGCACGCCCCCGGCGTCTTCGTGACCATCTCCAGTGACATCTCCAAGGCGGTCGGCGAGTACGAGCGCTTCGTCGCCACCCTGATCAACTCGTATGTGGGACCGGTGACCAGCACCTACCTGCACGGCGTCCAGGGCCGCCTCGCCGACGTCGGCTTCGCCGGCGAGCTGCACATCATGCAGTGCCACGGCGGCATGGTCCCGCTCGGGCTCGGCGCCGACCGCCCGATCTTCACGATCGGCTCCGGCCCGGTCGGCGGCCTGATCGGCTGCGCCCGCATCGCCGAGGACCTCGGCCGCAACGACATCGTCGCCTCCGACATGGGCGGGACCTCGTTCGACGTCGGGATCATCAAGGACGGCGAGCCGCTCGCCGCCGACGACACCCTGCTCGGCAAGTGGCGCTACCGCGTCCCCGCCGTCGAGGTGATCTCGATCGGCGCCGGCGGCGGCTCGATCGCCTGGATCGACGAGCTCGGCGGCGGCCTCCGCGTCGGCCCCCAGAGCGCCTCCAGCCTGCCCGGCCCCTGCTGTTATGACCGCGGCGGCGAGGAGCCGACCGTGACCGACGCCGACCTGATCCTCGGCTACATCGCCCCCGAGGCGACCTTCGGCTCCAAGGGCGAGCGCGGCGGCTTCAAGCCGCGCCGCGACCTCGCCGAAAAGGCGATCAAGGAGAAGGTCGCCGACCCGCTCGGACTCTCGATGACCGACGCCGCCCTCGGCATCGTCGAGGTCGCCAACGCGAAGATGGCGGCGGCGCTGGAGAACGAGATCATCGGCCGCGGCTTCGACCCGCGTGACTTCGTCCTCATGTCCTACGGCGGTGCCGGCCCCTTCCACGCCGCCGGCTACGCCGCCAACCTCGGCGTCGAGACGATCGTCGTCCCCGGCGAGGCGGCCTCGGTCTGGTCGGCCTTCGGGATCTCCCAGGCGGACATCCGCTACCAGTACGAATCCTCGGTGGTGCTGATCGAGCCATTCGCGATCGGCGAGGTCCAGGGCGCCTTCGACGGCCTCTCCGCACAGGCTCAGGAGGCGCTCTCCGAGCGCGAGGACGTCAGCGACTTCGAGTTCCGCCGCTACGCGCGGATGCGCTTCCAGTGGCAGCGCCACGAGCTGGAGATGCGCTTCCCGGACGGCCCGATCACCCAGGAGACGCTGGAGGACGTCAAACGCCAGTTCGTCAACCTCTACACCGAACGCTACGGCGAGGTGGCGCTGCTGCCCGGCGCCCGCGTCGAGATCGTCTCGATCCGGCTCGAGCCCGCAATCGTCATGGGCAGCGCCAACCTCGACCGGCTCGACGTCGCCAGCGGCGAGGAGTTCCGCAAAGGCACCCGCGAGGTCTACTTCGAGCGCGGCCAGGGCGCCGTCGACGCCGCCGTCTACAACGGCGACGCGATGCCGCTCGGCGAGGTGGTCGAGGGGCCGGCGGTGATCGACCTGGCGATCACCGGGATCGTGATCCCGCCCGGGACCAGCTGCGAGCGGCGACAGACCGGCGACTTCGTGATGACCCTAGGAGGCAACGCATGACCGCGACCACGACGGACACCGAGCGCCCGGTGCGCCCGCCCGAGTTCTGGGACGGCACCGACCACGCCTTCAACCCGACCGGCCCGGTCAAGGTGCCGCCGAACCTGAAGCTGAACACCGAGGCGGAGACCGAGATCGACCCGATCACCTACGAGGTGGTCCGCCACGGACTCTGGAACGCCAACGCCGAGCACGTGCGGGAGATCGAGAACCTCGCGGTCTCCCAGATCACGGTCGAGATCCGCGACTTCCAGCCCTGCATCATGACCGAGGACGCCGAGCTCCTCTACTTCGGGCCCTGCCTTCAGTACATGTCGGGAATGCTCGACATGATGACCCGCTACATCCTCGAAAACCGCGGCGAACGGGTCCTCGACGGCGACATGTGGCTCTGCAACGACCCGATCATCGGCACCGCCCACCAGCCCGACGTCGGCCTCATGTGCCCGGTCTTCGTCGACGGCGAAGTCTTCTGCTGGGTCGCCAACATCGCCCACCAGAACGACATCGGCGGCACCGTCCCCGGCTCCTTCTGCCCCAACGCCGAGGACGCCTTCTGGGACCCGCCCAGCTTCCCGCCCTTCAAGATCGTCGAGGGCAACAAGATCGTCGAGGACATGGAGGCGCTCTACCGGCGCTGCTCGCGCACCCCGGAGAACCTCTCGCTCGACCTGCGGGCGACGATCGCCGGCAACAACGCCGCCCGCTCGCGCATCCTCGGCCTCGTCGACAAGTACGGCAAGGCAGTCGTCAAGGGGGTCATGCGCCGCGCCCTCGACGCCAGCCAGCGCGCCTTCGAACAGGCCCTCGACACGATCCCCGACGGGACCTACTCCGACCGCCTGATCCAGGAGGTCTCCCGCAACGGAGACCGCGGCACCTACCCGGTCCAGACCACGGTCCGCAAGCGCGGCCATGAGCTGATCTGGGACAACGTCGGCACCCACGACCAGGTCGGCGCGATCAACGTCGGCTTCGCCGCCTGGCGCGGGGCGATCCTCGGCTCGATCAACGTCTTGATGCTGCCGGGCCAGATGGGCTGCATCGGCGGCGCCGCCCGCCTCTGCAAGTTCGACCCCGAACCGGGCAAGATCACCTCGCCCGACTGGGGCGCGGCGGTCAGCCCGGCCGGCGTCTACGCGACCGAGACGGCGATCTCGCTCTGCAACGCGCTGGTCTCGAAGATGATGCTCGCCTCGAGCGACGAGACGATGCGGGCCAACGCGGTGACGCCGGACGGGGCCCAGTGGCCATGCCACTTCGTCGCTGGCGAGAACCAGCGCGGCGACTACTACGTCGGCGGTATGGGCGACAACATGCTCGGCGGCGGCGGCGCGACCGCCTGGCGCGACGGCGAATTCGCCAACGGCCACTTCTGGATCCCGGAGGGGCGCGGCCCGAACGTCGAGGCCTACGAGGCCGACTGGCCGATCCTCTACCTCTTCCGCCGCGAGCACGCCGACTCCGGCGGGGCGGGCCGCTCG
>DATAON010000002.1:0-35596 GCA_036265715.1 Solirubrobacterales bacterium | reverse complement strand
CCGACGGGGACTCGGCCCTCGATGTCTGCTGCGGCACCGGCGACCTGGCGCTCGAGCTTGCCGCGCGGGTGCGGCCGAGCGGAACCGTGGTGGGATGCGACTTCTCCGAGCCGATGCTCGACCTCGCCCGCGAGAAGGCAGCCGAGCGCGCCGCCGCCGGCCTCCGCTTCGAGTGGGCCGACGCGCTCGAGCTGCCCTACGACGGCGAGCGCTTCGACGCGGTGACGGTCGGCTTCGGCGTCCGCAACCTGGCCGACCTCGACCGTGGCCTGCGCGAGATGGCCCGGGTCCTGAAGCCCGGTGGGCGCGCCGTCATCCTCGAGATCACGACCCCGACGCGGCCGCCGCTCTCGCTCTTCTTCTCGCTCTGGTTCGACCGCATCGTGCCGCTGCTGGGCGCCTTCTCCAACGACTCCGAGGCCTACTCGTACCTGCCGGAGTCGGTTCGCAGCTTCCCCTCGCCGCAAGGACTGGCCGAGAAGATGGACCGCGCCGGCTTCGAGCGGATTCGCTACACGGTGCTGGCCGGCGGCATCATCGCGATCCACTCCGGCTCGCGCCGCGCGTAGATGCCCCGGCGCTCGTCGGCGGTCCCACCGCCGGTGACGGCGGTGCTGGACGCCTCCAGCCGCTGGTTGCCGGCACGCCTGGGCGAGGTCGAGGAGCGGTTGCGCGGCGCGCTCGGCGACCACGGCGTCCTGCTCGGCGAGGACGCGGCGGCGACCCTGGCCGCAGGCGGCAAGCGACTGCGGCCGATGCTGGTCCTGCTCTGCTCCGGCGAGGCGGGCGGCGAGGGGGCGGTCCGCGCCGCCACCGCGATCGAGCTGATCCACATGGCGACGCTGGTCCACGACGACGTCCTCGACGAGGCGCCGCTGCGCCGCGGCCACCCGACCGTCGCCGCCACCTCCGGCCGCGCCCGCGCCGAAGCCACCGGCGACCTGCTCTTCTCGCGCGCCTTCGCGCTGCTCTCCGAGGCCGGAGACAGCCGCTCGGTGGCACTGCTGGCCGACGCCTCCGTCGCCCTCGCCCGCGGCGAGCTGGCCCAGCGCCACGATGCCTTCGACCTCGGGATCGACGAGCAGCGCTACCTGCACCGCTGCCGGCTGAAGACCGCGCGGCTGTTCGAGTGCGCCTGCCTGCTCGGCCGCGACGACGAGCACCTGCGCGGCTTCGGCTCCGAAGTCGGGCTCGCCTTCCAGCTGCTCGACGACGTCCTCGACGTGACCGGGCCGCCGGAGCGCACCGGCAAGGCGCGCGGGACCGACCTGCTCGACGGCACCGTGACCCTGCCGCTGATCGAGGCCGCCGCCAGTGATCCCGGCATCCGCGAGGTCGACCTGCACGGCCTCGACCCGGCCAGCGCCGAGGCCCTCTGCGACCGCATCGCCGCCACCGGCGCTCTGGAGCGGGTGCGCTCGCGGGCACTGGAGATGGTCGCCGCCGGCAAGCGCGCGCTCGAGGCGACCGAGTTCGAGCCCGAGCAGCGGCAGTTGCTGGCGCTGCTCGCCGACGGCGTCGTCCAGCGCTACAGCTAGGAGCGGCTAGCCGACCTGGCCGGTGGGGCGGACCAGGACCTCGTTGATCGCGACGTGGCGCGGGCGGGTGACGACGTAGGCGATCGCGTCGGCGATGTCCTCGGCCTCGAGCCGGTCGATGTCGGCGAAGCGCTGCTTGACCTGCTCCTGGATCTCGGGCCGGTTGTGGTCGACCAGCTCGGTCGCAACCGCCCCGGGCTCGACCAGGGAGATGCGGACGTCGCGGCCGGCAACCTCCTGGCGCAGCGACTCGCTGAAGGCGCCGACGCCGAACTTGGTCGCGTTGTAGACGCCGCTGCCGGAGCGGGCGACGCGGCCGGCGACGGAGGAGATGTTGACCACGTCGGCGACCTTGCGCGGGTCGTCGGCCGCCGCCTCGAGCAGGTGCGGGATCGCCGCGTGGGCGGTGTAGAGCAGGCCGAGCAGGTTGACCTCGATCATCTGCTCCCATTCCTCGACCGGGGCGCCGACGATCGGGCCCAGCAGCATCACGCCGGCGTTGTTGACGAGGACGTCGAGCCGCCCGAGCTCCTCGACGACGCGCGCCACCGCTGCCTCCGCCTGCTCGCGCTCGCTGACGTCAGCCTCTACCCGCAGCGCCCTGCCACCGCTGGCCTCGATCTCGCCACCGAGTCGCTCAAGCCGGTCGGCGCGGCGGGCGAGGATCGCCACCCTCGCGCCTTCGGCGGCGAGGGTGCGCGCCGTCGCCTCACCGATTCCACTGGAGGCGCCGGTCACCAGCGCCACGGTTCCGTCAAGTTTTCCCATCCCTCAACGCTACCCAACGGGCCGCGCCGGCAAGCGCGGTCAGGCGAAGTCGTCGGCGCCGATCAGGTCGGCGGCAAGCGCGGCGACGAAGGCGTCGGCCATGAACGACATGTTGGCGTGCTCAAGGGCGCGCAGCTCGTCGGCAAGTTCGTGGGCGCCGAGGTCGAGCTGCTCGTCGAAGGCGTCGATCTCGTCCTCGCCGTGGACGCCCTGGCAGAACCACTCGCACTCGGGGCAGCGCCGCCAGACGCGCCAGTGGCAGCGGTCGCCGGCCTGCTCCCAGGAGATCGGCTGGACCAAATCCGAGCCGCACTCGGGGCAGATGTGCAGGACCTTGCCCTGCTTGGTCTTGTCTCCGGCTGGCTCTCGCATATCCCTACCTATCGAACACTTCTGGGACTGACTTGATCCACCTTTTCGACACAAACCCGACAAAACCCCACTACCGGGTATCTAAAAGCTCCGCGAAGCTTGATCCGGTCGCCTCTGGACCCCGTTACCATGAGGACAATGCCCGGAAACATCGGCCCCCTCGAGATCATCATCGTCCTCATCATCGCCCTGATCGTCTTCGGCCCGAAACGCCTGCCGGAGCTCGGCAGCAGCCTCGGCCGCGGCATCCGCGAGTTCAAAGAGACGATCACCGGCGACCGCAAGGACGACGACGATCCCGACGATGACGTCAAAGCGCTGAGCGCGTCGGCAACGACGACCGCCCCCGCCGAGTCAGCCGATTCCGAGGCCGCCCCCGATAAACGCGGCTAGGCGCGCCGGATGGCCCGCCGCGTCCGCGCGATCTCCCACGACGACCAGCTCAGCCTCGTCGACCACCTCGACGAGCTGCGCAGCCGCATCGTCGTCTGCGCCGTCGTCTTCGGCGTCGCCCTCGCGCTCTGCTTCTGGCAGAACCACCTGCTGCTGGAAATCGCTGGCGGCCCGCTGCCCGACGACCACAAGCAGCTGATCACCTTCGGGGTGACCGAGCCGTTCACGACGACGATCACCGTCGCCGCCTACGGAGCGATCATCCTCGCGCTGCCGGTCCTGCTGTACCAGCTCTACGCCTACGTGCTGCCGGCCTTCAGCCCCAACGAGCGCAAGACGGTGCTGCCGATCCTGCTGATGTTCCCGGTCCTCTTCCTGGCCGGGATCGCCTTTTCCTACTTCGTGGTGATGCCGGCCGCGGTCAACTTCCTGCTCAACTTCAACGACGCCCAGTTCAACATCCAGGTTCGGGCCAAGGACTACTACAGCTTCTTCGCGATGACGATGCTGGCGGGCGGCCTCGTCTTCCAGATGCCGCTGGCGATTCTGGCGATGACGACGCTGGGGATAGTCCGCGTCGACCAGATCACCAAGAACCGCCGCTATGCCTACCTGGGCCTCGCCGTGCTGGCCGCCGCCCTGCCCGGGGTGGACCCGATCTCGATGCTGATCGAGCTGGTCCCCCTGCTTGTTCTCTTTGAGTTGAGTATCTTGCTCGCAAAGGTATTCGACCGGCGACGAGCAACGGGAGGAGTGGCAGAGCCCTCCACCTAGGGAGCGACAGGGGACAGATGGCAAAGGGGGACAAGGACGAGCACAAGATGCTCTTTGACATCCGTGGCAAACGGAAGAACGTCGTCAAAGTCGTCTACGGCATCCTCGCGCTGCTGATGGGCCTGAGCCTGCTCCTTGTTGTCGGCCCGGCGCCGCTCGCCGACATCTTCGGCACCCAGGACGCGGTCGAGCAGGCCAACGAGCAGTTCGAAGAACAGGCTGAACGGATCGAAGTCAAACTGAAAAAAGATCCGAACGACCCCGAGTTGCTGCTGGCCTTGATGAACGCCCGGGTCAGCGCCGGCAACGGCCTGGTTGAAGAACCGACGCCGGGCCAGGTGGCGCTCACGGTCGAGGGTCGCGAGCAGTACCAGCAAGCAAGCTCGATCTGGAGCGAATACCTGAAAGCGACGTCCGAACCGACGACGGGCGCGGCCGAAAAGATGGCGAGGACCCTGTTCACGCTGGCCGAAACGTCACGCAGCAGCCGTGAAGCCGAGGCGAATGTGAAAGCGGCGGCGGAAGCGCAGCAGATGGTCGCCGAGGAGCGGCCCAACCTGAACACGCTCGCCACGCTCGCGGTGTACCGGGTCTTCACCTTCGACTACGCGGGGGCCAGGGCCGCGAACGAGGAAGCCAAGCAGCTCGCGACCTCGAAATTCCAGCGCCAGCAGCTGGACAAAAACCTGGACGAATACCTCAAAAACGCCAAAGGCTTCGAAGAACAGGTCAAAGAAGAAGAAACGCTGGAAAAAGCCGTTCAGGAAGGCGAAGGGAGCCAGGGCGGCGAAAACGGGGCCTTCCAAAACCCGTTCGGCTCTGGCATCGGCGGGACGACGCTGAGCGAATAGGGCTCCCTCGGAGTGGGCCGCGAAGGACTCGAACCTTCAACCTTGAGCTTAAGAGGCTCCTGCTCTAACCAGTTGAGCTAGCGGCCCGGGACGCGCAAGTATAGGAATCTCAGCCCGGCGGCAGCGCCCGGCAGAACTTTTCCACAGATCCTTCGATCACGGTGCCGTCTTCGAAGTCGAAGCGCCCGCGGGTGCGAAGGATGCCGTCGCGGCAGCGCGCGGCGACGTAGCTGCGGTCCTTGCCGCCAGCGCGGTAGCGGCGGCCGAGCTTCGCTTCGATGAAGGTGAGCGAGCCGAGGCCGGCGGCGATCACGGGGACGTCGACGGTGGCGCGGTAGCGGTATTCGCCGCGCCGCTTTTCGATCGGGACGACGATCGCGAAGACCTGGGTGCCGGGAGAGGTGGTGCGGGCATGCAGGACCGCGGTCGGGTGCCCTTCCTCGTCACGCGGGCCGTTGAAGATCGTCAGCGGCGAGTGCGCGATCACCGGGCCGCTGGAGAGCGAGATCGTCGCCTCGATTCGGCCGCTGCCGACGATCGCGCTCGCGCAGAGCTGGCGCGCTTCCTCGGTGCTGGCCGCGGCGATCCGCTGCGGTGGACAGGTCGGCAGGCCGGCGACGCCGAGGCGGCCGTCGTGGTCGAAGTTGACGACCAGCTGGCGCAGGGGCACGGGTCGGCTGCCGTCTTTGCTGGCGATCCTGGCATGGCCCTGGAAGTTGATGCCGAGGAACTTGCTCTTCGGCAACTGCTGCGGCTGGAAGTTGCCGTCGGCGCGGAGGATCAGGTTGTCGACTTCGACCAGGGCGCCCTCGCCGCTGGCGCCGGCCGCGACCACCAGCGCCCCGATCGCGCAGGTGGCGAGGATTCCACGCCTCAGCGAGGCACGTGACACGGCGAGGTGAGCGTCGCGGGGAAGAAGTCGCCGTTGGTGAAGGTCAGTTTGCCCTGGACCTGCAGCCTGCCGCCGGCGCAATAGGCGTTGACGTAGCCGACCTTCTTGCCCCCGCGCGTGAAGGTCCTGCCGACGCTCGCTTCGGCCAAGGTCGGAGCGCCGTAGCCGCCGGCGATTTCGGGGATCTCGACGTCGACGCCGAAGCCGTAGCGACCCTTGTTGATCTTTTCGATCGTGATCGGGACCAGCAGCGTCTTCTTCGCCGGCACGGTCTCGTAGGCGTGGGCGACCATGCTCGGTTGGCCCTTCACCTTGGGGCCGTTGAAGATGGAAACCGGCAGGCTGACGTTCTGGCTGGCCTGCCCCGGCAGGCTGACCATGGCCTTGACCAGCCCCTTGCCGACGAGGGCGTTGCCGCAGCGCTGGCGGGCCTCGCTGACCGTCGTCCCTTCCAGTTTCGCGACGGTGCAGACCGGCACCCCTTTGGCTTCGATGTAGCCGTGCTCGTCAATCATGAACTTGAGGTTGCCGAGGGTCGCGGGCGGGGAGCCGTCCTTGGACTTGATCCGGGTGATGCTGCTGATCGTGACCGGGGCGCCGCCGCTGGCCGGCAACTCGCGCGGCAGCATCGTCGCCGTCGAGCTGACAACGGTGTTGAGGAATTCGAAGCTGATCGCGTGGGCCCCGCCGACCAGCAGCAGGCAGAGAACAAGGGCGAGCGCGGGGATCCAGCGCAGGCGCCTGCTCATCGGCCCGTGCACCGTTTGAGGAAGACGCCGCTCAGGGGCGTTCCGTCTTTGAAGGTGAATTCGCCTTTGGCCTGCAGCCGCCCGTCGGGACAGCCGGCGTTGACGTAGCTGAGCCGCTTGCCTTTGTAAGTCCATTCGCGCCCAATCTTGATCCGGCCGTAGACCGGGGTTCCGGAGCCGCCGGCGATTTTCGGGATCCTCGCCACCGTTTTGAACCCATAGCGGCCCTTGTTGATGCGCTGGATCTCGATCGGGACCACGAACGTGGTCGGCGCCGGAACGGTCAGGTGGGCGTGGGCCAGCACGGTCGGGTTGCCGTGTTTCTTGGCGCCGTTGAAGATCGTGATCGGCGAGGAGGCCGGGATCGGCGGCTGTTCGGGGAAGTTGACGACGGCTTCGCCGAAGCCGGTGCCGACGATCGCGCCCGGGCAGAGCTTGCGCGCCACCGCCACCGTCGTCGCCGCGAGTTTCCCGGGGGTGCAGATCGGCAGCCCGCGGGTCTCGACTTCACCGTGCTTGTCGAACCAGAGGATGATTTCGTCGAGGATCGGCGGCAGGGCGCCGTCGAGGGTGGAGATCCTGCCGTGGCCGTTGAGCTTGATCGGCGCGTACCCCTTTTTGGGCAACGTCGTCGGCGTGAAGCCGCCGTCGGTCACGATCACGATATTTGCGACCTGCAGCCTCAGCGCCAGCGCCGAACCGGCACCGACAAGCAAGAGCACCGCGGCGATCGCGAACGTCCTTAACAGACTCTTCCGCATACTTCCGCTCCTCCCGTTCCCCTGACCGCCAAACTACCACGGGTGGGAAGCAGGAGGAGCAGGGTGCGGCCGGGACCCGAGCCATCGGGCCCGCCCCGCCGACAGTCGCCTTTGCTGCGACACCCCCGCACGGTCTTGGCCGTGGCGGCGGTGCTGCTCGCCACGCTTGGGGTGATTGGGCTCAACGTCGAGGATCGGCTCGACCCGACCACGCTCGACGTTCCCGGCACGCCTTCGGCGCAGGCCAACGCGCTGCTGCGTGAGCATTTCGGCGACACCGCCCCCTTCGCGATCCTGCTCGAAGGGCCACCGGCGGCGATCGACCGCCAGGGCCCGCGGCTGATCCGGGCGCTGCGACTCGACCCGGCGGTGACGACGCTCTCGCCCTGGGACCGCGGCGCCACCGGGCGCCTGCGACCGCGCCCCAACCGCGCCCTGATCCTCGCCGACTTCCACGTCGACACCAAGACCGCCGTCAACGAGGTCGTGCCGCGCCTGAACGAGACCCTGGAACGGGTGATCCGGCCGCCGGTCAGCTCGACGCAGACCGGCTACGCGAGCCTCTCGCGGGCGATCCAGGACGAGTCGATCGCGGCCAGCGAGCGCGGCGAGCTGATCGCGCTGCCGTTCTTGCTGATCGTCCTGCTGCTGGTCTTCCGCTCGCCGATCGCCGCAGCGATCCCGCTCGCCTTCGGCGTCATCACCGTGATCTCCTCGCGCGGGATCCTCCACTTCTTCACCGGCTGGTTCGAGATCGACGCCTTCGCCCTGACCGTCTGCACGATGATGGGGTTGGCGCTGGGGGTCGACTACGCGCTGTTGATGGTCTCGCGCTTCCGCGAGGAGTTAGCCGGAGGCGCGACGCCGGCCGTCGCGGCCGCGACGACCCGCCACAGCGCTGGGCGCACCGTCGTCTTCGCCGGCAGCACCCTGCTGCTCTCGATGCTGGTCTCGCTCTTCATCCTGCCCGGCTCATTGCTGGCCTCGCTGGCGGGGACGGTGATGATGGTGGTGCTGCTGAGCGTCGGGGTGGCGACGATCGTCGGGCCGGCGCTGCTGATCCTGATCGGGCCCAACGTCGACCGCTGGCGGATCGGCGCCGCGCCCGGGGAAGGCAGCTCGCGCCTGATGCGGACCGTCAACGCGGCACTGAAGCGGCCGGTGCTGGCGGCGGTGCTGATCGGCGGCGTCCTGCTGGTGCTGGCGGCGCCGGCGATCGGGCTCAAGACCGGCCCGCCGAGCCCCGACCAGCTGGCCAAGGACGCGCCCGCGCGCGAAGACGCGGAACGGATCGACGACGCGATCGGGCCCGGCTGGGATGCGCCGTTCCAGATCGTCGCCGTCAACGACGACGGCCCGATCACCGACGCCAAGAGCCTGAAGGCGCTGGGCCAGTTCCAGGAAGAACTGGCGGCGCTGCCGGGGGTGCAGGCGGTGATCGGCCCCAGCGAAGTCGCCGAGCGGATCAAGCCGCTGCAGGAAACCGGCAACGCGATCCTCACCTCCGACGGCAACATCGGCCCGGTCAAAGAACTGGGTCGGCTCGGGCGCAGCCTCCGCACCGCGGCCGGCGGGGTCGGCCAGCTGCGGGAAGGGATCGCCGAAGCGAGCGCCGGCGCCGGGCTGCTGGCGCTCGGCTCCGACCGCGCCGGCGAGGGCGCCGAGCAGATCGCGGTTGGGCTGAGCCAGGCGGCAGCCGGCAGCCAGCGGGCGATCACCGCCCTCGATCGCTTCTCCGTGGGCTCGCGCAAGCTGGAGGAAGCGCTGCTCGACGCTGCCTTCGGCGCCCAGGAAATCCGCGGCGCGATCCTCGTCTCGCTGGTCCCGATCCTGCGTCAGACGCTGCGGCGGGCGCGCGACTTGCAGAAAGACCTGAACGAACTGGCCAACGAAAAGGTGCCGCGGCTGATCCCGCCCGCCCAGGTCACCGAAGAGCAGCTGAAACTGGCGCAGGCGCAGCTGCAGGCGATGACGGTCGGCAAATCGGACCCGAACTACGCGGCGGCGCTGGCGGCGGTTCAGCAGGCGCTGGCGGCGGTCAGCGGCACCGACCCGGTCACCGGCCAGCCGTACTCACCCGGCTACCTCGGCCTCCCGGCCGAACTGGCGGCGCTGCAGGTGGCGCTCGCCGAAGATCACGACCAGGCCGACAACGTCGCCGACTTCATCGCCTCCACCGCGCGCGAACTGCGGAAGGTCGGCGGCGGCGCCAAGCAGCTGACCCGAGCCCTCTACGCGATCCACAAGGGGGCCAACACCCTCGCCGGGGGCTCCGAACGGCTCGCCGGCGCCGCCTCGGAACTGGGCGAGGGCCTCGACGAACTGAGCGGCGGCGCGTCGGCGCTGGTCGGCGGCATCAACCGCCTCGGCGGCGGCGCCGAGGCGCTGGAAGCCGGGCTGGCGGAAGGGTTCTCGGAATCGGAGCCGCTGGAAAGCGGGCTGGAAGAAGCGAGCGTGCAGGTGGTCGAGGGCAAGGCGCGGATCAACCGCCAGGCGCGCCGGGTCGCCAACGCCTCGCCCAACCTCTTCAACTCCGGCTACTTCGTGCTCTCGGCGCTTGACGGGGCGCCGCCGCGCCAGCGGGAAGCGGCCTCGACCGCGATCGACCTGCGCCGCGGCGGCCAGGCGGCGACGATGCTGGTCGTCTCCGACTACAGCTTCAACACGCCCGGCTCGATCGCGCTGAACAAGACCCTCGACGACGAAGCCGCGCGGCTGGCCGACGACATCGGCCTGCAGACCGGGGTCGCCGGCGGCGCCGCCCAGCTCAACGACTACAGCCACGTGACCCGGGCGCGGATCCCGCTGGTGATCGCGGCGATCACGCTCGTCACCTTCCTCGTCCTGGTCCTGGTGCTGCGGGCGATCCCGCTGGCGGCGATCGCGGTCGGGCTCAACCTGGCGACCGTCGGGGTCGCCTTCGGCATCCTCACCCTGCTCTTCGAGGTGCCCGAAGACCTGCCGCTGGGGGGTCACAACTACGTCGACGCGGTCGGGGCGACGATGATCTTCGGCGTCGTCTTCGGGCTCTCGATCGACTACGCGGTCTTCCTCCTCAGCCGCATGCGGGAGCACTACGACCGCCACGGCGACAACGCCGCCGCGATCAACTTCGGCCTCGAGAAAACCGCCCGCGTGATCACCGGCGCCGCCGCGATCATGCTCGCCGTCTTCATCGTCTTCGCCGGCGCCCCGATCGCGACGGTCAGCCAGCTCGGCGTCGGCCTCACCGTCGCCGTGATCCTCGACGCCACCGTCGTCCGCATCGTCCTGCTGCCGGCGCTGATGCTCCTGCTCGGCGACCGCGTCTGGTGGCTGCCGAAGTGGCTGGCGCGGTCGCTGCCCAAGGTCAACGTGTGAAGTTGCGGTTCCTTTTTCACCTGTGAGGACCGAAAGGAACCACGAGATGCGACGGCCGGCGGGATGGACCCCACCGGCCGTCGCTGCGCAAGCATCTAGGCGGCTATTTCTTCTGCGCGCAGGACTGCTTTGAGAGGGCGGTGATGACTTCGCCGTCCTTGAAGGTGAACGCCCCGCGGGCCTTCAGCTTCTTGTTGTTCGGGCATTTGGCGCTGATGAAGCTCTGCTTCTTGCCTTTGTAGCTGAATTTTTTGTCGATCTTGACGTTGAATTCGAGCAGGGCGCCGGCGCCACCGGCGATCAGCGGCACTTCGACGTCAAGGCGGGGGCCGTAGCCTTCCTTGTTGTAGTTCGAGATGACGCCGTTGAGGATCAGCGTGGTTTGGAGCGGGGTGGTGGTGTAGGTGTGAAGGAGCACGGTCGCCCGGCCGCCCTGGGGGACCCCGTTGTACGCGGTCACGACCTGCTGAGCAGGGTAGATTTTGGTCCCGACCGGAATCAGTGCTTCGGCGCGGCCGCTGCCGATTTTGGCCTTTCCGCACTGCTGTTCGGCGACTTCGGTTGACGTGTTTTGCAGCTGGCCAGTCGTGCACGTTGGCAGCCCCTTGGTGAAGAGCTTCGCGTTCTTGTCGAAGTCGACGACGACGCGGGTGGCCGGGACCGGGAGGCCGGTCGGATTGGTCGTCGTCGTCACCTTCGTCGTCACTTCCAGCGACGCGGGCGTGTAGGCCGTTTTCGAAAGCTTCTTGGGGGCGATCTTGACGTCGATCGACTGCGAGTTGCCGTCGGCGCCGGTCACGGGGGTGCCCGCAACAGCCACCGAGGCGACCAGCGCCGCAAGCGCTATTACGGCGATGCCAACGATCAGAGTTGGACGTTTGCGCATGTAGTTGTTCTCCTCAGTTAGAGATTGATGCGGCGCTTCCCATTCCCCCTAACCACATCCCGCAACCAGAGTAGCGCGTTGATTTCCAGTTAAGTCCCCGCTCAGGCACGCCTTGACGGCCAGGCGCTCGGATACGATTCGCGCGTTCGCTCGGCCGGGAAGGAGGGCCGGAGAGCGAGCAGCGACGACCCGTGGCTTCCAATTCCTTAGGCGAGGAGAAAAGCTCGGCTCCGAGCCGGGGGATGACCCCCGCGCGGATTGCGGCGATTGCGGCGCTCGCGGCGGCGGTGATCGTGCTCGCAGTCATCCTCTTCAGCGGCGGTGGCGGCCACAAGTACACCCTCGTTTTCCAGAACGCCGGCCAGCTTGTGCCGGACAACCAGGTCCTGATCGGCGGCTCGCCGGTCGGCTCGGTCGAAAGCATCGATCTCACCGACGACAACCTCGCCGCTATCCACGTCGAAGTGGACCAGCAGCTGCACGAGGGGACGACCGCGGTGATTCGCGCCACCTCGCTCTCCGGCGTCGCCAACCACTACGTCTCGATCAGCCCGGGGCCAAACAGCAACCCGGAGTTGGACGATGGGGCCGAGCTGGGCCTCGCCTCGACGACGACGCCGATCGACATCGACCAGTTCTTCAACACCTTCCCGCCCTCGGTCCGCAAGGGCCTCAGCAACTTCATCAAGGGCAACGCGGCGATCTACTCCGGCCGCGGCGAGGACGCGAACGAAAGCTACAAGTACTTCGGCCCGGCGCTGAACCGGACCAACGCCTTCGTCACCGAACTCAACGCCGACCAGCGGCTGCTGGAAAAGTTCGTGGTCAGCACCGCCGACCTCTCGACGACGGTGGCCGAGCGCGGCGAAGAGCTCTCGAGCGCGATCGGCAACGCCAACGCCGCCTTCGACGCGATCGCCTCCCAGACCGTCGCCTTCGACCAGACGCTGCAGCGACTACCGCCGGTGATGCGGCAGTCGAACACGACCTTCGTCAACCTGCGGGCGGCGCTCGACGACCTCGACCCGCTGGTGGAAACGGCGAAGCCGGCGACCAAGAACCTGGCTCCGTTCCTGGCCGAACTGGGGCCGGTGCTGTCGAAATTCATCCCGCTCACGCGCAACCTGCGGCTCACGGTCAGCCGTCCGGGTGCGGCCAACGACGCCGCCGACCTGTTGGCGGCGCTGCCGACCGTGCAATCGCGCGCCTCGAAGGCGTTCCCGCACTCCGAAGACGCGATCGCCGGCTTCCAGCCCAATCTCAACTTCGCCCGCTCCTACACGACGGATCTGTTCAGCGCGCTCGGAAAGCTGGGACAGGCCGCCGGCTACTACGACGCCAACGGCCACTACGTGCGGGCGTCTCCCTCCGGCCTCAACCTGTTCGAACTTGAAGGAACCACGCTCAGCCCAATCTCCAGAGCTGAACAGTTCAACTACTTCGGCTCGTCGGCCGGCGTGACCAAGCCATGCCCCGGTGGCGCGACGCAGAGCGCCACCGACGGCTCCAATCCGTTCGTAAACCCGCCGCAGGCCGGAAGTGCCGTCAGCACTTCGGAATGCGACCCGGCTGACGCGCCCCCCGGACCATGATCAAGCGCGCGATACCCGCACTTCTCCTGGTCGCGGCGGTGGTCGTGGTCGTGCTGCTGGTCTCCGGCGGCGGCAGCTCCGGCAGCGGCTACGTGGTGAGGGCGATCTTCGACAACGGCGGCTTCATGGTCAACGGCGAGCAGGTGCGGGTCGCCGGCGCCAACGTCGGTGAAATCAAGGCGGTAAACGTGACGATGCCGGGCGACGTCGTCGCCTACCGCGACGGCGAGCCGGTCTCGGTCCCCGGCAAGGCCGTGATCGAGATGGAAATCACCGACCCCGGCTTCCAGGACTTCCGCCAGGACGCGACCTGCCAGATCCGGCCGCAGTCGCTGATCGGCGAGAAGTTCGTCGACTGCCGCCCGACCCTGCCGCGGGCTCCGGGCACGGAGCCGCCGCCGGCGCTGAAGCAGATCCCCGACGGGGAGACCGGGGCTGGCCAGTATCTGCTGCCGCTCGGAAACAGCGGCACCAGCGTCGACCCCGACCTGATCAACGACATCCAGACCCTGCCCTACGCGCAGCGCTTCCGGCTGATCTTCAACGAACTCGGCGCCGGCTTTGCCGGCCGCGGCGAGGACCTCGAAGTCCTCGTCAAACGCGCCAACCCGGTCCTGCGCGACGTCGACACCCTGTTCGGGATCCTCTCCGACCAACGCGACGAACTGGCGCAGCTGGCCAGCGACTCCGACGCGATCCTCGGCCCGCTGGCCCGCGAGCGGCGCCACGTCGCCGGCTTCATCTCCAATGCTGGCGCCGCCGCCGAGGCGAGCTCCGAACGGGGCGAGCAGTTGGAAGAGTCGCTGCAGAAGTTCCCCACCTTCCTGCGCGAGTTCCGCACCACGATGACCAACCTGCAGGGCTTCTCCGACGCAGCAACGCCGGTGATGGAAGACCTCGGTGCCGCGGCTCCCTCGCTGACCGACGCGACCCGCACGCTGACCCCGTTCTCGGAAGCGACGACGGTGGCGCTGAAGAGCCTGGGGGAGGCCGGCGAAGCGTCGGGCCCGTTCTTCGCCGAAGCGGACCCGATCGTGCGCAAAACGACCGAACTGTCGAAGTCGGGAGTGAAGCCGACGAAGGAATTGGCGAAGCTCACGACGAGCATCCGCAAGACCGGCGGTTGGGATTCCCTGGTCGAACTGATCTACAACACGAGCCTCGCCACGAACGGATTCGACAAATTCGGCCACTACGGCCGCACCTTCGTTTCCCTCAGCAACTGCATCGAATACGAAGCCAACGCTGAGGGCAGCTCGGGCTGTAACTCAAACTTCAACGGCGAAAACGCTGGAAATATCTCTTCGACGAGCACGGCGGATCTGTTCCGCCTTCTCCAGCAGCAGCTCGATGACAAGACGGGCGGGACTTCTCCGACCGGAATCGCCGGTGGGCCGAGCACCGGCCTCGGCCAGGCCGATGAAACCGAATCTGAACCGGATGTCGGCAGTGCCTCCGCGACCGAAGGCACCGAACCGCTCCTCGACTACCTCCTCGGCCCATGAGAAATCGCGGCGGACTCTCAGGGCTTGCGAGCAACCCGATCCTGGTCGGGGCGGTGACCGTGCTGGTCGTGATCGTCGCCGTCTTCCTCGCCTACAACGCCAACAACGGCCTGCCCTTCGTCTCCACCTACAACCTGAAGGCGCGGGTGCCGAACGCCGACGCCCTGGTCAAAGGCAACGAGGTGCGGATTGGCGGCGTTCGGGTCGGCATCGTCAAGTCGGTGGTCCCGGTCCAGCTCGAGAACGGCGAGGTCGCGGCCGAACTAGACCTCAGCCTCGACCAGAGCGCCGAACCGCTGCCGGTCGACTCGACGATCTCGATCCGCCCGAAGTCGGCGCTGGGGCTGAAGTTCCTGCAGGTCACCCCCGGCGACTCCTCCGAGGGCTTCGAGGCCGGCGACACGATCCCGGTCGACTCGTCGACTCCCGAACCGGTCGACATCGACGAATTCTTCGACATGTTCGACAAGCCGACCCGTCAGGCGATCCGCCAGAATCTCTCCGGGTTCGGCAACGCCCTCGCCGGCCGCGGCCCGCAGCTGAACGAAGCGATCGGCGCCCTGCGCCGCCTCGCCGTCAACGGCCAGCCGGTGCTGCGCACGATCGTCGCGCCCAGCACCGATTTCGCCGGCTTCTGGCGGGCGTTGGAGGCGCTCTCGGCGACCGTCGCCCCGGTCGCCGAGCAGCAGGCGAGCATGTTCGTCGCGCTCGACCAGACCTTTGCCGCCTTCGCCCGCGTCTCCCGCCCCTACATTCAGGAAACGATCGAAAAAAGCCCGCCGACGCTCGACACGGTCAACGCCGGCCTGCCGGCGATCAACCCGTTCCTGAAGAGCTCCGAAGAATTCTTCGCGGCGCTGCAGCCGGGCGCGAAGGCGCTGGGTGAAACCTCGCCGGTCATCGCCGAAGCGCTCCACGCCGGCGTGCCCGCGCTGAATGCCTCGCCGGTGCTCAACAACCAGTTGCAGCCGACCGCGGAAGCACTGGTCGCCTTCCAGGAAGCGGACGGTGTCTTCAACGGGCTTGATCTGTTGATCGACACCAACCGGATCCTGAAGCCGTCGCTGAGCTTCATCGTTCCGGCCCAGACGTCATGCAACTACGTGACGATCCTGTTCGAAAACTTGACCAGGACCAACAGCCAGGGCAACAGCCAGGGTAAGTGGCTCAACTTCATCAGCTTCGAGCCGCCGATCGGGCCGAACGCCGAGACGACGCCCGCCTCAGCCCCCGCTAACGGTGGCGGCCCGACCCCTGAACAGTCCACGAAAAACCATCTCCACTTCAATCCGTTCCCGCGCACCGGCGCCCCGGGGCAAGAAAACGTGTGCGAAGCGGGCAACGAGAAGTACATCGTCGGCAAGACCGTGATCGGAAACGCTCCAAAGCTGCGTGGGACGACGACCCGTGGGGAAGGGTTCGAATGAGCCGTCTGCCCGAGCGCGACACGCGCCAGAACGCCGCCAACAAGGGCCGCTTCCACTGGCGGCCCAGCAACACCGTGATCGCGATCATCTTCATCGTGATCTTCACGGTCGGCCCGTACATGGCCTTCACCAAACACGTGCCGTTCACCAGCTACGGCTACGAGGTCAACGCGACCTTCGCCAACTCGGCCAACATCGCCAAAAACTCGCCGGTGCGGATCGCCGGCGTCGACGTCGGCAAAGTGCTTTCCTCCGAGCGCGACGGCGACGCGACCAAGGTCACCTTCACGGTCGACGGCTCCGGCCGGCCGATCCACGAGGACGCCTTCGCCGCGATCCGGCCGCGGATCTTCCTCGAGGGCAACTTCTTCGTCGAACTCGACCCCGGCAGCCCGAGCGCGCCGGAGATGGACAGTGGCGGCACGATCCCGGTCAGCCGCACCTCGACCGCGGTCCAGCTCGACGAAGTCCTGAGCGCGCTGCAGTCGCCGGTGCGGGCCGACCTCAGCCGCCTGCTCGAGGGCATCGGCACCGCCTACACCAACGAGCCGACCGCGGCCGAAGACGAGACCCAACTGCCCGAGGTCCAGGGCAAAACCGGCGCCGAAGCGCTGAACGGCGCCTTCAAATACGGCGGCGACGCCGGCAAATACAGCGCCCAGGTGACCGACGCGCTGACCGGTACCGAAGCGGGAGACCTGGCGCGCCTGGTCTCGGGCGCTGGGCGCACCTTCGGCGCCTTCGCCAGCCGCCGCGAGAGCCTGCAGGGCCTGATTGACAACTTCAACGTCTTCACCGGCGCCCTGGCGACGCAGTCGGCGAACCTCTCGACCACGGTCAACCTCCTCGCGCCGACCCTGCAGGTCGCGAACACCTCGCTGGTCGCGCTCAACCGCTCGCTGCCGCCGCTGCGCACCTACGCGATCGTGCTGGAGCCGGCGGTTGCTGAACTGCCCGGCTTGATCAGCGCCTCGAAACCGTGGCTCGAACAGGTGCGCCCGCTGCTCTCCGGCAAAGAGGCCGGTGGCGTCGCCAAGCTGCTGCAGGAATCGACGCCGGGCCTCGCCGGGGCCGCCCAAGCCGGCCTCGCCTCGGCGCTGCCGCAGATCAATCGCCTCAGCCTCTGCACGACGAAGGTGCTGGTGCCGACCGCCAACCAGACGATCAACGACCAGTTCAGCACTGGCGGCCCCAACTACCGCGAGTTCCTCTACACGCTGACGAACTTCGCGGGGGCGGCGCAGAACTACGACGGGAACGGGCCGTACGTGCGAGCCCAGGCTGGCGGTGGCGGTGTGCTGGTTGGCGGCGCGAATCCGCTGGGCAACCCCGAAACCTTGAGCGACCAAACCGTTTACTCGCGCACGGTCGAAGATCCGATCGGCGTTCAGCCCCAGCCCGGCGGAATGCCTCCCCTGAAGCCGGATGTTCGCTGTGACAGCAATCCGGTTCCCGACCTCAACGGCTCAAAGCTGGCGCAGATAGGCGCACCGAGCCCCTCGGTGGCGGGGGTGAATCCATGAGCGGCCGCGACCCAGGAGTCAGTCGCTGGCGGCACTTCCGCGCCTGGCTCTCGCGCCAGTCGCGGGGCCACCGCAAAGACACGATCGCGATCTTCGTCCTGGCGATCGCCGGCATCGTGATGATGCTCGGGATCTTCACCCAGCAGAAGGCCTCGCTGCCGTCGTGGCTGCCGGTCGTCGGCGAAGAATTCGACCAGATCTCGGCTGAGTTCTCGACCGCGCAGGCGGTCACGCCGGGTCAGGGCCAGTCGGTCGACATCGCCGGAATCGAAATCGGCAAGGTCACCTCGGTCAATCTCGAAGACGGCCACGCCGTCGTCGGGATGGACATCCAGCCCAAGTACATGGAGCTGATCCACCCCAACGCCAGCTTCCTGCTGCGTCCGAAAACCGGCCTCAACGACATGATCGTCGAGGTCGAACCGGGCAGCGGCGAGAAGTCGATCGAGGACGGCGCCCACTTCACGCTGGCCCAGACCGAACCGAACACCAACCTCGACGCCTTCCTCGCCACGCTCGACACCGACACCCGGCAGTACATCCAGCTGCTCGTCGCCGGCGGCGCCCAGGGCATCGGCGGGCGCGGCAAGCAGCTGGGCAACGCCTTCCGCCGCTTCCAGCCCTTCGTCCACTACGTCGCCAAGCTGAACAAGGCGGTGGCGGCGCGCCACGTCGCCCTCGCCAACGTGATCCACAACTTCGGCTCCCTGACCACTGAGCTTGGCCGCCACGACGCCGAGATCAGGCGCTTCGTCACCTCCTCGGACGCCGCGCTCGGCAACTTCGCCAACCAGCAGGACTCAATCCAGGAAGCGCTGGTCGAGTTCCCGGCGACGCTGAAAGCAGCGAAGAGCGGCCTGGCCAGCTCGACCGAATTCTCGGAGGCCGCCTACCCGGCGCTGACCGGCCTGATCCCGCAGGCGCAGGCGCTGAAGCCGGCCTTCCGCGCCACCGAAAAGATGTTCTCCGAAACGACGGCGCCGATCCGCGACCAGATCCGGCCCTTCACGCGCGAAATCAGGCCGGTGCTGACCCACGTCAACGAAGGCGCGCAGCCGTTGCAGAAGACGGTCAGCAATTTCGGCGAAAGCCTCAATGGCTTCAACAGCTTCCTCAACGAGCTGGCCTACAAACCAAAGGACAAGGAAAGCTTCCTCTTCTACCTGCCGTGGTTGAACCACAACTTCAACAACACCTTCAACCTCAAGGACGCCGGCGGGCCGCTCCTGCGGGGAATGATCCTGATCACCTGCACCGGTACGGACTTTGCCTACGGCACGGTCGCACCCACGCACCCGTTCATCAAAACCCTGCTCCAGACGGCAAGCGTCCCGCTGCCGGACGACATCCCCGTTCCTGTCGGCGAAAAATCCGAAACCGGCCACTGCGAATACAAGCTGCCAAGTAAATGAGCAAGCGAGCCCCATCAACCACCCAACTCCTGGTCATCGCCGGCTTCGCGCTGTCGTGCTTCGGGATCCTGCTCTTCCTCTGGGTCACCTTCGGCGGCCCGACCCCGTTCAAGGCCAAGCCGTTCGAAGTCAAGGTTCCCTTCAACGAGGCGACGCAGCTGGCCGAACAGTCCGACGTCCGCATCTCCGGCGTCAACGTCGGCAAAGTCCGCAGCATCGAGCTGGCGCCGAACGGCCGCCAAGCCCTGGCCACGGTCGACATCGAAGACAAGTACGCGCCGATCCCGGAGTCGACGCGGGCGATCCTCCGCACCAAGACCCTGCTCGGTGAGACCTACATCGAACTCACGCCGGGCTCGAGCGAGGGCCCGGAGATCAAGGACGGCGGCACGCTGCCCGAGGCCAACATCGCCGAATCGGTGCAGCTCGACGAGATCTTCCGCACCTTCGACCCGGAAACCCGGGCCGCGTTCCAGTCGTGGATGCAGGAAGCGGCGGTCGCGATCAACGGCCAGGGCCAGAGCCTCTCCTACGCGCTCGGCCAGTTCGAACCGACCTTCACCGAACTCGACAAACTCTTCCGCGTTCTCGACACCCAGCGCCTCGCCGTCAGCCAGCTGTTCAGCAACGGCGCCAAGACCTTCACCGCCCTGCGCGGCCGCGACGGCGAGGTCGCCGACCTGATCCAGAGCTCCAACGCCGTCTTCCAGACGACCGCCCGCCGCGACCAGGACATCGAAGCGCTGTTCAAGGCCTTCCCGACCTTCCTCGACGAGTCGAGGCTGACCGTCGCACGGCTGCAGGAGTTCTCCAACAACACCACGCCGCTGATGCGGCAGCTGGTGCCTGCCGCCGAAGAGCTCTCACCGACCCTGGTCGCCTTCTCCAACCTGGCGCCGGAAGCGAAAGGCTTCTTCGAAGGTCTCGGCCCGGTAATCGAACGGGCGCCCAAGGGCTTTGCCGCCGGTCGCAAGCTCTTCCGCGACGAGTTCCCGCCGTTGCTGCGCGCGGTCGACCCCTTCCTACGGAACCTCAATCCGCTCTTCACCGGGCTCAACCTCTACAAGCACGAGGTCACCTCCTTCTTTGGGAATCTGGCGGCCTCGTCCAACGTGAAGCTGACCGAAGAACTCAAAGGCGGCATACATCCCCAGTTCCTCCGCGTCTTGGGTCCGCTCAACCCGGAAACGGTTGCGTCGAGCAACAACCGCCTGACGATCAATCGCAACAGCGCCTACAGCCCGCCAAAGTGGGCCGAAGGCCTAGTCAATGGGCTTCCCGGCTTCGATGTGCGGCAGTGTTCCTCGGGGGTGACGGCGACGCTCGACCCGAACACGGCCAGCAATCCCGCTTTCATGGAACGGTCCAACCGTCCGCCCGGCCGCGAAATACCGCCGGGCGAAACCCAGGAATCGGTGAACAAAAAAGAAGCCGAAGACTTCTTTAAACGACTGAAGGATTTTGCCTTCGCCGGCCAGGAAGGGACCTCCACCGTCCCCGCCCCGCCCTGCACCCTGCAGAACCCGCTGAAGTCGATCTACGGCCCCGGCAGCTCGACGCTTTACCGCCAGACGTTCGAACAGACTTCGCCGTAGAGCAGTAGGCCCAGAGTCGCTGCTTCGAGGTGCTCACATCTCGGTCTCTAATGAAATGTGCGCTGGGTTGCCCCAACAGCGAAAAGCGGTCCGGGAGGCGAAGTGAGTCTGAAGGCGCCTCAGCGGCGCCCGAAACCTCTGATTAAAACCGGCCGTTCAGCAGCGATGGCAAAGACATTGTGGCGCACCGGAACGGTGACTCTCCGCTCGTGAGGATGCCGTCCTATGGTGGCCGACACGTAGCGAACATTATCTGGTTGGACTCCGAGGACCACAAATTGATGCAGGCGCGGAATTGATTTTGAAGGTGGCACGAAGGTCCCTAGGGTCACACCCTGGCGGCGAGCGCGTCGCTGGGTGGAACATGAAGCCGAGCCTAGGTTAGCCTGGACCAGACAGACTTTGTCGCCAAAAAGAAAGATCCACACCGAGCCCTTGCGGGTTCTGGCCAATTGAGTATTTTCGGGTGTGGTATTGGTCGGCGTGTGGAGCAACCGGCCGACGTGGTCCGCGAGGCGCGACGGTAGCTGCTCAGAGTCAGACCGCAGAACCCGGAACGCACTCGCGGTTGGGTCCCGATGAGTGTGGGGGGCGGACATGCTCGAGTCGCCGCAGCCGAAGAGGGCTAGGCAGACGCAAGCGGCAGTCGCGAGGCTTACGGGCAGACGCATGGTTTAGAGACAGGCGACCAGCTGGTTCGAAGTAGGTAGGGCCGCGCTAGCTAGCGCGGCCCTACCTTGGCCCTTAAGGCTGCAGTGCAACTCCATGGACGACAGAAGAACCGGGAGCGTTAACGTTGATACCTGGTTCCCATGCAAACTGGTACGTCACAGCGCTGTAGACGCCGACGCCAGGTCCCGATGAACAGGCGTTACCGCTGCTGCCCCACAAGTAGCGGTACCACACGCACACGGACCGCTGGTCTCCCCAGCCATACGTTTGATACAAGGTCCGAGCCGTACCTACGCAAGCGCCGTAGTTGCTTAGCGTTTGATTGTTGCAATAAGGGCTAGTACTGGCTTTGGCCAATGGGGGCAAGCCTCCCAGTACGGCCATGGCTAGAACAAGCACGATGCCAGCGAGTGCCAGGAACCCCGCCGATCGGCGTCCGGTCGTTTCGGTCACTGTCTATTCCTCCTGAATGGTTGCATACTGCGTTAACCGCAGCGTCCCATAGCCTGTTCCGCTATCAAGCGAGGTTCCAGTGCGATGTGTTGAGACAACGGCTTGGCGCCTTAACACTTGTCAGGCAGCACACTGCCTTGCCAGTCATGAAACCGGAGGGCCGCGGCGACGGTGTCAGCGCAGGTCGGAAGGGGGCAGCCAAGGATTCCCTCAACCGCTTGAAGGCGACTCGCGACAGTTTGCCGTGAGACTCCGAGGGACTCTGCTGTCGATGCCGCGTTCCGGTCTGCCGCAAAATATCGACGCAGAGTCTCCACGTAGGTATGCCCGTTCCGGCTCTGGATGAGCGGGCGCACATACATGGCATGCAGGGTGTCAGCTAGAAGGGGTTCGGCCACTATCGAAGCCTGAATGCAAACGTCGCCATAAATGGCGCTGGTGGATGCGCCGCGCAGGGCGATGGGGAGCGCTGCCTTCGCCTGCTTGTGGCTCATGCGCCATCCGGCGAGTCCATCGCCGGGCTCTCCAACTCCCAGCCGAAAACCGGTCTCCGGCAGAACTTTCAGGGTAGCTGCGAGTTGCTCCCGTCGTATCCCTTTCCTGCGGCCGATCCAGAACCAGGTTGACTGTCGGTCGGCCTGTGCGAAGAGGACTCTGCCGTCAAGCGCTTGGGCGAGGTCTCGGATTGAGGAGCGCGCGTCCGGACCTACGACAACCATCGCAACATGGGTGGCGGAGAAGTCGTAGTCAAGGTCAAAGCGCTCTGGAAACTCCCCTTCGAGGATGCGTGTTATGGGAACAAGGACCTTGTCGAAGCGCTTTTCCCGCTTCGCCAGAAGCTCCCGTTGATGCTCCTCGGTAACCGCTGCAATGAGGAAGTCGAAAGCAGCGGTGCGGTCATAGGTAAAGCGTTGCCAGAGGCCTTTCAGCCAGGTTTCTTGGTCGATCTCGCTGACGACAAAGCTGTCGAGAAGAGCGGAGCCGGCGAAGTAGCGGCGCAGGATGGTGTCAAGGCCTACCGAGTTGCGAGCAGCTAGACGAGCTTGACTTAGGAGGGCCATTGGGATTGGGGGAGTCTCTCCCTCCCTCTCGATTATGGAAACGGTGAAGTCGAAGGCTGCGTATACGGCGCGGCGGAAGCCGTCTTGATACTCGACGTCGTCGACATCTTCCAGGGCCCCGATCGCGGAGGCGCGGGTGAGGAAAGCGTCCTCGATCTCCGGGCGACGGATCAGGAGGCGCTCGGCGAGTTCGGCTCGGGTCTTTGCTCCCACGCTGGCGAATGCTATGAAATCCTTGCGATAAATACAGCCCTATTAAGCTAATCAGCCTTACCGGTGTGGCGTACTGGTGGGTCAGTCCCAGGGTTTGGCGCCACGAGCCATGGGTACCCCGTTCTTTACCAAAAATCGATGAGCAGGGGGACCGTTGGCATGAAGAGGATCGCGGGCTTGATCGCGTTGATGATTGTGGCGCTTGCAGCGCCGGCGGCTGCTCAGGGGGCGACGTTCAATGTCAACACGACCGCTGACACGATGATCGTCAACGGCTGCACGACCGAACCGATCTGCTCGCTGCGGGACGCGGTGGCTGCGGCCAATGCCTCGGCTGATGCGCAGGACACGATCGAGATTCCGGCGGGTAATTACGGGCTCAGCACCGGCAATGAACTGACGCTGAGCAGCGGCGAACAGGTCACGATCCACGGCGCCGGCGCGCGGTCAACGGTGATCGATGGGCTGGGGTTGGGGCGGGTGCTGAAACTGAGCGGTCCCAACGTGGCGATCGAAGGGGTGACGATCACCGGGGGGCTCGCGGGGCCGGAAGTGGGGGTGACCGAATTCGTCGGGGACGGTGGCGGGATCCTCGTCATCGACAGCGAAAAACTTGCCTTGAACCAGGTCACCGTGGCGGGGAACAGCGCGATCCTCAACGGCGGCGGGATCTCGGCGCCGCCGGAGAGCGCGGTCTCGACCGCGGTCACGATCACCAACAGCACGATCGCGGCCAACAAAGTCAGCGGCGGGGTCCTCGAGGGGCTGGGCGGCGGCATCTACGCGCTCGGCGATCTCACCCTGGTCAACTCGACGGTCACCGGCAACGGCGTTGAAAACCCCGGCCTCAACATGGGCGGCGGCGTGCTGGTCGGGATCGACCCGACGAATCCGAACGGGACGAAAGCGGTGCTGCTGAACTCGACGATCGCCGGCAACTCGGTCGCGGCCGGCGGGTCCGGCGCCGGCTTCTCGATCAACAACCCGACCGCGGGCGTCGTCACCACCTTCACGGTCACCAACGCGATCATCGCCGGCAACCTCTCCGGCGGGACCGCCGCCAACTGCGGCGGCGTGGTCACGGTCACCTCCGCCAACAACATCGGCGGCGACGCGACCTGCATGTTCACCGACGCCGCCAGCAAGCAGAACACCAACCCGCTGCTCGGCGCCCTCGCCGACAACGGCGGCCCGACCAACACGATGGCGCTGACCGCGGGCAGCCCGGCGATCGACGCCGGCACCAACACCGGCTGCCCGGCCACCGACCAGCGTGGCGTCGCGCGACCGCAGGGGAGCGCTTGCGACGTCGGCGCCTACGAGCTCGTCGCCACCCCGCCCGGCAAACCGAGCGCCGACCTGAAGCTTGCCCTGAAGGCGAAGCCGAAGAAGTACACGCCGGGCAAGAAGCTGCTGTTCACGCTGAAGGTGACGAACAAAGGCCCCAGCGCCGCCACCGGCGTGATCGTCAAGGGCACGGCGCCGGCGCTGACGAGGAAGATCAAAGGCCCGAAGTTCAACGGCAAGAAGCCCTGCTCGCTGAAGAGGGCGAAGAAAGGCAAGCGCCAGTTCACCTGCCGCCTCGGCGCGCTTGCGGCCGGCCAGTCGAAGACGCTGAAGATCGTCGTCAAGACCAAGCCAAGCTCCGGCAAGCTCCGCGCCCGCGCCCGTGTCCGCTCCGGCGTCGCCGACCCCAACCTCAAGGACAACAAGCGGGTGGCGGTCGCAAAGCCGAAGGGCTAACGGCACAGAGTTGGCGCAGCAGTGCCTTGTTCGGGCACGGCTTGCCGCCGACGATCGGCTGGGTGGAGGAGCCACGCGAGCCTGATATTATTGTCCGACGAAAGCCCCGACCGAAGCTCGGCGAGATCCGCTGGGCTCGGTCGGCGACGAAGCACCGGATTTCACGCGAGAGGTCGATCCATGTCATTGAGCGTTCGGAGCTGTGGTTCGAGCAGGCAGCGACGCCTGGCCCAGACCCCCGTTTCGTCATTCTTGGCACCGACGACGACGGAGTCGCGCTCGAGCTACCAGAGGGCAGCATTTTGATCATCCATGCGATGCCAATGAGGAGTCGCTACAAAAACTTCCTTCGAGGGGTGAAGAAATGACGAAGGAAAAGGAACTGGGTCCCGTCAAGGACGAGGATCTCATTCCGATCCCACCGGGGCCGATCTCCGAGGAGTTGGCCGATGAACTTGCCGACGAGGCGGAGCGCGGCTACGCAGACATCGAGAACTGGAATCGTGTCTACGTCGGCCGTCCCTCGCTCAGCGGCAACGGCAGTTCGCCCAAGATGAGCATCCGCATGGCGTCCGACCTTCACTCGGCGCTGGAGCGGCGAGCGGCTTCCGAGGGCAGATCCGTCAGCGAGGTAGCTCGCGAGGCGATCGCCCGTTACGTCGAGTCCTAGGCGCGGCTCCGGTCGCCGCCCGTTGCCGGCTCCCCGAGCTCTTCGCAGAGGCGGGTGATCAGGGCGTCGACCTCCGGCGCCTCCGAGTCCCAGTCGGCGACGAGGGTGGTGAGGCAATGCTGGCGGGCCGCCAGCAGGCGCAGCCGGATCTCGGTCCCGGCGTCGGTGAGCGTCGCTGGCTCGTCCTCGTGGACAAGCTCGCGAGCGCGCAGTCGCACCAATCCTTCGCGCAGCCGGGTCGTCCCCTCCTCGTCGCGGCCCTCCAGCGTCTCGGCCGTGATCGCCCCGTCGCGGGCGCGGGTGAGCAGCCATGCCTCGGCCGGGGTCAGCTCGACCTCGGCTTCGCCGACCACGCGCTCGATGAAGCGGCGGGTTCGCTCGCGGCCGACCAGGCGGCTCAGCTCGCGGGTGATTTCGGCGAGTGAGTCGGTGTCCCGGGGCGGCGGGAAGGCGTCGCCGACCTCGCGGTCCTCGATCGTCTGCCGCAGTGGCCGCTCCTCGAGGAACCAGGAGAGGGCAAAGGCGAGGGCGACGACTATCGCCGCCAGCAGGAACACGGTCGAGAGCGAGTCGGTGAAGGAGTCGACGTAGGGGTTGCCGGAGGCGCGCTCGTCGGCGAGGCGGTTGGCGAAGATGGCCCCGAGGATCGCGGTTCCGAGCGAGCCGCCGATCGAGCGGAAGAGGGTGGCGGCCGAGGTCGCGACGCCGAGCTGGGAGTAGGGGACCGAGTTCTGGACGGCGAGGATCAGCACCTGCATCACGAACCCGAGCCCGACTCCCAGGACCAGCATGAAGAGGGCGGCTTCGAGGCTGCCGGTCTTGGGATCGAGGCTGGAGAGCAGCAGCAGGCCGACGGTGGCGATCGCGGTGCCAAGGATCGGGAAGTGCTTGTAGCGGCCGGTGCGGGAGATCAGCTGACCCGAGGAGATCGAGGCGGCGAGCAGGCCGGCCATCAGCGGGATCAGCTGCAGCCCCGACTCGGTTGGGCTGAGGCCGCGCACCACCTGCTGGAAGAGCGGCAGGTAGGTGAGTGAGCCGAACAGCGCGAAGCCGACCACGAACCCGATCGCGCCGGTGACGCGGAAGACCGGGTTGCGGAAGAGCGCTGGCGGCAGGATCGGCTCGGCGGCCCGATGCTCGACGCGGACGAAGAGGGCGAGGGCGACGATGGAGAGCAGGCCGAGGCCGACGATCTCGCCCGAGGCCCAGTCGTAGGTGGTGCCGCCGAGCGTGGTCAGCAGGACCAACGACGCCAGCGAGGTCCCGAGCAGCGCCGTTCCCAGGTAGTCGACCTTGTGCGGCTTGCGCTCGCTCGCGCCCGGCAGCGCCACGGCCAGCACGGCCAGCGCCGCCAAGCCGAGCGGGATGTTGATGTAGAAGATCCAGCGCCAGCTGGCGTGGGTGGTGAAGAAGCCGCCGATCAGCGGGCCGGCGACGCTGGCGACACCGAAGACGGCGCCGAACAGGCCCATGTAGCGGCCGCGCTCGCGCGGGGAGACGACGTCGCCGACGGCTGCCTGGGCGCTGACCATGAGCCCGCCGCCGCCGAGGCCCTGGATCGCGCGGAAGGCGATCAGCTCGGTCATCCCCTGGGCCAGGCCGCAGAGCGCCGAGCCGATCAGGAACAGCACCAGCGCCCCCTGCAGGACCACCTTGCGGCCGTAGAGGTCGCCGAGCTTCCCGTAGAGCGGGGTGACGATCGTGATCGCCAGCAGGTAGGACGTCACCACCCAGGAGAGGTGGTTGACGCCGCCGAGCTCGCCGACGATCGTCGGCAGCGCCGTCGAGACGATCGTCTGGTCCAGCGCCGCCAGCAGCATCGTCAGCATCAGTGCCGAGATGACGATGAGGACGCGGCGGCGCGGCGCTTCCTCCGGGCTGTCGGGCTGGGCCGCCGCCGCCATTACCCGACCCTACTGCGCGGCTGGTGCCCGGCTAGGGCCGGAAGTCCCAGCGGAACAGCAGGTCGATGCCGGGCATCGTGTAGCCGTCGAGGCGCGGTTCGCCGAGCTTGGTCAGCGGGAAGAAGCCGGTCGCCAGCGGGGTGCCGGCGACGAAGTTGCCGACCGATTCGTCGATCCGCAGCGGCAGGGTGCCGGGGCCGACGGCGCTGAGCGCGAGGCTGTCGCTGGTGTGGGTGCGGATCTGGATTTCCCTGCTGTAGGTGCCGCCGACCCGGACGTTGACGCGGCGGGTCGTGGTCGCGTTCGGCTTCGGGCGGAAGGCGGGGCCGACGAAGCGGGCGGTGCAGCAGGTGTAGGTGCCGGGGACGTCGGCGCCGGTGATGGTGTCGACGCGGCTGGAGCCGGTCAACACGGTGAGCCGCAGCCGTGCCGGGTTCGGGCCCGACTTGACCTGGATTCGCCTGATCGTGCCGTTGCCGGGGACGATCGCGGTCGGCCGCAGCGAGTTGACGTAGCCAGTGTGGCGGTAGGTGCAGGAGCGCTGGTTGGTCGGCGCCAGTTCGACGCCCCCGAGCGCGCCCAGGACCAGCGCCGACTCACAGCCGTAGTTGGCGTTCGGCGTGCCCTGCATCGTGCTCCCGTACCAGCGCGCCGAGGCCGGCCCGGCGATCGCCAGCGTGAGGATTAGGCCGACGGCAACGGCGAGGGCTGGGACGCGAACGGGCACGCCGGCATCCTAGAGATCTCCGCCCGGGCCGCCGCCGAGGCATGGGGCGAACCTACGCATGGTCGCGGCGCTACCGTGTTCGCATGCAGCGCGATCCAGCCCTCGAGGCCGTCTTCTTGCCGGTCCGCCCGCCCAGCACCTTCGAGGAGACGGTTGAGCGGCTGGGGACGGCGATCCGGCTCGGGCTGCTGGCGCCGGGCAGCCAGCTGCCGCCCGAGCGCGAGCTGGCGCGGGAGCTGCGGATCTCCCGCTCGACCCTGCGCCAGGCGTTGACGGCGCTGGTCCAGAGCGGGCACCTGGTCTCCCTGCGCGGGCGCAAGGGCGGCACCTTCGTCGCCGAGCAGCCGCCGCTGGCGGAGCTGGCGAGCGACGAGCCGCTCGACCAGGGCGCCTGGGCAGTGCTCGACTACCGGGTCGCGGTCGAGTGCGGGGCGGCTCTGCTCGCCGCCGAGCGGATCGACAAGGAGCAGCTGCCGCGGCTGGAAGAGCTGGTCGAGAAGATGGCCGCCGAAGGCGAGGACTTCGAGGAGTACCGGCGCACCGACATCCGCTTCCACATCGCGATCGCCGAGGCGGCGCACTCACCGCGGCTGGTCGGGGCGATGACCGAGGTGCAGGGGCAGATGACCGACCTGATCGCGCTGATCGCCCACCCACCCGAGGTCCTGGCCCGCTCCAACGAGCAGCACGGCCGCCTCGTCAAGGCGCTGCGCAAGGGCGATTCGACCCGCGCCGTGAAGGTGATGCGCGAGCACATCGAGGGCACCGAGCATATCCTCGCGGGGCTACTCCCCCCTCAGGCGCGGATGCGGCTTCCGCAGATGCAGGCGGTCTTGCAGTAGGCGCGATCGAGATGTGTATCGTCTCGATGTGAGATGTCTGACATCGAGAACTGGGATGCAGTAGATCGACTTCTGAGTGCGCTAGGCGAGCAGCTGGCGGCTACGGACGCGCGATTCGAGCTTGTCGTTATCGGCGGCTCCGGTCTTTTGGCCCTGGGCATGATCGAGCGATCCACCCGTGACGTCGACTTGGTGGCGCTGCGCTCCGGCGATGAGCTCGAAAGCCCCAAACCGCTGCCGCCGGCCCTGGAGGCTGCTCGTGATCGGGTTGCCCGTGACTTCGCGCTGTCCGCGGGATGGCTGAACGCCGGCCCTACCGACCTGCTGGATCTCGGCCTGCCCGAAGGGTTCATCGACCGCCTCGACCGCCGTGACTTCGGGGAGGGCCTCATCGTCTACTTCGCTTCCCGCCTCGACCAGATCTACTTCAAGCTCTACGCCATGGTCGACGCCGGCGGGCCCGGCAAGCACGAGCGGGACCTGCGGGCGCTTGCTCCCACCGAGCGGGAGCTGCTGGAGGCGGCGCGCTGGAGTCGTACCCACGATCCCTCCGAGGGTTATGAGGAAATGCTGGCCGAGGCCCTCGCCTATCTGGGAGTCGAGAATGCCGATCTCCGAGCTTAGAGACGACCTGCAGTCACGGCTCGAGAGCTTCCTCTGGGATCAGTGGGGGCAGCTGGGGGTCTTCACTTCTCCGCGGCGGACCGACCGCTTCGCGGCCGACCCGGAGGCGCTGCTCCTGCTCAGCTTCGAGGTCGGCCGGGGGGAGCCGCGGCTGTTCGAGGAGGTGCTCGACTGGCTGGTCGTCAACGAGCGGCTGATCAGTGTCCAGCGTTTGCGGAACCTGGTCCGCGACGATGCCGACCGCGCCCTGGTCGAGGCGGCGCTCGGGTGGTTAGGGCAACGACGGCGACGTCCGCGCCTAGGTGCGAAGCCTGGCTTGCCCGAGGACATCGATCAGCCCGAGCCGTTCTTCCGAGACTCCCCTTCTCCGTTCGGAGAGCTCGACGAAGCGTTTCTCGCCCAAGGCTTTCTCAAGTCCCCGATTGAGTCGTCCGGAAACTCAGAAGCTCCTGACCTCGAACTGCCGATCAATTTCGCCTTTCGCCTGCGGGCGCTGCTCGGGATCGGGGCCCGAGCCGAGGTCGTCAGAGCCTTGCTGACCAGCGAACGGCCGTGGATCAACGTGCAAGCGATCGCCGCCTCGACCGCCTATGCCAAGCGCAACGCGCAGGAAGCGCTGAACTCCCTTCAGGCCGCCGGAGTCCTCAGCGCCTCTGAGCTCAGAAACGATCTGCGCTTCGACATCCCGCGGCAGCGCTGGATGCAGCTCCTCGACCTCGACGAGATTCCACGCCACGTGGATTGGCCACAGCTCTTCGCCGCCTACCGATTGTTCTTGCGCTGGCTCTGGGATCCGCGGCACGAGCAGCTCTCCGAGTACATGCTCGCCAGTGAGGCGCGAACCCTGGTCGAAGAAGTGGAGCCCGACCTACGGTTCGCCGGGGTCCCAATCAACGCCGGTCGTGGGGCGGGAGGGCCGACCTACCTCGACGACTTCGCCGAGCAGCTTCGGGAGTGGGTGCCGATCTAGTGCTTTGCGCCGGAGCGGGTTGCTGCCGCCTCAGGCGCGGATGCGGCTGCCCTTGGAGTCGAATAGGGGCTCGGCGCTGACCTCGCCGCCGACCCAGCGGCCGAAGATCTCGACCTCGACCGCGGTCCCCGCCAGCGCCAAGTCCGGCGGCAGGTAGGCGTAGGCGATCGAGCGCTCGACGGTGTAGCCGTAGCCGCCGGTGGTGACGCGGCCGCGGATCTCGCCGCCGACCCGCACCGGCTCGTTGCCGAGCGCGACTCGCCGAGGCTCCTCCAGGGCGATGCAGCACAGGCGCGTCCGCGGCCCGGCCTCCTTTGCGGTGGCGAGGGCGTCGCGGCCGACGAAGCCGCCCTCCTTCTCGAGCTTGACGCAGAAGCCGACGCCGCCCTCGTAGGGGGTCTCGTCCGGGGTGATGTCCGCCCCCCAGACGCGGTAGCCCTTCTCCAGTCGCAGGCTGTCGATCGCCCGGTAGCCGGCGGCGACGATGCCGTGCGGCTGGCCCGCCTCCCAGAGCGCCCGCCACAGCCCCAGCCCGTACTCGGTCGGGCAGTAGAGCTCCCAGCCGAGCTCACCGACGTAGGTCACCCGCAGCGCCCGCACCGGCACGTTGCCGACCGTGATCTCGCGCAGCGTCATGTAGGGGAAGGCGTCGTTGCCGAGGTCCTGGGGGGTGAGGGGCTGGAGGACGTCGCGGGCGCGTGGGCCCCAGATCCCGAAGCAGGCCCACTGCGAGGTGACGTCGGCGAGGTGGATGCCGCCCTCGGCCGGCAGGTGGCGGCGCATCCACTCGCGGTCGTGGTTGCCGAAGGCGGTGCCGGTGACTATGGAGAAGCGATGCTCGCCGAGCCGGGCCACCGTGAAGTCGCACTCGATGCCGCCGCGGCGGTTCAGCATCTGCGTGTAGGTGATCTCACCGACCCCGCGGGCGACGCGGTTGTCGCAGAGCCCTTCCAGGTAGGAGGCCGCGCGGGGGCCGGTGATCTCCAGCTTCGCGAACGAGGACTCGTCGAAGATCGCCACCGCCTCGCGGGTGGCGCGGTGCTCGGCGCCGATCGCCGGCGACCAGTTCTCGCCGGCCCAGCCGTGCGGGCGCAACGACTCGTCGCCGTCGGCGGCGTTGCGCTCGTACCAGTTGACCCGCTCCCAGCCCGACTTCTCGCCGAAGGCGGCGTCGTGTTCGCGGTGCCAGGCATTGACCGGGGTGACCCGCAACGGCCGCCCCGCCTGGCGCTCCTCGCCGGGGTAGTGGATGTCGTAGTAGGTCTCGTAGTTCTCGACCGTGCGCGCCAGCGTGTAGGCGGGCGAGCGGTACTGGGCGCCGAAGCGGCGGATGTCCATGTGCCAGAGGTCGAGGCTGGGCTCGCCGTCGACGATCCACTCCGCCATCACTTTGCCGATCCCGCCTGCGCCGGCGAGGCCGTGGGCGCAGAAGCCGGCGCAGACGAAGAAGCCGCCGACCTCGCTCTCGCCGAGGCAGAACTCGTTGTCGGGGGTGAACGCCTCCGGCCCGTTGATCAGTTTGGTGACGGTGATCTCATTCATAGCCGGCAGCCGCCGCTTGGAGTTCTCGGTGATCTCCTCGAAGCGGTCCCAGTCCTCTTCCAGCAGGCGCCCGTTGAAGTCGGCCGGGATCCGCTCGACGTTGCCGGGCCCGTCGGCGAGGAAGGCGGGTTCGCTGCGGCGCTCGTATCCACCCATCACCAGCCCGTCCCCGTCCTCGCGGTAGTAGATGAGCAGGTCCGGATCGCGCAGGGTCGGCAGGTGCCCCCGCCCCTCGGTGTGATCGCCATTTCCCCCCCTATGGGTGGGAAATGGCGATCGCCCGGCGGCGCGCGCTTCGCGGACGGCGTCGAGGGGCTGGGTGACGAGGTACTGGTGGGACATCGGGACGAGGGGGACGCGGACGCCGGCCATGCGGGCGATCTCGGCCGCGAACATGCCGCCGGCGTCGACCACGACCTCGGCGGCGATCCGGCTGCGCTCGGTATCGGCACCGTCCCCGCGCTCGACCTCGACGCCGCGGACGCGGCCGTCGCGGACCTCGATCGCGGTCACGCGGGTGTTGGTGTGGATCCGGCAGCCGCCCTGGCGGGCGCCGTCGGCGAGGGCGTAGGTCAGCTGCGAGGGGTCGATGTAGCCGTCGGTCGGCAGCAGCGCCGCCCCGAGCACGCCGTCGGTCGACATCAGCGGGAACAGCTCCTGCGCCTGCTCGGCCGAGATCAGCTCCAGCGGCAGCCCGAAGGTCTTCGCCCAGCCGGCCTGGCGGCGCAGCTCCTCCATCCGCTCCGGGGTGGAGGCGAGGCGGATGCCGCCGCACTCGACCCAGCCGGGGTCGAACTCGGACTCGTCCTTGAGGCGCCGGTAGAGCTCGACCGAGTGCATCATCATCTTCGTCAGCGAGACGCTGCCGCGCAGCTGCCCGACCAGGCCGGCCGAGTGGAAGGTCGAGCCGGAGGTGAGCTGGTTGCGGTCGAGCAGGACCACGTCCTCCCAGCCAAGCTTGGCCAGGTGGTAGGCGAGCGAGGTGCCGCCGACGCCACCGCCGACGATCACGCAGCGGGCCGAAGTGGGGAGCTCAGCCCGCGCCACCGCCGGCCTCCTCCAGCAGCACCGCGAAGTGGGGGTCGGATTCGGCCGCGTGGAGCCGTTCGAAGTGCTTCTCGCCGTAGGCGGCGAAGTCGACGTCGAGGTCGGAGATGGTGCCCTGCAGGATCGCCCACATCGCCTCGCGGAAGTCGGACATGAAGCGCATCAGCCGCAGCGCGGCGAGCTGGCCGGCGGTCGGCGGGGCGTCGAAGTAGGCACCCAGGAACGCCTCCTCCTGGTCTGGCTCGAGCTCGTTGTTGACTGCGAAGTTGCCGAGGTCGAAGTAGCGATCGCCCATGCCCGCGTACTCCCAGTCGACGATCCGCAGGCCGTCCGGCGAGCGCAGGAAGTTGGCGGCGAGCAGGTCGTTGTGGCAAAGCACCGGTTCGTGCGGGCGGTGGCGCAGCGCCACTTCGATCCGCGCCGCGCTCGGGCGCGAGCGCTCGTAGGCGGCCGGGACGGTGGCGCCCCGCGCCTCCGCCCTGGCGGCGTAGTCGTCGACGATCCGGAAGGCCGAGAAGCTGGCGCCGATCGGCGGGCAGCCGTGGACTGCGCGCAGCGCCGTAGCGACGTCGGCGAGGACCGCCGGCTCGCGCAGCCCCGGCGGGTCCAGCGGCTGTCCCTCGACGAAGCGGGTGACCAGGCAGGGCGGGTCGTCGAGCAGCGCCTCCACCGCCGGCGCCACCCCGGCCGCCGCCGCGCAGCGGTTGGCCTCTGCCTCCGCGTGGCGATCGATCCCAAGCATCGAGGTGTCCTTGCCGGGCAGCCGCAGGACGACGTCGGTGCCGCCGAAGCGAGCGCGGTAGTTGCGGTTGGTGATGCCGCCGTCGAGCGGGGTGGGCTCGCCCTCCAGTCTCCCCAGCAGAGAGGTGAGGCGATCGGTGGTTTCCGACAGCAGGGCCAACTGTTTGCGGAGAACTTTCTCCAGTTCGGCATTGACGGGGTCAGGCAGCCGGACTAGGCTCGCGCCGAACCCGCTTAGGTCGGTTCAGCACACCTTTTATCGCAAAGGTTCGACGCGTAGGAAGAGAGGCGCAGATGGAGAGCAGTGTTTCGTCCCCGGGGAGTGACGAGAAACGCCTAGCGGAACTCGGCTACAAGCAGTCCCTGAACCGAGCGTGGAGCGGCTTCTCCAACTTCGCGATCTCGTTCACGATCATCTCGATCCTCGCCGGCTGCTTCACGACCTACGGGCAGGCCTGGAACAACGGCGGCCCGATCGCGATCTCGATCGGCTGGCCGCTGATCTCGATCCCGATCCTGATCATCGGCTTCTGCATGGCGGAGCTGGTCTCCGCCTATCCGACCGCCGGTGGCATCTACTGGTGGTCGGGACGCCTCGGCGGCCCGGTCTGGGCCTGGTTCACCGGCTGGTTCAACCTGATCGGCCTGGTCGCCGTTCTCGCCTCCGTCGACTACGCCTGCGCGACCTTCCTCAACGTCGTCCTCGGGCTCTACGAAGTCAGCATCTTCGGGATCAACTTCGGTGACGAACTGCACATCCTCACCGAGGTCTTCGTCCTCTTCGCGCTGATCCTGATCGTCCACACGATCGTCAACGTGCGACGAACGCACATGCTCTCGCTGGTCAACAGCGTCTCGGTGTGGTGGCATGTGATCGGCGTCGCCGCGATCGTCCTCGTCCTGGTCATCGTCCCCGACACCCACCAGAGCCTCAGCTTCGTCTTCAGCGAGCGGATCAACAACAGCGGCTTCAGCGACGGGATGTACTGGTTCTACGTGCTGCCGCTGGGATTCCTGCTGACCCAGTACACGATCACCGGCTTCGACGCCTCGGCCCACATCTCCGAGGAGACGCACGGGGCCTCGACCGCGGCGGCGAAGGGAGTCTGGAGATCGATCTTCTACTCGGCGCTGATCGGCTGGGTCGTGCTGCTGGCGATCACCTTCGCGGTGACCAACGTCGATTCGGCCAACGAAGCGGAAGGCTTCGCGCCCTCGCTGTTGGTCGAAGCGCTGGGCACCGGCTGGGGCAAGTTCGTCCTGATCATCTCCGTCGTCGGCCAGCTCTTTTGCGGCGCCGCCTGCCTGACCAGCGCCTCGCGCATGTGTTACGCCTTCTCCCGCGACAAAGGGTTCGGCCACCGCGTCTCCAGCCGGATCTCGCGGGTCAATGCGGAGCGGGTCCCGGTCTACGCGGTGATGGTGATGGCCTTCTTCGCTCTGCTGATCACCCTCCCCGCGCTGAAGGAAAAGTCGAACGGCGAAGCGGTTCCGTTCGCCTTCTTCGCGGTCGTCTCGATCGCCGTGATCGGCCTCTACATCGCCTACGTGATCCCGATCTTCCTGCGCTGGCGCAAGGGAGACGACTTCGAGCCCGGCCCCTGGAACAACGGGCGCAAGTACAAGTGGATGAACATGTTCGCGACGATCTGGGTCGGGCTGATCACGATCATCTTCTGCCTCCCGTTCACGCCGCTGGCGGTGCCGTGGAACGACGAATTCACCTGGGAGTCGTTCAACTACGCGCCGCTGATGGTGGGCGTGGTGATCCTCTTCGCCGCGGTCACCTGGTTCGCCAGCGCCCGCAAGCACTTCACTGGGCAGGTGCGGGAGATCGAGATCGAGGAAGCGATCGGCCCCGAGCCGGAAGTCGGCCCGGCCCGGCCGTGAGCGCGGCGGCGTAACGTTCCGCGGGTGACCGTCGAGGAACTGAAGAAGGCGGTCGCGGACGGCACGGTCGACACCGTGCTCCTCGCGATCGCCGACATG
>DATAON010000001.1:0-8217 GCA_036265715.1 Solirubrobacterales bacterium | reverse complement strand
AGATGGGCCAGCGCGCCTCCAACACGGCGACGATCGGCTTCGACGAAGTCGAGGTGCCGGCCGAGAACATGCTCGGTGAGGAAAACAAGGGCTTCAAGCTGGCGATGATGACCCTCGACCGCACCCGGCCCGGGGTCTCGGCGATGGCCGTCGGCATCGGCCGCGCCGCCACCGAGTTCGCCGCCGAGTACTCGAAGGAAAGGGTCCAGTTCGGCGTCCCGATCGCGATGCACCAGGCGATCCAGTTCATGATCGCCGACATGGCGACCAAGGTCGAGGCCTCGCGCCTGCTGGTCTGGAACTCGGCGGTGCTGCTCGACCAGGGCCTGCGCAACAGCAAGGTCTCCTCGATGGCGAAGCGCTTCGCCGCCGACTCGGCGATGGAGATCTGCGTCGACGCGGTGCAGGTCTACGGCGGCTACGGCTTCATCAAGGAGTACCCGGTCGAGAAACTGATGCGTGACGCGAAGATCATGCAGCTCTACGAGGGGACCAGCCAGATCCAGCGCCTGGTCATTGCCAAAGAAGTCCTGATCCCGCGCCCGGCCGGCGAGCGCACCCCGGAGGCGGAGGCGAAGGCCGCCGACGCCGCCCGCGACAGCCAGACCGAGCAGGCTGGCGCCACGGTTTAACCCGGCACCGGCGGGCCGATTTCCTCCCATCCGGGTGAGGTGATCGGCCCGCCGGAGATGTACGGTGGTCGCATGGACGTCCGCGACCGCGAAGCGCAGGGCAAGGCGGCGCGGTCCAATGCTCGCCGCGCCGCCCACGGCGAGTGGCAGCCGGCGGCCGACCGGCGCGACCCGATCGAGATCCTCGAGGCGCAGGCCGCCTCACGCGTTCCCGAGCTGGTCCCGATCCGCTACGGGCGGATGGCGGCCTCGCCGTTCGCCTTCTACCGTGGCGCCGCCGCGGTGATGTCGGCCGACCTGGAGAGCACGCCGGACTCGGGGCTGCGGGTGCAGGCCTGCGGCGACGCCCACCTCTCCAACTTCGGCGCCTTCGCCGCCCCCGACCGCCGCCTCGTCTTCGACCTCAACGACTTCGACGAGTCGCTGCCGGGGCCGTGGGAGTGGGACGTCAAGCGGCTCGCCGCCAGCTTCGCCGTCGCCACCCGCGAAAGCGGGCTCAAGCGCAAGCAGCGCGAGGCGATCCTGCTGCGGGCGGTGTCGAGCTACCGCGAGGCGATGCGCTCGTTCGCGGCGATGGGCAACCTCGAGGTCTGGTACTCGCGCTTCGACGTCGACGACGCCCTGGACGAGGTCGAGCACGACGACCCGGCCGAGATCGAGCGGGTCCGCAAGGGAGCCGCCAAGGCCCGCAACAAGGACAGCCTGCGGGCTCTGGAGCGGCTGACCGAAACCGTCGACGGCGAACTGCGCTTCCGCAGCGAACCGCCGTTGCTGGTTCCCGGGCGCGAGCTGGTGCCGGGCAGCGACGGCAGCGAGATCACCGCCCTCCTCCTCGACGTCCTTCGCGCCTACCGCGAGACGCTGCCCGCCGACCGCCAGCACCTGCTCGACGGCTACGAGTTTCGCCACATCGCCCGCAAGGTGGTCGGGGTCGGCAGCGTCGGCACCCGCGCCTGGGTGGTGATGCTGATCGGCGCCGACGAGTCCGATCCGCTGTTCCTGCAGGCGAAGGAGGCCGAGGCCTCGGTGCTGGAGCCCTACGCCGGCGCCAGCCGCTACCGCAACCACGGCCGCCGCGTGGTCGAGGGGCAGCGGCTGATGCAGGCGGCCAGCGACATCTTCCTCGGCTGGTGCCGGGCGACCGGGATCGACGGCCGCGAGCGCGACTTCTACGTGCGCCAGCTCTGGGACTGGAAGCGCTCGGCCGAGGTCGAGAGCCTGAGCCCGTCCGGGTTCGACGTCTACGCGCGGATCTGCGGCTGGACCCTGGCCCGCGCCCACGCCCGCTCCGGCGACCGCGTCGCGATCGGCTCCTACCTCGGCGGCGGCGACTCCTTCGACCGCGCGATCGCCGCCTTCTCGGAGGCCTACGCCGAGTGCAACCTGCGTGACCACGAGGCGCTGCTGGCGGCGATCGACGCCGATCAGGTCGCGGCCGAGAAACTCTGAGGATGGCCCGTAAAGCGAGCGCCGGCGCCGCCGGCCTGATCCTGATGACGCTGTGCGCGGGGCAGTTCCTGATGATGCTCGACAGCTCGGTGATGAACGTCTCGATCGCCACCGTCGCCCAGGACATCGACACCACCGTGACCGGGATCCAGACCGCGATCACGCTCTACACCCTGGTGATGGCCGCGTTCATGATCACCGGCGGCAAGATCGGCCAGATCATCGGCCGCAAACGCGCCTTCGCGATCGGCTGTGTGATCTACGGCTGCGGCTCCTTCGTCACCGCGCTCTCGCCGAACCTGACCGTGCTGCTGATCGGGTGGTCGGGCCTGGAGGGGCTCGGGGCGGCGCTGATCCTGCCGGCGATCGTCGCCCTCGTCGCTTCCAACTTCGGCCGCGAGGAACGGCCCCGCGCCTACGGCCTGGTCGCCGCCGCGGCGGCGATCGCGGTGGCGGTTGGCCCGATCGTCGGCGGCCTCTTCACCACCTACCTCTCCTGGCGCTACGTGTTCGCCGGCGAGGTCTTGATCGTGATCGCGATCCTCTTCCTCGCCAAACGGATCGAGGCGGGGGAGCCGGAGCGCAAGGTGCGGCTGGACCTGGTCGGCACCGGCCTCTCGGCGCTGGGGCTGGGGATGATCGTCCTCGGCATCCTCCGCTCCGGGACCTGGGGCTTCGTCGCCCCCAAGCCGGGTGCGCCCGAGTGGATCGGCCTCTCGCCGGTGGTCTGGCTGATCCTCGGCGGCGGCGCGGTGATGTGGGGCTTCCTCCTCTGGGAGGGACGGCTGGTCGAGCGCGGCAAGGACCCGCTGGTGGACCCCGCGATCCTGCGCATCTCGGTCCTGCGCGGCGGCCTCACCTCGTTCTTCTTCCAGTACTTCCTCCAGGGCGGGCTCTTCTTCGCGGTGCCGCTGTTTCTCTCGATCGCCCTCGGGCTCTCGGCGATCGACACGGGGGTGCGGCTGCTGCCGCTCTCGTTCACGCTGATCCTCGCCGCGGCCGGGATCCCGAAGCTGTTCCCGGAAGCATCGCCGCGGCGGATCGTGCGGGTCGGCTTCCTGCTGATGTTCGCTGGCCTGGCGGTAATGGTGGCCGCGCTCGAGGCCGGGGCGGGGGCCGAGATCACCACCTGGCCGATGCTGCTGGCCGGCCTCGGGATCGGCGCCCTCGCCTCCCAGCTCGGCAGCGTCACCGTCTCCTCGGTCCCCGACGAGCAGAGCGGCGAGGTCGGCGGCCTGCAGAACACGATCACCAACCTCGGCATCTCGGTCGGCACGGCGCTAACCGGAGCGATCGTGATCGCCGCCCTCAGCAGCTCCTTTCTCAGCGGGGTCGAGGAGAACCCGGCGGTCCCGGCACCGGTCAAGTCGCAGGCCTCGACCGAGCTCGCCGGCGGCGTCCCCTTCCTCTCCGACGAGGAACTCGAAACCGCCCTCGACGAGGCGCGGGTGCCGCCGCGGGCGACCAAGGCGATCCTCGAGGAAAACGAAGGCGCCCGCATCGTCGGCCTCCGCACCGCCCTCGCGGTGCTCGCGATCCTCGCCCTGGTCGGACTCTTCTTCACGGGTCGAATACCGACCCGCCAACCCGCCGCGGCCGCCAGCACCGCACCCCCAGCCGACCCGGCCACTTCCGCCGCGACCTAGCCCGCCGATTCGCAGGGACGAGAGCCAGCCTGGGTGGCGAGAGCCAGCCTGGGTGATCGCCATTTCACCCCCTATGGGTGGGAAATGGCGATCACCGGCGGGCAGGGACTCGCTTACTCGAGGACCGGAATCGGGTCCTGGGGGGAGGGAGCCGCGCCTGACTCGGGCTTTTTGCGGCTTGCCAGCGCCATCCACAGCGCCGGGATGAAGGCCAGTGCCAGCAGCGCGATCGCGTAGACGAAGGTCGAGGCGAAGGCTTCGGCGAGCGGATTCGCGACCACTTCCCGCTGCGCGGCGGAGATGCCATGCAGCGCCTCGAAGCCACTGCCGCCCTCGGGGCTGGCGCCGCTCGGGAGCTTGCTGACAATCGCTGAGGAGAGCAGGACCGAGATGATCGCGGTGCCGATCGAGGCGCCGGACTGGCGAATGATGTTCATCGCCGTGCTGGTGCGGGCGATCGCCGCCCGCGGCACCGCCTGCATCGCCGCGGTCATCGTCGGCATCATCGAGAGCCCCATGCCGAGGCCGAGCACGAAGCCGAAGCCGCAGAGCAGGACGTAGGAGGTGGTGCCGGTGACGAAGGCGAAGGGCGCCATGCCGATCACCAGCAGCGGGATCCCGCAGGCTGGCAGCTTGCTCGGCCCGTAGCGGTCAGTCAGCCTGCCGGCGAGCGGCATCGTGATCATCGCCCCGAGACCCTGCGGGGCCAGCAACAGGCCCGCTTCCAGCGCCGAGGCGCCGCGCACCGTCTGGTAGTAGAGCGGGATCAGCAGCAGAGCGCCGAAGAAGGCGATCGAGAACGCCATGAAGACCGCGGCCGAGGCGCCGGCGCGGGTGTGGGTGAAGGTTTTGATGTCGATCAGCGGCGCCTCGGTGCGCCAGCTGTGCCAGAAGAAGCCGACAATGAGGCTGACCCCGGCAAGGATCGGCAGCCACGACTTGGTCGCCCCGAAGCCATCGCCGGAGGACTCGGCGAGGCCGAAGATCAGCAGCGTCAGGCCGGGCGAGAGCAGGCCCATGCCAAGCCAGTCGAGCTTGTGGGCGGGCTGCGGCTCGTCGCGCTCGAGCACCAGCGCCGCCAGGGTGACCGCGACGATCCCGATCGGCACGTTGATCAGGAAGATCCAGCGCCAGGAGACGTCGTCGACCAGCCAGCCGCCGAGGATCGGGCCGACCAGCGGCGCGATCAGCATCGGCACGCCGAGGATTCCCATCACCCGGCCCATCCGGTGCGGCCCCGCTTTGCGGGTCATGATCGTCATCACGGCGGGCATGATCATGCCGCCGCCGATGCCCTGGAGAACGCGGAAGGCGATCAGCGAGCCGGCGCTCCAGGCGGCGGCGCAGAGGATCGAGCCGAGGACGAAGAGGACCAGCGACCAGATGTAGATGCGCTTGGTGCCGAAGCGGTCGGCGGCCCAGCCGCTGAGCGGGATCACCGCGACCAGCGCCAGGGTATAGCCGGTGACCACCCACTGGATCGTCGTCAGCGAAGCGTTGAAGTCGATTGCGAGTCGGTCGATCGCGACGTTGATCACGGTGGTGTCGAGGATCGACATCACCGCGCCGAGCAGGACGACGGCGGCGACGACCATCGTCCCGCGGTCAAGGGCGTTGGGATCGGCGCTGGGGGAAGCGCCGGCGGGCAAAGAGTTCAAGAGGGGACCTCGAATCGATTAGTACGGCGTACGCCCGAGATTAGCAGTACGCTGTACGAGATGCATTCCGACGCCACTGCCGAGCTTGACTCGACCCTGATCTGGCTGCGCGAGGAGCCCTGCCCGCGCAAGCCCGGCAACTCGCGGGCGGGAATCGCCGCCGCCGCGATCGAGATCGCCGACACCGAGGGCCTGGAGGCGGTCTCGATGCGCCGCGTTGCCCAGCAGCTCGGGGCCGGGACGATGACGCTCTACCACTATGTCGCCAACAAGGACGAGCTGCTGACGCTGATGATGGACGCGGTGATGGGGGAGGTGCTGGTGCCCGCCGACCAACTGCCGCGCGAGTGGAGGCCGGCGATGGCGCGGATCGCGCTCTCGACCCTCGCGTCCCTGCGCAAGCACCGCTGGACCCTCGACCTGCTCGACGAGCCCCGGCCCAGCCCAAACAAGCTCCGCCACCTCGAGCAGTCGCTGCAGGCGATCGCGGGGGCGGGCGCCGACCCGAAGGCGCGCCTGGAAGCGATAGTGCTGATCGACGAGTACGTGTTCGGCTTCGCGATCCGCGAGGCCCAGGAGCCCGACGCGCATGGGCCCGTCTGGCCGCCCGGCGTGCGGGAGTTCTTCCAGCGCGAACTCGACAGCGGCCAGTTCCCGCATGCCCGTGAGCTGCTGGGCGAGGACCTCGACGCTGGGGTGGCGGTGGTCCGCGAAGTCTTCCGCGAGGAGGGCCGCTTCGAGCGCGGGCTCGAGCGCCTGCTCGACGGGATCGAAGCGGGCTTCGCGAAGCCTGCCTAGCGCGGGGCGGCGGCGCCGCCGCGCTTGGCGGCCTTGAGGCGCTGCGTTTTGTCGAGGACCAGCTTGCGCAGGCGCACCGACTCCGGGGTGATTTCGACGCACTCGTCGTCGCGCAGGAACTCCAGCGAGCCTTCCAGGGTGAGCCGGGTCGGAGGCGCCAGGCGGATCAGGATGTCGGCGCTGGCGGCGCGCACGTTGGTCTGCTGCTTGGCTTTGGTCGGGTTGACGTCGAGGTCGTCGGCGCGAGCGTTCTCGCCGATGATCATCCCTTCGTAGACCTCCTCGCCGGAGCCGACGAAGAGCGAGCCGCGGTCCTGCAGGCTCATCAGCGAGTAGCTGGCGGTGTTGCCGCGGCGGTCGGCGACCAGGGAGCCGGTCTGACGCGTGCGCAGCTCGCCGGCCCAGGGCTCCCAGCGGTCGAAGACGTGGTGGAGGATGCCGGTGCCACGGGTGTCGGTGAGGAATTCGGTGCGGAACCCGATCAGGCCGCGGGCCGGGACCAGGTAGTCCATCCGCACCCATCCCGTCGAGTGGTTGACCATCTGCTCCATCCGCCCTTTGCGGCCGGCCAGCATCTGGGTGACGCTGCCGACGTGCTCCTCGGGAACGTCGATCGCCAGGCGCTCTACCGGCTCGTGGATTTCGCCTTCGATCTCACGCGTGACCACGCGCGGCTGCCCCGCGGTCAGCTCGAAGCCCTCGCGGCGCATGATCTCCAGCAGCACGACCAGCTGCAGCTCGCCGCGGCCCTGGACCTCCCAGGCGTCGGGGCGCTCGGTGTCCTTGACCCGGATCGAGACGTTGCCGATCAGCTCGGCGTCGAGCCGGTCGCGGATCTGGCGCGCGGTGAGTTTTTTGCCCTCTTTGCCGGCCAGCGGGGAGGTGTTGATGCCGACCACGACCGAGAGCGAGGGCTCGTCGACCTCGATCACCGGCAGCGGCACCGGGTTCTCGGGATCGGCCAGGGTCTCGCCGATCGTCACGTCTTCGATCCCGGCGACGGCGATGATTTCGCCGGGGCCGGCCTCCTGGGCGCTGACCCGCTCCAGGCCCTCGGTGATGTAGAGCTCGGAGACGGTGGCGCGGGTGATCTCGCCGTTGGCCCGGCACCAGGCGAGCTGCTGGCCGTTGCGGATCGTGCCGTTGTGGACCCGGCAGAGGGCGAGGCGCCCCACGTAAGGGGAGGCGTCGAGGTTGGTGACGTGCGCCTGCAGGGGTTTCTCGGGGTCGTACTCGGGGGCCGGGATCCGTTTCAGCATCAGGTCCATCAGCGGGTCGAGGTCGGTGCCCTCGACACCCTCCTCGAGCGCGGCCCAGCCAGCTTTGGCGTTGGTGTAGACGATCGGGAAGTCGATCTGCTCGGAGTCGGCGTCGAGGTCGAGGAAGAGCTCGTAGACCTCGTCGACGACCTCGGCGATGCGGGCGTCGGGCCGGTCGACCTTGTTGACGACGAGGATCACCGGCAGCTTCGCCTCCAGCGCCTTGCGCAGCACGAAGCGGGTCTGGGGGAGGGGCCCCTCGGAGGCATCGACCAGGAGCAGCACTCCGTCGACCATCGTCAGGCCGCGCTCGACCTCGCCGCCGAAGTCGGCGTGCCCGGGCGTGTCGATGATGTTGAGCTTGACCTCGCCGTAGCGGACGGCCGTGTTCTTGGCGAGGATCGTGATCCCCTTCTCCCGCTCGAGGTCCATCGAGTCCATGACCCGCTCGGCCACGTCCTGGCCGCTGCGAAAAGCCCCCGACTGCCAGAGCATGCCGTCGACCAGCGTCGTCTTGCCGTGATCGACGTGGGCGACGATCGCGACGTTGCGCAGATCGTCGCGTGATGTGAGGGTCGGGCTCATGGGGGCGCGGGATGGTAGGGGGCCTGCCCCCTCGGGGCTGACCGGGCGCCCGCACCGGCGCTCCGCCGGGGGTCACCCCTATTGTCCGCTCGATGCCCACAGAGAGGGGATTCGAAGCCAAGCGCTGGCAGGCGCTTGCGCTGGTCTGCGTCGCGCAGTTCATGGTCGTCCTCGACGCCTCGATCGTCAA